>NZ_JBFBAY010000001.1:1202113-1242683 GCF_040682415.1 Micromonospora sp. NPDC051196
GCCCCCCCGCCCCCCCCCCCCCCGGCCCGCCCTTTAAAAACTTTGTGGGCCCCGCCCCCGGGGGGGCCCCCCCCAAACTTCTTGATCAACTCTGCCGGCGGGTGCGGGTGGGCCGCCGGGGC
Source organism: Micromonospora sp. NPDC051196 (assembly GCF_040682415.1). Lineage (NCBI taxonomy): Bacteria > Bacillati > Actinomycetota > Actinomycetes > Micromonosporales > Micromonosporaceae > Micromonospora > Micromonospora sp. NPDC051196. The sequence continues at coordinate 1,202,236 of NZ_JBFBAY010000001.1, forward strand.
GTGGGTGAGTTGTGGGAAGGGGTTAGCGTGCCGGGCTGTGATCGATTCCTCGTCGCCGGCTGGGCGGAGTGGGCACAGCGGCGGTACGTCGGCGGCGGTGGGGTTATTCGCGCGGGGCGTGGCGCTGGTGGTGGTGCTGCCACTGCGGCTGGCCTGGGAGGTGTTGGCGGCCGTCGGTCGGGGGCTGTACCGCTGGGTGCTCGCCCCGACGGCGCGGTTCGCGGACCGTTGGCTGCTGCGTCCACTCGGGTGGCTGCTGCGGCACCTGGTCTGGATTCCGTTGCTCTGGCTGGCCCGCGCCGCGCTGTGGTTGTGGCGGACGTTGGTCTGGCTGCCGCTGACCTGGCTCTGGGACGGTCTGGTCTGGCTGTGGCACAACGTCCTGTGGCCGCCGCTGCGCTGGTGCGGGCGCGGGCTGGCGTGGCTGTTCCGGACTCTGGTCCTGGTTCCGTTGTACTACCTGGTGTGGGTGCCGTTGACCTGGCTGGTCCGGGTGCTCACCCCGGCAGTTCGGCAGTTGGGCCGGTGGCTCGTCGCCCTGGCGGACCACACGGGCGCCGCGTTGTCCTGGGCCTGGCGGGTGGCCGGTCGGATCCTGTGGTGGTGCTGGGCGCTCACCCTGCGTCCATTCTGGCTGGCGGGCCGCTGGGTGTGGTGGCACGCGGTGGTGCCGGTGGGCCGAGCGGTACGCGCCGTCTGGCGGGCCACCGTCACACCGATGGCCCGCTGGCTGCGGCGTAGCGTCCTGGATCCGGTCCGGGAGGCCACCCGCGAGGTACTGTCCGCCCTCGGCCTGCACCGTTGAACGGCGGTCAGAGGACCAGGTTGAGCAGTACGGTCAGCACGATCGAGGCGACGATCGAGAAGAGGATCATCAGGAGGCAGCCGACGCCGCCACCGGCGGGTCGGATCTCCGTGTTGCCGATACGCATGGGTTCACCTGTTCGTCAGCGCGTCAAGAGCCTCATGGTCGATGGTCGTCGAAGAGGGCACGAACGGCGTCGGCGACCTGCCGCGCGGGGTGGCGAGCGCAAGCCGCAGCAGCGTCCGGCCCGCCGCGCCCCGGCTGACGTCCTGGCCCGACCACAGGCCGTGGCGCCGGTCGCGTCACAGCTCGCGCAGGCGGGGCAGCAGTTGCTCCTGCGCCCAGTCCAGGAACATCGGCTGGCTGTCCCCGCCGACCTGGACCAGTGCCACATGCGTGAAACCGGCGTCGACGAACTTCTTGAACGCCTCGACGTGCCTGTCCACGTCGGGTCCGCAGGGGATGCCGGCTGCCACGTCCTCCTCGCGAACGCTGCGGGTGGCCGCTTCGAAGGCGTCGTTGTCGGGCAGGTCGGTGTTGACCTTCCAGCCCAGCCCGAACCAGCGGAACTGGTCGTGGGCGATCTTGCGGCACTCCGCCTCGTCCGGCCCGTAGCAGATGGCCACCTGCCCGTAGCGGGGTCGTCCGGCACCGCCGGCCTGCTCGTACATCTCCACCAGGCGGGCCTCGGGATCGGTGGCGACCATGGCGTCGGCGTACTCGGCGGCGAGGGTGGCCGACTGCCGCCCGGAAGCGGCCACCGCCATCGGCACCGGCCGGTCCGGCCGGTCCCAGACGTACGCGTCCGGCACGTCGTAGTGGTTGCCGGAGAAGGTGAGCGTCTCACCGCCCAGCAGCGGCCGGATGATCTGCAACGCCTCCTCGAACATCTCGTGCCGCTGCTGCACGTGCGGCCAGGCACCGACCACGTGCTCGTTGAGGTTCTCCCCGGCACCCAGACCGAGGGTGAACCGGCCGTCGGAGAGCACCCCGATGGTGGACGCCTTCTGCGCCACGACCGCCGGGTGGTAGCGGCGGATCGGGCAGGTCACGAAGGACATCAGCTGCGCGCGGGAGGTGGCGTGGGCGACCGCGCCGAGCACCGACCAGGCGTACGGGGAGTGGCCCTGTGACTCCAGCCAGGGGTAGTAGTGGTCGGACATGACGAGGTGGTCGAAACCGGCCGCCTCGGCCCGTACCGCGTAGTCGACGAGTTCCTTCGGGCCTGCCTGCTCACACATCAGGGTGTAGCCGATGTTGACCATGATGTCTCCTTCCGGGCCGGGTGGCCCGTTCCGGATACCCCGGTCCGGAAGTGCCAACCCTCGCCGATGCTTGACGCTCGCCCCACCCCTGCCTACCGTTGACCTGAACCGGTTCAGGCGTTCGTGGGCCGTACACCCTGTGGTGGGGGTGTCCGCCCCCGTGGCAGCTCGGTCCCGTACGCGGTCACGGGGGCGGCGCGGCCCGTCGAGCGTACTGAACCGGTTGCTTTAATCGATCCATCGGCCTACGCTGATGTCTGCCTCGCCGGGCCCTGCTTCGCGGCTGCCGGGCTACAGCCGCCACCCGCTACCCATTTCACCCCCTGGGCACGGGGGAGAGAACTCATGCGAGGAAAGACATGAGAAAACTATTCGCGGGCGTCGGTGCCATCCTGTTGGCCACCGTCGCCGCCGTGTTCGCCTTCGGCCCGTCGGCGCAGGCTGCCTCCGGCTTCACGGTCAGCGGCGGCAAGCTCTACGACGCCAACGGCAACGAGTTCATCATGCGCGGGGTCAACCACGCGCACACCTGGTACACGAACCAGACCAGTTCCTTCGCCAACATCAAGGCACTCGGCGCGAACACCGTCCGGGTCGTGCTCTCCAGCGGCGACCGGTGGACCCGCAACAGCGCCGACGACGTGACCAACGTGATCGGGCTCTGCAAGGCCCAACGGCTGATCTGCGTGCTGGAGGTGCACGACACCACCGGCTACGGCGAGCAGAGCGGCGCGGTCACCCTGGACCGCGCGGTCGACTACTGGCTCAGCATCGCCAGCGCGCTCAACGGCCAGGAACGGTTCGTGATCGTCAACATCGGCAACGAGCCGTACGGCAACCAGAACTACTCCTCCTGGGCCACCGACACGAGCAACGCGATCCGGCGGCTGCGTAACGCGGGCCTGACGCACACCATCATGGTGGACGGCCCGAACTGGGGTCAGGACTGGTCCTTCACCATGCGGGACAACGCCCCGACGGTGTTCAACGCCGACCCGGCCCGCAACATCGTCTTCTCCATCCACATGTACGGCGTCTTCGACACAGCCGCCGAGATCAGCGACTACCTGGGCCGGTTCCGCAGCCGGCAGCTGCCGATCGTGGTCGGCGAGTTCGGTCACTACCACTCCGACGGCGACCCCGACGAGGACGCCATCCTGTCGTACACCCAGGCCAACGGGATCGGTTGGTTGGGCTGGTCGTGGAGCGGCAACGGCGGCGGCGTCGAATATCTCGACATGGCCACGAACTTCAACCCGAACCAGCTGACCAGCTGGGGACAGCGGTTGTTCAACGGCACCAACGGCATCCGGCAGACCTCGCGGCAGGCCAGCGTCTACGACTCGCTCCCGCCGCCGACCTCGCCCCCGCCCACGACCACTCCGCCGCCGACCTCGCCGCCTCCCACCTCGCCGCCGCCGAGCAGCCCGCCGCCGGGCTCCGGCTGCACCGCGACGTACGCGATCACCAACCAGTGGCAGGGTGGTTTCCAGGGTGACGTGCGGGTGACCGCCGGCTCCAGCGCCATCAACGGCTGGACGGTGCGGTGGACGTACGCCAACGGCCAGTCGGTGACCCAGTCGTGGAACGCCACGGTCAGCACCAGCGGCTCAACGGTGACCGCCCGCAACGTCGACTACAACGGCCGGCTCGGCGCCGGTGCCAGTACCAGTTTCGGCTTCATCGGCGGCTGGGCCGGCACCAACTCCGTACCCGCGGTGACCTGCACCGCGAGCTGACGACCCCGGTGGCCGGGTCCGGGAGGACCCGGCCACCCCCGGGGTTGCTACCGACACCGCAACACTGCCGACTGCCGCGCCCGGTGGGGCTATAACGACATGATGGGCACAACCCCGACCCTCGTCGTCGTCAGCGGGCCGCCCGCGGCCGGCAAGACGACACTGGCTCACCTGCTCGCCCGGCGGATCGGCTGTCCCGCGATCTGCCGGGACGAGATCAAGGAAGGCATGGTCCACGCCGCCGGGGATGTCACGGCGGCACCTGTCGACGAGCTGAGCCTGCGGACCCTGCCCACCTTCTTCACGGTGCTTGAGGTGCTGCTGACCGCGGGTGTCACCACGGTCGCCGAGGCAGCCTTCCAGGACCGCCTCTGGCGCCCCCACCTGCAGCCGTTGATGGGTATCGCCGACGTCCGGGTGGTGCACTGCCGGGTCGCCGCGCAGACCGCCTTCGATCGTGTCTGGCGACGGCAGGACGAGAATCCGATCCGGCGCGCCCACGCCGACACCGCTCTCGGCGACGACCAGCTGACCCATGCCGTCGGCCACCACGGCTTCCAGCCGGTCCGACTCGACGTACCCCAGATCGAGGTGGAGACCAGCGACGGCTACCGCCCCGGACTCGACGAGATCGTCGCCTTCGTCGACGCCGGACGCTGAATAGCGACCGCTTTTGCTGTGTGTCGTGCCGGTTTTCAGCGACCTCACAGCGGCAGTCGATAGGGTGCCAGCGTCAGCGTCCGCTCCTCAAGGGAGACCGGGCACCAGACCCCAGCGGGAGTACCGATGGTCTTCAAGAAGATGTTGAGCGCGCTCGGGGTGGGCGGTCCCAGTGTGGACACTGTCCTGGCCAATCCGCATACCCGGCCAGGGCAGATCCTCGACGGCCAGGTCAACCTGATCGGCGGGGACGCCCCGGCGAACATCGAGCACCTCGCCGTCGGGCTGGTCACCCGGGTCGAGATCGAGAGCGGCGACAGCGAGTACGCCGGGGTCATGGAGTTCCACCGGCACCCGGTCAGCGGCGCGTTCCAGCTCGCCCCCAAGCAGCAGCTGTCCATCCCGTTCCAGCTGGTGGTGCCCTGGGAAACCCCCATCACCGACGTGTACGGCCAGCGCCTGCGCGGCATGACGATGGGGCTGCGCACCGAGCTGTCCATCGCGCGTGCGGTCGACAAGGGTGACCTCGACCAGGTCAACGTGCACCCGCTGCCGGTGCACGAGCGCATCCTGGAGGCGTTCCTCCAGCTCGGTTTCCGGTTCAAGTCGGCCGACCTGGAGCGCGGTCGCATCCACGGCGTACAGCAGATGTTGCCGTTCTACCAGGAGATCGAGTTCTTTGCCGCGCCGCAGTACGCGCAGACCATCAACGAGCTTGAGCTGACCTTCGTCACCAACCCGCACGGTGTCGACGTGGTGTTGGAGTGCGACAAGCGCGGCGGCTTCCTCAACCCGGGCCACGACGTCTTCGGGCGTTACCAGGTCTCGCACGCCGACGCCGAGCGCCCGGACTGGGTGCAGGTGGTCGACGGCTGGATGGCCGAGACGGTCGGACGGTACGGCAGCATGCGCGCCCAGAACTTCGGCGCGCCCGGGTACGGCGCCCCGCAGGGCTACGGTCCGCAGCCGGGCTACGCCGGCCCGCCCGGATACCCGCCGCAGGCCGTCCCGCCGGGCTACCCGCAGCAGGGCTACCCGGCCCCGCACGCCGCCCAGGGCTACCCGCAGCAGGGCTACGGCGCGCCGCAGGGTTACGGTGCGCCCCCCGGATACGGCCCGCCCAACAAGTACGGCCACCCGCAGCAGCATCGCAGCGGCCCCGGCATGGGCGGGATCGTGGCCGGCGCGGCGCTCGGCGCGATGGGTGGCATGGTGGCCGGTCACATGATCGGCAACGCCCTTGAGGGTGGCGAGGAGGAGCTTGCCGAGGCCGCCGGTGACTTCGGCGGCGATGACTTCGGCGGCGACTTCGGCGGCTTCGAGGAGTTCTAGGAGTCGAAGCCTCGGGTCGAGCCGAGGCGAAGTTTAGGCGACAGCAGACGGTGGCCCGCCGGGATCCTTCCCGGCGGGCCACCGTGCGTCAGGCTCGGGGTCTACGCCCCGATGGGGCGCGTCGATCAACGACCCCGTCGACGCTCCTTGGCCGAGCGCTTGGGGCTACCGGCCTTGGCCAGACCACGGCTACCCAGGTAACCCAGGGTCAACAGGGTGATGAAGAACCACGCCTGTCCGGGGTTGTTCAGGTTCAGGCCGTTGGCGGTCGTACCGCGCCAGAAGGCGGAGATCACGACGAGGGTCACGGCCGCCGCGTAGATCCAGAATTCCGTCGTCAGGAACGCCTGCTTGGTCTCCGTACCCTGCGCCTGCATCGGCTCCCGATGACCGTCGTACGCCGGCATCGGCCGGGTGGGTGCCTCGTGCATGGCCTGACGATTCTGTACGTCCTGCGCCGGACGATTCATCGGCCTGGTGGATGCAGCCTGCGTGCTCATCTGTCCTCCTCAGGATGCGATGAGTCCTGCGATCCCTCGCCCCGCTACCGCGTTTCGGCCACGGCACGGTTCGCGTACTGGCGGGGGCACGACGGGTCTACCCGGCGGCTCGGCAGCAGTAACCCTCGGATCCTCCGGCCGGACCCGGCAGGTGTTCACCTTCGACCCGTAACGCGGCGGCTCGACCGAATGTCCCAGGTCTCCCATCGGGCCGTCTGTCCCCGCCGCCCGATTCGCCCGCAGCGGAGGCGGTCTGACGATGCGGGTTTGTCCGCCCGGTCACCGGGCACGCTGAGAGATCGACGCGTTAGTGAGGTGATGGATCATGCGTGAGGACGACATGCGACAGGACGCCGCCCGCCGGGCCGAGGAGCGGGTCACCGCCGGTGTGTACGGCGAGGGTGCCCTGGACGAGGTGACGGTGCCGCGTACCGATGTGAACAGCGCCATCCAGCGCGATGACCCGGACGACCCGGCGAAGGTGCCGATCGACCCGAACGTGCTGCGTGACGGTGGTCCTACGCGCGGGCAGGGCGCGATCACCACGACCGGGGGTACGGCCGGTCCGGCGAGCGTTCGCCGGTTGGCCCGCCAGCCGGAGCGTCACCGAGGCAAGGTGGCCCCGACCACCACGGGTGACGCCACCACCGGTGGCCTGAGCACCCCGTCCGGCGGCTCCACCAGCGACCAGTCCACCCCAGCCACCCACACCGGCAACTTCGACTAACCCACCCACCACCCACCCCACCCACCCCACCCACCCGCTGAACCACGTTGATCATGAGGTTGGCGGCACTCTGAAGATCAGCTACTGCCGCTAACCTCATGATCAACCGGGCGGGGTGGGGGTGGGGTGGGGTGGGGGCTGTTAGGGGGTGGGGGTGAGGGTGGTTAGGTGTTGGGTGGCTCGGGTGAGGGCTACGTAGAGGTCGCTGCGACCTCGGGGGGACTCGGCGACGATCTGGTCGGGGTCCACCACGATGACGGAGTCGAATTCGAGGCCCTTGGCTTCGGCGACGGTGAGGATCACCACCCGGCTTTCCAGGTCGGGTTGTTCGCCGACGGTGGCTTCGGGAAGCGCCGTGGTCACCGTCGCGCCGAGGTCGTCGACGCGGGCGGCCGGCACGATCACGCCGAGGCGTCCGTCGGTGAGTCCGGCGGCCTCCGCCGTGACGACCTCGACCAATTCCGCCGCGAGCCGGTCCGCCGGGGCGTGGCGAGCCACCGGCGTACGACCGCTGGAGCGTACGGCGCGGGGTGGTTGCAGTGCCGGGTCGATCTCGGCCAGTACGTCCGCGGCGACCGCCATGATCTCGGCGGGGGTGCGGTAGCTGACGGTCAGCTCCGTCAACCGCCACCGGTCGGCCACGTAGGGCGCCAGGGCCTGCGCCCACGACGGGGTGCCGGCCAGCGCGCCGGTCTGCGCCACGTCACCGACGATGGTCATCGACCGGCTCGGGCAGCGGCGCATCAGCAGCCGCCAGGCCATCGGTGAGAGTTCCTGCGCCTCGTCGACGATCACGTGGCCGAACGCCCAGGAGCGATCGGCCGCCGCGCGTTGGGCGGTGGTCAGCCGGTCGGCTTCCTCCTGGCGTTCCAGCAACTGGTCGGCGTCGAGCAGGTCGGTCACGCCGAGGATCTCGCCGCCGTCGGCCTCGTCCTCCACGTCGATCGACCGGGAGCCGCGGGCGATCTCCAGGACTCCCTCGGCGTACTCCCGTTGCAGGGCGCGTAGCCGTTCCCGGCGGGCGGCGGCAGCCCGGTCGTCCTCGCCGAGCAACTCCGCCGCCTCGTCCAGCAGCGGCACGTCGGCCGGGGTCCAGCCGCCCGGCTCGCGGTGCAGCGCGACCCGTTCGTCCGCGGTGAGCATCGGCGCGGCGGCGGCGATCCGGTCGGTGTCGGCGTACAGGTCGGCGAGCAGCCGCTGCGGTGTGAGCACCGGCCACAGCTCGTCCAGGGTGGCGCGTATCTCTGGCTCCTCGCGCAACTCACGACGGATCTCGGCGAGATCCGCCTCCTCGAGCAGGTTCTCCCCGCCGAGCGGGTCGGCGCCGATGCGCTCGGCGACCTGGTCGGCCAGCGCGTGGATGATCTCGATGTCGAACACCGCGCGGGCCAGGTTGTGTGGCCGACCGCTGTGGCGGGCCCGGTCCCGGGCCTCGTGCACGGTCGCCGGGTCGAGCACGAGGATCTCCCGCTGCGGCAGTTCGATCTCCAGCGGCTCGTCGGGCACCCGCTGCCGGTCGCGTACCGCGTTGGTCAGGACCTCGACCATCACCGGCCGGCCCTTGACGGCGGCGGTGGTGGCGGGCTCCCCGCGCCGCGCGTACACCCCGGGGAACAGATCAGCCTGGGTACGCAGCAGCACGCCCGTCTCGGCCAGCGCGGGCAACACCTGGGAGATGTAGCGCAGGAAGGTGACGTTCGGGCCGACCAGCAGCACGCCCCGGGTCGACAGTTCCCGTCGATGGGTGTAGAGCAGATACGCCGCCCGATGCAGCGCCACCGCGGTCTTGCCGGTGCCGGGGCCACCCTGCACCACCAGCACGCCAGGCAGATCGGCACGGATGATGCGGTCCTGCTCGGCCTGGATGGTTTCGACGATGTCGCGCATCCGCCCGGTGCGACCCGCGTTCAACGCCGCCAGCAGCGACGCCTCGCCGGTCAACTCCTCGTGGGCGGTGGGGGAGGCGGTGTTCAGGTCGAGCACCTCGTCGTTGAGGCCGATCACCTTGCGTTGCCGGGTACGCAGGTGGCGGCGTCGCCGGATGCCCTGCGGGTTGGCGGCGGTGGCGAGGTAGAAGGCGCGGGCCGCCGGGGCGCGCCAGTCCATCAGCAGCGGATCGTAATCACCGTCGGTGTCGAAGATGCCGATCCGGCCGATGTAGTGGCGCTCGCCGTCGTCGGTGTCCAGCCGGCCGAAACACAGACCGTTCTCCACGGCCGAGAACTGCTCGACCTGATCGGCGTACATCCGCACCGCGCTGTCGCGTTGAGAACGGGCCTGCAATGTGCCACCGGTCACCCGCAGTTCCTCGGTCAGCCGCTGCGACGCCTGCTCCCGCAGGTCGTCCAAGCGCTGGTAGAGCATCGAGACGTACTCCTGCTCGCGGCCGATCTCGTCGTCGGACGGCGAACCGTCGGAGTGCCTTGACAATCCGTCTCCCAATTGGTTAGTCTCCGAGGTAGAACGGCTTTTAACGGCCGTTCTTTTTTGTTGCCTGAACGGATAAAGATACCCCGCGAGGTGCCGACGGAACCAGCCGACGGGTGGCCGTCACAACATGCTGCCGGGCCGTCGGCGGTGACCGTCAGCGACGGTCGGTGCAGATCCGCTCCGAACGCGCCACCACGTCGGTGGACCAGGCGACGGCCACCGTGAAGCAGTAGTCGAGGCTGCGGCTCAACCCGTAGACGACGAAGCTGTCGGTGCCGGCGGGCAGGTCGGCGAACGGGCTGGGCGACTGCCCTGCCCGGCCACCGGAGACGATCACCGGACCTTCGCTACCGGCCGGGTACTCCCAGCTCAACGTCACGCTGTCCCGATTGTCGCGGAGCGCGAGCCCGGTGGGTGGAGCGCCGGGGGAGACGGACGCCTCGGGTGTCGCCGTCGTCGTGGTCGGCGCACTGCCCGGAGCGCCGCTCGTGGCGGGCGCGCCGGGGTTGCCGCCGCCGACCCCGGACACCCCGGCGATGACCGCGGCGGCGCCGAGCAGCACCACGACCACCCCGGCCGCGACGATCGGCACCATCCGGTTCGACTGACGGGGGGTCGGGGCGGCCCGGTGCACCGGCACCGGCAGCAGCCGCGACGGCGGACCCGACTGCTGCGGGTCGTCGACCCGGCGGAGCCGGTAGACCCCGGGCGCCTGCGGTGCCGGCCCGGTCAAGCCCACCACGCTCGGCGGCACCGAGGTGGTGCGGTCCGGGTACGGGTCCGGGGGTGCGGCCTGGTGGGGGTACGGGTCCGGGTTGTCCGGTGCGGCGGTGCGCCCGAGGTACGCATCCGGGTTCGGCTGCTCGACGGCCGGCGCTGTCCACCAGTCGTCCGGTGGCCCGGCCGGGCCGTCGGCGGGCTGGCGGGGGGTGGGGACCGGCGATGCCGCACCGGCCGGTGACGGACCGGCCGGGTGGTAGCCGTGGCTCGGGTGGTACCCCTCGACGGGGTGCTGTTCCTCGGCGTAGCGCGGTTCGTCGGCGTAGCGCTGTTCCTCGACATAGTGCGGTTCGTCGACGTAGCGCTGTTCTTCGACATAGTGCGGTGCGTCGGCGTAGTGCGGTGCGGCCGGGTCAGGTGCCGCCGGCCATCCCGACTCGGCGGACGGGTCGTCGGTCGGCCAGCTCGGGTCGGCGACGGTCGGAGCGACGGTCGGGCCGCTGCTGGTCGGGCCAGTGGTGGTCGGTGGGTCGGTCGGCCACTGTGGTGCGGGCGGGGCGTCGCCCGGGGGCGGGATACGGGCGGCCGGCACGACCGGATCCTGGCTGCTCACCGGCGGGGTGTCGGAGCAGACATGGTCCGGATTGGCCGCCGCGCGGGCCAGGGCCGCGACCTGTGCGGTCAGCGGGTCGTCCGGGGCAAGGTGATGACGGCTCAGTTCGCGGGCGAGGGCGAGGTTGTCGTGTGCCTCGCTGAACTGCCCACAGTCGCGTTGCATGGAGCCGAGCCGGGCCAGCATCTTGATGCCGCTCGGGTGGCCGTCGCCGTACACCTCGCGGTGCAGTTCCCAGGCGTCCTGGAGGCGGTCGCGGGCGACCTGGCACTGGCCGCGGGCGTACTCCACGGTGGCCAGGTCGGCGTGCGCGGCGAGCACCCGCAGCGATTCGGGGCCGTCCGTCGCGGTGAGCTCGATGATGACTTCCTGGTAGAGCCGGGCGGCCCGGGACCAGCTGCCGACCCGGTGCAGCACCGCCGCCAGGGTCGCGGCGGCGGCCACCGTACGCGGGTCGGAGCGGCCGTGCAGACCGGTGGTGGCGGCGTACGCGAAAGCGGCCCAGCCCCGGGCCGAGTGCGGCTCACCGAGCGCGACCAGGACGCGGGCGTGCAGGCTGGCCGCCTCGGCCAGCTCGGGTGTCGCGTTGGCCGGGCGCGGGTCGGCGCCGGTCAGCGCGTCGGCGAGCAGCCGTTGGGCGCCGGCGAGGTCGCCGGCGGAGACCAGGTCGTGAGCCTGATCAGTCAGTTCACCGAAGCCGGAGGGCACGCCCCATCGTGCTCATCCGACGACGTTATGTACAAGTCCCGCGCCGTAGTGGTTCGGTCAGGATCCGGTCAGGCCTGACTCAGGTGATCGGTCAGCGCCTCGCTGATTCGGCGTAGCTGATCCACCTGAGCTGGGCTGAGTGCGTCGAACAGGTGTCGGCGTACGCCTTCGACGTGGCCGGGGGCGGCGGCGGCCAGGGTGGCGAAACCGTCGTCGGTGAGCCGGGCGATCTGCCCGCGCCGGTCGGTCGGGCAGTTCTCCCGGCGGACCCAGCCGTCGGCTTCGAGCCGGGCCACGGCGTGGGACAGCCGGCTGCGGGAGGAACCGGTCGCGTCGGCCAGTTCGCTCATCCGCAGTCGGCGCTCGGGCGCTTCGGAGAGCCGCACCAGGATCTCGTAGTAGGCGTGCGGCATCCCGGCGTCGCGTTGCAGCTCGCGGTCGAGGGTGTCCATCAACGCCCGGGAGGCGGCCAGGAAGGCTCGCCAGGTGCGCTGCTCGTCCGGATTCAGCCAGCGGGTCATGACCACCATCATAGCTGAAGTAGTTGAACGCTCAATCAAATCGCGCTAGCGTCGGTGGCATGGGAATCCACCGCCTCAATCACGCCGTGCTCTACGTCAGCGACCTCGACCGCAGCGTCGCGTTCTACCGCGACGTCCTGGGCTTCCGCCTGGTCCCGATGACCCCGAAGGGCTTCCGTGGCGCCGCCTTCCTCCAGGCGCCCGGCTCCACCAACGACCACGACCTCGGCCTGTTCGCCCTCGGTGCGCAGGCCGGCCGCTCGACCGCCGGTCGCGCCACCGTCGGGCTCTACCACCTGGCCTGGGAGGTGGACACCCTCGACGAGCTGGCGGACACCGCCCGCCGACTGACCGAGGCGGACGCCCTGGTCGGCGCCTCCGACCACGGCACCACCAAGAGCCTCTACGGCCGCGACCCCGACGGACTGGAGTTCGAGGTGGTCTGGCTGGTGCCGGCCGACCGGCTGGACGACGCCGCGCTCGCCGCCCGCACCCGCATCGGCCGGCTCGACCTGCCTGCCGAGATCGCCCGCTACGGCGGCAGCACCCGGGGCGGCGTCGGTATCTCGATCCTCGCCTGAGGGCGTTGACGGTCGCAGTGGACTCACCCCTGCCCACCCCCGTGACGTGTGGGTGGGGTAGAACGGGAGGGTGGTGGGTCTGTGGGTCTGGGAGCAGTACCTGGGTGGATGGTTGGCCCGGGCGTTGGGGCGGGCTCGGCGGGCCACCATCGCGATCGCGTACGCCGGTGACGACGCCCGACCGGCCGAGATCGCGCTGCGGGTGGTCGGCGAGCGCACCGACCGGCTGCGCGGCTGCCGGCTCACCGTGCTGGTGCTGGCCGACGGCACCGAAGACCTGCCGGCCCGGCTCGGCGCCGTCGAGGCCCAACTGCCGCCACAGGTGGCGGTGCACCTGATGCCCGGTGCACCCGGTCGACTGCCGGTGGCGCTGCGGGCGGCCGGTGCCGCCGGTGCTCCGGTGCTGTCCTACCTGGCCGCCGAGGGCACGGTGGACCCGGTGGCGCTCACCGCCGCCGCGACCGGCCGCCCCGCCGAGGCGCTGGTGCGCTCCGGGACGGACGCGTCGCTGCGGCCGGCGCTGGCCGATGCCGGGTTCCCGCTGGCGACCGAGGTGGAGTTGGCCGACACCGGCGAGCGGATCGCCTTCGGCACCGGCTCCGACCGCAACCTGGAAGCGCTCAAGGAGAGTCTGTGGGCGGCCGGTGCCGATCTTCGTGACCCCGACGGCGTACCGCTGCGGCCCGACTCGCAGGTGGACATCGCGCCGCTGGCCCGCGCGCTGCTGGCCGAGCTGGCCCGGCACGGCCCCCGTACGGTCACCGAACTGCGCCGGTACGCCGTCACCGCCACCGCCTACCGGGCGGTGGACGCGCTGCGGGCGTTGACCGGGTTGCTCGACGAGGGACAGGTCAGCCGTACGCCGGAGCAGGGCCGGCTCGCTGGTGACGTGCTGGTCACGGCTGCCCGGTGAGCGGCCGGTCAAGCCGTACGGAGACCGAGCGGGGCGCCGGTGAACTCCGGCGCCCCGCTCGACCTCGGAACCTCACGCCCGGGACTTGTCCTGTTTCCAGGACAGCGGGCCGGGTAGGTCAACCCTGTGCGCCTTGGCCCGCGAGTTCCACGACCATCGACCGAGCTTGATGCTCCAGGACGAGAAGCCGTTCTGGGTGAAGTTCAGGATCAGCGGCCCGAACTTCTTGCGCTTGCGGAACATCAGACCCATCGCGGGCCTCCCTTCGTCGCGTCCCCTGCGCGCTCGAAAATGCCCGTAACGCCGCCGCGGCAAACGCCGCTGGTATCCAGTGGAGGCCAGCGCCTCGCCACAACCCGAATATCCCATTTATCAGGTGGGTTATGCGAAGTTTGAAGAACTGCTGGGATCGTTGTCGTGCAGAGTCGGCGGTACCTGTCCCAGACTATGGAGGTGCACCGAGCCTGCTCGACCTCGCGCACCGGAGAGGACATCCCCATGCATCACCCCGCACCTCTGCGCGCCGGACACCCCACCTTGCCGATCGGCGACATCGACGCCGGCGTGACCACCGCCGGGCGCGAGCGCGTCGACCAGTTGCGGCCGGTCGACGAGGATCTGTTCGACGCACTGCGGCAACGGCAGGCCAGCCCGGTCACCGTGGTCACCGCGGTGGCCCGCAACGGCCGGTCCGCCGGCCCGGGTGACCTGGACACCTCACGGCGAGTCGGGTTCACCGCGACCACCTTCACCATCGTGTCGCTGAACCCGCCACGGGTGTCGTTCTGCCACGACCCCGCCGCGTCCACCGTGCTGGAACGGGCCGAGCACGTCGCCGTGCACCTGCTCGTCGCCAACCAGACCGAAGCCGCGACCATCTTCGCCACCAGCGGCATCGACCCGTTCGCCGAGTACCCCTACTGGGAGTCCGGCCCGTTCGGGTTGCCGCTGCTGACCGGAGTGCTGGGCAGGCTGCTCTGCCGGGTGGTGCACCGGATCTCCGTCGGCGACCAGTCGATGGTGATCGCCGAGCCGCTGGCGCTCTCCGCCGGCATCGACGGTGACCCACTGCTGCACCACCAGGGCGGCTACGCCACGGCTACGTCGGTCTGAGCGGCCGGGCCGCGACGCGGATCAGCGCGGCTCCCAGGCGTCGGGTTGGGTGGTCAGCCGCCGAACATGGGCCGGCAGCCGTCCGCCGAGCACGTCCGCCAGGCTCACCTCGTCGACCACCCGCCGCAGCGAGGCGCGGACCGCGACCCAGAAGCCGGGCAGGTGCTGCGCCACACCCTCGTAGCTGGTTTCCTCGGGACGCAGACCCCGTACGCCGGCCAGCGGCCCCTCCACCGCGCGCAGCACCGCACCGACAGTCACCTCCCGTGGCGGCCGGGCCAGGGCGTAGCCGCCCTCCGCCCCGCGCTGAGCGCGGACGATGCCGGCCCGGCGCAGGTCGGCCAGGACCGCCTCCAGGAACTTGCGCGGCATGTCCTGCTCTGCGGAGATGGTCTGGGTGGACAGCAGTGCCGGGTACGCGGCTGCCAGGCTCAGCGCCGCCCGTACCGCGTAGTCGCCACGCGCGGAGATCTGCACCCTGCCATCATGCCCAACCCGCGTCCGCGCGGCTGCCGCCGGGCCTGCCGAAATCGCTCGCGTCGCCGTCGGTCAGCCCTGGTTGGCGTCGGTCCTCGCGTCCATCGGAGAACGGGGGCGGACCACCGGACCCGGCCCGCGTTGATCGCGGGCGGCGCGGAACGAGCCGGGACTGACACCGACCTCGCGGGTGAAGAACCGCCCGAAGTTGGTCGGTTCGCTGAAGCCGAGTTGCCGGCCGATCTGCGCGATCGGTTCGTCGGTGGCGGCGAGCAGCCGGCTGGCCTGAAGGGCGACCCGCTCGTCGACCACCTGTTTCGCGCTGCGCCCGGTCACCGTCAGGCAGGCCCGGGTCAGCGTACGCACCGAGCAGCCGAGCCGGGCGGCGTAGTCCTCGACCCGGCGACTGTGCTGGAAGCCGAGTTCGACCTCCCGACAGAAACGGCGGAAGGTGGTCTCCTCCGGACGCGCCGCCCGTCGACTGCCCGACGGCAGCATGCTCAACCGCAGCAGCAGCACGGTCAGCTGATGGCGCAGCAGGCTACGGCCGGACGGAGTGTCCCGGTGTCGACGGGCGTCCACGGTCAACTGGCTCACCTCGTTGATGACCGCGTCCTCGTCCTCACCGGCGAGCTGGAACCAGGCCGGCCCGTCGTCGGTGAGATCCAGCCCGTGCAGCGCCTCCGGATGCCAACGGACCACCGTGGCGTCCAGATCGGGCAGAGCACAGCGCAGCACCTGCCCGGGACGTACCCGCAGCAGTGTGCCGGGCCGGCACGGCAGCGGACGGAAGTCGACCTCGGCGTACCCGTGACCGCTGGTGGTCAGCACGATCAGCTCTCGGTCGAGCAGCATCGGCCGGCGCCACCGTGGGTCGGGCGCCAGGCTGCACAGCGTGACCGTTTCGATCTCGACGCGACCGTCGGCTGGGTCGGGCCGGGCTGTGGAGTGGTGACCGGAAGGGACCATCACCAGCGACGTTAGCCCGCGAGCCGGCGGTACGCATCTTCTCCGGCCCCGCGCGTCCGTGTCCTCGTGCCGCGTTGTCGCGTTCCTCGGGTCAGGTTGTCGCGCTGCTCGGGTGTGGCCGGTACGGGTTGTCGTGGCCGGACCCGACGACTAGGTTCCGGTTCGGTAGCGATCTGGCCGCAGGGTGCTCGCGCGGTCCGGGTCGCCGGTCCCGGCCGGCAGGCCGGCTCGCGAGAGGATTCCCATGACCGATCTGTTCTCGGTCGACGGCAAGAAGGTCCTGGTCACCGGCGGATCGCGGGGGATCGGGCTGATGATCGCCCGTGGCTTCGTCGCGGCCGGCGCAGAGGTGATCATCTCGTCCCGGAAGGCGGATGCCTGCGCGGCGGCGGCCGAGGAACTGTCCGCGTACGGCAGCTGTGCGGCGATCCCCGCGGACCTGAGCCGCGACGAGGGCGCGCAGGCGCTCGCCGACGAGGTACGGCAGCGGGTCGACAAACTCGACGTACTGGTCAACAACGCCGGAGCGACCTGGGGTGCACCGCTGGAGGAGTACCCGGAGAGCGCGTTCGACAAGCTCTGGGCGATCAACGTCAAGGCGGTGTTCCGGCTGACCACCGCACTCCTGCCGGCCCTACGCGCGGCGGCCACCCCCGACGACCCGGCCCGCGTGATCAACATCGGGTCGGTCGACGGCCTGCGGGTGCCGTCGATGGAGGTGTACGCCTACTCGGCCACCAAGGCGGCGGTGCACATGCTGACCCGCAGCCTGGCCCACCAGCTGGCCGGCGAGCGGATCACCGTCAACGCGATCGCCCCGGGCCCGTTCGAGAGCAAGATGATGGCGTTCGCGCTGGACGACCCGGGATCGCGGGCCGCCATCGAGACACAGGTGCCACTGGGACGAATCGGTCGAGCGGAGGACATGGCGGGCACCGCGATCTACCTGTCGTCGCGGGCCGGCGCCTACCTCACCGGTGCGGTGATCCCGGTCGACGGAGGTATGACCACGCACGGCTGAGCGGGCGGACCGGGTCGCGTGGGTGAGGGCGGGAGGCTGCCCGCGTACCGCCGGACATGCCGGGGCCGCGCGGACCCGGAAGGTCTGCGCGGCCCTGGCTCGGGTCGTGGTCAGCGCCCGGCGAGCAGCCGGTTGACCGCCGTGTCGACGTCCAGGTGCTCGGCCTCGCGACCGCGCGGAACGACGACGTAGGTACGTCGCAGGAACCGCACCAGCACGCTGCGCGGTACCTCGAACAGGGCGTTGCCGTCCGGCGACGACAGCGCCAGCGCGACGAAGTCGCCGCGCGGGGTGGCCCACGGCCAGACCCGGACATCGCCGATGCCGGCCGGCTCGTCAAGCCCGGTGACCAGCAATTCGCGGGCGAACGACCAGCTCACCGCCTCGCCACCGGCCGATTCGGCATGGAACAGGACATGGACCGCATACGGGTCAGCAGGGTCGTAGCGCAGACTGGCACGCACCGGCAAGGCGGTGGCGTCAGGCGCGACTAGCCTTAGCGACGTCTCGACCTCAACGGTCGTCGGTCGGATGACACTCATGGACGTTCTCCCCCCGGCACCGCGTGCGGAACGCGCGTGTCCCGCTTTTCCCATACTCAGCCGCTACTCCTGGCTACGCTCCGCCATACGCTGACTTCACCCAGTGGTGGGAAGGGGGTCGGAAAGGCCGCGAGAATGTGAAAATTCATCTAGGATTTCCGGTTCTGCCCAGTGCGTAGATCCCGCCCGGCATCGGGTGCGATTCAGTCGTCGACTTACTCCGGTAACGTCCAGTTGGCCGTCACAGTGACGGGCCCGCGCAACACTGGGTGATGAAATGGTCGCCGAGCGATCCTCAATGGATCCCACGGCGCCGCGGGTCGGTCGAACGTCGCGGTCCGCATCAGGCGAACAGCGGGGGTACGGGGTGCCGAAAAAACACGGGGGCCAGCGGAACAGGTTGACCGCCGGACCGGGATCGACAAGCAGCGAACCGGCCGGCGGCAACGGACGCGCGCACGCCGACAGGCATGGTCCCGCCCGACGGGGCAACTCTCACCTCATGCAGGATTATCGCGTGCCGGCAGACCAGGCCGCGCAGCACGAGGGGAGTGGTGTCACCGTGTCGGAACGACGTGACCCACCCCGCTGGCGGCGACGGATATCCACCACCCTCGCACTGATCCGCGCCAACCCCACCGGCCGACTCGCCCTCCGGGTCATCCTCGGGGTGCTCGGTGCCGTCGTGGTAGCCGTCGGCGTCATGCTCATCCCGCTACCCGGCCCCGGCTGGCTGATCGTGATCGCCGGCCTCGGCATCTGGGCGGTCGAGTTCCACTGGGCCAAGCGACTGCTCGGCTTCACCCGCCGCCACGTCCACGGCTGGGCCAACTGGGTGAAACGACAGTCACTCGCCGTACGCTTCGTGATCGGCTCAGTCGGCATGCTCTTCGTCGGCGCGGTGGCCCTACTCTCGATCAAACTCAGCCTCGACATCGACGTGATCGGCGAGGTCCTGCACTACTTCGCGACGCACTGACCCCGGGTTCGCGGTCCGGTCGCACGATCGGGTAGAGTCATCCGCGCTGAGGGCGATTAGCTCAGCGGGAGAGCGCTTCGTTCACACCGAAGAGGTCACTGGTTCGATCCCAGTATCGCCCACGCAGCTCAGGCCACTTCCCGGCTTCGGGAGGTGGCCTTTCTGCTGCCCGTACAGCAGCGAAGTACAGCAGTTCGTCATCGCGTCAGGGATTCGCCGAGGCGCTTGAGCGCGTCTCTCGTCGCCTGCGAGGACACCTGGGTGTAGATCTCCATCGTTACCGAGAAGCGGGCGTGCCGGAGGATCTGAGGAAGCGGCGTGCCTCGTCGCTGGACCAAAACTTGCCGCGGCGACGGCGGACGGTGGCCAGGGTGACCGGCACGGCCGGGTTGCGGGTGATGAGGTCTTCGGCCTGGGCGTGGGTGAGGGCGGCCCGCAGCGCGGCGCGGATGTCGCTGACCGTGCGCGTCGACGGGACCGCCTGGCAGCAGCGGCCGATCGCGCAGCAGCGTCGCTTCTCCTGACGGCGGGCGGCGTCCTTGCCCTGGGCGCAGCACTGGCAGGTGCGGTCCACCTGGTTCAGCCAGGTCTGCACGTCGCGCGCCTGGAGCCGGTCGAGCCGCTTTCCCCCGAGGCCGGGGGCGATGTAGCGGCGGACGAACGTCTCGTAGGTGGCGAAGGTGAGCGGTGCCCGGTTCGGCTCGATGATCTCGGTCAGCCAGTAGGTGAGGAAGTTGTCGACGGTCGGCACGCTTGTCGCCACCGGTCCGGCCTTGGCCTGCTGGTGAAGTTTGATCCACTTGTCGTGGACGGCGTCGCGGGTCCTGCCGTAGACGTACTTGCGGGTGCGTTTCCCGTCCGGCTTGGTGACCCAGACGTACGCGGCGAAGCCGTTGCGGTACGGGAAGATCGAGCCTTCCCCGTTGGCGCGGGCACGGGCGGGCATCAGGCGGCCTCCTGCCGTTCGACCTGGTCGCGGATGTAGTCGTCGACCCATTCGGGGAGGATGCGGCGGTACTTGCCGTCCTTGATGGAACGCAGTTCACCGGTGGCGATCTTCATCTTGACCTTGGAGATGCCGAAGCCGAGCAGGACGGCGACCTCGGCGGGGGAGTACCAGCGCGGGGTGAGGGGTCGGGTCACGCCGCCACCCCCGACCACAGCTCGTGGGCGAGCTCCTCCCGGCCGACGCGGCTGCGTTCCCGGTGCTGGGCGGCGGCGGTGTTGGCGAGCAGCGCGTCCCCGTCGGTGAGCCACCCCGAGCCGACGAAGGCCAGGGTGCCGACGGTGACGGAGCCGTCATCGGCGCGGCGGTAGGTGGCGCGGGTGTCGCGGAGCAGCCCGAAGGTGACCGAGTACCGGCGGGCCTTGGTGAGG
Organism: Micromonospora sp. NPDC051196; assembly: GCF_040682415.1. Classification (NCBI taxonomy): domain Bacteria; kingdom Bacillati; phylum Actinomycetota; class Actinomycetes; order Micromonosporales; family Micromonosporaceae; genus Micromonospora; species Micromonospora sp. NPDC051196. The sequence continues at coordinate 1,222,228 of NZ_JBFBAY010000001.1, forward strand.
AAGTGACCGCCGTAGCCGAGCATGTGCGCCCACCGCCGCAGCCCGGCGTAGGGATGGGGTGTGGTGTCAAGGCCGCCTTGACGGTCCTCGGCCTGGGCGGCGGTGTCGCTGGTGCGGTGCCGGGTGGGGCGGCCGAGTCGCCAGCAGGCGTCGATGAGCCGGGCCAGGTGGTCGCCCTCCGGGTCGGCGTAGGCGTCGACGGTGCCCGGGGTGAGCCGGGTGGAGCAGTGGCCTGTCACCTCGGTGGCCTTGGTGGCGTACTTGGCCAGGTAGGCGGCCACCCTGGCGTCGGTCACGTCCCCGTCGCCGGTGCCGATGCGGCGCGCGTCGACCTGCTCGCCCCAGGCGATCGACCAGCCCTGCGGCCGGTCGGGATGCGGCGGGGTGGCGAAGGTGATCTGCCCGGCGGCGGCGTGCACGGCGGCAACGAGGTCGTCCACGGTGATCCCGGCCGGTGGCGGGACCAGGGCGTGCCGGTCGTCGGGGTCGACCCCGTCGAGGCGCAGCAGGACGTGGAAGTGCACCGCGCCCCGGCGCTGCATCTCGGCGACCTTCCCGTGTGACACCCGCACCGGCGGCACCCGCCGAACCCGCCCGGAGCCCGTGACGACCTCGACCTTGGGGATTCCGCGTCGGCGGCAGAGGGCGGCAAGGTACCGCTCGACGGCCTGCTTGGTGCGTCGCCACAGCTCACCGGCGAAGACGTTCCAGACGACCTGCTGATCGTGGTCGTAGCAGTCCAGGCAGAGCGGCCGACCGAGCTGCGGATCGGCCGAGTCGTGACGGGCGAAGCACCCCCCGGGCCGCCCGTGCGGGCAGGTGACAGCATCACGGCGGGCATGGCAGGGGACCGGTCGGCAGTCGCAGCGCCGCCGGTCGGCACAGGTGTGCCGGGGTACGTGCCGGTGGTGGACCGGGCCGAACGACGGCGCGGTGAAGGTGGCGAAGACGACCGGGTGCCGGGCCACCGAGACGGGGACCGTCTTGCCGCCGGTCAGACCGCAGCGGACGACCTGGAAGGCGTCACCGGCGTAGACCCAGGAGCAGTCCGGGCACTGGGCGGCACGCCGATTGCCGCACGCCTTGTAGAGCACCCGATCGGGCAGCCCGTCGGTGTGCTGCTCGACCAGGACCCGGCCGGTGTCCCGGTCGACGGCGGTCATGGTGCCAGTCAGCCGGATCGGACGGGCACAACCGCCGGCGGTACGGGTGTGCTCCAACCAGCCGAAGTAGTCGGGGGTGGTGGCCCGGTGCAGGGCCTGGGCGTCACGCCCGGCGGCGACGCCGGGACGGTGCAGGGTGGACACGGTCTCTCCTCAGAGCGGGTGGCAGGGACGGGCGACGAACCGCCACCGGTCGCCGGAACGCTGTCCGTCGGTGGTGTTCGTGGTGTCTCCTGGCACCGCCTCGAAGGGCGGCTGACGCCGGAGGGCGGGTGTGGCTGACCGCCGTTGAGGTGTGGTCCTTCCGGTTGCCGTGTTGGGTGAGGCCGGGACGGGTGGGGTGCCTGAAGGTCGGCATCCGGCGGGTTGCCGCAGGCGAGCCCCACCCGTCGAAGAAAGCGAATCCGGGCCATCGTGACGGCGGGAAGGCCGTGCTGGGCCACTCAACGGATTCCGGGGCCGACATCGCGGCCAGCGTGATCGAGAACCGGCGGGATGTGGCCCGCATCAGCGGCAGGAAGACCGCTCAGCATCTCGGAGGTCGAACCCAGCGATCCGGCAGGAAGGCCGCACTGGCGTGCTCGACGATCGCCAGAGTAGCACCGGGTACCGACTCGTCAACCCGTCGTGAACCTCGGTGCCGAACTAGACGATCTTGTCTGCCTCGGACAGTTCGTGTCGACAGAGTTGCGGACGGTACGTGTCACCGAACGTGGTAGCACCACCTCCCTGCGGTAGGGCCTTTCTGTGCTGAGCTCGATACTTGAACTGGATCGACAACGAGAGGTGCAGAGGATGAACGAGCATGCCGGTAAGCAGGAGGTGCCGTCCGAAGAAGAACTCGCGAGCCGCACCAGGTGGTTTGAGCAGTACGTCGAGGCGTTGAACCAGCGATCTGTAGTGGCTGAAGCGGGTGGCGAACCGTACGCGTGTCCCTGCTGTCGGCACCCGACGCTCGAGGGGCGAGGTCAGTTCGAGATTTGCTTCGCCTGCGGCTGGGAGGACGACGGGCAGGATGACGAAGACGCTGACACGGTGCGAGGCGGCCCCAACGGTTCGCTCAGTCTGACGGATGCCCGGCGTGCCTACGCCGAACGGCCGGTCAGCCTGGCGGATGCGCGGCGTGCCTATGCCGAGCGACAAGCCCGTTGGGAAGATCGCAGACGCCGCCGATCGGCGCCCGAGACGACTTGACGTGATTGGGCCGCACGCCGGTCGCTTCCGCGCTCTCGCGGAGTGTCACCCAGGTCCTGATACCGATCTGTCACGGCGGTCCTGAGACCGGAAAGCTGCTACCGGCCTGTCGGGCTCCACTTGAGGTTCCCCCCGGGATGTGGACACCGGGTTATGCCGCGATCTGGTGCAGCGTAGTGGGTGTGAGGGCCTTTTCGTAGTCGGCGGGGCTGAGGTAGCCGAGTGCGGTGTGGCGGCGTCGGTGGTTGTAGAAGGCGATCCATCGGAACACGTCGCGGCGGGCGTCGGCCTCGGTGGCCCAGGGCCGCCGGTCGACGTCGAGTTCACGCTTGAGGGTGGCGAAGAACGCCTCGGCCAGGGCGTTGTCATACGACGACCCGATCCGCCCCATCGAGCGGCGGATGCCGTGGCGATGGCAGGCGTCGGCGAGGTCGCTGCTGCCGTATTGGGCGCCCCTGTCGGAGTGGAAGATCACGCCGTCGACTCGGCCGCCACGGGCGGCGACCGCGGCGTTGAGGGCGTCGATGACGAGGCTGGTGCGCATGTGGGTGTTGATCGACCAGCCGATCAACCTGCGGGTGGCGATGTCGATGACGGTGGCCAGGTAGAGCCAGCCGCCGCCGACGCGTAGGTAGGTGATGTCGCCGCACCACCGCTGATCCGGTGCCGTGGCGGTGAAGTCCCGGTGGATCAGGTCCGGCGCCGGCGGGACGGCAGGGTCGGGGATGGTGGTGCGTTTGCGGCGGCGCAGATGCCGGCCCACCACGTCGCGCTGCCGCATGATCCGCTCGACCCGCTTGCGGTTGACCCGCACACCCTGCTCGTGCAGTTCGACGGTCACCCGTGGGGACCCGTAGGTGCCGCCGGAGTCGGCGTGGATGGCCTTGATCTGCTCGGCGAGGGCATCCTCGCCGGCGGCGCGAGCCTGCCGGGCAGGCTCGCTGGCTATCCACCGGTAGAACCCGGAACGGGACACCGTCAGGACCCGGCACAGCCGCTTGACGCCGAACGTGGCGCGGTGGGTGGAGATGAACCGGAAGCGGCTGGTCACCGATCCATCTCCTTCGCGAAATAGGCGGCTGCCTTACGCAGGATTTCTTTCTCCTGCCGCAGCTCGGCCACCTCACGGCGCAGTCGGGCGATCTCGGCGTCCTTGTCCGCCACCGACAGACCGTCCCCACCCGAGGCCATCGGAGCCGTCCCGGTCTGCCGCTCCTGCTTCCGGACCCAGTTCCGCAGCGTCTCGTGACTCATCCCGAGTTCGCGGGCGACCTGGTTGATCGGCCTTCCTGACGAGCGGACCAGATCGATCGCGTCACGCCGAAACTCTTCCGTGTACTTCGATGGACGCCCCAACGGGGACACCCCCTCCTCTGGACCAACGTCCAGTCTCAGGGTGTCCACATCTCAGGGGGAAGCCCAACTTGATGTGTTACGGATTGCTGTCACTTGATCCGTGACACGTCCGGCTAGACGATCTTGGGTTGTTCCTGCTGCCAGGCTACTGGTGTTCAGTCCCAGAAGTTGAACAGCAGCTCGCCGACTGTGGTCGGTTTCCAGTAGTTGATCTGGTCGTGTTCGTGCGGGCTGAGGGCGCTCAGGTCGACCTGTGACAGGGAGGTCTGTAGCTGCTCGGCGGTGAGGGCCTGGGCGTCAGTCAGGTTGGTGAGGGCGGCCGCGAGGTCGGGGTGGTCGACGAACGTCACCATGACATCGCCGTTGGCGTGGGGGCGGGCGAAGGCGATGAGCGGCAGGGTGGTGTGTCGCAGCACCGCGATGTGGTGCTGGACGCAGGCGATATCGACCGTGTGGAAGTTGGGGGTGACGCCGGCGGGAGTGACGCCGGTGACGGTGGCGTCGATGGTGCGGGCGGCGTGGCGACAGACGGCGGTGAAGGCTTTGAGGTCCACTTGGGCGCCGGGCGGCGGGTTGAAGCCGGTGGCTCCGGGCGGCAGCTTCATGGTCGGGCTCCGTGGTCGTCGCGGTCGGTGCAGGCTATCTGACGCTGTCGTGGAGGTTCGGGCTTGCGGACCTTGAACCGGGCGATGGGCTTGGTGGTCGTGCGAGGCACTTCGGTGAGGAGCTGGTCGCCGTCGTGGACGCGGAAGGTGGTGTCGGCGTCTTCGACGGTCAGGGTTCGACCGGCCTGGCCGATGCCGACGTGGATCTTCTGGCCGGCGATGACGAGGACGCCGCGGCTGCTGACGCGTCGTTCGACGCGTTGTGGTTCAGGAGCGGGTGCGGGCGGGGGGCCGGCGGGACGGGCGTCACGAATGCGGGCCTGCTCTTGCGGGGTGAGCGGGTTGGGCAGGCTGCGCAGCAGGGCCCGGTCGGCGTCGAGGAGGTGCAGAACGCCGTGGTCGAGGCGGATGGTGACGCGTCGGCCGGCGAGGTGGTATCCGATGGGGTGTTGCCGACCGGCGAGGCTCACCAGGCCGGTGGCGTTGACGAGACGGTCGACCTCGACGGGAGCCCCCGGCTTGAGCTGGCCGGCGGTGACCGGGGGCGGTCCGGCGGGGAGGCCGCCGTCGGCGAGGAGTTGACGCAGGTGGGTGGGGGTGAGCCGGGAGGGCACGGTCTTGAGTCGGGCGCCGTTGAGGAGGAGGTGGACGACGGAGGTGTCGGCCCAAAGCCCGATGGCGGCTCCGGCCCTGGCGGGGCCGAGCCAGAACTGTTGCCCGCAGACGGCGAGGTTGCCGGAGGCGGGAACGGTGCGGATGATCTCGACGGCGAGGTTGACCGGGTCGACGCCGTTGGCAGCCATGACCAGCGGTGCCGTCGTGGCGGCCGGCTGCTGGTCGTGTGACCGGCGTGGGTTCGCCAGCGCAATCGGGGGCAGCTCCTCCGTGCCGGTCCGGGCCGTGGTCAGCGTTGGCGGCAGCCGCAGCGGCAGCGCCTCGGTGGGGCGTGTGGCGAACCTGTCTGCCGGGAACGCCATGCCGAGGGACTGGTGCGGCCGTCCGGTGTTGTATTCATGACGGAAGACGTCGATGGCCGCCTGAGCTTCCTCCAGGTCAGCCCAGACCTCAACGTCATCGAGCAGTTCGCGTTGCAGCGTCTGGTGGAACCGTTCGACCTTGCCGGTCGTGGTGGGTGATCGGGGTTTGGTGAGCCGGTGCGTGATGCCGTTCTCCCGGCAGATCCGATCGAACATCACCTCCCCGCCACCGGCGTTGAACCGGGCGGTGAACTGCTTGCCGTTGTCGGTGAGCACCTCCTCGGGCACCCCGAACCGTTGCAAAGCCTCGACGAACGCGAGGCAGACCGCCCGGCCGGTGGCCCGAGGAACGACAGCGGCGATGACGCAGAACCGGGAGTGGTCATCCACGCCCGTGACGACCTTGACCTCCCGCCCGTTGGCGAGCATGACACCGCCAACGATGTCCATCTGCCACAGCTCCATCGACCGGCCACGTTCCCACCTCCGGTAGTCCTCCCGCCGACGACGGCGAGGCACGGGATCGATCAGCCCGTGACGGACCAGCACCCGGTAGATGGTGCTCAACGACGGAACCGGACCGGGACAGCCCCGGCGGCCCAACTCGTAGTGCAGCCGCCGCTGCCCCCACCGAGGATGGTTACGGCGCAGCTCGCAGATAGCCGACTCAACCTCGGCCGAGGTCTGGGCAGGGTGCCCCTGGGGCCGATGCGAGCGATCCCTCAACCCGTCCAAGCCCTCCTCGGCATACCAGCGCAGCCACCGGTGCACCGCCTGCCGAGACACGCCGAACCGGTCGGCCACCTCCGTCACCGCAAGCCCGGCCTGAACCTCCAACACGGCCCGATACCGCTGTTCGGTCACGCTCATCTCCACCAGCACTCGGCGGAGTGTCACGCATCAAGTGAAGCCAACCTGTAACGCATCACCCGGAGTCGGACAAAGCTGCTACCGGCCATGTGGGAGAACTTTCTGTACGTCTATCAAGGCGGCCCTGAACGGGCCGCACGCGCCGCCGCCTGGGCGCGTGTCCGTCGCTCCGCTGGCGCTCCGACTCCGGCCACGCAACACGCCCGGCGGCTGGCGCGGAAGCGGGAAGCCCAAGGGGCCGCCGCAGAACGACAGGGGCGTTGACCGGGTGGTGGTGGGCCGGCAGCCGGCCGGGCCGCGCGGCCACGAGCCCGCGCGGCGTAGGGGAGCGCACGCCGGCCGCGTCAGCGAACCGGCGGCGGTCGCGGGGTTGCGGCTACTGCGCCTCCGGCGGGGGCGCTTGGGCTCCGAGATGGTTGCAACCCCGTCGGCGGGTTGCGGTCCGTGGGTGGTTGCGCGGGCCATCCCGCCAGCCGACGACCCGGGCGAGCCGAGCAGACCACCGCCCGACCCGCCAGCGTCCGACCGTGCGTCAAGGCCGTCTTGACGTGGCGGGCCGGGCGGCGGCCCGCTCCCCAGGAGGGCGGGTCGACGGCAGACGGGATGGCAACACCGCCGAGGGCTGCTGCCGCCGGTTAAAGCAGAGTGGCTGCGCCGTCATACATGTGGCTGTTCTGGTGGGCGGCGCAGCGACCGCCGCCGGTAGCGTTGCCGCAGCGCAGGCCATTCTTCTTGCGGGCACCGCATTGGACGGCTGGATCGTGGACGTGGCAGAGGCCTGACGGGCGTGGGTTGATGGGGCAGGGCGCGCCCTTGCGAGTAGTGGCGCGGCAGCGGGTAGCCGTGGGTGGCGCTGGTGTTGCCGCAGCAAGGGCCGGGTCTACCTCGGCGCGGGAGTAGAGGAGGCGGCCGGAGGCACGGCGGCGGGTAGTGGGGATGTCGACCAGGGCGACCGGATGCGGCACGATCCAGGTCCGAGGGCTACCCCAGCGAACCCACACTGCGACAGCTCCCGCATCGGCCTCGCAGAGCAGTTTGCGGGATGACCACTGCTTGTCGGTCCTGTCGATCTCGACGGCGATCGGTGGTGCTCCTAAGCGCTCACAGACGACATCGAGGTAGCCGGGCCGATCCGGATGGGAACCGGGCAGGCCCGCGATGCTCGGAACTTCCCGTCGGACACGCCAACCATGCGCCACGCCCCAATCTACGACGCCTCTCGTCAGTGCTGCGGTCACCCGTGGTGCCGACCAGTCCGTGAAGCTGAGGGGCGCGAGCCACTTTGTCAGGGACTCAGCCGCCCGCGACGAGCGGAGCGCCAGATCCATAGACACATGCTAACCCGAGAAGAGCAAGATGGCGCTCAATAGGAACGCCTCCAAGTCAGGCGAAATGGTCGGTTTCCGAGATCGGCCGGTGGACCGAGCATCGACACATGCTGAAAGGCGATGTCATTCAATTTCTTTCTGTTGTACTCTAATTGTTTGGCGGAAATGCCTGCCGAGGTCATCCAGTAACTGTTCTGCTACTGCGTCCTCGCCAAACGCTCGCGCGAATCTTGGCTCCGATTCGTTCGCCATCCGCGTTCTAGATGTGCTGACGTAATGAAGAATGTGGGCAATCCCAGTCTCAAGCTCTGGGTTTTTCCGAGCGAGAATCTGCAGGGCGACGAGTCCGCTGACTCGAACTTGGCTTGATTCGCTACCCAGCAATTCCACCGCCTTAAAGTATTTCTCATCGGTCTTCTCGCTTTCCCCAGTCCAGAATCTGCGGGCACCCAAGAAGAATGCTCCCAGTCCGGATGTTCCTAGTGCCACGGTTCCCGCAGTCTTGATCGCCTCGATTCGTGTTTTTGGTCTCTCGTCAGGGGCGACTTTGTCCGCCTCTCGCAATAGCACCCATGCCGAGAGCCCGGCGATGGCGAGCGTGATTACCCCAAGGAGGGAAGCGACGAGCCACGGTGGGCGCTTGATCCCTTTGGCCAACTTATATGACCGAATTGCTTTAAAGAAGCCGAACAGGAAGAGCGTTAACGCAATTCCAAGTAGGACCTCGCCGCGCCAGGCATCTACAGATTCCAGCCACCCGGAGTGGTTACTTGAATATTCTTCAATCCGTTCAATGCTGGGTGGCGGCCCGCCTCTATCTGCAGCATCATGGCTTATAAAGAATAGGGCGGCTACTGTAGCGAGTGTGCCGAGAACTAAACTCGGTGGTAGAGGCGGACGAGGACGAACGCGGTACTTGAAAACTTTTAAGTACATGCGATCGTGTCGGTCCTGCTTTTTGATCTGCTTCTTAAGCTGCTTGTTGAGATCCGCAACAAGCAGCTCTAACTCATCTCTTTTGTCTTGGATTTCTTGCAGATCGGCGGCGTTAATGATTACCGTCTGTTGCTCAATCTCTTGAGTCTCCTCGTCGGAGTTCTGCTCGGGTCCTGGCTCTTGAGGAGTCGTCACCAAAGCATGGTGAGCTGGTCGCGTCGAGACAGCAGTCGCGAAGCTGACACCACGCCCGCGAGGCGGAGAGGGCGGCAGCCCGTTCAAGCCGTGCCGAGCCCCGGCGGTCGCGGAGATCCAAGCCTTGTAGACAGCAGGTCAGCCACCGTTGCAAGATCCGGTATATGTACGGAATGATCAAAAGTTCCACTGGAAAGCTGGCGGACGTAGGTGCTGGTGAGACGTGGCGTGCTCTTGCCGGACCTGAACCCTTCCGAATTCAAGTGTCCTAACGCAGGGGAAGGCAAGCTGCGGCGGACCCGCCTGGGGCACACAGGGGGCACAAGACACTGTCAAACGTCGGCAACCAGCCAGCAGCGACGGCAACCCACGACGGCGCGCGACGAGCGTGCCGACCAGGTCGCCGCAGGTCACAGCCGAGCCGGTCTAAGTTCCGCTTCAACTCACCGCCGTGCTGTCCTGGAGGTACCGCAGGCAGCTGCGGCCGAAGGGTGTCACAGCCCACGCAGCATTGTCGTCGGCGTGGGCGAGTCGGTCTTCCGCCAAGCCGTGCCGCACGAGGGCAGACATCAGCGGCACGATTCCTGCGGCCAGGTTGGGGAACTGCTCTTCAAGTTGAGACTGAAGTGCGACCCCGGGGAGTTGGTCTGCGCCGTCCGGCCGAGGGGGGAGTGAGCCACCGACGATGGCGTCGAGTACCCGGACGTGAGCAGCTTCGAGATCAGCAAGAGCGGTGACGATGAGGATCCCCAGATCTAGACGTGCATCGTCCTGGAGGTTCTCGGTCAGCACAGCAGCGAGTGCCGCGACCTTGTGGTCGTACAGGGTGCCGTACGCGGCTTGAATGGCACCTGTGGTCAACATGAGCCGGCCGTCCTTGCTCTTGGCCCAAGCCTCGATCTCCTCCGCCGACAGGCCGGTGGACTCTGTAATGGCTTCTACAAGGCGCTCAACGTTGCGGAGTCCGCGCCGGTCCCGAACGGCGACAAGCTCAAGCGCGGGCTTGATGAAAGCGGCCCCTAGCGCGCCCGCCGGACCAGCGACAGCCAGACCAACGCCCACGGTTCCGACCTCGATGACGGTCCGGGCCGCAAGCTGTCGTGCTGCTTCGCGCTTCGTCATGCTCCCTGCATAACCTGCTGTGTCAACGGGTTGCTGTCGACAGCAACGGTGACAGCAACCGGCCGGGACGAGGAGAGACGCCGGCCGCCGTACGCGGACGGTCGCCCGAGGTCGCGGACACCGACGGAGCCCACCGGACGAAGCGCCCAGAACTTACAACCGAGGGGTCGGGCTTCGCCATCTCCGGGCAGTTGAGCCGCCGCTGAATCCCTAGGCGAGTATTTAGGGTAACCGGATCGCCGCCGCCTAATGGATGCCAATGATTTCTTCAATGATGTCGAATAGTTCAGTAAAGCCGGAGAAGTCCATTTCACTAAATTGCCCGCGACCATCTCTGACCAACTCCGCGAACCGTCCCTTAGAAATGGCAACTTGTTCGCCGGCTTCGTTTACTGTTCTCTCGGCGCGCGCTCTGGCAAGCTTTCGGTGCCTTGGTGTTGGCTGATTCGTGGAACGCGTAATATAGATAGGTCCCTTGCCGTCAGCGGCTACTCGACGTTCAAGCTCATCCTCAAAGTAGAGGCGCCTGCCCTGATCGTCTGATTTTGCTAGGTCTGTATCGATATAAAGATCTTCGATGCAGATTCCTGCGTCCGCAGGGCGGTGCTTGGGAGTTGGAAGGATTAGTGAAAAGACATTGTTGCCCCAGCTTTGAAAGCGGGTTGAACTGGAGTTCATGCTCCGGAGTTTCCGGACGACCTTCTCCGCGTCGCTGTCAAATACGGCGATTATTTTGTTGTCATTCGGTCGCCCGCCATGGGCCATGAATTCGCAGGCTTGCAGGAGGCGATCGTTGCCGCGCATGTGGTCGTCGGGAGTGTAGAAGCCCAAGTCGAGCGCTGGGGCAACGCGGCTCCTCGCGGCCGCGATGTGCATCTCGTCGGTCTTGCCCTCGGTCATTACATACGGCCTAGACTCAAGATCGGCAGCGTCCTGTAACGCTTGCAAGTCTCTCCTGAGGTGCAGGATGTTGCTTAGTTCGCCTAGGAGTGACCAAAGATGATCGCTGTCTCTGATCTTGCCTGTAAAGTCGAAGAACAGACCGAATCGCCAGCCAGACTTGATTACGCATACCGCTTTATCCCCTGGTCGTACGCTCACCTCAGGGATCTCGTAGCGAGTTATATCCCGCACGCGAGCAACTGTAACCTTCTCGCCTGCTGCGATATCGCCGACCGCGCGTCCTGTCATCGTAGGGTGGTAGTCGGTGAAGATCTCGGCCTGGTTGTCGGCGTGGATTAGCGCTAGAAACCTTGTAAGGCTGTCGCCGACTATTCCTGCGGGCGCGAGCAGGATTGGTTCCAGCGCGTTTAGCCATAGGTAGAACCGAGAGTCGTCGGCAGTCACCATCGCGCTTGTGATCATCTCTGCCTTGCCACCTGGGAGGGCGGCGCGCGCTAGAAAGCCGTCAATGTTGCCGACTCGGATGGAGGAGCGCTCGGTCATTCAGAGTGCCGCCTCGGCGACGAAAACTCCCACGCCCGGTAGTGTCTCAGTCATCCTCTTGATCCGTAGCACCTGCATGGCGCGGTCGATCACGGGCTCCGTAACGCCGTAGTGCTCGATCAACTCTCGCCGGCTCGGCAGCTTGGAGCCCGGCGGGAACTCGCCGGATGCGATGCGTTGGGCGAGGTCGTCGGCGATCTGCTCGTAGCGGTAACGCGGTGGCACGGTGTTCCCCTCGGTTGGCAACACGAGTAGACCACCTACACCAGCCCTTGACTACCCAACGGTACCTATGGGAGGTTGCTGAGGAGGTCGTTCCCCCCGGTTGGCGCTGTGGGCCGTCCTCACCGGCGTGGGTGCCCGGCGCATCCCCCGTGATCGGGCATCCACGCCCCCGGACACCTGCGGCACGAGGAGGCGGCAGTGCTCCCTTGCGATCCCCTGACGCAGCGAAGAGTCGCCCGTACGGCTCCGGCGAGCCGATGAAGCGCGTCTCGTACGATGAGTACGTCCTGGCGGCAGCGCTCACCCTCGCCCGCCGTCATCGGCCCGTCTGGTCATGGCGGCACTGGCGACACGTCTGCCGCTGCGGCGCGACCCTGCCTTGCCGAAGCCGCCATCGCATCCCGATCAACCGCGGCCACTGGCCCAGCCAGGACGGCCCGCGATGACCATCCATCACCCGATCAAACCAGCTTGGTCCTGCGGCGGCTGCGCGGGAGAGTGGCCATGCCAGACCCGGCGGCGGGAGCTGCGAGCCGAGTACGACCGAGCCCCCGTATCGTTGGCCCTCTACCTTGCCGCCCAGCTCGTCGACGCCGCCCAGGACCTGGCCCACGTTCCCGCCGGCCACCTGCACCACCGATTCCTCGGCTGGACCCGATGAGCATCCTTCGACCGGGCGACGAGAAGTTCCACTACAGCGATGGCTCCCACAAGTGGACCCCGCCGGACCCGGACTACGACCAGGAGGTCTGGGAGGAGCAGGTCCGCCAGCACAAGCAAGCAAGGCCACCTCAGAAATGAGCGCCCCAGCGTCCGCATCCAGCGTCTGATCTGATGCCAGCAGTACAGCAGCGAAGTACAGCAACCGGGCCAGCCGAACACGACTGGGACGAGCGTCACCAGGCCGGATGACCTCGTATCAAGCCCCGATCCGACCGGCCTGCCGAGAGTTCACACCGAAGAGGTCACTGGTTCGATCCCAGTATCGCCCACGCAAAAGAGGCTCCGGTCACATCGATGATCGGGGCCTCTTGTCGTTTTGAGGGGTGTGACTACGCGTGGGCTGGCTGTCAAACTGCCGGTAGGCGTACTGGCGCAGGGTGTGAGGAGTCGACTCGTGGTGCGGAGGTACGAACCGCTGACGGTGGCGCGGTTGGGGGCTCTGCTCGCCGACGTTGATGAGACGCGACGCTGGCGGCTGGTGGCGGAGTTTCTTGAGGAGTATCGCTGGGAGCCGCCGGAGAGGCGCGCCCTCCTGCTGCAGCAGGAGCCATCCGCCACTGGCGATGAACATTGGGACGTGTTCTTGGCGGCGTTGACAGAACACCTGGCGGCCAAGGACGGACGTGGTGCACCGTCATGGGTCGAGACGCGTTCACTGCGGCGATTCTGGTTTCCCTTCAACACTCGCGCCGCTCGGGTTGACGCGGTGGTCAATGCCCCAGCGGCGTTCCGTCGTCGTGGGGTGTTCGTGTCAGCGCAGGAGCTCAATGTCGCATGAGCGCTGATGACCCACTGCTCGACCGCGCGGCGATCGAGGATGCCTTCCGCCGACTCGGAGAACGGTTGCACCGGCGCGGCGTGGTTGCTGATCTCTGCATCTTCGGCGGAGCAGCTATGGCCTTGGCCTACGACGCACGACGGGCTACCCGTGACATAGACGCCGTGTTCCAGCCCCGAACAGGCCACCGCAGCCGTCCTGGCCGGACTCGCCCACCGGGTCAGCACCTTGCCCTGTCCGTCCTAGGGCCGTCAGTCTCAGACGGGTGATCTCACCGAGTGAAGTCTAGAGCGGGCGCGAGGCGCGCCGGAAGTAGGCGGGCACGGGCCTCGTCGTGGTCGCGGAACCCCGGGGTACACACGAGGCACAAGACAGCGTGGAAACGTCGGCAACCAACCATCGCCCGCGTGGATCCAAGGGTGACGTGGTCAGCATGTCGACCAGGCCGCCGCAGGTCACGGACGGAGACGGTCAAAGTTCCGCTTCGACGTCTGACGACGGAAGCTCGGCCATGACTTACCGAGGCCGCTTGTCTTCGACGTGTACGACGTCCAGCTCATGGCCGTCCTGGTCTCGCTTGCGGCGTCCGTACAGACCAACGGCTAGGTCGCTGCCGTCTGAGATTTCGTCGGGCCCCACGTAGGTCAGCACGTCGTTGTGGTGGCCGTAGACCACCCATCCGGGACCGGGATCGAGGGTGATGGTGCCGAAGTCTCCAGCAGGTGAGCCGGCGTGTACGGGGCCGTACTCGCGCAGGATGTCGACGGCCTGAGCGGCGAGGTCGACGCTGGGTCCGGGATCTGGTAGGACGACGCACGTGCCGTGGGCGAACACGACCCAGGACTTGCTATCCCCTTGGATGATGCGACGCCAGGTTCCGGCCAGATCGTGCTCCGACATGCGATTGATCATTCCCGAGTTGGTGCACCAGCGCTATCCGAAGGGCGCCCCGATACAGCGGTCAAGAGAGGCAACCCGAGGCGGCAGGCCGTGGCAGAACTGAGCAATCCGGATGCATGAAGCTCGCCCGCACCCGTGCGGCGTGCGCCGTCTGCTGAGGACGATCAGGTGAGTCAGACACAGCGCACAGTCATGTTGGCTAGATACTCATCTAGCTTGTATATTCGATGCCATGGGATCGACTTCGCGTCCCGCGCTACGGGAACCGTCGTACTTCGTGCTTGCGGCACTGCTCGGCGGCCCGCTCCACGGTTATGCCGTGATCAAGCGGGTGAACGAGCTGTCCGATGGGCGGGTGGCACTCGCTGCCGGCTCGCTGTACTCAGTGATCGATCGCCTGCTCGGCGAGGGACTCATCACCGCCGACGGTGAAGAGATCGTCAACGGGCGTGCCCGTCGCTACTACCGGCTCACCGACGAGGGCTACGGCGTACTCGCCGAGGAAGCCGATCGGCTCGCCCGGGCCGCCCAGGTGGTCAAGGACCGCCTGCAGCACCGGAGCTTCCCGCAGGGAAGCATCCACCAACCTTCTACCGCGAGGATCAGACCAGCATGAGTGTTCTGGAGAAGCGCTACCGCATGCTGCTACGGGCCTATCCGGCCGGTTACCGTCGCGAGCGCGCCGACGAACTGATCGACACGTTGATCAGCGACGAACCAAGCACCCGCCGCTGGCCCAGCTTCCGGCAGACGGCCTCGCTGATCCGGGGCGCCCTGCGGGTGCACGGCGGCAGCACCGCGGCCCGGCCCACCGCCGTGCTGCTCTGGCAGGGCCTCCACCTGGGCGCCATGGCGGTGCTGGCGCTGGGTGTGCTCATCGGCCTGGACGACATCGTCGACGTGTTCCAGCTCGGCGGATTCTCGGCCCCCCTGAACGTCCTGCGGGACGATGGCATCTACCTTGTCATGATGGGCGCGGCGCTGGTGGCGCTCGTCGCGGGGCGCACCCGCACCGCTGCCGTCCTGGCGGTGGCTGCAGCGGTGGTGCCGACCGCGATCTCCCAGTACCTGTTCCTCAACAGCCTCCCGCAGTGGTGGGCACCGGTTGTCGCCGCACCGTTGATCATTGTGGGTCTGCGGCGTCCGGCGGACGTGCCGCCGACGCCCCGGGCCAACGCCGTTCTGGTCACCGCCGGCATACTCGCCCTGCATCTGATCCCGGCGGGAGATTTCCGCTTCGTCGACACGACCACGCAGATCATCACCGCCGCCAAGGTGCTCGTCGGCGCAGCCGTCTTCCTGTGGGTGGCGACGGCCGACCAGCGACTGCTGATCGCCGTCGCCCCGACCCTGCTACTGGGTACGCTCTACCAACTGAGCAACTCCGGGGCGACCTGGGAACTGGTGCTCCGACCCGACGCCATGCCGTCCCTGGTCGTCGCGGTCCTCATGGTGGTCGGCGCGATCGTCTCGACCCGGCTGCGGCAGCGTACCCGGGCCTGACCGACCGCCGGGCGGTCCGGCCACGGCCGGACCGCCCGGGCAAGAATCGTGGCACAGCCTATTACCCTCCGAGTTGCGCACTCCGAAACCGGGTACGCCGGCGATCCGCTCGTGCCGGGAACTCGCCCTCATGGCACGGTGGACAGCCCGACAGGCCGCCACCATGCCGGTCGTCGCCGATCCACCCGCTGGCGTCAGTCGAACAGTCGGTCGAGTGCTTCCTGTTCGAGGTCGCGCCAGCGTTGGGCGTTCTTCAGTGCCTTGGTGATTTCTTTTTCGTCGAGGTGGTGGGCGCCTTCTTCGCGGATGCAGGTGACGCTGAAGGGTCTGCCGACCGATGGTGAGGTGCGTTCCAGGGCTTCCAGTACCCGTGCCACGCCGACTATGCCGTAGTCGACGGTGCGTGTGGTCATTCGGAAGTGGGAGAGCAGTGCGCCGGCCTGTTGGGCCATGGGTGCGCCGGAGCCGATGGCGTGGAAGCCCACGTCTTCGTAGCGGCCGATGAGCCCGTTGGGGTTGATTTCCACGATCCACGGGCCGCCCTGGCTGTAGCCGGCCGCGAGCAGGTACGCCGATACTCCGCCGCCGCCGTTGTCCTCGCCGGGTACGTCCGGGATGTAGTTCTCGTAGTGCTTCTTGAAGACGGGTAGGACGCGTTCCTGCAGCTCGTCGCCGATGTCGGGTGCTTCGAGGATGGCGGTGGCGGATTCTTGGAGGAGGGGGCGCAGGTCGTTGAGTACTCCGCGCGCGCCGCTGCCGCCCCAGGCGGCGCAGGAGCCCAGCGGGTGCAGTTTCTGGGCGGGGAAGCTCAGACCGCGGTCGCTCTCGGTGATCTGGGAGTCCGCGCCGATCACCACCCCGTCGCTGCAGACAATGGCGAGTACGACGGTCATGGGTTCCTCCTGGGGCGGGGGTAGGGGTAGGGCGCGAGGTACCCGGCCTCCCGCCTGCCTACACCCCGACAGGTGCCGGGCCCGATCGCGGCTCCGGAGGATGGTTCCGCCGTCGTCGTCCACGCTCGGTTCCCCGCCTCGAAGGTCGAGAAGCCTCATCGGCGTGATCCCAGCCGGCGGCGGCATGGGTGTCCCCCCGTCCGATGCGGTGTGTGCCTCGCGGCGCATCCCGTCGGTCAGCCTGCTGAGTGACTCAGCGAATGGCGACCGTCAGGCGCACGAGCAGCAGAGAGGCAGCGAATGCGGTGATGGGCGAAGCGTCGGGCGTCGCGGGCTCAGCTCGCGTCCCTCTCACCCGGGCGTGCCGAACTGCAGCCAGACGCGAATGCGCTCGGTGACCTTGTCGCGCCCTCCGAGGGCGTCGCGGACCTCGTCGGTGAACCTGGTTCGGCCCCGTGCGGAGGGTAGCCGGTCTGCCGACATGGCGGAGAAGACGCTGCCGACCATGTCGTCGATGGTGAGCACTGCGTCGTGGTCAACAGGGTTCGCACTAGGCCCATCACGGGCAAGTCGTACACCACTTCGGTGGACGCAACCGGCGAACGTCGCGCGCCTGACCTGCGCACATGGCTACAGTGACCGAGGCTTCAGGACGATCGAGGCATTAGGTCGGAGTGGCCAAGCAGAGTGACGTGGATCTGTCGGTGAGCTGTGGGTGAATGCCTCCAAGCCTGAGGCGATCATCGGTCGCGTTGGGGGTGTGCCATGGCTTCCCGCTTCTTGTTCTGCCCTCTGGCCTCGCCTGGTCATGTCTTCCCCATGATCGGAATTTCTCTCGAACTGGCCCGCCGCGGCCATAGCGTTGCATTCGCGACCGGGACCCCGTTCAGGGATATCCTCCGCGAGCAGGGGATCCGTCGCGTTTCCCGGGGCCCTTGCGACGGCGATTCGTTCCAGCTCGAGACGTGGTGGAAACCAACGAGCGTCGCCCTCCAAGCCGCTCATGTCCTCCACGCGGCGTCGGAATTCCGTCCCGATGTCATTATTGGTGGCCAACTCGCCTATGGCCCGATGCTCATGGGAGAGATCCTTGATCTGCCGGTGGCGATCCTCGGATTCGCCACGCACCTGCTCCCTAAGCCCCGAAGAGACACCAATCAACCTGATGAACATCCCGTTGAGGCCCAAGAGCGCGCCACCTGGCGGCTGGAGTCGATGTCCGAAAGCCTCCAGGCAGCCAGAAGCCTCCTGCACCTCCCGCCCCTTTCTCAAGAGCAGGCGGCCGACTTCTTGTTGGGCGACCTGTTCCTGCTCCAGTCTGTCCCGGACCTGGAGCCTGGGGTGGGAGACCTGCCGTCGGCAGTTCACTGTGTCGGGTCCTGCGTCTGGGAGCCCGCGGTCCCTGACGAGGATCTTGCCAAGTGGTTGGACAGCACGGGCAGATTAGGCCCGGTCGTCTATATGCAGCACGGTCGTCTATTCCACCTGGGAAACCTGTGGCCTGCGGTGACCGAAGGTCTCAGCGGATCGAATATTCGACTCGTAGCTTCGACCGGAAGAATGGATGGGAAGCCGGCAGAGCCGCCACCCTTCAATTTTTTCGTCCGGGACCATGTCCCTCAAGGTCAGGTTCTTCCGCATGCTACAGCCGTGGTGAGTACGGCCAACACCACCGCTGTCTTGGGATCCCTGTCTTTTGGCTTGCCGCTCCTCCTGCTTCCTGGCGGGGGCGAACAGTTGGAAGTGGCCGCCATGTGCGAACGCGTCGGCGCGGCGTTGACACTTGACCCCAAGAGCGTCACTCCGGAAACATTTCGCGCGTCACTGCGAGAGATCGACGTAAATCCGCGATTCCGGGCCTCGGCCAGGCAGGTCCAGTCCTGCCTGTCAAAGGTCCAGGGACATCTTCTGGCGGCCGACCTCCTGGAGTCCCTCGCCGAAGGTGGAACGGCCCTCAAAGGTCCGCGACCGGCGGATGATTTCCATCGACGGACGGGTCGTCGCAACCGCAGCATCGCGGACGGCAACGTCGTAGTCACGTCGCTTCTGTAGGAATCGAATATGGGTGTTTCGCTGCGACCTGCGCGACGAAGGAAGGAAAGGCATGGAAGACTATTCAGCAAAACAGGCCCCGAAGAGAGAGCGGGTCGATAGTGGCTGGGTACTGCGGCCGGGCATTCCGAACGAAAGCAGTATAGAAATCGCCGCTCTCACCAAGGCAAACCGACCCACTCCCGAAATGTTGGAACTACTTCACCGGTTGATGATTCGCGTCCAGGAATTCGAGGCCGCCGAAGGGTCTGTGCTGAGGTCGTCGCCAGATTGCCCGAAGCTCAAGCGGTGCGGCTCATACAGCCTCGCCTGAGGTGCTGGGTCGAGTAAGGATCAAATATGTGTTCGCCCCGATGGGCTGCGGAAAGAGGAAAGGCATGGAAGAGAATTCAGGGTCAGTCAAACAGGCCACGGAAAGAGAGCGGGCCGACAGTGCCTGGGTGCTGAGGCCGGGCGGGCCGAGTGGAACCAGTATCGAACTCGCCGCTTTCACCAAGGAAAGCCGTCCCACTCCCGAGACGCTCGAACTACTTCACCGACTGATGGTTCGCGTCCAGGAGGACGAGGCCGCAGCAGAGGCCATGGAGCGCGAAGCGTGTGGGAGCCTCACCCATTGCAGTTCCTACACCTCCGGCAGCTGCCCCGACCTTGTCGAATGTGGGACATTCCATGCGCCGAAGTGACACCTCATTCCGTTCTCCAGCCAGTCCTCAAGTGAGTAGGCCATGAGAGAGTCCCGTTACAATGTCTGGGTCCGGCGCCCCGATGCCGCCTATGTTTTCAACTCGCGCAGTGGGGCTATGCTGCGCATTCCCGCCGAGCATCACAAGGCGTATCACGCATTCATGGCCGGCGACACGGGAGCCCCCTGCCCGCCGAGCCTCCTGGCCAACCTGATCGCAGGCCTCATGATCGTACGCGATGATGCGGACGAATTGCAGAGCTTGGCGAAGCGCTACCACGCCAGCCGAAACACCACCAGAAATTTCGCGCTTACCGTGGTGACCAGCCTCGGCTGCAACTTCTCGTGCCCTTACTGCTTCGAGGAAAAGCATCCCTCACTGCTCGACGGAGATGTGGAGGCGCACATCCTGAAGGTCCTCGACGCTCAACTCCCGCACATCGATTCGTTCCATGTCACCTGGTTCGGTGGAGAGCCTCTGGTGGGAAAGAAATCACTCCTCCGACTCTCGGACGCCTTCATCCGTCGCTGTGATGAAGCAGGAGTGCACTATGACGCCAGCATCGTCACCAACGGGTACCTGTTGGACGAGGCGACCTGCCGGGAGCTCGCAACTCGGCGTGTAACCAGCGTGCAGGTCGGCATCGACGGCCCGCCGGCCGTACACAATCAGATGCGACCCCTCAGCAACGGAAGGGGCAGTTTTCACACCATCCTGACCAACCTGCGCATGGCAGTCGACCAGCTCAACGTCACAGTGAGAGTCAACATCGACGGAGGTAACGCATCGCGCGTGGAGGAACTCTTCCAGCTCCTCGCGAAAGAGGGCTTCGGGGGTAAGCTGACCGTCTACCCCGGACAGATCGTGGGCGTCCAGCAAAACGTTCGCGCCCCCTCCGCCAGTTACCGCGGCGGGTGTTTCTCCAAGGCCGAGTTCGCACACGAGGAGCGGCGCTTCCTGGACCTGGCGGCGCAGTACGGTCTTGCCAAACCGCGCCTGCCCTCGCCGACGGGCGCGCCCTGCACCGCAGTGCGCGTCAACGAACTCGTGGTGGGCAGCCGTGGCGAGTTGTACAAGTGCTGGGATTCGGTCGGCGACCAGAATGAAGTCATCGGTGACATTCGTGACCATGCAAGCCCCAACGGTCGACTGGCCAAGTGGCTTTCCTATGACCCCTTCCAGAACGAGGAGTGCCGGGGGTGCATCGCTCTTCCGGTTTGTATGGGCGGGTGCGCCCATCACGCCTTCGATAAGCTCCTTCACGAAAATCGGTGCGGGACGTTCCGCCACACCTTCCAGGAGCAAGTGAGCAGGTTCGTCGACTTCGCCGAACAGGAGCGGCTCAGTGGCCTGATGAGCATCGCAGCGCTGTCCCGGACCGTTGAGACGGCGGAGGCTCCCGAGTTGCCCACTGAGCCATTCCGCGCAACGGTTTGATTACCTGTAGTGATCAGGTGGTGCGGGCGTGTTCGGTGTGGAGCAAGACGAGCGCGGCCGCCACGATCTT
>NZ_JBFBAY010000002.1:0-4555 GCF_040682415.1 Micromonospora sp. NPDC051196
CTTGGTCGATTGCTTGTCTTACCGGGAGCCTCACCTCACCCGGCTACCGGCCTCCTCCACGCCACTGACCTGCACCATCAGGTTGGAAACGGCTCTTTGAACCACATTGCCGGCAGTCGGCCGGTCAACCCGACTACGGCAACCGCAGCGCAGGCTGCGGGCCTGCTGGCCGGGCGCGACTCTCCCTCGTTCTAAAACGGTGCTTTTAGAATGAGGGCGTGACAGTTGGACCTGACGCAACCGCAGAGTGGTGACAACGGGAGTGTCAAGTTAACGGCTGATCTTGGTTGTTGAGGTGGTCAGTGGTTGGCCGGGGTGAGCCGGCCTTCGAAGGCGATCTGGAAGGCGTTCAGGGGTGCTTTCCAGCGCATGGTCCAGCGGCGGCGTCCGGCGCCGGTGGGGTCGAGGCTCATCAACGCCATGTAGACACACTTCAAGGCGGCCTGCTCGTTCGGGAAGTGACCACGGGCTCGGACGGCTTTGCGGATGCGGGCGTTGACCGACTCGATCGCGTTGGTGGAGCAGATGACCTTGCGGATTTCGATGTCGAAGGCGAGGAATGGCACGAACTCGGCCCAGGCGTCGGACCACAGCTTCACGATCGCTGGATACTTCTTGCCCCAGGCGTCGGTGAACTCTATGAACCGCTCGGTGGCGGCGTCCTCCGTGGGTGCGGTGTAGACGGGCTTGAGTGCTTTGGCGATCTTGTCCCAGTCCTGGCGGGCGGCGTATCGGAACGAGTTGCGCAGCAGGTGCACCACGCACGTTTGGACGATGGTGCGTGGCCACACCGTCTCGACCGCCTCGGGCAAGCCCTTGAGCCCGTCGCAGACCAGCATCAACACGTCGGCGACGCCGCGGTTCTTCAGTTCGGTGAGCACGTGCAGCCAGTGCTTGGCGCCTTCGCCGCCGTCGCCGGCCCAGATGCCGAGGATGTCGCGGTGGCCGTCGACGGTGACCGCCATCGCGAGGTAGATCGGCCGGTTCGCGACCTGACCATCTCTGATCTTGACGTTGATGGCGTCGATGAACACGACCGGGTAGACAGGGTCGAGGGGCCGGTTCTGCCACTCGGCCATGCCGTCGATGACCTTGTCGGTGATCGTGGAGATGGTCTGCTTGGACACCTCCGCGCCGTACACCTCGGCCAAGTGGGCGGCGATCTCGCCGTGCGTCAACCCTTTGGCCGACAACGACAGGACCATGTCGTCGACGCCGGTCAGGCGCCGCTGCCGTTTACGCACGATCTGCGGCTCGAACGTCCCCGCCGCGTCGCGAGGAACCCGCACCTCGACCCGCCCGACGTCGGTCAGCACCGTCTTGGTCCGGCTGCCGTTCCGGGTGTTCCCACTGCCCCGACCGGCCGGATCGTGCTTGTCGTAGCCGACGTGGTCGGTGATCTCACCGTCCAACGCCGATTCGAGGACCCGCTTCGTGAGCTGCTGCAGCAGCCCACCCTCACCGGTCAGCTTCAGCCCGTCTCCGCGAGCCCGATCGACCAGCATCGCGATCAACTGCTCGTCCGTGACCGCATCCGCCGGCCTGGCGGCCGGCTCCTGCCCCGAGGTGATCTCGGTCGTCATCTGGCCTCTCTCCCTTGATCGGTCGATCAGCCGTTATTTGTACAGTCCCACTCACGGCGGAATCGTGCTGCGCCCGTACCCGAAGAGTCGCGCCGGAGTGCGGACCGTGCCGCTGCCCAGCTTCCTCGTCGACGCGCTGCGCCAGCTGCACGCCGCCGCCGACAACCCGGACCCGCGCACGCTCGTCTTCCGTGACCGGGTCGGCCGACCACTGCGCCGGTCGAACTTCCGCCGCCGGGTCTGGCTGCCCTCGCTAGTCCGCGCCGGGCTGCTCGGCCAGGTCGTCGACGTCGGCCCGCACCGGTACCGCGCACTCTGGCCCGACCGGGAAGGCGTCGAGTGGTCGGCGGAGTTCACCACCGAGCGGGAAGCGGTCGCCTACGTCGCAGCGAAGGCCGTGGGCGGGATGCGCTTCCATGACCTGCGGCACGCCTACGCCACCTGGCTGGTCACCGACGGTGTTCCGATCAACCTCGTGCAGCGGGTCATGGGCCACGAGCAGGCTTCCACCACGCTCAACCGATACACCCACACGCCCGACGACTACGCCGCCCGCGTCCTGGCCGCGTTCAATGCCTCTGCTGCCTCTTTGCTGCCTCTGGTAGGCGACACGCCGTCGGATAGGGCCGCCGACGGGATCGGAGACGAGCTATGACCTGCGGTGCAGCGCTTACCTGGGAAAGGGACGACCCCCGTCGGGGGGAGACGGGGGTCGTCGGAGGTTCGGCTCCGGGGGGGTCGAGCCGAACCTGCTCAGCGGTCACGGGGGGTGCAACCGCCGAGAGTCTGCCGGTTGTACGAGATATGAATACTCGCCTTGTGGACAAGTCTGCCTGAGTGAACCTGTGTACGTCGAGTGGTGTAGCCTCCACTCCCTGCGAAATCCTGTTCGCAGAGTGTGACCGCGGTCACTGTTCGCAAGCATGGTGGGGGCTGCCCCGCAGGTCCGAGGGCGTTCGACCCCCGGGCACCCGCCGACCATAGACCATCGGGCTAGACTTGCGCGCCGTGGGCCGAAGTGCCGCTTTCTTCGATCTCGACAAGACCGTCATCGCCAAGTCGAGCGCCTTGGCGTTCGGTCGGCCGTTCTACCGGGATGGCCTGATCACTCGGCGTGACGTGGTCAAGTCGGCGTACGCGCAGCTGATGTTCCGGCTGGGTGGCACCGACGAGCAGACCATGGCCCGGACCCGGGACTACCTTGCCACCCTCTGTAAGGGCTGGCAGGTGGAACAGGTCCGTCAGATCGTCGCCGAGACATTGCACGAGCTGATCAACCCTTACGTGTACGCCGAGGCCGCCGCCCTGATCGAGGAGCACCAGGCCGCCGGTCGCGATGTGGTGCTGGTTTCCGCCTCCGGCGAGGAGATGGTGCGTCCGATCGGGGTGCTGCTCGGCGTCACCGACGTGATCGCCACCCGGATGGCGGTGGTGGACGGGCGCTACAGCGGCGAGGTCGAGTTCTATGCGGCCGGGCCCAGCAAGGTGGAGGCGGTCAGCGAACTGGCCACCGAGCGCGGCTACGACCTCGCCGACTCGTACGCCTACTCCGACTCGTACAGTGATCGACCGTTGTTGGAGTGCGTGGGCCATCCGACCGTGGTCAACCCGGATCGGCAGTTGCGCAAACTGGCCGTGGAGAACGCCTGGCCGGTGCTGGAGTTCCGGCACCCGATTCCGCTGGGCCGCCGGCTGCGTGAGCGGCCGGCCGTGCCGGTCGCCGCTGCCGCGCTCGGCGTGGGCGTCGGGGTGGCCATCGGCATCGCCTGGTACGGCCGCCACCGGCGCACCCGCGCCTCGACCACCCCGGCCTGAGCCGCCACCCGTCCGAGTTACCAGTGCGGCCTGAGCCGTCCGCGATACCGGGTTCAGCTCGCGGCGAGGACCTCGTCGCCGATCTCGGTCAGCTGGTCGGCACCCACCTGGACCGCCGACATGTAGTGGCGCAGCCAGGACCGGAGGCCGTCCGGGGTGCCGGTGGCGAAGGCGCCGGCCGCGCCCACGTACTCCGGTTCGCGCTCGCGGTGGCCGACGTCGATCGCGAGCAGGCCACGGGGGTCGAATCCGCTGGAGAGCAGTACCAGGCGGGCGGCAGCCCGGGCCACCACGCCGGAAGGGCCGGCGAACGGGCGCAGGTTGAGCAGTTCCCCGTGTACGACGGCCGCCAGCACCAGTGGTGGGACCTTCGTGCCACCGGCGACGAGCCCGACCAGCGCGTCCAGCCGGGCGGCGACCACCGGGTCCTCGACCGGGCGGCCCAGCTCGGCCGTGCCGACCACGTCCCGGCTGGCGAGCACGTGCAGTTTTGCCAGCGCCTGCCGGGGTGCCTTGGGCCAGCGGTCACTGAGCCCGGGCAGTGCCCCGGCGACCCGCAACGCTCCCTGGAGCACTGGTTCGGTCACCGTGCCGGCCCGGACCGCTTCCCGTTCGTGGACCCGGCCTTCCAGGGCGGCGCTGGCGACCGCGGATCGCAGGCTCACCTCGGCGACGACCTGACCACCGTGCCGGCGCAGCGCCCGGTGGCCGAGCGCGGTGTCGAAGCGGATCCGGGCCTGCTCGACGGCGTCGGCGATGTCGGCGAGCGCGAGCAGTGGCGCGAGCGGGTCGGTCGTCACCCTGTCACGCTATCGAGCCCGCTGGTCGGCCCGCGCCGGAGTCACCGGCAACGCGACGGGGACCACCCCGTTCACCGTGCGCTCTGGGGCCGGCAGATGCCGCGTCGGCTCTCTCCGACCCCAGCGCCGAGAACTGGCGGGGCGTTCATCGGGACCCCTCTACACCTCGGCGCGCGGGAGGGGCCGTTGGGCGACGAAGGCCGGTGGGTTCCGTCGCCATGGTCTTTCGCCCCGGCTAACCTGCCCGGAAGAGAGGCAGGTCACCCTGATGACGAGGAGTCACCGCATGAGCGAGCGTCAGCGAGCGAATCATCGATACGGCGCGCTTGTGCCTCATGACGGCGCGGAGCGAAGCGG
>NZ_JBFBAY010000002.1:4653-52475 GCF_040682415.1 Micromonospora sp. NPDC051196
GGAGTGCTGGCATGAGCGGGCGGCAGCGAGCGAATCATCGATACGGCGCGCTTGTGCCTCATGACGGCGCGGAGCGAAGCGGAGTGCTGGCATGAGCGGGCGGCAGCGAGCGAATCATCGATACGGCGCGCTTGTGCCTCATGACGGCGCGGAGCGAAGCGGAGTGCTGGCATGAGTGAGGCGTTGGCCAATCTGCTGAACGAGACGCGCCAGTTCCCGCCGCCGGCTGAACTCGCCGCTGACGCCAACGTCACCGCCGACGCGTACGCCGAGGCCGAGGCCGACCGGCTGGCCTTCTGGGAGCGCCAGGCCGGGCGGCTGAGCTGGGCGAGGCAGTGGGATCAGGTGGTGGACTGGTCGAATCCGCCGTTCGCCAAGTGGTTCGTCGGCGGGCAGCTGAACGTGGCTTACAACTGCCTCGACCGGCATGTCGAGGCTGGCCGGGGCGACAAGGTGGCCATCCACTGGGAGGGCGAGCCGGGCGACACCCGCACCATCACCTACGCCGATCTGCACCGGATGACCTGCCAGGCGGCCAACGCGCTGACCGACCTCGGGGTGGTCGCCGGTGACCGGGTGGCTATCTATCTGCCGATGATCCCGGAGGCGGCGGTCGCGATGCTCGCCTGCGCCCGGATCGGCGCCACGCACAGCGTGGTGTTCGGCGGATTCTCCGCCGAGTCGCTGACCAACCGGATCCAGGACGCCTCCGCCAAGGTCGTGATCACCGCCGACGGCGGCTACCGGCGGGGCAAGCCGTCCGCGCTCAAGCCGACCGTCGACGAGGCGGTGGCGAACTGCCCGTCGGTGGAACACGTGCTGGTCGTCCGGCGTACCGGCGAGTCGGTCGGTTGGTCGCAGCGGGACCACTGGTGGCACGAGACGGTCGAGCAGGCGTCGACCGAGCACACCGCCGAGGCGTTCGACGCCGAGCATCCGCTGTTCATCCTCTACACCAGCGGCACCACGGCCCGCCCGAAGGGCATCCTGCACACCACCGGCGGCTACCTGACCCAGACGTCGTACACCTCGCATGCGGTTTTCGACCTGAAGCCGGAGACCGACGTCTACTGGTGCACCGCGGACATCGGTTGGGTGACCGGCCACTCCTACATCGTGTACGGCCCGCTCTCCAACGGCGCGACCCAGGTGATGTACGAGGGCACCCCGGACACCCCGCACAAGGGTCGGTTCTGGGAGATCGTCGACCGGTACGGGGTGACCATCCTCTACACCGCGCCGACGCTGATCCGCACGATGATGAAGTGGGGTGACGACATCCCCGCCGAGTACAGCCTCTCCACGCTCCGGCTGCTCGGCAGCGTCGGTGAGCCGATCAACCCCGAGGCGTGGATGTGGTACAGGCAGCACGTCGGGCGGGGCGAGCTGCCCATCGTGGACACCTGGTGGCAGACCGAGACCGGCAGCATCATGATCTCGCCACTGCCGGGGGTGACCGCCGCCAAGCCGGGTTCGGCGATGACCCCGCTGCCCGGCATCAGCGCGGACGTGGTCGACGACCAGGGCCAGTCGGTGCCCAACGGTGGTGGCGGTTACCTGGTGCTGCGTGAGCCGTGGCCGTCGATGCTGCGCACCATCTGGGGTGACGACAACCGGTTCATCGAGACGTACTGGTCCCGGTTCGGTGCGGGCGCGAGCGGCACCGGCGGCGACGAGTGGATCTACTTTGCCGGTGACGGGGCGAAGAAGGACGACGACGGGCACATCTGGCTGCTCGGCCGGGTCGACGACGTGATGCTGGTGTCGGGCCACAACATCTCCACCACGGAGGTGGAGTCGGCGCTGGTCTCGCACCCCTCGGTGGCCGAGGCGGCGGTGGTGGGTGCCACCGATCCGACCACCGGCCAGGCGATCGTCGCCTTCGCCATTCCGCGCGGCACCGCCGACGTCTCCGGCGAGGCGGGTGAGCAGCTCATCGCCGACCTGCGTAACCACGTGGCGAAGACCCTGGGCCCGATCGCCAAGCCCCGGCAGATCATGCTCGTGCCCGAGCTACCGAAGACCCGATCGGGCAAGATCATGCGGCGGCTGCTGCGGGACGTCGCGGAGAACCGGTCGCTGGGTGACGTGACGACGTTGCAGGACTCCTCGGTGATGGAGTTGATCGCCTCCGGCATGGGCGGCGGCAAGTCCGACGAGGACTGACAGACAGGCGTACCTCTCGACGGGTGGCGGTCCGGTGCGGACCGCCACCCGTCGTCGTTTCTCCGGACCTGCGGGGATGCGGGTGGCCGCCGGCACGGGTTGTGACAGTGAAAAGACCTGTCGGCAATTCACTGCCATAAAATCGACGGTTACCCCTTCCCTGTGGCCCCACTAGTGCCTAAGTTCACCAGTGGCCCCATCTGTAGGGGCCGACCTCACCGGCTTGCAACCCCCTATGGGCCGGTTCCCTCAATCCGGAGGTACCACGTGCGGAAAGTCGCAGTGGGTCTGCTCGGGCTTTCGATGACGGCGACAGGGCTGACGGTCGGAGCATCGGCCGCCGCCGCGCCGATCGCGGAGCCGCCGACGGCCGCGCCGTCGATCGCCGAGCCCGCCCACGCCGAACATGACCTGCCGAACCCGCTGGAAGAGAAGCGCCGCGCACTGCGTCAGGAAGGCCTGAGCGAGGTGCTCTCGGGCCGTGTCAAAACGGAGCGGATCAACGGCAGCACGGTGGCCAAGGTCGGCGACCGGGCCGTCCGTGGTGGCAAGGCGGGCCGTAACGCCAAGACCCCCAAGGGCGGCAAGGGCCCGACCGAGAAGCAGTACGTCGAGCTCTCCCGGGAGAAGACCGACCAGATCTTCGTCATCCTGGCCGAGTTCGGCAACGAGCGGCACCCGAACTACCCCGACCAGGACACCGACCCCGCCGTTCCGGGCCCCATCCGGTTCGACGGGCCGCTGCACAACGAGATCCCGCAGCCGGACCGGCGGGTCGACAACTCCACCGTGTGGCAGCCGGACTACGACGCCGATCACTTCAGGAAGCTCTACTTCGGCACCGCGCCGGGCGACGAGTCCGTGAAGCAGTACTACGAGGCGCAGTCCTCGGGTCGCTACAGCGTCGACGGCGTGGTCAGCAACTGGGTCAAGGTCAATTACAACCAGGCCCGGTACGGCCGCTCCAACGGCTACCCGTGTGACTCGATCGTCTGCTCCAACGTCTGGGCTTTGGTGCGCGACGCCGCCAACCAGTGGGTGGTCGATCAGAAGGCCGCCGGCCGCACCGACGCGCAGATCGCCGCCGACGTTCGGGCGATGGACCAGTGGGACCGCTACGACCACGACGGTGACGGCGACTTCAACGAGCCCGACGGCTACATCGACCACTTCCAGATCGTGCACGCCGGCGGCGACATGGCCGACGGTGACCCGATCTACGGCGAGGACGCGATCTGGAGCCACCGCTGGTACGCGTACGCCTCTGACCAGGGGCGCACCGGTCCGCCGAACTTCCCGGCCGGCGGCACCCAGATCGGTGACACCGGCATCTGGATCGGTGACTACACCATCCAGCCGGAGAACGGCGGTCGCAGCGTCTTCTACCACGAGTACGCCCACGACCTGGGTCTGCCGGACGACTACAACGTCCTCAGCGGTGGCGACAACAACAACGAGCACTGGACGCTGATGGCCCAGAGCCGCCTGGGTGCCAAGAACGACGGTGGCATCGGTGAGCGCGGCGGTGACCTGGGTGCCTGGAACAAGCTCCAGCTCGGCTGGCTCGACTACGAGGTGATCGTCGCCGGCCAGAAGCGCACCCTGGTGCTCGGTCCGCAGGAGTACAACACCAAGGAGGCCCAGGCCGCCGTGGTTGTGCTGCCCGAGCGGGAGTACACCTTCGACAACGGTGCGCCGTTCGAGGGCAGCAAGCAGTTCTTCTCGGGCAACGCGGACGACCTGAACAGCACCATGACCCGGACGTTCGACCTGACCGGGAAGTCGTCGGCGACGCTGTCCATGAAGGGCCGCTACAGCATCGAGGCGGAGTACGACTACCTGTTCTTCGAGACCTCGGTCGACGGCGGACAGACGTGGACGCCGCAGCCCGGCACGGCCGACGGCCAGCCGCTCAAGGAGATCTCCCCCGGCCGCTTCGCGCTGGACGGCAGCTCCGACGACGAGTGGGTGGACGTCACGATCCCGCTGGACGCGGTCGCCGGCAACCAGGTCGGCTTCCGGCTGCGGTACCAGACCGACGGCGCGGTCTCCGAGGGTGGTTTCTTCGGCGACGCGGTCACGCTGACCGCCGACGGTGCGACCGTCTTCACCGACGGGGCCGAGGACGGCGGGGCCGGTTGGACGCTGGCCGGTGGCTTCGAGGTGGTCGAGGAGAGCTACACCCGCAAGTTCGCGAACTACTACATCGCGGGCACGCGGCAGTACATCTCGTACGACAAGTACCTCAAGACCGGTCCGTACTTCTTCGGGTACGCCAACACCAAGCCGGACTACGTGGACCACTACGCGTACCAGGAGGGTCTGCTGATCTCGTACTGGAACACCCGGTGGGCGGACAACGACACGTTCGCGCACCCGGGCGAGGGCCGGAACCTGATCATCGACTCCCGGCCACGGCCGATCTACAACCTGACCGGCCAGCCGTGGCGGGCCCGGATCCAGGTCTACGACGCGCCGTTCAGCCTGAAGAAGGCCGACTCGTTCACGCTGCACCTCAACAGCCAGCCGCATTACATCCGCGGTCAGGCGGCGCAGCCGCTGTTCGACGACACCAAGCAGTACTGGTTCCCTGAGCTGCCGAACCACGGCGTGAAGCTCCCGGCCACCGGCACGAAGATCAAGGTTCTGGAGCAGAAGGGCCTCAACACCAAGGTCCGTTTCTCCTGAGTCGCTGACGCGCCAGCAAAGATGCCCCGGGCAGGCTGACCTGCCCGGGGCATCGCCTGTACCCCGTCCCACCACACCACCCCGCCGTGCGGCCGGCCGACCGGCGCCGGGGTCATAGGCTGTCGTCATGACCGAGCAGCGTGGCGGCGCCATCGACGAGTCCTGCGTCCTCACCGAAGGGCCGTGGACGCACCGGTTCGTCGGCGCGAACGGCAGCCGGTTCCACGTCGTCGAGGCGGGCACCGGGCCGATGGTGCTCTTCCTGCACGGCTTCCCCGAGCACTGGTGGGCCTGGCACCAGATGCTCCCCATGATCGCCGACGCCGGCTTCCGCGCGGTCGCCGTCGACCTGCGCGGCTACGGCGCCAGCGACAAACCACCCCGGGGGTACGACGGCTACACCCTCGCCGCCGACGTCGCCGGGATGATCAGGGCGCTGGGTGAACGCTCGGCGACCGTGGTCGGCACCGGGGCCGGCGGCATGGTGGCCTGGACCGTGGCGTCGTTCCATCCTGCGCTGGTACGCCGGCTGGTGGTGCTCGGTGCACCGCACCCGTTGCGGCTCCGGGCGGCCATCTTCGCCGATCCGCGGGGGCAGTTCGCCGCGTCCACGCCCACGCTGAAGTTCCAACTGCCTCGCTACGAACACGTCCTCACCCGGGACGAAGGGCGGGCGGTGGAGGAGATCCTGCGCCGCTGGGGCGGCCCACGCTGGGTCGCCGGCCCGGACTTCGCCGAGTACGCGCGGCACTACCGGGAGGCCATGCGGATCCCGCAGGCGGCATTCTGCGCGCTTGAGGGCTACCGCTGGGCGTTCCGGTCGGTGCTGCGGCTGCACGGCTACCGGTTCGTCAAGTTGATGCAACGACCGCTGGTCGCACCGACCCTGCAACTACACGGCGCGCTGGACGTGGCCTCGCTACCGCGTACCGCCCAAGGTTCAGGCCGTTACGTCAGCGGGCCGTACGAGTGGCGGCTGCTGGATCAGGTCGGTCACTTCCCGCACCTGGAGGCCTCGGAGTTGGTGCTGGGCGAGATCCTGCGCTGGGCCAAGTCGTGATCAGACCCGCTGCTCACGCAGGTCGGTGACCTCTCCGACGGGTGCCCATCCCTGGTAGACACCGAAGTCGAAGGCTTCCAGCCGCATCGACTGGGCCACCGGCCAGCGCCCACCCGTGTACTCGACCCGCAGCCAACCCTCGTGCTCGCCGAGCACGATGAACGGTTGCCCCTTCCAGGTGCACGTCGTACGCACGTAAGCCAGTTCTTCGACCTCGGTGGCGGGCACCACCCGGACGTGCCGACCGGGCCGTACCTCGACGAAGCCGTCGCCCGGCTCCGCCTGGTACAGCCGGACGTCGCCACCGTCCGGGCTGGCCTGGTACTCCCGACCCCGCCAACGGGCCACATAACCGTCGCGGATCACTGCTCACCGACCTCACGCCAGGCGAGCGTGTCGGCGTCGAGGACGGCGATCAGCCGCTGTGTGCCATCTGCACCGAGGCGTAGCAGTTGCGCGCCGTGCGGCAGCCTGACGCTGTCCACCTTGAACTCGGCGAGCACCTCGCTGCTCTCTCCGGGTGCGAAACCGTTGCCACGGAACGGTGGGCGTTCGATGACCCAGCCCTCCATGGCCCGCATCGCCGTTTCGTTCTGCCCGCCGTAGGGGATGCGGTAGAGGCTCGGCCGGTACGCCGGCCACCGCAGCACGTAAATCTCCTCGGCGTCCGGGGCGAACGACGACTCCGGATGGTTGAGGCCCAGCGCGCGGTACAGCTGGGCGGGCGTGGTGAGGTGGGCCAGCTCGGTGGCCCGGTGCACGAAGCCGGAGACGCGGTCGTAGCCGCGTTCCAGGTAGTAGCCCAGTTGACTGGGAGCGATCGCCTTCTGCATCACGATCGGTCGGGTCGGGTCGGCCGCAGAGGTCGGCTTCTGCGGGCTGCGGGTCGACGCCGGCTTGTCGACACTCGGCTCCGGCTCGCGCTCGTCACCGAGCCCAAGTTCGGCCGCCCAGTTGGCCAGCCCGACGATCTGTTCGCCGGGCAACTTTGCGCCGACCGGGGTGCCCGGGTTGACCGCGAACGACCACGACAGGTCAGGCCAGGAGCGAATCAACTGGACGAAGCGGACCTTCATCGTCTCGGCCGCCGGGTCGGCATGGTCGGCGAGCCGCTGCGGCGACGTGTAGACCACCACGAACGTCTGTCCGTCCAGTTGCACCGTGGGCCAGACGTACCCCGGGTCGCCGGGTCGGCTGCCCGGGACGGAGTCGGCGGCTACCGGCATGAGCACCCACGCCAGCAGCAGCGTGGACAGGAACGTATCGGTGTTCGCGGCGCCGGCAGCGGCGAGCAGGTCCTCCTCCACCTCGTTGGCCGGCTCGAACCCGGCTGGCGCCGGTGCGGACAGCGAGGGCTCGGTTGTCGGCGGGTCCACCGGTTCGTGGCTCACCGCCTCGGAGTGGGTCGCCGACTCCGGCGCCGGCATGCGCACCGGAGCCGTCACCTCATCCGCCACCGCCGGAACCGACACGGTCGGCTCCGCCTCGACCGGGAAGATCGTCGTCGTCGGCTCCGCCTCCGCCGGGGAGATCGCCACCGTCGGCTCCACATCCGGCAAGGAAATCGGCGCCGTCGGCTCCGCACCCGACGGAGAAATCGCCGCCGTCGGCTCCGCACCCGACGGAGAAATCGCCACCGTCGGCTCCGCACCCGACGGAGAAATCGGCGCCGTCGGCTCCGCACCCGACGGAGAAATCGGCGCCGTCGGCTCCGCATCCGACAACGAAATCGGCGCCGTCGGCTCCGCCTCGGTGGGGGGAGCTTCCGCCGTGGATCCGGTTGCCGAGAGGGTCGGCTCCGGCGTTGGTGGCCCGGCTTCGGGCGCAGGGTGCTGTCGCGTCTCGGGCTCCGGGTGCTGCTGGGCGGGCGACGCCGCAGTCAGATCCCGTGCCTCGATGATGGTGCCCTCGATGACGATCGGCGTGAACCCGCGCCGCGGCGCGGGCGGGCTGGAGACCGGCTCCGCCGCCGACGTGGGCACGTCCTCGCCAGGCTCCGTCGACTGGCGGCGCGGCAACGCCTGGGTGACATCCGCGCCTGCCGGATCACTCTGCGCCGAACCGGTCAGCCCGGTCGGCGTGGTGGCCCGCAAGGGCTGGGTCGGATCCTGCGACGACCCGACGGGCGGACGCAGCGGCTGGGTCGCCTCGCCGCTCACCTCCGGCCGGTTCGCGCCGGTCTGGGAGTCGTGGGTGAAGTCGAAGGCTCGGGAGTTGCCGTCGGCGGCCGACTCGGCGGCCGCCCCACGGCGTGGAAACGGCTGCCCGCCCCGGGCCAATCGGGACGGCGGGGTGGCCCGCTCGCCCAGTCGCTCGCCTCGGTGTGCCGCCCGGCCGGACGCCGGTTCGAAGAAGGACCGCCGGGTCGTCTGGTCGGCGCCCGGGTCGGCGGGCTGGCCGTTGGTCGGCGCCCCGGCAGCAGTGACCGGCCAACTGTGGCCCGAACGGGCGGATGCCTCCCCGCGCGCCGGCATGGGCTGGCGTGGCGCCAGGTCGCCCTGGGCGTCCGACCGCTCACTCCCGACTGAACCTGACGGCGCGCCACCGCCCAGACCCGACCGCTCACCCCCGAAGAAACCGGATCGCTCGCCGCTGCGCGAGCGCGGCCGGACGCCGCCCAGGCCGGGTCGCTGTTCTGCGGCCGTCGGAGTGAATTGACTTGTTTCCGGATGGCCCGCTGCCCGGCCGCCGGGCGGTTGGCCGGGGACCCCGGTTCCCGTGCCCGATGCGGCCACGGGGACCTCAGGAAGGTGGAAAGCCGCGGGGACCGACGAGGGCCGCTCCGGGCGGGGCTGGGCCGTGGGGGGCGGCGCGGGCATCCTGGCTGCGGGCGGCGTGGCCGCAGCCGGGCCGAGATCACGAAGACGGCTGAGCGCCTCGACCCGCTCCAGTCTGGCTCGGGCACCCACCGTTCGGCCAGGTAGCCGGACATCCCCCCGGGACAGTTGCGCGACGTACCAGGCGGGCAGGTAGCCCTCGATGGGCAACCCGGGATTCACGGCCAGCCACCACTCGTGGTTCGGCCAGCCGGTGGCCAACTCGGCGTAGCCGGTACGGCGGGCGGAGCCGCCGTGCTCACCCAGACAGGCCCGCATCGCCTCGACGGAGGTGAACGCCAGCACATGGGTACGGCCACCGGTGGTCCAGGTGCCCCAACCCGCCGGCCCCGCCCCGGCGACCGTCGGCATGGAGATCGGCAGAAGCAGCTCGATGTTGGACAGGATGCGGAAGTAGAGCTGCTGGTCACTGCTACGCAGCGCGTCTCGCAACGCTGCTTCCGCCTCGGTGGCCGGCTCCCAGTCGGTCACGGCCACCCCCTCCTCCCGGGCACAGGCCATAGGTGTCGGTTACAACCTACAAGGTCACTCCAAGATCACAATTACAAGGCTGGAGGGATCCGGCCCTGTTTCGCCCAAGGCGCTAACATCCCGTTCCGGTGTCGACACGATACGGAGGCGGTCGATGTCCCGGTACGCTCCGCGTCCCTTTCTCGCGACTCTGGCCGCCGTCTTGCTGGCCGTTCCCGTGAGCGCCGCACCCCGCACGGTGCCGGCTGTTCCGGCGGCCACGGTGGCGCTCGCGTCGGCCGGACCGCTCGCGGCCGCCAAGGCGCCGGGTTGCGCGACGCCGCCGGCGCCGGCCCGGCCGGTGTCCGCGGTTCCCTGGCCTCAGCAGCGGTACGCGCCCGAGCGGCTGCACGCGTTGGCGACCGGATCCGGGGTGACCGTGGCGGTGGTCGACTCAGGGGTGGACCGGCTGCACCCTCAGCTCGCCGGTCGCGTGCTCACCGGCACCGACCTGCTCGATCCCGGTGGCGACGGGACGCGGGACTGCGTCGGTCACGGGACCGGGGTGGCGAGCATCATCGCCGCCGCACCCCGGGACGGGATCGCCCTGCGCGGACTGGCGCCGAAGGCCAGGATCCTGCCGGTACGGGTCAGCGAACAGCAGGTCGTGGACGGTCGCGGCACGGGTCGCACGGTCGCCCCGGACGACTTTGCCCGAGCGATCCGCTGGGCGGTGGACAATCACGCCGACGTGGTGAACCTTTCCGTCGTCCTGTACGCCGACCATGCGGCGGTACGCGGTGCCGTGGGCTATGCACTCGCCCGGGACGTGATCGTGGTCGCCGCCGTCGGCAACCTGCACGGCAGCGGTGATCCGCGCCCGTACCCGGCGGCGTACGAGGGGGTGCTCGGGGTCGGCGCGATCGGCGCGGACGGTCTCCGGGCCGATTTCTCCCAGGTCGGATCCTATGTGGATCTGGTGGCGCCCGGAGCGGACGTGCTGATGGCCGCTCCCGGGCAGGGCCACCATCGGGCCGAAGGGACCAGCTACGCCGCGCCGTTCGTGGCCGCCACGGCGGCCCTGCTGCGCGAATACCGCCCCGAACTGAGCGCCGAGGAGGTGGTCGGGCGGCTTCTGGCCACCGCCGACCCGGCACCCGGCAACGGGTACGGCGCCGGGGTGCTGAACCCGTATCGGGCCGTCACCGAAACCGCCGGTGGCCCGGTCGTACGCCCTGCCCCGGTCGTCACCCTGGCCGACGACCGACCTGATCCAGCGCTGGTCGCCCAGCAGAACCGGCGGGCCGACGCGCGGGATCGGGCCCTCCTGCTGGCCACCGCCGGTGGGCTGGTGGTGGTCGGCGTCGTGCTGGCAGCGCTGATCGTGCCCCGGGGCGCCCGGCGGCGCTGGCGTCCCGCCGACCCGGGCTGACGGGCGACGCAACGGCGAGGGCGACGCCACCTCAAGTGCGGCGGCGTCGCCCCGCCGGTCACCGGAACAGGCCGACGTTCTTCTTCTCGGTGTCGAGGTAGTCGGTCGCGGACTCGTCCACCGCCAGCTTGATGTCCCGCAGCATCGCCTGGAGATCCTGGGAGGCGTTGCGCCACCGGGCCTGCCGCTGCTCGTACGCCTGCTGGGCCTCACCGGACCAACTGGCCACCAGCGGGGCGGCATCCCGTTCCAGTTGCCCCAGCTGCGAGTCGAGCGTGTTCAACGCCCGCTGGATGTCCGCGCTGGCCTGTTGCAGCGCGGCGAAATTGACGACCAGCACACCGTGCTCCATCGAATCCCCCTGAATCGTGGTCTAGAGCGGCAGTTGGATGCCGCCGCGGTTGGTGGCGGACACCCGGCTGGCCGCCTCGGCGTCCGACGCGTCGTAGTGCACACCAGCGGTGCGGATCGCTCCTGCGGTCTCGCGCAGCGCCCGCTGCAGGCTCGCCTGGTCCTGCGCCCACTGCTGTTTCACCTGCTCGAACGACCGGCCACCGGCCCCGCGCCAGGCCTGCTGGAGAACCTCCAGCTGAGTCAGCAGTCCGCTGAGCATCGACTGCAACGATTGGTCCGCCTGCTCGAACTTCGCCGCGGTCTGCTGCATCACCGCGGCCTGTGCCTGGGTCTGGGACACCCCGACGTCTCCTTGTCTGCTCGGTCGTGGCTGGCCCTGCGAACGTGACGCACACCCACGGGCTCTGACGGGCTGCGTGCCGTGGGATCGGACCAATGAAGTCTCGTCGCTGACCGTAGCGGCACTGTCGCTGTTGTGCTACCCCGCCCCGCTCCCCTGTGGACAACGCGGATCCACCCAGCTCACTACGATGGGCGGCGGTCGGGTCGCAGCGGGTGACCGGCCGAGGAGGGCGGTGGCGATGACGGGCGTCCCGACGGCGCTGGCGCCACTGCCAGCCAGCGAATCGTCCGCGCCCGAGCAACGCATCCAGCCTGCGGCCTCAGCCACCGGG
Source organism: Micromonospora sp. NPDC051196 (assembly GCF_040682415.1). Classification (NCBI taxonomy): domain Bacteria; kingdom Bacillati; phylum Actinomycetota; class Actinomycetes; order Micromonosporales; family Micromonosporaceae; genus Micromonospora; species Micromonospora sp. NPDC051196. Next base: position 16,315 of record NZ_JBFBAY010000002.1, read on the forward strand.
CGTGGCGACCGCTGGCGCGATCACCGGCCGCGAGCCGGACAGATCGTCGCCGCCCAGGTGGCGCTGGCGGCACTTCTCGCAGCCTTGGGCCGCGGCACGCCCGCTGTGCTGGCCGCCGCCCTGCCGGCGGGGGCGTTACTGATCCTCGCCTGGTGTCGGGTCCGCCAGCGGTGGCTGTACGAGTGGCTGGGCATCGGTCTGGGCTACCTGATCAGGAGACGGGCGGTCACGCCGGACGGCGGACCAGCGGCACTGCTCGACCTGGTGGCCCCGGACACCGTGCGCCACCCGGTCGATCTCGCCGGGTCGTCGGCCGTGCTGTTGGACGATCCGGGTGGTGTGGTGGCGCTGCTGGAGCTCGGTGACCGGGTCGACCTGCTCGGTGACGGCGGGCAGCATCTGCCGTCACCCGCTTCGCTGCTACCGACCGACCCCGGTCAGGCTCCGCCGGTACGCATCCAGCTCGTACTGTCCTCGGCGGCGGCGCCGGCCATCGGCGCCGGCGGTCTGGCGGCCACCTCGTACCGCCAGCTCACCGAAGGACGGCTGGCAAGCTGGGAACGGGCGGTGCTGGCCGTACGCGTGACGCGGGCGGAAGGTTGGTCGGAGGAGGCGTTACGGCGAACCCTCGCCAGCGCCGTACGCCGGATCATCCGGCGGTTGGGGCCGCTGCCGGTACGACCGCTGGGCGAGCAGGCGGCACTGCGCGTGTTCGCCGAGCTCGCGCACCACGACGGGCGTCCCATCCGGGAGTCCTGGCAGGCCGTGCGGTCCGGTGGGCTGCTGCAGACCACCTTCCGGCTACGCCGTTGGCCCGCGCCGGACGCCGGGCGTCAGTTGATACCGCGCCTGATGGAACTGCCGGCGACCGCGACCACGGTGTCGCTGCACGCCGAGCCGGGCCGGGCGGTGACCGCCGGCCTGACCGTACGGATCAGTGCGTCGACGCCCGCCGAGTTGTCCGCCGCCGCCAGGGCGCTGCGCGGGCTGGTGACGGCGGCCGGTGGCGTGATGCAACGACTCGACGGGGCGCACCTGTCCGGCTTCGCCGACACCCTGCCGCTGGCCCCGCCTGTCCCGGCCGCCGTCGGTGACGGGGAAGGGCTGGAGCTGCCGTACGGCTCAGCCGGCCTGATGGTGGGCGCCAACCGGCACGGCAGCCCGGTCACCATCAGGTTGTTCCGGCCGGAGAGCACCCGGGTGATGATCGTCGGCGGGGTACGTGCCGCCCAACTGGTGACCATGCGGGCGATGGCGCTGGGCAGCCGGGTCGTCGTCCAGACCACCCGCCCACAGGCCTGGCAGTCGTTCGTACGCGGTGTCGGCACGCCGGGCGAGGCGATCCCGCTGATTCCGCCCGGCCGGCCGGTGGAGACCGAGCCTGGCACGCCACTGTCACCGATCCTGGTGGTCCTGGACGCTCCGCTGCCCACCGGCGGTCCACGTCCGGGCGCCGCATGGCAGACCACGCTGCTGGTTCGCGACGAGTTGACTCCGGCCGACGCGGACGCGCTCGGCCGGTCCGACCTGGCCGTACTACAGCCGTTGAGTCGCACCGAGGCGACGATCGCCGGCACCGCGCTGGGCCTCGGCGACTCCGCTGACTGGCTGACCCGGATCCGGCACGACATGGTGGCCGTGGTGAACCGTCGTGCCCTGCGCTGGGCGCTGCTCGCCGGCACCCCGATGGAGGCGCAACTGGTCGGTCGTCCGTCGCGCGAACAGGCCCATACGCCGTACCGATGATCTCGCGGGTACCGCCCATGGCCTGGCCATGACACCATGCCGGCCATGGGTTTTCTGAAAGGTCTACTGATCCGGGTCGGCGCCACGGCGGTGGCCTTCTGGCTGGCCACCCTGGTCATTCCCGGCATCTCGCTCGACACGGAGTCGATCAGCGAGACGGTGCTGACGCTGGTCCTCGTCGCGGTCATCTTCGGTGTGGTGAACGCGGTCCTCCAGCCGATCATCAAGACCGTGGGCTGCGGCTTCTACCTGCTCACCCTCGGTCTGATCGCGCTGGTGGTCAACGGTCTGCTGTTCCTGCTGACCGGTTGGATCGCCGATAAGGTCGGGCTGCCCTTCGAGGTGGACGGCTTCTGGCCGGCCGCCGTTCTGGGTGCGCTCTTCGTCGGCATCGTCACCTGGGTCCTCGGCGCCATCCTCGACCGCGACTGACCGGCGGCGACGGCCGGCCGTGGAGCACCGGCCGAGAGCCGTACGGCCGGCCGTGGAGACGCGACCGTCGGACAGGTGCCGCTCGCTTGAGCGGTACCTGTCCGCTGCGCAGGCCAGATTGCGGGATCTGGCTACCGGACCCGGCCGGTGCACGGACTAACGTCGCAGGGGTGCTCACGCTCACCCGCGACGACGGCTACACGATCAGCACCGACCCGGGCCGACTGGACCTGGACCGGGTGCACCGCTGGCTCAGCACCGACGCCTACTGGGCGATCGGGCGGGACCACGCGACGGTGACCCGGGCGTTCGCCGGCTCGATCGGGTTCGGCGTCTACCGGCCGGTCGACGGTCGGCAGGTCGCCGTCGCCCGGGTGATCACCGACCGGGTCACCTTCGGCTACCTGTGCGACGTGTACGTCGACCGGACCGAGCGAGGACGCGGGTTGGGCACCTGGCTGGCCGGCACCGTCCGCGACCATCTCGCCTCGCTGGGCGTACGCCGACTCCTGCTGGCCACCGTCGACGCGCACGGGCTCTACCAGAAGCTCGGTTTCGCTGCGGTCGAGGCCGAGCGCTGGATGGAGCTCGACCGCCGCGACTTGGCAGTGAACCCGCTCACCGGCAAGGAGCAGTCGACCGGGCCGGCCCTTACCGTTGAGCCGTGACGCCGCTCCGCCTCGGATACCTCTACGGGCTCACCGCCTACCTGCTGTGGGGATTCTTTCCCCTCTACTTCAAGCTGCTGCGCCCGGCCGGCCCGCTGGAGATCCTCGCCCATCGGGTGATCTGGTCCGTGGCGTTCGTCGCGCTCCTGCTCGTCGCGATGCGCAACATCGGTTTCCTCCGGGCCTTGCTGCGTCGGCCGCGCGCCCTGGCGGGGGTCGCCACGGCCGCCGCGCTGATCGCGGTCAACTGGTTCACCTACATCTACGGCGTCAACTCCGACCGGGTGGTGGAGACCGCCCTCGGGTACTTCATCAACCCGCTGGTGGTGGTCCTGCTCGGGGTGGTGGTGCTGCGGGAACGACTGCGTCCGGCGCAGTGGCTGGCGTTGGGCATCGGCGGGCTGGCGGTGGCCGTACTCACCGTCGACTACGGCCAACTGCCGTACATCGCGTTGATCCTGGCGCTCAGCTTCGGCGGGTACAGCCTGGTCAAGAAGCAACTCGGGCTGCCCGCCGCAGAGGGCCTGTTCGTCGAGTCGGCCGTGCTGGCGCTGCCCGCACTCGGCTATCTCGGCTGGCTCGCGGCCACCGGTGAGATCATGTTCGGGCAGGTCTCGACGGGACACACCCTGCTGCTGGTACTCGCCGGCGCGCTGACCGCCATCCCGCTGCTGCTCTTCGCCGGGGCCGCCAACCGGCTTCCGCTGACCTCCCTGGGCATGCTCCAGTACGTGGCCCCGATTCTCCAGCTCGGCTGCGGGGTGCTGATCTTCCACGAACCGATGCCGCCGGCCCGCCTGGCCGGATTCGCCCTGGTCTGGCTCGCCCTGATCGTCTTCACCGCCGACGGGTTCCGCCAGGCGCGGCGTACTCGCCGTCGGCGCCCAGCCACCGTCGTTCCAGCCGCCGCCCGCTGACTCCTCCCGTCGCGGCGCGCTTGAGGCGGTGTTCGGTAGGCGCCGAACACCCCCTGACCGGGTGCAGGCAACATCTAAAGAGGTGATTGCCTCCCTTGAGCCCGGCCAAGTACGTTTCGCGATCAATAGATAGCGGAAAGCGGATGAGCCTTCCGCTCATTGACGGGAGACAACGTGCATTTACGCACCGTACGAGCCGCTGTCGCGCTGATGTTGGGCTTGGGCGCTGTCGCGATGGCAGCCACTCCGGCACAGGCATTGCCGCCCACTTGTTGGGAGCTTGACACCTGCATCGAACTGCCTCCGCCCGGCGGCGGCGGTGGCGGCGGCACCCCGCCTGCCCCGGCCTACACGTTGCAGGGAGTTATCGAGCTGGAGAAGTACGGCCACGAGGGCAGCTGGCCGTACCGGACCGGCGGCGTCAAGGTCCGCGGATATTCCCGCTTCGCCAACTCCAGCAACAACCGCGTTGACGCCGACTACATCAACGTCCGGTGCTACGCCAACACCCTGTCCGGCTACTCCACCACGGACTACGACTCCGAGAACAACGGGGCCCTCGTCGACGTGCACTTCTGGTCCCCCACCATCCCGGTGACCGGCGTCTCGCCGGAGTTCCGCACGATCACGGTCAACTGCGTCCACCACGCCACGAAGAACGGCGTCAGCTACAACACCACCAGCACCCGCCAGTTCCTCATTCCCGAATGACCTTCCCCTCGGGGCGGCCGACACGGGTCGCCCCGAGGAACGCCAAGGACCGATGTCCGCCGACAGCGCCTCCACGTTCTTGCCGTCGGCCGCCGCCAACGCGATCCGCATCGCCTCGGCCAGGTCGCAGTCGAGGAACGTGACCCGGTCGGCGAGCGCAGGAACGCGCGCCAACTAGGGCACGTCGTACGCGAGGACGACGGTGCCGTCGGCCCGGAGCAGCTCCAACCGGACCAGTTCGGCGTTGGTGAACCGGGTCGCACCGCTGATCCGCAGGTCGTCTCCGGGCGCGGCCAGCCAGGAACCGATCTGTTCCTGCGACCCGTCGGCGGCATGCGCCACCAGTCGGAACGCGTTCGCCTTGCCATAGCCGGACCGCTCGTCGTACCCACAGTTCATGGTGACCTCGGTGCCCCAGTTGGTGCCGGTGAGCCCGATCTCGGCGTGCAGCGGCACGGTGCCGGCCACCGGACGCATCTGCACCATCCGCACCTGGGCCACCGGCGTGTTCGTCGTCTGCCCGGGCAGCATCGTGGCCGTACCGAACCCGACGACGAGGGCGAACGCGGCAGCCGCCAGCCCGATGACCGCGTACCGCAGCCGGTTGGCCTGCCGCTCGCGGCGCCGGCGTTCCCGCGCGGCGCTGAGCAGCTCGGGCACCCGGGGGTTCTCCGGCGGCGGCAGGAACTGCTCCAGGCTCGCCGGATCCAACCGGCCGAGCAGGCCGGGCAGCACGGCGATCTCCGAGACGGACTGCTGGCAGGCCGGGCAGTCGACGAGATGGCGTTCGTAGGCCGCGCGGTCCGCGGGAGAGAGGGCACCCAGCACGTACGCGCCATCGTCGTACGCGAAGTCGCAACGGCTCATCCAGTCACCCCCATCTCGGCAAGGACCAACCGTAGTGACCGCAGGGCGTAGTGGGTTCGAGACTTCACCGTCCCCGGCGGAACGCCCAGCCGGGATGCCGCCTCGGAAACCGAGCGGCCCTGGTAGAAACACTCGACCAGCACGTCGCGGTGGGACGGGCTGAGCCGGTTCAGGGCCTCGGCGACCGTCCACGCCTCGACGGCACGTTCCGTCTCGTCGACGACCTCGGGCGGTTCGGGCAGCTCGTCGGTGTAGATCTCACCGACCCGGGTGGATCGGCGCCGCCAGGCGTCGATGGCCAGGTTTCGTGCGGTGGTGAAGAGCCAGGCCCGTACCGAGCCGCGTCGCGGGTCGAGCGACTCCGGGTGGCGCCAGGCCCGTAGCAACGTCTCCTGCACCAGGTCCTCGGCGCGCTGTCGATCGCCGTTGACCAGCCGCAACGCGTGGGCGTACAGCGCGTCGGCATGTTCGTCATGCAGGGCACGCAGCAGGTGGGCGTCGTGGTCGCTGATGGTCCTCTCCTCGCTCTCGACGCGAGCGGGCTCGGCGTTACGACCGGTGATACGTGCGGTCACCCCGAACGGTTCAGTCCCAGCTCAAACCTGGGATTCCCGGCACGGAGTTCATCGCTGGTTCACATCGCGGCCGACCCGCGCTCACCGCGTCCCCCTAGCGTCCGGCGGGTACGCGCCGGTGAGCTGCACCGGTGTGCACCGACCCCCAGGAGGCTCCTCCCGATGAGCGACCGTCCCCGGCTGCTGCCGCTGCTGGGCACTGCCCGCCACGGCAGCCGTGACGCCATGACCTGCCTTTACCGCTGCGGCAACGCCTGCGACCACCCGGTGCCCAACACCTCCGACAACGCGTACCTCGGCGATCTGGTGGCCGCCGAGGTCTCCCGGCGCGGGGTGGTCCGCGCGGGCGCGATCGGCGCGATGGTGCTCGGCTTCGGCGGTGCGCTGGCCGGTACCGGCACCACTGCCTCGGCGGCGCCGAACTCGCCGGTGCTGCCCGAGGCCCGCACGTTCCCCAACGGCGGCAAGGGCGTCGGCAACGGCGCGCTGACCTTCAAGCCCATCCCACCGAACACCCTGGACACCTTCGTGGTGCCCAACGGCTACGACCACGCGGTGGTGATCCGCTGGGGCGACCCGGTGGTGCCGGGCGCGCCCGCCTTCAACCTGCGCCGGCAGACCGCCGCCGCGCAGGCCAAGCAGTTCGGCTACAACAACGACTACGTCGGGGTGCTGCCACTGGACAAGGGCGGCAAGCGGGCGCTGCTCGTGGTCAACCACGAGTACACCAACGAGGACCTGATGTTTCCCGGCTTCACCAGCCAGGACGCGCTCACCGTCGAGCAGGTGAAGGTGGCGATGGCCGCGCACGGCATGTCCGTGGTGGAGATCGAGCGGGTGGCCGGCACCGGGCAGTGGCGGGTGGTCGGCTCGGGCCGCCGCCCGTACAACCGGCGGGTCGACGCGTTGAGCAGCACCTTCGAGCTGACCGGCCCGGTCGCCGGCTCGTCGTTCGTGAAGACCGCAGCCGACCCGAAGGGCCGCACGGTCGTCGGCACACTGAACAACTGCGCCGGTGGGGTGACCCCGTGGGGCACCGTGCTCTCCGGCGAGGAGAACTTCAACCAGTACTTCGTCGGCGGCGACGCCGTGCCCGAGGCGGACAAGCCCCGACTGGCGCGCTACGGCATCAGCACCACCGCCCGCTATCCCAGCGGCAGCCGCAAGTGGGACCGCGCCGCCGACCGCTTCGACCTGGCCAAGCATCCCAACGAAGCCAACCGGCACGGCTGGATCGTGGAGATCGACCCGTACGACCCGGAAAGCCGCCCGCGTAAGCACACCGCGCTGGGTCGGTTCAAGCATGAGGGCGCCAACGTCATCGTGGCCCGCAGTGGTCACGTGGTCGCGTACTCGGGCGACGACGAGCGCTTCGACTACCTCTACAAGTTCGTCTCGGACAAGAAGTTCATGAAGGGTGACTCCTGGGTCGCCCGCAAGCACAACCTGACCCTGCTGGAGTCGGGCACCCTCTACGTCGCCCAGCTCAGCCAGACCAGCGCCGACGAGATCGACGGCTCCGGCAAGCTGCCCAGCGACGGTGCCTTCAACGGCCGGGGCCGCTGGATCAAGCTGGTCAGCGGCAACCGGTCGTACGTGGACGGGATGACCGCCGCCGAGGTGCTCACCTTCACCCGGATCGCCGGGGACAAGGTCGGCGCAACCAAGATGGACCGTCCGGAGGACGTCGAGCCGAGCCTGCACACCGGCAAGGTGTACGTGGCGCTGACCAACAACACCAACCGTGGTGTCGGTAGCAACCCGAAGCCGGACGAGGCCAACCCGCGTACCGCCAACCGGCACGGGCAGGTCCTCGAACTGGTCGAGGACCGGGGCGACAACACCGCCGAGACGTTCACCTGGTCGCTGCCGATCGTCTGCGGTGACCCGGCGGACCCGTCGACCTACTTCGCCGGGTACGACAAGACGAAGGTCTCCCCGATCTCCTGCCCGGACAACGTGGCCTTCGACGCCACCGGCAACCTCTGGATCTCCACCGACGGCAACGCGCTGGGCAGCAACGACGGCCTCTTCGCCACGGCGACCGAGGGACCGGAACGCGGCCACCTGAAGCAGTTCCTCACCGTGCCGCGTGGAGCGGAGACCTGCGGCCCGTTCATCACCGGCGACAACCGGTCCCTCTTCGTCGCCGTGCAGCACCCCGGCGAGATCACCGGTGCCACGGTCGAGAACCCGGCCTCCACCTGGCCGGACGGCGACTACGCCAAGCCGGGCGTGGTGGTCACCTGGCGGCTGGACGGCGGACCGATCGGTAGCTGACCGGCGCCACGACGGCCCTCTTCCCACCAGGAAGGGGCCGTCTCGCTGATCGGTCAGGTGTCCGTGGCGAGGCTGTCGGCCAGCGCGCGGGCGGCGGTGAGCAGCTTCGTCCGGACCAACCGGGCGGAGGTCATCATCTCGCTGGCCGGCAGCGCGCAGGCCAGTACGGTCCGCCGTTCCATGTCCTTGTCCGGGCTGATCAGCACCGCCGCGCACGCCACGCCCTGCCGGAACTGACCCAGTTCCAGTTGCATGCCACGACGCTCCCCGGCAGCCAGATCGGCCTCGAACGCCTCAGGAGTGCTCAGGGTGGCGCTGGTGAACGGCCGCATGCCGTAATCGCGCAGGTAGCGGTGGCGTTGTTCGACGGTGAGCGTGGCGAGCAGGGCCTTGCCGAGCGCGGTCGCGTGCGCGCCCTCGTCGAACCCCGGCACAAGGTCCTCCAGATAGGGCGAGCGGCTGCCCTCCGCAACGGCGGTGATGGCCACCTGCCCGCCGACGAACCGGCCGAGAAAGTGACTCCAGCCGGTCTCCAGCGCGACCCGGCGGAGAGTCTCCCCGACCGCCGGCGAGCCCCGGAACGCGGCGACCAACTCGCGATAGCGGTCGGCCACCTCCAGGCCCACGATGTACGTGCCGTCCTCCCGGCGGATCACATAGCCCTCGTACGCGAGGGTACGCACCAGGTGGTACGTGGTAGCCACGGTCAGCTCACACCGTCGGGCGATCTGTTTCACTGTCAGACCCCGCGGGGCACGACCGACCGACTCGAGCACTCGAAGTGCGCGGGACACGCTCCGGATCAGATCCGAAGGCTCCGCCAGGGGGTCGCGCACAACCACCTCCGCCACCAGGGACTTACACCATATGAAAAAGTCGCCCGAGACGAAATCCCTGATCGGGTGGATGCATCCGGCGGACGGCACACGTGAAGTGATCTCGGTTGCACTTTGCGTCGCCGCGCCGGAGCTCGAATAGGTTGATCTCACCATGACTGACATCGCCCCGCACCCCGACCCGATGGCCGGCACCAGGCCGGTCCGCGCCAGCGCGGTGGCCGTCGCCGTGACCATCGCCTGCGTCCTGCCGGTCTTCCTGGTCGGTGGTCTCGCCGTACAGATGCGGGAGGAACTGAACTTCTCGCCCGCCGGCCTCGGGCTGGTCGTCGCCGTCTACTTCGGCGTCTGTGCGCTCGCCTCGGTGCCCTCGGGGGCCATGGTGGAACGTTGGGGCGGCGCCGTGGTGGCCCGCGCCGGCATCCTGATCTCCGCCGCCTGCCTGCTCGCCGTGGCAGCGGCCCGGTCGTACCCGGTGTTGCTCGGCCTGCTGGCGGTGGCCGGCACCGCAAACGCACTCGGCCAACTGTCCAGCAACGTGCTGCTCGCCCGGCATGTGCCGGCGCGGCGGCAGGGCCTGTCGTTCGGCGTCAAGCAGGCCGCCATTCCGGTCTCCACCCTGCTGGCCGGGGCGGCGGTGCCCACCCTCGCCCTCACCGTCGGCTGGCGCTGGGCGTTCGTGGCAGCCGCCGCTGCCGCGTTGGCCGTGCTGCCGGTCGTACCCGCGCAGAGTCCGCAACGAGCCCGCCGGTCGGTCGACAGTGCCGGGCGCGGGACGTTTGCTCTGGTGGTGGTCGGCATCGCCGCGGCGCTCGCCGCCGGAGGGGCGGGCACGCTGGGCACGTTCGTGGTGGACGCCTCCGTCGACCGGGGGCTCGCGCCGGCACTGGCCGGGCTGACCCTGACCCTCGGCAGCGCGGCCTGCGTGGTGGCCCGGGTCGGGTTCGGCTGGCTGGCCGACCGGCGCTCCGGCGGCCACATGACCGTGATCGCCGGCATGCTCGTCCTCGGGGCGTTCGGGCTGGCCCTGCTCGCGATGACCGGCTCGGCCCCGCTGATGGTCGGCGTACTGCTCGGCTTCGGTCTGGGCTGGTCGTGGCCGGGGCTGATGAACTTCGCGGTGGTCCAACTGCATCCCCGGGCACCGGGCACCGCCACCTCGATCACCCAGACCGGGGTGTACGCCGGCGGCGCCCTCGGCCCGCTGGCGCTCGGCTCGCTCGCCGCCGCAGCCGGCTACCCCACGATGTGGCTCACCGCAGCCGCCGCCATGCTGGCCGCCGCCGCCCTGATGCTCACCGCCACCCGCCTGCTACCCAGCCGCCCGCTCAACGCTCAGCGCGGGTGAAGGGTGCCCGGCGGATGACGCCTGCCTGCCGACGACGCGAGGGCGCGGATCAGCTGGTGCGGTCGGCGATGTGGTCGCAGAGCGACTTTAGGGCCCGCCGGGCGGGAATCTCCGGCAACGGCGCGAGTTGGGCGCGGGCCTCCTCGGCGTAGCTGCGGACGGTCTCCCGGGCGCGCTTGAGCGCCGGAGACTCGCGCAGCAGGCCAAGGGCCTCCGCGTGCAGGGCATCGTCGGTCAGCGGCCCGGTGGCCAGGATCTCCCGCAGCCGCACCGAGGCGGCGTCGGTGTCGTCCGCCGCCCGGGCGTAGAGCACCGGCAGCGTCGGTACGCCCTCCCGCAGATCGGTGCCGGGCGTCTTGCCCGACTCCGCGGACTCGCTGGCGATGTCGAGCAGGTCGTCGGAGAGCTGGAACGCCACCCCGATGGTTTCGCCGTAGCCGGCCAGCGCCGCGACATGCTCCGAAGTTGCCCCGCTGAACAGGCCACCGAAGTGCGCACTGGTGGCGATCAACGAGCCGGTCTTCTCCGCGATCACCCGCAGGTAGTGCGTCACCGGGTCGTCGCCGGCACGAGGTCCGACGGTCTCGGCGATCTGACCGTGCACCAGCCGGGCGAAGGTGCGCGCCTGTAGGCGTACCGCCTCGGGGCCCAGCTCGGCGGCGACGTCCGCGGCCCGCGCGAAGAGGTAGTCACCGACCAGGATGGCCACCGAATTGGTCCAGCGGGAGTTGGCGCTCGGGGCGCCCCGGCGCACCGGCGCCTCGTCCATCACGTCGTCGTGGTACAGCGTGGCGAGGTGGGTCAGCTCCACCACCACGGCGGCCGACACGATCTCCGACCGGCTCGGGTCGCCGAACTGCGCGCCCAGCGCCACCAGCAACGGCCGGAAGCGCTTTCCCCCGGCCTCGGCCAGGTGGCGGGCCGCCTCGGTCACGAAGGGGTCGGCGCTGGCGACAGTGTCTCGCAGCTCGACCTCGACCGCCTCCAGCTGACCCAGCACGGACTCCTCCGTGCGAGGGTCGGCGAGATGAAGGCCGAGCGCACCGAACTGACCTGCGCCAAGCCGGTTCCGGCGTGCACCGGAGCCGGTGACACCTGAACGCTCGCCACCCCTAATCACCACAGCTCCACCATGCCACACGGCCTCTACCTGCACCGGACCGGGGATACACGGCGAGGGCCGACCCACAGTCGTGGGTCGGCCCTCGCAAAGCCTGGGCCGCTGCTACCGCACGAAGTCGGCAGCGTTGGTGGCCAGGTCCAGCAGTGGTGCCGGCGCGACGCCGAGCACCAGGGTGGCGATCACACCGATCACCAGCGCCGCGGAGGTCAGCCCACCGGGCACGGTGACCGTCGGGGTCGACTCACCCGGCTCGGACAGCCACATCATCACCACGACCCGCAGGTACGGGAAGGCCAGCACCATGCTGGTCAGCACGCCAGCGATCACCAGCCAGACCTGTCCGCCCTCCAGGGCCGGCCCGAAGATGGCGAACTTGCTGGTGAAGCCGCTGGTCAGCGGGATACCGGCGAAGGCGAGCAGGATGAAGGTGAACACCGACGCGTACAGCGGCGAACGCCGGCCCAGCCCGGCCCACCGGGACAGGTGGGTGGCCTCGCCGTCGGCGTCACGCACCAGGGTCACCACCGCGAACGCGGCCAGCACCGCGAAGCCGTACGCGACGAGGTAGAACATGGTGCCGGAAAGCCCGTCCTTGCCCGGGGCCAGTACGCCGACCAGCAGGTAACCGGCGTTGGCGATGGACGAGTACGCCAGCAGTCGCTTGATGTCGGTCTGGGTCACCGCGAACACCGCACCGACCAGCATGGTGAGCACCGCCACCACACCGAGTACCGGGGTGAAGTCCCAGCGCGCCCCCTCGAAGGCGACGTGGAACACCCGCAGCAGGGCACCGAACGCGGCCACCTTCGTGCAGGCCGCCATGAAGCCGGTCACCGGCGTCGGGGCGCCCTGGTAGACGTCGGGAGTCCAGACGTGGAACGGTGCCGCAGCCGCCTTGAACAGCAGACCGATCGCCACCAGCGCCATGCCGGCGAAGAGCAGCACCGGGCTCTGCGTCGAGTTGGCCACCGCCGCGTGGATGGTGGCGAAGTCGACCCCGGCCGGGCGGTCACCCAGACCGGCGGTGAACCCGTAGAGCATCGCCAGGCCGAACAGGAAGAAGGCCGAGGCGTACGCGCCGAGCAGGAAGTACTTCATCGCCGCTTCCTGGCTCAGGATCCGCCGACGGCGGGCCAGCGCACAGAGCAGGTAGAGCGGCAGCGAGAAGACCTCGAGCGCGATGAACATGGTCAGCAGGTCGTTCGCCGAAACGAAGATCAGCATGCCGCCGATCGCGAAGGTGACCAGCGGGTAGACCTCGCCGGCACCACCGGAGCGCTCCGCCTGCCGCCGGTCGTCCGGAGAATCGGCGGTGATGGCGGCCTGGGCGACGAACGCGCCGCCCCGCTCGATCGCCCGCTCGCCGATCAGCAGCAACGCCAGCGCCGACAGGACCAGGATCGCGCCCTGGAGGAACAGCGTCGGCCCGTCGATGGCGATCACCCCGATGGTGATCAGCCGCTTGTCGGCGTTGAACACCACCATGGTCAGCGCGGCGAGCACCGCCAGCAGCGCCAGCGGCAACTGGATGGGGTGCCGCAGGCGACGCGGCACGAACGCCTCGACCAGCACCCCGAGCACCGCCGCGCCCATCATGATCAGGATCGGCGCGAGTGCCGCGTAGTCGATCGGCGGCAGTTCAAACTCGTTCACTGAGCCCACCTTCCGTTCGCGGCTGCGGGGCTCGCAAGCTCACTCCTCGCGCTCACCGGACCAAACCTCTCGTTCGCGACTGCGGTACTCCGCTGCGCTGCGTTCCTCGCGCTCACCGGACCAACCTTTTCGTTCGCGACTGCGGGGCTCGCAAGCTCACTCCTCGCGCTCACCGGCCAGCCTCCTGCACGGTCTCTACCGACGGAGCCGGGTCGGTCCGGCCGACGTCCTCCATCGTCGCCTGGATGGCGGGGTTGATCACGTCCGTGACCGGCTTGGGGTAGAAGCCGAGCAGCACGATCAGCGCGATCAGCGGCGCGACCACGAACTTCTCGCGAAGGTTCAGGTCCCGCTTCATCCCGTCGATCTCGGTCAGCGCCGGGTTGAGCGTGCCCTGCGTGGTGCGCTGCACCATCCAGAGCACGTACGCAGCGGCCAGAATGATGCCCAGCGTGGCGATCACCGCGACCGGCTTGTTCACCGTGAACGTGCCGATCAGCACCAGGAACTCGGAGACGAACGGCGCGGTGCCGGGCAGTGCCAGCGAGGCGAGACCGGCGAAGAAGAGCACCCCGGCCAGCACCGGCACCAGCTTGCCGGCCCCACCGAAGTCGCTGACCAGCGCCGAACCCCGGCGTGCCACCAGCATGCCGACCACCAGGAACAGCAGCCCGGTGGCGAGTCCGTGGTTGACCATGTAGAGCACCGCACCGGTACCGGCCTGGGTGGTGAAGGCGAAGATGCCGACGCCGATGAAGCCGAAGTGGGCGATCGACGTGTACGACACCAGCCGCTTGAGGTCGTTCTGCCCGACCGCCAGCAGCGCGGCGTAGATGATGCCGATCACCGCGATGGCCAGCGCCCAGGGCGCGAACCACTGGGCCGCCTCCGGGAACAGCGGCAGGCAGTACCGCAGGATGCCGAAGGTGCCCACCTTGTCCAGCACGCCGACGAGCAGGGCGGCGGCACCGGCCGGTGCCGCGCCACCGGCGTCCGGCAGCCAGGTGTGGAACGGGAAGAACGGCGCCTTGATCGCGAAGGCGATGAAGAACCCGAGGAACAGCCAACGCTCCGCGCCAGTGGAGATGTCGACCTGAGACAGCGCCACCCAGTCGAAGGTCTTGCCGCCGACCACCCACAGGCCGATCACCGCGGCCAGCATGAACAGACCGCCGACCAGCGAGTAGAGGAAGAACTTGACCGCCGCGTACTGCCGCTGGTGGCCGCCGTAGCTGCCGATCAGGAAGTACATCGGCACCAGCATGACCTCGAAGAACACGTAGAACAGGAAGACGTCGGCGGCGGCGAAGACGCCGATCATCGTGCATTCGAGGACGAGCAGCAGCGCGAAGTAGGCCGGCACGGACCGCTTCGACGACTCCGCGTCGTGCCAGGAGGCCAGGATCACCAGCGGCACCAGCACCGCGATCAGCATCAGCATCACCAGCGCGATGCCGTCGGCGGCGAAGGTGAAGTTGACGCCCCAGTTGGGGATCCACGGGTACGACTCGCGGAACTGGAAGCGGTCGCCGCTCACCTGCCAGGTCAGCCACATGACCACCGACAGCGCCAGCACCAGCAGGGACCAGCCGAACGCGACCTGCTTGGCCAGCGTCGGCCGGCTGCGCGGCAGGAGGGCGACCACCACTGCGCCGACCAGCGGCGCCACGGTGAGCACCGAGAGGAACGGGAAGTCGGACATTATGCGGCCTTACCTCCGTCGTCGATGCGCGGTCCGCCGGCGACGGCCGCCTGGGAGAGTGTCGGGAAAGCCGCGCGGTTCCCCGACCCCGGAAGGTCGATCACGCCAACCACCCCGCCTGTACGGCCAGGAAGGCGGCCACCACCAGCAGCGCGCCGGTCAGGATCGAGGTGGCGTACGACCGGACGAAGCCGGTCTGCATCCGCCGGAGCCGACTGGAACCGCCACCCACCCCGGCAGCCAGACCGTTGACCAGCCCGTCGATGCCCCGGTTGTCGAGGTAGACCAGCGCCCGGGTGAGGAAGATGCCCGGCTTCTCGAAGACCGCCTCGTTGACCGTGTCGGTGTAGAGGTTCTTCCGAGCAGCGGTGACCAGCACCCCGGCCGGCTGCGGCTCGATCGCCGTACCGCCACGGAACAGGAACCAGGCCAGCCCTGCGCCGAGCACGGTGACCCCGAGCGACAGCACGACGATCGCCCAGTGCGGCAGCACCGCGTCGTGGTGCGCCTCGGTCACGCCGAGACCGGCGGTGGGGGTCAGCCAGTCCGGCACCGAGGTGGCCAGCAGCCAACCGGCAGCGATCGAGCCGATGCCGAGCAGGATCAGCGGGATGGTCATCAGCGGCGGGGACTCGTGCGGGTGCTCGATGTCCGTGGTCCACCGCTTCGGCCCGTGGAACGTCAGCACGAACAGCCGGGTCATGTAGAAGGCGGTCAGCGCGGCACCGAGCATCGCGGCCCCACCGAACAGCCAGGCCGTCCAGCCCTCCCGCTCGAAGGCGGCGGCGATGATCGGCTCCTTGGAGAAGTACCCGGAGAACGGGAACATGCCGATGATGGCCAGCCATCCCGCACCGAAGGTCAGCCAGGTGATCTTCATGTACTTGGACAGCCCACCGAAGCGGCGGATGTCCACTTGGTCCTTCATGCCGTGCATGACCGAGCCAGCGCCGAGGAACATGTTGGCCTTGAAGAAGCCGTGCGCCAGCAGGTGCACGATGGCCAGCGCGTACGCCGCGCCGCCCAGACCGACGCCGAGGAACATGTAGCCGATCTGGCTCACCGTCGACCAGGCCAGCACCCGCTTGATGTCGTCCTTGGCGCAGCCGATGATCGCGCCCATCACCAGGGTCAGCGCACCGACGCTCACCACCACCAGTTGCAGCGTGGTGTTGGCCGAGAAGATGATGTTGGACCGGGCGATCAGGTAGACACCTGCGGTGACCATCGTCGCCGCGTGGATGAGCGCCGACACCGGGGTCGGGCCCTCCATCGCGTCCGGCAACCATGCCTGGAGCGGGAACTGACCGGACTTACCGGCCGCACCGAGCAGCAGGAGCAGGCCGAGCACCAGTACGGTGCCGCCGGCCAGCGCGCCGACGCCGTTGAAGACCTCGTCGTACTGGGTGGTGCCCAGGGTGGCGAACATGATGAAGATGGCGATGGCCAGACCGGCGTCGCCGACCCGGTTCATCAGGAACGCCTTCTTACCGGCGGTGGCTGCGGCCGGCTTGGTGTACCAGAAGGAGATCAGCAGGTACGACGCCAGACCGACGCCCTCCCAGCCGAAGTACAGCATCACGTAGTTGTTGCCGAGGACCAGCAGCAGCATGGCCGCGACGAAGAGGTTGAAGTAGGCGAAGAACCGCCGACGCCCCTCGTCGTGCGCCATGTACTCGACCGCGTACAGGTGGATCAGGAAGCCCACGCCGGTGATCAGCAGGACGAAGACCCCGGCCAGCGGGTCGAACAGCAGGCCGAAGTCGACGTGCAGGCCACCGACCGCGATGAAGTCCCAGAGGCTCAGTTGGACCGACTTGTTCTCCAGGCCGCGCAGGCCGAGGAAGTAGGTCAACCCGAGCACGAACGCCGCGCCGACGGAGGCGACGCCGAGCCAGTGTCCCCAACGGTCGGCCCGCCGCCCGAGCAGCAGCAGCACCGCCGCGCTGAGCAGCGGGATCGCCACCAGCAGCCAGATGCTGCTCAGCAGGCCGTCGGCCGTCGCGTACGAGACCGTCTCGGCCGGAGCAGCCTGGGCGTACGTCAAGATTTCGTCCACCGGTGGGCCCCTCTAGTACTTCAGCAGGTTGGCGTCGTCGACGCTGGCGGAGCGCCGGGTGCGGAAGATCGCCATGATGATGGCCAACCCGACCACGACCTCGGCCGCCGCCACCACCATCACGAAGAACGCCATGATCTGGCCGTTGAGGTCACCGTTCATCCGGCTGAAGGTGACCAACGCCAGGTTGGCCGCGTTGAGCATCAGCTCGACACACATGAACAGCACGATCGCGTTGCGCCGGACCAGCACCCCGGCCGCGCCGATGGTGAACAGCACCGCGGCGAGGACCAGGTAGTAGTTCGGCTCGACCGAGAAGAAGTCACTCATTTCTCAGTGCCCTTCAGCGTGGTCTCCTCGGCGGTCAGTTCGCGGACCGGGAGGATGTCCGGCGTACTCCGGTCACTCAACCGGCCGTCGGGCAGGCGGGCCGGGGTGGCGACTGACGAGGACGTGGCGAAGACACCCGGGCCGGGCTTCGGGCCGGGGTAGTTGCCGGGCACGAAGCGGGCCTTCATGGTGGCCACCTGGTCGCGCCGGTCCTCCTTGCGCCGCTCGACGTGCGCCAGGATCATGCCGCCGATGGTGGCGGTGATCAGCAGCGCCGCAGTGAGCTCGAACGCGAAGATGTAGTCGGTGAAGAGCAGCCGGGCGATGCCCTCCACGTTGCCGCCCGCGTTGGCCTCCTCCAGGCCGACCGCCGCGGTGCCCTGAGTGGCCCGGTAGACGCCGCTGCCGAGCAAGCCGGCGAAGCCCACACCGAGCCCGATGGCGGCGATCCGCTGACCACGAAGCACTTCGATCAGCGAGTCGGAGGCATCCCGGCCGACCAGCATCAGTACGAACAGGAAGAGCATCATGATCGCGCCGGTGTAGACGATGATCTGCACCATGCCGATGAACGGCCCCGCCTGGAGCACGTAGAACACACCCAGGCTGAGCATGGTCAGCACCAGCCAGAGCGCCGAGTGCACCGCGTTACGGGCCGCGATCATGCCGATCGCGCCGGCCAGCGCGAGCGGGGCGAGGATCCAGAAGGTCACCGCCTCCCCGCCGGAGACCGCCCCCGCGGCGGCGAGCACCGTCGACGTGGTCATGCCGTCTCTCCCTTTTCCGCCGCGGCCCGCTGGGCAGCCTGCTCGGCACCGGGGAACGTGACGCCCGGGTGCTCGTCCACCTGGTAGCGGCCCGGCCCCATCGGCGAACGCTCGGCCCCGGCCGAGGTACCCGGGTTGGTCAGGCTGCCGACGTAGTAGTCCTTCTCGCTGTCGCCCAGGCGCATCGGGTGCGGCGGCTGCTCCATCCCGGGCAGCAGCGGCGCGAGCAGCTGCTCCTTGGTGAAGATCAGATCCTGCCGGTTGTCCCGGGCCAGCTCGTACTCGTTGCTCATCGTCAGCGAACGGGTCGGGCAGGCCTCGATGCACAGTCCGCAGAAGATGCACCGCGCGTAGTTGATCTGGTAGACGCTGGCGTACCGCTCACCCGGCGAGAACCGCTGCTCGTCGGTGTTGTCGCCACCCTCGACGTAGATCGCGTCCGCCGGGCAGGCCCAGGCGCACAACTCACAGCCGATGCACTTCTCCAGGCCGTCCGGGTGCCGGTTGAGAATGTGCCGCCCGTGGTAACGGGGGGCCGGCGTCGGCGGGGAGAACGGGTAGTCGGTGGTGACGACCTTCTTGAACATGTGCGAGAAGGTGACCCCGAAGCCCTTGAACGTTCCGGTGATCGCGCCCACGTCACACCTCCTCAGAGTCCTGGCCGGCGGGGACGTTGGCCGGCTCCCGCTCGGCGACCATGCGCCGGGTACGCGGGCTCGGTGGTACCTGAAGGTCCAGCGGAGGCAGCGGGAAGCTGCCCTGCGGCCGGTTCTCGACCTGCTCGGCGAGGGTCGGCTTCTGCTCCGGCTTGCGGCCCGGCCAGAACAGCGCGGCGATCAGCGCGAGACCGCCGATGATCCCGAACACCACCAGCCGGTCGTTGCGCTCCCAGTCCTGCACCTTGAGCCAGGTGGCGAGGAAGACGACCCAGACCAGGCTGACCGGGATGAGTACCTTCCAGCCGAGGCGCATGAGCTGGTCGTACCGCAACCGGGGCAGCGTGCCGCGCAGCCAGACGAAGACGAAGACGAGCAGGATGACCTTGGCGAAGAACCAGAGCATCGGCCACCAACCGGAGTTGGCCCCCGACCAGAGGCTGATCGGCCACGGCGCGTACCAGCCGCCGAGGAAGAGCGTCACGGTGAACGCCGACATGGCCACCATCGCGACGTACTCGCTGAGCATGATCAGCGCGAACTTCAGCGAGCTGTACTCGGTCATGAAGCCCGCCACCAGCTCCGACTCAGCCTCAGGCATGTCGAAGGGCGGGCGGTTGGTCTCGCCGACGATGGAGATGAAGAAGACCACGAAGCTCGGGAAGAGCAGCAGCGCGTACCAGCCCGGGCCGGGAATCTCCGCGCCGAACAGGTTCAGCGTGACACCCTGACCCTGGGCGGCCACGATCTCGCTGGTCGACATCGTGCCGGCGAGCATGAACACCGCCACGATGGACAACCCCAGCGACACCTCGTACGAGATCAGCTGGGCGGTGGAGCGCAGACCACCGAGCAGCGGATAGGTCGAACCGGAGGCCCAGCCGGCGAGCACGATGCCGTACACCGCCATCGACGACAGAGCCAGCACCACCAGCACCGACACCGACACGTCGGTGACCTGCAACGGCGTCTGGTGACCGAAGATGCTCACCATCGGGCCGAACGGGATCACCGCAAGCATGGTGACCGCGCAGATCATCGAGATGGCCGGGGCGAAGAAGTAGATGACCTTGTCCGCGGACTTCGGGAGGATGTCCTCCTTGAAGGCCATCTTCAGGCCGTCTGCGAGCGTCTGGAGCAGACCGAAGGGGCCCAGCTGGTTAGGGCCGGGCCGGACCGCCATCCGTCCCACCACCCGCCGCTCGAACCAGACACCGAGCAGCGTGCCGAGCAGAGCGACGACGAATGCGAAGACGATCTTGCCGAGGATCAGCCACCACGGGTCGTGGCCGAAGTCGGTGAGCGAAGGGGCCTGGGCGAGCGGGTTCATGCGACACCCCCGGAGGAGTTGAGGAGCGGGCCCGGACGGCCGGCCGCGTCGGCGGCGACCGACTCGGTCTTGCCGGCAGCGGAGATCCGCACCACCGCGCCGGACGTCGCGCCCAGGCTGCGCCGCACGGTCGCACCGGGCGAGTTGGTGGGCAACCAGACCACCCCGTCCGGCATCTCGGTGATCGCCGCCGGCAGGGTCAACGCCCCCCGGTCGGTACCCACCGTGACCGGATCGCCGTCGGCGACACCGAGCGTCTCGGCGGTGCCCTTGCCCAGCCGGACCACCGGCGGACGGGCGGTGCCCCCCAGGTGCTCGTCACCGTCGGTGAGGCTGCCCAGGTCGATCAGCTGGTGCCAGGTCGCCAGGACCGCCTCGCCGGCACCCGGCTGCGGAACCGACCCCGGTGCGACCGACGGGACCGCCGGCCGCGTCATCTTGGTCGGCGGCAGCCCGCCCAGCTCACGGCGGACGCTCAGCACGTCCCCGGTGCCCAACTGCACGTCCAGCTGGGCGGCGAGCGCGTCGAGCACCCGACCGTCGGTCATCGCGGCGGTGTTCAGCACTGCGTCGAACGGACGCAGCCGGCCCTCCCAGTCCAGGAAGCTGCCGGCCTTCTCGACCACCGGCGCCACCGGCAGGACGACGTCCGCCCGGCGGGTCACCGCGCTGGCCCGCAACTCCAGGCTGACCAGGAACGGCACCGCGTCCAGGGCCTGCTCGGCCAGGCGCGGGTCGGCGAGGTCCGCCGGGTCGACGCCGGCCACCACCAGCGCACCGAGCTGGCCCGCGGCGGCGGCGGCGAGGATGCCGTCGGTGTCCCGACCGGCCTGGCTCGGGATCACCCCGGCGGGGATGTCCCACGCCTCACCCAGTTCGGCGCGGGCGGCCGGCTCGGTCACCAGGCGCCCACCGGGCAACAGGTTGGGCAGGCAGCCGGTGTCGACGGCGCCGCGGTCACCCGCGCGCCGGGGCACCCAGGCCAGCTTCGCGCCGGTACGCGCGGCCACCTCGGCGGCGGCGGAGAGCCCACCCGGCACAGTGGCCAGTCGCTCGCCGACGATCAGGATCGCGCCCTCGGTGCTGAGCGCCTCGGTGACCGTCGCGTGCTCGGCGAGCACCCCGGCCTCCTCGCCCGGCACCACCCGGGCCAGCTTGGCACCGAGCTTCTCCAGGCCGCGGGTGGCGAACGGGGCGATCGCGTACACCTTGAGCTTGTTCTTCAGGTACGCCTTGCGCAGCCGCAGGAAGAGGATCGGGCACTCCTCCTCCGGCTCCAGGCCGACCAGCACCACGGCCGGCGCCTTCTCGACGTCGGCGTAGGTGACGTCGGTGCTGCCGGCGACCGTGCTGGCCAGGAAGTCGGCCTCCTCACGGGAGACCGGCCGGGCCCGGAAGTCGATGTCGTTGGTGTGCAGCGCGATCCGGGCGAACTTCGCGTACGCGTAGGCGTCCTCGACGGTCAGCCGGCCGCCGGTGAGCACAGCCGAGCCCTGGCCGCCGTCACGGGCGGCGCGCAGGCCCTCGGCGGCGACGTGCAGCGCCTCGCTCCAGGACGCCTCCCGCAGCTCACCGGTGTGCTGGTCGCGTACCAGCGGGGTGGTGAGCCGGTCGGCGGCTCGGGCGTACTGGAAGCCCCAGCGACCCTTGTCGCAGTTCCACTCCTCGTTGACCTGCGGGTCGTCGCCGGCAAGCCGACGCAGCACCTTGCCGCGACGCCAGTCGGTGCGCTGTGCGCAACCGGCCGAGCAGTGCTCGCAGACGCTCGGCGTGGAGACCAGGTCGAACGGGCGGGCGCGGAACCGGTACTGGGTGCCGGTCAGCGCACCGACCGGACAGATCTGCACGGTGTTGCCGGAGAAGTACGAGTTGAACGGCACGTCCCCCTCGTCGCCCTCCTCACCGTACGCCTCGTCCCGGTAGATGTTGATCTCCTCGGCGGAGGAGCGGTTCATCAGGTCGATGAACTTGTCGCCGGCGATCTCCTCGGAGAACCGGGTGCAGCGCTGGCAGAGCACGCACCGCTCGCGGTCGAGCAGCACCTGGGTGCTGATCGGCAGCGGCTTCGGGTACTCCCGCTTGTGCTCGTGGAACCGGGAGTCGGTGCGCCCGGTCGACATGGCCTGGTTCTGCAGCGGGCACTCGCCACCCTTGTCGCACATCGGGCAGTCGAGCGGGTGGTTCACCAGCAGCAGCTCCATGATCCCCTCCTGCGCCTTCTTGGCGACCGGAGAGGTGAGCTGGGTACGGACCACCATGCCCTCGGCCACCGTCTGGGTGCAGGAGGCGACGGGCTTGCGCTGCCCCTCCACCTCCACCAGGCACTGCCGGCAGGCACCGGCCGGGGCGAGCAACGGGTGGTCGCAGAACCGGGGGATCTCGGTGCCGATCTGCTCGGCCACCCGGATCAGCAGCGCCCCCTTGGGGGCAGTGACCTCGACACCGTCAATGGTGAGGGTGACCGTCTCGGTCGACTTCGCTACGTCCGTCACCGTGCTCGCCTTTCGCTCGCGGCTGCGGGGCTCGCTCCGCTCACTCCTCGCACTCGCATCAGTGGGCTCCCACCAACTGCTTGTCGGACAACTTCGGCGCAGTCCGGCCCTCGATGTAGTCGAGGTAGTCCTGCTTGAAGTACTTAAGGGACGAGGTCACCGAACTGGTGGCGCCGTCACCCAGGCCACAGAACGAACGACCGAGGATGTTGTCGCAGGTGTCGAGCAGGGTGTCCAGGTCGTCGTGGGTGCCCTGACCGGCCAGGATCCGCCGGTAGACCCGCACCATCCAGTAGTTGCCCTCCCGGCACGGGGTGCACTTGCCGCACGACTCGTGGTGGTAGAACTCCAGCCACCGGTAGGTCGCGTAGACGGGGCAGTCCTGGTCGGAGAAGATCTGGGTGGCCGTGGTGCCGAGGATCGATCCGGCCGCGGCGACGCCCTCGAAGTCCAGCGGCACGTCCAGGTGCTCGGCGGTGAGCAGCGGAGTCGACGAGCCGCCCGGGGTCCAGAACCGCAGGTTGTGCCCCGGCTGCATCCCGCCGGCCAGCTCGATCAGCTCGCGCAGCGTGACACCGAGGCCGCACTCGTACTGGCCGGGGTTGGCGATCCGCCCGGAGAGCGAGTAGATCATCGGCCCGGCGGACTTCTCCGTGCCCATGGACTTCCACCAGTCCGCACCACCGAGCACGATGTACGGCACGCTGGCGATGGTGCCGACGTTGTTGACCACGGTGGGGCTGGCGTACAGGCCGTGGGTGGCCGGGAACGGCGGGCGCAGTCGGGGCTGGCCGCGGAAGCCCTCCAGCGAGTCGAGCAGTGCCGTCTCCTCGCCGCAGATGTACGCCCCAGCGCCGGAGTGCACCACCAGTTCCAGGTCGAAGCCGCTGCCCAGGATGTTCTTCCCCAGGTAGCCCTTGGCCTTCGCCTCCTCGACGGCGTTGCGCAGTCGGCGCGCGGCGTGCACCGCCTCGCCCCGGATGTAGATGTAGGCGCGGTTGGCCCGGATCGCGTACGACGCGATGATCACGCCCTCGACCAGCGAGTGCGGATCGTGGGTCATCAGCGGCAGGTCCTTGCAGGTGCCCGGCTCGCCCTCGTCGGCGTTGACCACGAGGTAGTGCGGCTTGCCGTCACCCTGCGGGATGAAGCCCCACTTGAGACCGGTCGGGAAGCCGGCGCCGCCCCGGCCCCGCAGTCCGGAGTCCTTGACCAGCTGGATCAGGTCGTCTGGGTGGGCCTTGAGCGCCTTACGCAGGGCCGCGTAGCCGTCGAGCTTCTCGTAGGTGCCGATCCGCCAGGCGTCGGGCGACAGCCAGCGCTTGGTCAGCACCGGCGTCAGCTTGGCCAGGGTCTCGGGCCGAGGCGTGGTCACTTCTGAGCCCCCTTGTCGTTCGCGGTGCCACCGCCGGTGGACTCCGCTTCACTGAGGTTGCGCTCCTGCGCCTCGGCGTTGTCGCCGGCGGGCTTGGCGTCGCCGGCCGGCTTGTTGGCCGCCGCTCCGGCCGCCTGCGCCGCCTGGGCGTCACGCGGCGCGGGCGCCGCACCGTCGGTCGGGACCTTGGTGCCGGGGGCGTCCGGCACGGCGGTCTTCGCGTCCGGCTGGCGGGTTTCGGCGGTACGCACCTGCGGCGACTTACGGTCCGGAGCCGGCACGTCGGGTGCCGTGCTGCCGGTCGGTGCCGCCTTCGGCGGGGTGGACGGCGCCGGCTTGGCACCGGCCTGGCCGCTGCGGATCGGGGTGTTCGGGTCGAAGCCCGGGGCCGAGACGCCGTGCTGCTGGGCCAGTCGCAGGCCGCGCAGCGAGGGCTCGCCCGGCACACCGTCGGCGACCGCACCCTCCCGCTCGTCGGCGAAACCGGCGAGCTGGATCGACATCTCCTTGAGGGTGCAGAGGCGGGCGCCCCGGCTCGGCGCGGGCCGACCGCCGGCGCGCAGCTCGTCGACCAGACCCACCGCGGTCTGCGGGTCGACACCGTCGAAGAAGTCGTAGTTGACGGTCATCACCGGGCCGTAGTCACAGGCCGCCAGGCACTCGGCGTGCTCCAGCGTGATCTTTCCGTCCTCGGTGGTCTCGTCGTGCCCGACGCCCAGGTGCTCGGCGAGGGTGTCGTAGACCTCCTGGCCACCGAGCACGTTGCACATGGTGTTCGTGCAGACGCTCACCAGCCAGTCACCGGTGGGCCGGCGCTTGTACATGGTGTAGAAGCTGGCCACCGCGCCGACCTGGGCCTTGTTCAGGCCGAGCACCTCGGCGCAGAACGCCACGCCGGCCGGGGAGACGTAACCCTCCTCGGACTGCACCAGGTGCAGCAGGGGCAACAGGGCCGAACGCGACCGGTCGGCCGGGTAGCGGGCGATGATCTCCCGCGCCCGGGCCCGGGTCTCGTCGGTAAAGACCGTGCTCATCAGCGCTGCCTTCCGTTCGCGACTGCACCAGCTTCTGCCCGCCACTGCGGGGCTCGCTCCGCTCTCTCCTCGCACGGGCGACTGGGGCTCGCAAGCTCACTCCTCGCGCTCACCGGTCACAACCTCCCATGACGGGGTCCAGCGAAGCGCCGCCGGCGATCACATCGGCGATCAGGCCGCCCTCGGCCATCGCCGGCAGGGCCTGGAGGTTGACGAAGCTCGGCTCCCGGTAGTGCACCCGGTACGGCCGCGTGCCACCGTCGGAGACCGCGTGCACGCCCAACTCGCCACGGGGCGACTCGACGGCCACGTAGACCTGGCCCGGCGGCACCCGGAAGCCCTCCGTCACCAGCTTGAAGTGGTGGATCAGGGACTCCATCGACTGCCCCATGATCTTGGCGACGTGCTCCAGCGAGTTACCCATGCCGTCGACGCCGATTGCCAGCTGCGCCGGCCAGGCGATCTTCTTGTCGGCCACCATCACCGGGCCGGGCTTGAGCCGGTCGAGCGTCTGCTCGATGATCTTGAGCGACTCCCGCATCTCGGCCATCCGGACCAGGTAGCGGCCCCAGACGTCGCCGTCAGCGTGGGTCGGCACGTCGAACTCGTACGTCTCGTAACCGCAGTACGGCATCGTCTTGCGCAGGTCCCAGGCCAGACCCGCCGAGCGCAGCACCGGACCGGTGACACCGAGCGCCACACAACCGGTCACGTCGAGCACCGCGACGTTACGCGTCCGCTCCAACCAGATCGGCTGGCCGGAGAGCAGGTCCTCGTACTCCTTGAGCCGCTTCGGCAGGAGCTTCAGGAAGTCGCGGATCTTGACGATCGCCTCGTCCGGCACGTCCTGGGCGACACCGCCCGGCCGGACGTACGCGTGGTTCATCCGCAGGCCGGTGATCAGCTCGAAGATCTCCAGGATGTACTCGCGGTCCCGGAAGCCGTAGAGCATCATGTTGATCGCGCCCAGCTCCATCGCCGTGGTGGCCACCCAGACCAGGTGCGAGGAGATCCGGTTCAGCTCCATCATGAGCACCCGGATGGTGTTGGCCCGCTCGGTCACGTCGTCGGTGATGCCGAGCAGCTTCTCCACCGCGAGGGAGTACGCCGTCTCGTTGAAGATCGGCGAGAGGTAGTCCATCCGGGTCACGAAGGTCGAACCCTGGACCCAGTTGCGGTACTCCAGGTTCTTCTCGATACCGGTGTGCAGGTAGCCGACGACCGAGCGGGCCTCCCGGACCGTCTCGCCCTCCAACTCCAGGACCAGCCGGAGCACGCCGTGCGTGGACGGGTGCTGCGGGCCCATGTTGACGACGATCCGACCCTCGTTGATCGGGTCGACCCCCGACACCACGTCGTCCCAGTCCCCGCCGGTGACGTTGAAGACGCGACCCTCGGTGGTCTCGCGCTCGGTGGCGTAGTTGGACGCACTCACAGTGCCAGCCTTTCGTTCACGACTGCGGGGCTCCGCTTCGCTGCACTCCTCGCGCTCACTGGTAAGACCTCCGCTTGTCGGGCGGCGGGATCTCGGCGCCCTTGTACTCCACGGGCACACCGCCGAGGGGGTAGTCCTTACGCTGCGGGTGGCCCTCCCAGTCGTCCGGCATGAGGATGCGGGTCAGCGCCGGGTGGCCGTCGAAGATGACGCCGAACATGTCGTACGTCTCCCGCTCCTGCCAGTCGGCCGTCGGGTAGACGGCGGTGACGCTCGGCAGGTGCGGCTGCTCGGCGGAGACGGCGGCCTCCAGCCGGACCCGCCGCCGGTAGGTCATCGAGGTCAACTGGTAGACCACGTGCAGTCGACGGGCGTCGGCGCCCAGGTAGTCCACGCCGGAGACCGAGGAGCAGAGCTCGAAGCGCAGCGCCGGGTCGTCCCGCATCACCTGGCAGACCTCGGCGATCCGCTCCGGCCGGATGTGCAGGGTCAGCTCGTCGCGGTCGACCACCACGTGCTCGATCGCCTCGCCGAAGGCCGGGTACGCCTCCTCCAGCGCGTCGCGCACCTCGTCGAAGTAGCCACCGTACGGCCGGGGCGAGTCCTCGATGGTGTGCTGCTGCCGGACCAGACCACCGAAACCGGAGACGTCACCGGTGCCCTGGTTGCCAAACATGCCCCGGCCGGCCGGGGAGGCCGGCGGGAACTCGGCGGGTGCGCCGCTGGTCGCTCCGGCCGGCGTCACCGGAACCGGTACGCCGCCGGTGCTCGGCTTGGAGTCAGTCACTTGATCCCCCGGTACGGCTGGAGGTGGTTCTGGGCCTTCATCCAGTTCTCGATCCGCAGCTGCTCCTCGCGGCCCTCGCGGACGGCCTTCGTCCACTCGGCCCGCCGGGCCTTGTCGCTGCGGTACGACGACGGCATCGAGCCGTACGGCACCACCGGCACGTCACCGCGTGCCTCGCGGGCCGCCAGCATCTTGCGACCGTTCGCCCCGAGCGGCTCGTGGCCAATCTTCTCGCGCAGCTTGAGGATCGCGTCGATGAGCATCTCCGGCCGGGGCGGGCAGCCGGGAAGATACATGTCGACCGGTACGACGTGGTCGACGCCCTGCACGATGGCGTAGTTGTTGAACATGCCGCCGCTGCTGGCGCAGACGCCCATGGAGAGCACCCAGCGGGGCTCGGCCATCTGGTCGTAGATCTGGCGCAGCACCGGGGCCATCTTCTGGCTGACCCGGCCCGCGACGATCATCAGGTCGGCCTGCCGGGGCGAGGCCCGGAAGACCTCCATGCCCCAGCGGCCCATGTCGTAGTGCGGCCCACCGGCGGCCATCATCTCGATCGCGCAGCAGGCCAGGCCGAACGTGGCGCCCCAGACCGAGGACTTGCGCGACCAGTTGACCAGCTTCTCCACCGAGGTGAGCAGGACACCGGCGGGAAGTTTTTCCTCGATACCCATCTGGGTTCCTCCCTCAGTCCCAGTCCAGGCCGCCGCGCCGCCACTCGTAGGCGTACGCGACGAAGACCGCACCGATGAACACGAACATGGCCACGAGCCCGAACACCGGTAGGGCGTCGAACGAGACGGCCCACGGGTAAAGGAAGATCATTTCCACGTCGAAGACGATGAACAGCATCGCCGTCAAATAGAACTTGACCGGGAACCGGCTTCCACCGATCGGCTGAGGGCTAGGCTCAATCCCACACTCGTAGGCTTCGAGCTTGGCCTTGTTGTAGCGGCGGGGACCGGTAAACCGGGTGGCGGCTATCGAGAACAGCGCGAAGGCCGCGGCAAGGGCGAACAGCCCGATGATGGGTACGTAAGGCGAGAGCGACATATTCTTCTCCTGCTCGTCCTTCCCTGCCCTCGTTCGTTGGCGAAATTCACACTATTCACATCCCACCCGACGACCTTCGGCGGGGTGGCCTTGCGTCCTAGACCGCTGGCGCGGCCCGGGTCATCGCATTGATCACCCGGTCCATCGCGTCACCGCCACGGGGGTCGGTGAGGTTGGCCAACAGCTTGAGCACGAAGCGCATCAGCGTCGGGTGCGGCATGCCGTGCTTCGTCGCAACGCGCATGATCTCGGGCCGACCGATCAGCTTCACGAAGATCCCGCCCAGCCGGTAGTAGCCGCCGAACCGCGTCCTGAGCTCCTGCGGGTAGGCCATCAGCGCCCGCTCCCGCTCGATGCCGGCCGGCCGGGCCAACGCCTGCGCCGCGACCTCGGCGGCCAGTTCGCCGGACTCCATCGCGTAGGCGATGCCCTCGCCGTTGAACGGGTTGACCATGCCGCCGGAGTCGCCGACCAGCATGACCCCACGGGTGTAGTGCGGCACCCGGTTGAAGCCCATCGGCAGCGCCGCGCCGAGGGTCGGCCCTTCGGCGTTCGCCTCGTCGGTCATCCCCCACTCCGGCGGGGTGTTGGCCAACCAGTCGGTGAGCAGCCGCCGGTAGTTGGTCTTACCGAAAGCCGACGAGGAGTTCAGGATGCCGAGCCCGACGTTGACCCGACCGTCACCCAGGCCGAAGATCCAGCCGTACCCGGGCAGCAGCGCGCCGGTGCCCTTGGCCCGCAGCTCCAGCCACGACTCCAGGTAGTCGTCGTCGTGCCGGACCTCGGAGCGGTAGTAGCGGCGCACCGCCACACCGATCGGACGGTCCTCGCGCTTGGCCAGTCCCAGCGCGAGGGGGAACCGACCCGAGACGCCGTCGGCGGCGACCACCAGCGGCGCGTGGAAGGTGGCGGGGGCCTTGTCCGGGCCGGTCTCGGCCTCGACGCCGATCACCCGGCCGTTGCCGTCGAGCACCGGACCGATGACGTTGACGCTGGTGCGCAGGTCGGCGCCGGCGGACACCGCCCGCTGGGCGAGCAGGTCGTCGAAGTCGAGGCGGGTCCGCACCAGGCCGTAGTTCGGGAAGCTGGCCAGATCCGGCCAGTCCAGCTCCAGCCGGACGCCACCACCGATCACCCGCAGACCCCGGTTGTGCAACCAGCCGGCCTCGGTCGAGGTGTCCACGCCCATTCGGATCAGCTGGCGTACCGCGCGCGGGGTCAGCCCGTCACCGCACACCTTCTCCCGAGGAAACTCGGTCTTCTCCAGCAGCAGCACGCGTACGCCGTGCCGAGCCAGGTGGTACGCGGTCGCCGAACCACCGGGACCGGCGCCCACGACGATCACGTCGGCGTCGTTCTCCACCGCGGTCATTAGCGCCTCCTCCCCGCGTGCTCGTGAAATGCTTCACAAGCCAGCCGGGACGAGTCTATGACTGTGGCCGTACGCTCGGTTTGTTAGGGCTACCTAACCTGCTGGAAACAGGTGCGGGTAGGGAATGCCACGGGTCTGGTGGGCGAATTGATCGCATCCGCGAGGCGGGCAACCGGTCGTCGGAGCCCAATCGCCGCCGAGCGACGGCACTCAGAGTCGGGCTGGATCGGCGCCGTCCAGGCCGGCGCGGATCGCCTCGGGCAGGTGCTCGCGCAGCGCACCGCCGGCGGCCCGGTCGAGGGCCGCGAGCACTTCGGACACCACCTGGCGCACGTCGGCGGGATCCGCGCCGGCCAGCTCCCTGAGCTGGTCGACCAGCTCGGCGGCATCACCGATGGCGGCATCGTTCGGATCCGTCATGCCGGTCAGCATACGGCGCAAAGCGGACTAAGACGCCGCATTCACCTAAATCGTGTAACTCACTGTCGCACCGCCCGGTGCAGGGCCACCACCCCGCCGGTCAGGTTGCGCCACGCCACCCGACCCCAGCCGGCCGCGCCCACCCGCGCCGCCAGGGCCGGCTGGTCCGGCCACGCCCGGATCGACTCGGCGAGGTAGACGTACGCGTCGGGGTTGCTGGAGACCGTGCGCGCCACCGCCGGCAGCGAACGCATCAGGTACGACAGGTAGACGGTGCGGAAGGCGGGGTTCACCGGAGTGCTGAACTCGCACACCACCAGCCGGCCGCCCGGCCGGGTCACCCGGGCCAGCTCGCGCAGCGCGGCGTCGGTGTCGTTGACGTTGCGCAACGCGAAGGAGATCGTCACCGCGTCGAAGCTGGCGTCGGCGAAGGGCAGCCGCAGGGCGTCCCCGGCCAGCAACGGCACCTGCGGACGCGTGCGCTTGCCCGCGTACAGCATGCCGAGGGACAGGTCGGCGCCGACCGCGTACGCCCCGGAGTGGGAAAGCTCCTCGGTGGAGACCCCGGTGCCCGCGCCCACGTCGAGCACCCGCTCCCCTGGGCGCAGGTCGAGCGCGGCGCGGGTGGCCCGCCGCCAGAACCGGTCCTGGCCGAAGGAGAGGACGGTGTTGGTCAGGTCGTAGCGGGCCGCGACCCCGTCGAACATCGCGGCGACCTCGTGCGGCTGCTTGTCCAGGCTGGCGCGCCGGCCCTGCGGGATGCTCACCCCTCCACTCTGCCAGCCCGACCCGTACCGGATCGCGGGCAGGGTCGCCTGCCGTCGGCGATCTTCGCCACCCGGCGACACGCTCCGCACACAGTTGGGGCGAGATGGTCGCCCATCTCGCCCCAACTGCCTTGCGTTATGTGAACGGCCCCTGCGGGCCGATAGAGGACGAACCTCAGGCGTTGGCCTTCTCGTCACCCGGGGTCACCAGGACCACCCGGCGACGGCGGGCCAGCAGGAACAGCACGGCACCGGCGACCACCACGGCCGCACCCACGCCACCGATCAGACCGGCCTGCACACCGGTGACCGGCAGGCCGCCGCCACCGCCGCCACCGGCCGGGGCGGGAAGAATCACCGCGAAGTCGTCGGTGTTGTCGGACGGGTCGAGGTCGGCGAAGTCCGACTCCTCGACCTTACGCACCTGGGCCTTCGCGAAGGCCGGCTTGGCCGCACCCTTGTGGATGGCCGGCGCGTCGACCGGCAGGGCACCGAACGCGGTGGCCTCCAGCGAGCCGCCCTTCAGGGTGATCGGTGCCTCAAGGTCCTCGTCCACAGTGATCGGCAGCGCGAGCCACAGGATCGTGTCGGGCTCGAGCAGGAAGTCCTTGTCCTCACAGGTCGCGGTGCGTCCGTCGGAGTCGACCTCGCAGCCGTCGATCCGCCCGAACGTCACGCCCTCGGGCAACTTGTAGGTCAGCTTGAGGCCCTTGGCGACCTGGTCGCCCTGGTTGATGACCTCGCTGTAGACCCCGGTGCTGTCGCCCGGGCGCAGCGGACCCTTCTCCTCGCCGGTGTCGAGGTCGAGACGGGTCTTCACGTCCGGCACGATCACACCGAGGTCGACGCCGCTCTCCGGGGTCAGCTCGACATCGACCTCGATGCTGTTGTTGCTGTCGTCGGTGTCGTCGGTGGACTCGATGCTGATCGTCACCGGCGCGGTGAGCGGCCCGGCGACCTCCGGCTCCATCTTGAACAGGACGATCGGCACCTCGGTGGTCTCACCCGGTCCGGGAATCTCGTCCTTGTCCAGATCACAGGTGAACAGTTCGAGCTTCAACTCGCCGCTGGCTTCGCACCCACCAAAGGTGAGCGGCACCAACAGCATCTTTTCGTCGTCCATCTTGGAGACGTCGACCTTGACGAGCACCTTACGCGGGGTGCCCTCGCCCTGGTTCGCAATCTTGACCCAGGCGACCTTGCCTTCGACGCCGTCGGTCATCCGGGTGCCGGCAGCGGTGATCGCCAGATCAGTCTCGGTGCCGGCGGCGTGGGCCGGCGCGCCGAGGGCGGTGACACCGGCCGAGGCGAGCAGCGCGGCAGCGACAAGGCTCACGGCGCGGCGGGTACGGAAGATCATTAACTGGTCTCCCCCGTGGGGTGTGAGAAATGTACGGGCGGGGACGTTATCGGTCATCGATCAACCGCGCCACCCCGCAACACCACCACCGAGGAACTGGTCAGCTAATCTTTATTTAAGGATCGGCCGAATCGATGACCGCCGCCGTCCGGCCGTCTCAGCAGCCGATCCATTACGGCCTCGCACACCCAGCCGGACAGCTGATCCCGGTGGCCCATTCGGCCGATGAGGCAGGCCGCACACCACACGACTCACCGCCACGACACCATCACCAGCCGTCAATTGCGAAGGGTCAGTTCGCCTCGACCAAGGGCAGCGAACGACCGGCTCCACCACCTGGCAACGCGATCGAGGAGAAGTGGGACACCACCCGCTCGTCGGTCGGATCCTCGGCGGGCGTACGGTGCACGGCCAGCCGGTTGTAGAGGGTGTCCCGCTGGGCCGGAATCCGGTCGGCGGAACGGATCATGCCGATCAGCTCATGCAGGTTCGACCGGTGCCGCGCGCCGGCCGAGGAGATGACGTTCTCCTCCAGCATGATCGAGCCGAGGTCGTCGACCCCCATGTGCAGTGCGAGCTGGCCGACGTCCTTGCCGGTGGTCAGCCAGGACGCCTGCAGGTGCGGGACGGTCTCAAAGAACAGCCGGGCCACCGCCACCAGGCGCAGGTACTCCAGGGTCGTCGCCTGGGTGCGGCCCTTGAGGTGGTTGTTCTCCGGCTGGTACGTCCACGGGATGAAGGCCCGGAAGCCCTGGGTACGGTCCTGCACGTCGCGGATCATCCGCAGGTGCTCGATCCGCTCGGCGGCGGTCTCACCGGTGCCCATCATCATCGTCGCGGTCGACTCGACCCCCTGGCGATGGGCCAGCTCCATGACCTCCAGCCAGCGCTCGCCCGACTCCTTCAGCGGCGCGATGGCCTTGCGGGGTCGCGCGGGCAGCATCTCGGCGCCGGCCCCGGCGATCGAGTCCAGCCCGGCGGCCTTGATCCGGGCGATGGCCTCGTCCAGGCTCACCCCGGACACCTTGGCCATGTGCAGGATCTCGCTCGGACCGATCGAGTGGATGGCGAGCTGCGGATACGCCTTCTTGACCGAGGAGAACAGCTCCTCGTAGTACTCCACGCCGTAGTCCGGGTGATGACCGCCCTGAAGCATGACCTGCGTGGCGCCCAGCTCGACCGCCTCACCGCAGCGCCGCAGGATCTCCTCGGTCGGGTGGGTCCACCCTTCCTTGTGCTTCGGCGCCCGGTAGAAGGCGCAGAACTTGCACGCCGTCACGCAGACATTGGTGTAGTTGATGTTGCGGTCGATCAGGTACGTCACGACGTTGTCCGGGTAGCGCCGCCGACGCACCGCGTCCGCCGCCTCGCCGAGGGCGTGGAAGGGCGCATCGGTGTAGAGCAGCAGGGCCTCTTCGGGCGTGATCCGCCCGCCGTCCGCGCCACGCTGCAGGATGTCGTCGATCTCCCGGCTCTCCGTCACGCTCCCGAGCCTACGCCGAGCAGCCCGGCACGGCCGGAGGGCGCTCCCCACCTGTGACGCACTCCCCTCGTCGATCCTGCGCGCCATATCGCCGGAACGGCGGGTGCGCCACGGTGGGCAACCGCCGTTCCGGCGAAACAGAGTTGATCACCGCGCTGGTCGGCGCGCGGTCCTGCCCGGCTGGTCCGGGCGGCTCGTGGTCTAGGCGTCGTAGTCGATGGTGAGGGTGTCGGTGCGCGGGCTGGACTGGCAGGTCAACACGTAACCGGCGGCCACCTCGTCGGGCTCCAGCGCGTAGTTGCGGGCCATCTCCACCTCTCCGGAGACCACCTTCGCCCGACAGGTCGAGCAGACCCCGCCCTTGCAGGCGTACGGCAGCTCGCCGCGGACCTTCAGCGCGGCGTCCAGCACCCGCTCGTCCCGGCGCATGGTGAAACTCGACGAGCGGCCGTCGAGCATGATCGTCACGTCCGTGCCGCCGGAGGACTCGTCGGGCCGGCGGACCGGCTCGGGAGCAGCGTCGACGTGGAACAGTTCGGTGTGCACCGCCGACTCCGGCACACCCCGCGCGGCCAGCACCTCCTTGGCGTCCATCACCAGACCGTACGGGCCGCAGAGGAACCACTCCTCGATCACGTCACCGGGGACGATGGTGTCCAGCAGGCGACCCAGCCGATCGGCGTCGATGCGTCCGGACAGCAGCGGCGACTCGCCCTGCTCGCGGGAGAGCACGTGCACCAGGTGCAGCCGCGTCGGGTAGCGATCCTTCAGGTCGGCCAACTCCTCGGCGAACATCACGCTGTTCGCCGTACGGTTGCCGTACACCAGGGTGAAGGTGCTGGCCGGCTCGACGGCGAGCGCCGTGGCGATCAGCGACAGCACCGGGGTGATGCCGGAGCCGGCGACCACCGCGCCGTAGCGACGCACCCGGTCCGGCGCGAACGCCGTGGTGAAGTGCCCCAGCGGGGGCAGCACCTCGATCGTGTCGCCTCGCCGCAGAGCCCCGCAGGCATACGACGAGAAGGCCCCGCCGGGAATCTCCCGCACACCGATGCGCAGCCGCCCGTGCCGGGCCAACTCCTCCGGCGTGGAGCAGATGGAGTACGAGCGGCGCACGTCCTCGCCGTCCGGCACCGCAGCGGCATCGGCGGGCGGTCGGCGTACCGTCAGATGCTGGCCGGCGCGGAACGCGAAGGTCGCGCGCAGCTCCTCGGGCACCGCGAAGGTGACCGCGACGGCGTCGGCGGTGAGCCGGTCCACGGCGACGACGGGCAGCGGATGGAACACCGGCCGGCGGCGGACCGGGCGCGTGATGGTGACAGTCACAGTGCCTTCACATGGTCGAACGGTTCGGAGCAGGCGCGGCAGCGCCAGAGTGCCTTGCAGGCGGTGGAGCCGAATTGGCTGAGCTGCTCGGTCTCCGGCGACCCGCAACGCGGGCAGCGGACGGCCAGGGTCAACGGGACGACCCCGTCGCGTCGGGCCGGGACCGGTGGGGCGATGCCGGCGGCGGCCAGCTTGGCCCGGCCGGCGTCGGTGATCCAGTCGGTGCTCCAGGCGGGACTGTGCACCGTGCGTACCTCGGCATCGGGGTGACCGGCCACGGCCAGCGCCCGGCGGATGTCGGCGCGGATGACGTCCATCGCCGGGCAACCGGTGTACGTGGGGGTGATGGTCACCACCACCCGGCCGGTCTCCGGATCCACCTCGACCGCACGCAGGATGCCGAGGTCGGCGATGGTGATCACCCGGATCTCCGGGTCCACCACCGCCGCCACGGCCTCGTGGGCGGAGTTCACCGCTGCCACCGGCACGTCGTGTCCCGACCACTCACCAGCGGGCACCCGGGTGGGCGCGATGCAGCACCTGCATCTCGGCGAGCAGGTACGACAGGTGCTCGGTGTGCAGGCCGTCGCGTCCCCCGGCCGGCGCCCAACCGGGCTGCGGCACGGTGAGCGTCGCCTCGGCGAGCACCGTCGAGACCGTGGCGTCGAAGTCGGCCCGCAAGGTGGCCGGGTCGACCGGTGCCTGCGGCTGCCCGGCGAACAACTCCGGAACGTACGGCCAGATCTGGTCGAGACCGGCCTGCATCCGCCGGTGCGACTCCTCGGTGCCGTCGCCCACCCGCCGCACCCAGAGCGCGGCGTGGTCCAGGTGGTACGCGGACTCCTTGCGCGCCTTGCCCCCGATCGCGGCCAGCCGCTCGTCGGCACAGCCGGCCAGCGCGGTGTAGAGCGGAAGCTGGTAGGCCGCCAGCACGAGCAACTTCGCCATGGTCACCGCGAAGTCGCCGTTGGGCAGCTCGACCAGCAGGCAGTTGCGGAACTCCCGGTCGTCGCGCAGGTACGCCAACGCGTCCTCGTCCCGGCCCGCGCCCTCCAGCTCGCCCGCGTACGACAGCAGCAGCCGGGCCGCACCGAGCTGGTCCAGGGCGATGTTGGCCAGCGCGATGTCCTCCTCCATCTCCGGCGCCCGGGTGGTCCACTCGGCGAGCCGCTGCGCCGCGATCAGCGCGTCGTCGCCGAGGGCGAGGGCGAAGTCGAACGGACCGTTCACAGGGTCTTCTCCGTTCGCGACTGCGGG
>NZ_JBFBAY010000002.1:52573-537300 GCF_040682415.1 Micromonospora sp. NPDC051196
GGGCTCGCAAACCCGGCTCACTCCTCGCGCTCACAGGGCTCGTCTCCGTTCGCGACTGCGGGGCTCGCAAACCCGGCTCACTCCTCGCGCTCACAGGGCTCGTCTCCGTTCGCGACTGCGGGGCTCGCAAACCCGGCTCACTCCTCGCGCTCACAGGTGGGCCACCCCTTCTGGCACCTCGTAGAAGGTGGGGTGGCGGTACACCTTGTCGGCGGCGGGGTCGAAGAAGGCGTCCTTCTCGTCGGGGCTGGACGCGGTGATCGCGCTCGCCGGCACCACCCAGATCGACACCCCCTCCTGACGGCGGGTGTAGAGATCGCGGGCGTTACGCAGGGCCAGCTCGGCGTCGGGCGCGTGCAGACTGCCTACGTGGGTGTGCGCCAGCCCGCGCCGAGCCCGGACGAAGACCTCCCAGAGGGGGCTTTGCTGGTTCATGCCGCGACCTTCTCCTTGCTTGCCTGCTTGGCCGCGTACGCCGCGGCGGCCTCGCGTACCCAGGCGCCCTCGGCATGGGCGCGACGACGGTGCTCCATCCGCTGCCGGTTGCACGGCCCGTCACCGGAGATGACCCGCATCAGCTCGGCGTAGTCGGGCTGGGTGAAGTCGTACGCCTGACGCTCGTCGTTCCAGCGCAGATCGGGGTCGGGGATGGTCAGCCCGAGCACCTCGGCCTGGCCGACGCACATGTCCACGAAGCGCTGCCGCAACTCGTCGTTGGAGAAGCGCTTGATCTTCCAGGCCATCGACTGGGTGGAGTGGGTGGAGTCGCCGTCCGGCGGGCCGAACATGGCCAACGACGGGTACCACCACCGGTCCAGCGAGTCCTGGGCCATCGCCTTCTGTGCCGGGGTGCCGTGCGCCAGGGTGTGCAGGATCTCGTAACCCTGCCGCTGGTGGAACGACTCCTCCTTGCAGACCCGGATCATCGCTCGGGCGTACGGGCCGTAGGAGCAGCGGCAGAGCGGGACCTGGTTGACGATCGCCGCACCGTCCACCAGCCAACCGATGGCACCGACGTCGGCCCAGGTGAGGGTGGGGTAGTTGAAGATCGAGCTGTACTTCTGCCGACCGTCGAGCAGCAGTTCGACCAGTTCGTCCCGGCTGATCCCGAGGGTCTCCGCCGCAGCGTAGAGGTACAGGCCGTGGCCGGCCTCGTCCTGCACCTTGGCCAGCAGGATCGCCTTGCGCTTGAGCGACGGGGCGCGGCTGATCCAGTTCCCCTCGGGCTGCATCCCGATGATCTCGGAGTGCGCGTGCTGGGCGATCTGGCGGATCAGCGTCCGCCGGTACGCCTCAGGCATCCAGTCGCGGGGTTCGATCTTCTGGTCGGCGTCGATGACCTCCGCGAAGTAGGCGGCCAGGTCGACATCCTGACCAGGGGCACCCCGGTCTCGCTCCGCGGCGACGCGCAGCGCCGCCTCCGCCGCCTCGACCTCGCCGAGCAGGCCGCCGGGCGCGTCCTCGCCCGAGAAGTCATTGCCATACATGCACTAAGTGTTACAGCTGTCGGCTTAGGAAACCAGAGGGTGTCACAGAAATACGAAACAGCCGCTCGTTACGAGGCGAACACGAATGGTGATACTCAGAGAACGTGATTTGGCTCATAATTAATGGATAAATCCTCGCAACCACCACACAACGGTTGGTTATCCGGCCTTCACGGCGAGTTGCTCAGTGTCAAAACCTGGCATCACTACGATCCGGAAGTAGACTTCGCACGTCACACCGATCGGCTAGCGGCGATCGCCAACCAGAACAGGGCCAACATCCCCCCCGGCCCGGAGGCGGTCCACGACGATCAGTCCTGGCAACAAGCCGGTCCCCCGGCCTGACATCTGGAGTTTCACCCGCTCATGCGATCTCGCGTGACCATGGTGCTCGCCGTCACGGCGGCGCTGCTCGGCGGCGTCATGTTGGTACCAGCCGCGTACGCCCGGCTTTCCGCCGGGACGGGCGACGATGCCCTGGCCAGCGTCGCCGCGCCCACCCCGGAACCCCCGCCGCCACCGACCCTCGCGCCGGCCAAGGTCTCGGTGAACTTCAAAGGTGAGTTCTTCTCCTGGGCACTGATGGATCGTGAATCGGGCAAGATCTCCGGCTCGAAGAACCTCGGCGCGACCAGTTCCACCGAGTCGATGCTCAAGGCCTGGATCGTCGCCGACTACCTGCGACAACTCGGTGACAAGGAGCCGACGGCGGCGCTGAAGAAGGCCGCCAGCCGGGCCATCCGGGACAGCGACGACGACGCGACCAACGCCGTGTACCGGGCTGCCGGCGGCTCGTACGCGGTGCCGGCCGGTGGGCAGCCCGGGCCGGTGGTCAAACGAGCGATCAGCATCTGCGGCCTGACCGACACCAAGCGGGGCAACGTCCCCGGCTACGAGGGCTGGTGGAGCTTCACCCGGATGTCGCCCCGGGACGCCGTCCGGCTCGGCGACTGCATCGCCGACGGCACGGCCGCCGGCCCCAAGTGGACCGAGTGGCTGCTCGCCGAGATGAGCAAGGTACGCGGCAGCACCGCCGCCAAGGATCAGCAGGCCCGATCGGGCGGCGGCCGATGGGGGATCATCGACGGCCTGCCCGAATCGATCCTCAGCCAGGGCCCGGTGAGCATCAAGAACGGCTGGACACCGCTCAGTTATGACGGCAACTGGCACGTCAACTGCCTCGCGGTAACCGAGAAGTGGAGTCTCGCGATCATGCTTCGCTACCCACAGAATCAAGGGCTCGACTACGGCTCCGACGTCTGCGCGAGCGTGACGGCGCAGCTGGTCACCGCCCAGCCAGGCGGTGCCCTCAAGGTGCCCCAGAAGCCGATCGGCAAGCTCTGATGGCCGCCCGCAACCGCCGCCGCAGCCGTGAGACATCGCGATTACGCCTCGCCGCCATCGCCTCCGTCCTGATCGGGCTGCTCCTGGTGTCCCTACGCCTGATACCCGGCTCGCCCCTCGAATCCACCGCCGCCGCCCAGTGGGGAACAGGCTCCTCGGGGGGCCGTGGCAGCAATCTGACCGACCGCAGCACCAGGCCGACGCCGGCCTCTCCCAGCCCGTCGCCGGAGCCTGAGCCACTACCGTTCGAGGCGAAAGACCTCGACCTGGACATCGACGGCTGGTACGCCTGGAGCGTGCTGGACCGCCGATCAGGCGAGATCATCGGCTCGGACAACATGGACGAGACCAGCACCACGGCGTCCCTGATCAAATCCTGGATCGTCGCCGACTACCTGCGCCGCACCGCCGACGCCGGGCAGACCCCGAGCGACGCGAAGCTGGCCGACCTGACGAAAATCATCAGGGACAGCGACAACGAACGCACCCAGGAGCTCTACACCCAGATCGGCGAATCCGCCTCGATCAAGCGGCTGTTGTCCACCTGCGACCTGACCGACAGCAAGGTCTCCAGCGACCGTGGGTGGAGTCGCACCGAACTCTCGCCCCGGGACGTGGCCCGGCTGGGCAACTGCATCGCCGACGGCCGGGCCGCCGGCCCTGAGTGGACCAAGTGGCTGCTCGATGAGATGCGACTGGTACGCGGCGCCGGTGACTTCGGCATTCGCAAGGCGTTCCCGGCCGCCGAGGCCAAGAAGATCGCCATCAAGAACGGTTGGGTCGACCGCCAGCAGGAGCGGGAGGTTCACGTCAACTGCCTGGCGATCGGTGACACCTGGACGATGGGCGTCATGCTCCGCTACCCCATCGACAAGGGCTACGAGTACGGCATGACCAACTGCCAAAAAATCACCGCAGCCCTCCAACCCCCCACCCCCTAACCACCACCCCCCACGTGCCGCCCGCCCCACCCCCACCCCCTTAACTCCGCGATCTTGCACTTTCGGTCGCCAAAATGCCGCTTATGCCCGAAGTATGGCGACCAGAAGTGCAAGATCGCGGAGTTCAGGGGTGGGGTGGGTGTTAGCGGGTGAAGAAGGTGGGGCCGGTTGGGGGGAGAGCGGGGGTTTCGTTCAGGGCGGCGGCGTGGCGGGCGAACTCGCGTAGGCCGGCCACCTGACGGTCGCCCAGTGAGAAGTCCAGCGCCTGGTAGTAGGAGGCCAGGGTGGCCGCGTCGAAGGGCTCCCAGCGAGCTGCCGACTCGACGACCTGGTCGAGTTCGGCCAGGCACAGGTCACGCGAGCGCAGGAAGGCGTCATGCACCTCCTTGACCAGGCCAGGGTGGGCGGCGGCGAAGTCGCGGCGGGCCGCCCAGACAGCGAAGACCATGGGCAGGCCGGTCCACTCCCGCCAGGCCTGCCCCAGGTCGGTGACCGTCAGGCCGCGACCGGGTGCCTCGTAGAGGGCACGCAGGGCCACATCGCCGATCAGCACCGCCGCGTCCGCCTCCAGCAGCATCTGGGTCAGATCGGGCGGGCACCGGAAGTATTCGGGCTGCACGCCGTACCGTTCGCGCAGCAGCAGTTGCGCGAGCAGGACGCCGGTCCGCGAGGTGGAGCCGAGCGCCACCCGGGCCCCGTCGAGCTCGGTCAGCGGACGGGTGCTGACCAGGTTGACCGACAGCACCGGGCCGTCGCTGCCGACCGCCAGGTCGGGCAGGAGCAGCAGTTCGTCGGCGTGGCGCAGGTACTCGACCAGGGAGATCGGCCCGATGTCCAGGTCACCGGCGACGAGGGCGGCGTTGAGCCGGTCCGGCGTGTCCTTGTGCAGGTCGACGTCGAGCAGGGCACCGGAGCGCATCAGGCCCCAGTAGATCGGTAGACAGTTCAGGAACTGGATGTGCCCGACCCGGGGGCGGGCGACGCGCTCGACCATGCCCCGACCGTATCCCCGCCGCCGCTGACCTGCTCAGCGGACCGGCACCGAAGTGGCCAACCCCGCACCCGCCGGCCCCTCACCCGTCGGCCCCTCATCCGTCGGCCCTGCGGGCGGGGCCATCGCAGCGACGCGGGACCGCTCGGCCCGGATCGCACGCCGGACCGGCCGGATGAAGCCGAGCAGCACCAGCAACCCGGCCACCCCGCAGCCGACGATCAGCGGCCGGGGCTCGCTCACCTCAAGCAACAGTCCGCCGATGAGGTAACCGACCATCGCCGCGCCCTGCACCGCCGCGCCCATGGCAGCGAAGGCCCGCCCACGGACGGCCTCCGGCACCCGCCGAGCCAAGAGCAGGTTGTTGAACACGCTGTTGCCGCCGTTGCACACGCCACCGATCAGCCAGATCGGCACCAGCAGCAGCGCCACCGGCACCGTCACCGAGACCAGCACCATGAGGCAGCAGCCGCCCAGCAGGAACAGACCGGCCTGGACCAGAGCGGCGTCGTCGGCGAACCGCCGGGCCAGCCGGGCGAAGATCCAGGCACCGCAGAGCACGCCGAGGGTCCACGCCCCGGTCACCAGGCCATAGGTAGCGGCGGAGGCACCCAGGGTTTCCCGTACGTAGAAGACCTCGATCACATTGATCGCCCCGACTGCCGCGATCACCCCGGCCAGGGTGGCCACCATCGCCACCAGCAACGGGTCCCGGCGCAGTCGCCAGTCCACCATGGCACCGTCCGGCGTCCCGGCGGCACCGGCAGCCGACGGCGTCGAAGGCCGGGCGCCGCCTCGACGGGTGCGGATGAGCAGCCCGGCAACGACGAGCGCGAGGTAGCTCGCCGCGCCCACCAGCAGCGGCACCCGACTGCCGAACCACCCGACCATGAAGCCGGCCAGCGCCGGACCGGCGAGTATGCCCAGAATGCCGGCGGTCTGGTTGAGCGCGGTCGCCCGGGGCAGGTCGGCTGGACGCACCATCGCGGGGATCAGGGCGGAGAGCACCGGCTGGGTGACTGCCAAACCGGTGGCGAGCAGTGCGATCAGGCAGATGACCAGCAGCGGGTGTCGGGCGTACGCCAGGTTGAGGCAGATCACCGACTGCGCCAGGCCGGCACCGATCAGCAGGGTCCGGCTGTCCACCCGGTCGGCGAGCCGCCCGGTCAACGGGGCGAGCAGCACCAGCGGCAAGGTGGCCGCCAGCAGCACTCCGGCCACGGCCGCGCCACCTGCCCCAGTCGACTGGAGGGTCAGCGTCAGCGTCGTGGCGGCGAGGAAGTCACCGCAGGTGGCGATGCCCCGCGCGGCGGTGGCGAGGCCCACGTCCGGCCAGCGGGAGCTACCAGATGCGAAAGACATACTTCGAAAGTAATGCTTCACATCTGGCGTACGCAAGCCCCATCTACGCCCCTCAGTCCAGCGGCAGCGCCTTGTACTGGATGGCCACCCGGCGGGCGCCGGGCGGCGGATCGGTCCGGCCCCGCTTGCGGTACGGCCGCAGCACCTCCGCCACCGCACGGTTCACCTCGGCCAACTCCTCGGCCGTGAGCAGCAGCAACGACTCGCTGAGCATGGAGTTTCGATACCACTCCTCCGACTCGTCGGGCGCCCGGCGCAACCAGTCGCGGCTGCGCTCCAGTTCCCGAGCCAGGAAGGCCTCGACAAGACTCTGCTCGGCCTCGCGCGTAGACGGGTCGGCAGCCCGACCGGCGTCGATCGTCCAGGAGTGGACCGTGCTGCGCCACAACCGTTCCCGGGCATCCCCCCGGCTCGGCGCCGCCTCCACCAGACCGAACCGGGCCAGCGCCCGGAGGTGGTAGCTGGTCGCGCTCGGGGACAGCCCCGCCACCTCGGCACACTCGGTGGCGGTCACCACGCCCTCGGTCGTCGCGAGATGTTCCATGATCGCGAGCCGGGCCGGGTGGGCGAGCGCACGCAGCGTCTGCGGGTCGCTGATCGTCACCCGGGGCGGCTCGGGGTGGGCCTCCGTCATGCCCTCATGATCCCCGACCATGATGCGAATTCGGTTGCCGGCGCTGCTGGCCGGAGTAGGATTTCCGTTCGCCTGACGGCCGCGGTGAGCACGCACCGCAGCGGACGTCCCCGCGCCGGGCGCCGGCCATCCGCCCCGGACACGCGAGCGAGCAACCGGAATCTCCGTGAGGAATCGCATCGTGCCTGCATCCGACCTCGACGCCGATCTCAAGGCCGAACGCGAACACCTGGACATCTCCCGCACGGCGTTACGCCGGATGCGGGAACGCGCCGAGGCGCTCTTCGCCACCGGCGACAAGGTCGCCGGGGACTCGTACACCGCGGAACAGCTCGGCCGGCACCTCGCCCGGCGGGTGGCCGAACTGGCCGACGACCCACGAACGCCGCTGTTCTTCGGCCGACTCGACTTCGGCGCCGCCCCCGCCGACCAAGCCGCCCCCACCGGGCACACCCATCAAGCTGAGCACAACCCCGCCGAGCATGCCGGACGGCGCTACCACGTCGGTCGCCGGCACGTCACCGACGAGCAGGGCGAGCCGCTGGTGCTGGACTGGCGGGCACCGGTGTCCCGGTCGTTCTACCGGGCCAGCGCAAGCGACCCGCAGGGGCTGGCCGTACGGCGTCGGTTCGGCTTCGACAGCGGGATGCTGACCAGTTTCGAGGACGAGCACCTCGACCGGGGTGAGGAACTCGGCGCGGCCAGCCGGATCCTCACCGCCGAGATCGAACGTCCCCGAGTGGGACCGATGCGCGACATCGTCGCCACCATCCAGCCCGAACAGGACGAGTTGGTCCGCGCCGACCTGGCCGAGTCGATCTGCGTGCAGGGTGCTCCGGGGACCGGGAAGACCGCAGTCGGGCTGCACCGGGCCGCGTACCTGCTCTATCTGCACCGGGAGCGGCTGCGCCGGTCGAAGGTGCTGGTCGTGGGCCCGAACCGGGCCTTCCTGGCGTACATCGCGGCGGTGCTGCCGGCCCTCGGCGAGGTGGAGGTCGAGCAGGCGACCGTCGAGGACCTGGTCGACCGGGTGGCGGTGCGGGCGGTGGACCCGCCGGCCGTGGCCGTGATCAAGCACGACGCCCGGATGGCCGAGGTGCTGCGCCGGGCGGTCGACGCGTACGTCGGTGAGCCGACCGAGCCGATCGTCGTCTCCGACGGCTCGTTCCGGTGGCGGATCGGGCTGGAGCCGCTGCACCGGCTGGTCCAGGAGACCCGGGCCGAGCGGCTGCCGTACGCCCTCGGCCGGGAGCGGGTTCGCGCCCGGGTGGTCGGGCTGCTGCAACGGCAGGCCGAGGCGCGGCGGGCGGAGTCGCCGAGCGAGGCGTGGCTGCGCCGGATGGGCCG
This sequence comes from Micromonospora sp. NPDC051196, assembly GCF_040682415.1. NCBI lineage: Bacteria > Bacillati > Actinomycetota > Actinomycetes > Micromonosporales > Micromonosporaceae > Micromonospora > Micromonospora sp. NPDC051196. The sequence goes on from NZ_JBFBAY010000002.1 coordinate 60,680, forward strand.
GGCGAAGCCGGTCACTGCTTTCCTGGACACGGTCTGGCCGGCGCTGACCCCGGACGGGCTGGTGCACGCGCTGCTCGCCGAGCCCGCCCGGCTCGCCGCGGCGGCCGACGGACTGCTCACCTCCGCCGAGCAGGCCCTGCTGACTCGGTCCGGTACGAAGCTGGGGCGTACGCCGAAGGCCACCCGGTGGAGCGCCGCCGACGCCGTCCTGATCGACGAGGCGGCCGGGCTGATCGAGCGGCCGGGCGGCTACGGGCACGTGGTGGTGGACGAGGCGCAGGACCTCTCTGCGATGCAGTGCCGGGTGATCGCCCGACGCAGCGAGCACGGCTCGCTCACCCTCCTCGGCGACCTCGCCCAGGCGACCGCGCCCTGGGCCGCCACCGACTGGCGGGTGACCCTGCGTCATCTCGGTAAGCCGGACGCGACTGTGGTGCCGTTGACCGTCGGTTTCCGGGTACCGGCGGACGTGCTCGCCTTCGCCAACCGGTTGCTGCCGTCGCTCGCCGTGGACGTACCGCCGGCCGAGTCGTTGCGCCGCGACGGGGTGCTCACGGTGCGTACCGTGACCGATCTTTTCGGGGCGGCGGTGGCCGAGGTGGGCGCGGCGCTCGCCCACGAGGGGTCGATCGCGGTGATCGCCGCCGACGACGCGGTGGACCGGTTGGGCACGGCGCTGGCGGCGGCCGGGATCGAGACCGCGACCGCCGCCGATGCGGGCGGCGGCCCGCGCGTCACGGTCGTGCCCGCCACCGCCGTCAAGGGCCTGGAGTACGACCACGTCATCGTGGTCGAACCGGCTGACATCGTGGCGGCCGAGCCGCGCGGGCTGCACCGGCTCTACGTGGTGCTCACCCGGGCGGTTTCCCGGATGTCGGTGCTGCACAGCGCGGCACTACCCGCACCGTTGGGCTGACCGACGGTATTGCCACCACCTGGGGAACCGAGAATGATCAAGCTTGTGGAAAGAGACATCCTCGCCCGTGCCGAGCGGGTCAGCCGCCGGTACGGCGACGTCCTCGCCCTAGACCAGGTCGACCTTGAGGTACGGGCGGGTGAGCTGGTCGGCCTGCTGGGGCCCAACGGTGCCGGCAAGAGCACGCTGATCAGCCTGCTGGTCGGGCTGCGTAAGCCCACCTCCGGCCGGGTGGAACTCAACGGCGGTGACCCGCGTGACCCGGCGAGTCGGCGGCAGATCGGCGTCACCCCGCAGGAGACCGGGCTGCCCGGCACGCTGCGGGTCGGCGAGGTGGTCGACTTCGTCTCGGCCCACTACCCGGACCCGGTTCCCCGGGGCGAGTTGCTCGACCGGTTCGGCCTGGCGGAGCTGACCCGGCGGCAGTGCGGCGGGCTCTCCGGTGGGCAGAAGCGTCGGCTCGCGGTGGCGCTGGCCTTCGTCGGTCGCCCCCGGTTGGTGGTGCTCGACGAGCCCACCACCGGGTTGGACGTGGAGGCCCGCCACACCCTGTGGGAAGCCATCCGGACGTTCCACGCCGACGGCGGCACGGTGCTGCTGAGCAGCCACTACCTGGAAGAGGTGGAGGCGCTGGCCCGTCGGGTGGTGGTGATCGGCCAGGGACGGGTGCTTGCCGACGACACCGTGGACGCGGTCCGGGCCGTGGTCGGCGTACGCCGGGTGAGCCTGACCGCTGACCCGCTCCCACCGCTGCCGGGGGTGGTACGCACCGAGCACGTCGACGGCCGTACCCACCTGCTCACCGCCGACGCCGACCAACTGGTGCGGGACCTGGTCACCAGCGGGGTCGAGTTCCGCGACCTGGAGGTGCGCCCGACCTCGCTGGAGGAGGCGTTCCTGGCCATCACCGCCACCGACGCCGCGCCCGCCGCCGCCTGAGGGGATCTCGACGTGCAACTCGCCCTGGTACACGCGCGTTACCAACTGCTGGAGACCGTCCGCATCCCGGTCGCGATCTTCGGTAGCGCGTTCTTCCCCGCCGCAGCGATGCTCTTCTTCGTGGTGCCCTTCGCCGGCAAGGACCCGGTCGGTGCCACCTACGCCACCGCCGCGATGGTCACCTTCTCGGTGATGAGCGCCAACATCTTCCAGTACGGCGTGGGTGTCGCCGAGGACCGTGACCAGCCCTGGAACCCGTACACCCGGACGTTGCCGGCCGGGTCGGCCCCGCGTTTCGCCGGCCGGGTCATGGCCGGGCTGGTCCTCACCTACCTCTCGCTGGTCCCCGTGGTGGTGATCGCCGCGACCCTGACCGAGGCCCGGATCGACCCGGCGTCGTTCCTGCTGGCCCTGGTCACCGTCACCGTCATCTCCGTGCCGTTCACCCTGATGGGGCTGACCATCGGGTACTCGCTGCCCAGCAAGGCGGCGATCGTGGTGGCGCAGCTCGTCTTCTTCCCGCTCGCCTTCGGCGGTGGCCTGCTCTCCGCCCCGGATCAGGCACCCGGTTTCATCGAGGCGATCGCGCCGTACCTGCCCACCCGGGGTGCGGTGGAGCTGATGTGGGCGGCGGTCGGCGACTACTCGGTCAACCTGCTCTCGCTGGTCATGCTCGGGGTCTGGGTGGTGGTGCTGGCCATGCTGGCCGGCTGGGCCTACCGCCGGGACGAGGGTCGCCGGTTCAGCTGACGTTCTCTCGGTTTCCGACCCGGATCGTCCTCCGGCGGTGCCACGATGCCCGGTGAGGGTGGTCGGGCGGCGGCCACACTGCGAGGGTTCGAGAGGGGTAACCGTGGCCAGCGTCCCGTCGGGCACACCGTGCTGGGCCGACCTGGCCACGCCAGGCCTCGACCGGGCACGGCGGTTCTACCCGGAGCTGTTCGGTTGGACCGGCCAGGTGGCCCCCGAGCCCGAGGCGGGCGGCTACACGATCTTCCAGCTCGGCGGCCGGGCCGTCGCCGGTGTGGGGCCGCCGGCCGTACCCGACCAGGTGCCGATCTGGTCGACGTACGTCTCCACGGACGACGCCGACCTGGTTACCGGCCGGGTGGAGCGAGCGGGCGGGCAGGTGGTCGTACCGCCGTTCGAGGTCTTCGACCGGGGCCGGATGGCGGTCTTCACCGACCCGGCCGGGGCGGCGTTCAGTGTCTGGGAACCGATGGCGTTCTCCGGCGCCGAGGTCTTCGACGTACCCGGCGCGATGAGCTGGACCGAACTGGTCACGCCCGACCCTGACGGCGCGCGGGTCTTCTACGAGTTGGTCTTCGGGTGGCAGCCCGAGGAGGAGCCGATGGGGCAGGTCGCCTACACCGGCTGGCGCCTCGGCGACCGGATGGTGGCCGGCATGATGCCCCCGCTCGGCGACGAGTTCCCCACCGACTCCCCCGCCTACTGGACCCTCTACTTCTCGGTGGCCGACACCGACGCCACCGCGGCACGCGCCGCCGAACTGGGCGGCACCATCCTGGTTCCGCCCCGCGACATCCCCGCCGGCCGCATCGCCGCCCTCCGTGACCCCGACGGCGCCCTCTTCTCCCTGATCGCCCTGACCCGCTCCCCCTAGACCCCGTCGATCTTGCACTTTCGGTCGCCCTTATGCACGGTTTGCACCTTATGCGGAGACAGTAAGTGCAAGATCGCGAAGGTGGTCAGGGGTGGGGGCGGGTGGGGAGGACCAGGGGGCCGTGGGGGCCGGGGATGACTTTCACGTGGGCGCGGTAGTGGCGGGACAGGAGGTCCTCTGTGAGGACCTGGTGGGGGGTGCCGGTGGCGACGATCCGACCGTCGGCGAGCAGCACCATGCGGTCGGCGTACTCGCCGGCGATCGAGAGGTCGTGCATGGTGGCCAGCACGGTCAGCCCCTCGGTACGACGCAACTGGTCGACGAGTTCCAGGACCTCCTGCTGGTGACCGATGTCCAGCGCGCTGGTCGGCTCGTCGAGCAGCAGCAGGGTGGCGCCCTGGGCCAACGCCCGAGCGAGGAAGACGCGCTGGCGTTCCCCGCCGGAGAGGGTGGCCAGTTCCCGGCCACGGAATCCGGCGAGGTCCAGCCGGTCCAGCACCTCGTGCACGACCGCCAGGTCGGCGGCGGACTCCCGACCCAATGGTGGGATGTACGGATTGCGGCCGAGCAGCACGTAGTCGAGTACCGCCATCCCGGGCGGCACGACCGGGGACTGGGCCACCGTGGCCACCACCCGAGCCCGCTCCCGGCGGCGCAGGGCGCCCAGGGGCGTACCGAAGAGGCGGACCGTGTCCGGTGCGGGCAGCAGGCCGCCGACGGCGCGCAGCAGGGTGGACTTACCGGCACCGTTCGGGCCGATCACGGTGACCCATTCACCCGCGCGTACGGTCAGATCGATGCCGGCGAGGATGAGCGCGCCGCCCAGCCTGACCTGAAGGTCACGCACCTCGACGGCAGGCACCTCGGGGGGTTCGGCGGCGTTGCCTGACGGCCTGACAGCGTTGCCGGGCGGGTCGGTCCGGGTCATGTCAGCACCCTTCGGGCGGTACGCAGCACCAGGACGAAGAACGGGCCGCCGAGCAGTGCGGTGACCACCCCGATCGGGATCTCCTGCGGCGCTGCGGCGGTCCGGGCCACCACGTCGGTCAGGGCCAGGAAGGCACCGCCGAACAGCAGCGACAGCGGAAGGATGACCCGGTAGCTCGACCCGGCGAGCATCCGTACGGTGTGCGGCACGATGATGCCGACGAAGCCGATCAGACCGGAGGCGGAGACCGCGGCGGCGGTGCCCAGCGAAGCGGCGCCGATCAGCAGGTACCGCGACCGCTGCGGGTGCAGGCCGAGGCCGGCCGCCTCGTCGTCACCGACCGAGAGCACGTCCAGTTCCCGCCGATGCAGCAGCACGATCACAGTGGTGATCAGGAAGTACGGCAGGACCAGCCGGACGTCCTGCCAGCCGGCCGTGGCCAACCGGCCGAGCAGCCAGGAGTAGACCGCCTGGATGCTTTCCGCATTTCGTTGCAGCAGGTACGTCTGCCCGGCGGAGAGGAACGCGGAGACGGCCACCCCGGCCAGGATCAGGGCGGCCGGCGATCGACTGCGCCCACCGGCGGCGCCGAGCAGGTACGTCATGATCACCGCGCCGAGCGAGCCGACGAAAGCGGCCAGCGGAATGGTGATCGGCAGCCCGCTGAGCGCACCGCCTGCACCGACGCCACCGAGGGTCAGTACGACGGTGACCGCCAACCCGGCTCCCGCAGCCACTCCGAGCAGGTACGGGTCGGCCAGTGGATTGCGGAACACCCCCTGGTAGGCGCCGCCGGCCAGGGCGAGCAGCCCGCCCACCAGCAGGCCCAGCACCACCCGGGGCAGCCGGAGTTCGGTGACGATGGCGATTTCCCGCTCGCTCAGTCCACTGTCGAGGCGTACGCCCGGCAGCAGGTTGAGCAGTTCGAGCGCGACACTGCCCGGGGGCAGGCTGACCGGGCCGAGCGAGACACCGGCCACGACCGCGACCAGTACGGCGAGGACGCCGCCGGCGAGCCAGCGCTTTCGCAGGCCCGCCGGCCGGGATGTTGCTGTGAAGGAAGGGCCCCTTTTCAACGTCTGGCGCATAGGAAGGGCCCCTGTTAACGCCTGCCGTTCTTCACTCGGCGGCCTTGTTGGTGGCGTCCACGATGGTGCGCAGCAGGTCCACCACTCGCGGCCCCCAGCGGGACGCGATGTCGTCGTCGAGTTCCACGATCTGGTCGTCGCGCACCGCGTTGATGCCGGCCCAACCGCTGCGCGCCTTGACCGTTGCCGGGCTCTGCTGGCAGCACTTGACGTCGGAGAGGAACACGAAATCCGGGTTGGCCGCGACGATGATCTCTTGCGAAAGCTGCGGGTAGCCGCCGCTCCTACCGTCGGCGTCGGCCGCGTCGGCGATGTTCTCCAGTCCGGCGAGGGCGTAGATCGAGCCGATGAAGGTCTTGCTGGTGGCGGTGTACAACTCCGGGCCGAGCTCGTGGAAGTAGGTGGGCGCCTGGACCCGCTGCGGCACCTCGGCGACGAGCTTCGCGATGTCGTCCTTCATCCGTTGCACGAGGTCCGCCCCGGCAGTGGCGTTGCCGGTGAGCACGCCAAGATCGGTGATCTGCCGGTACGTGTCGTCGAGCGTCTGCGCCGCCGGCGTCAGGTAGACCGGGATCTTCAGCGCGGCCAACTGGTCGACGATCTTGTTCCGGTCGTCGCTGAGCACCACCAGATCGGGGTTCTTCGCGACGATCGCCTCGGCGTTGGGCTGGTAGCCGGAAAGGTCCGTCTTCGGCGCGTCGGCGGGGTAGTTGGACTGGTCGTCGACGGCCACGACCTGCGGGCCGGCGCCGATCGCGAAAAGCATCTCGGTGGCGGTCGGAGCCATCGAGATGATCTTCTCGGGGCGTTGTTCCAGCGTCAGCGACCCGACGGTGACGGGAAAGGCGGCGCTGGTCGGGCTGCCGCCGGCCGCAGGAGTCTCGGTGGTCTTCTCGGCGCAGGCACCGAGCGTGAGCGCGGCCAGCGCGAGGGTGGCGGCGAGAAGTCGGGGGGTACGTCTGAACATCGGTCCTCCTGTCGGTCGAGGAGTGCGGTGCTTCGCCGACAGGGAGCCGAGGCGCCCGTCCGCGAGGCGCCCTTCCTCGAAGGCGCGGATCGCGAGCGCGCCACAGGCGACCTGGCTCGTCCCCCGGGTGGGGGCATCACAGTTGCGGGACAGCACCGGTTTCGCACCGGCTTCGCTGTGGCGGATCGCTATGACCGTAGCGCACGCCCGGTGTCTGCCCCAGGGGCCGGGGGGATGATGACGTTGACTGGCCCGGCGCCGAAGTTCACGCGCCGGGCCAGTCACTGCTGTTGTGCCGATAGGTCTCCTGTGGCGGGGCCCCGCGCGAGGGGGTGTGGCGGAGCCCCGCCGATTCAGGAGGCGGTGATGGTGACGTTGTCCACAGCCGCCTCGACCAGGCTGGCCGTCGAGGCGTCCGCAGCCTCCACCAGGATCCGGATCGACTGTCCGGCGTACGGGGTGAGGTTGAGGTTCGCCTGCGTCCAGGCGCCGTTGCGGTTGCTGGCCGCCCCGGTCTGGGTGAGCAGCGCCGTGGTGCCGCCGTTGTGCACCACGCTGACCCGGAGGTAGTCCGCTGAGGACGAGTTCGAGCCGTGCGCCAGGTAGTAGGCCAGTGACAGGGTCAGGGTGCCGCTGGACGGCAACGTGACGGCCGGCGACCGGGCGCTGGTCACACCGCCGTCGATGTCGTAGTCACCTGCTGCGGAGCCGGCGAGCCGGCCGGTGACCAGGTCGTTGCTGCCGGCGAACGGGGTGAGCTGCTTGGCACCGCTGGAGTTGGTCGCCTGGGCGGCACCCCGCTCGAACTGGCCCGAGGTCGCGGTGTCGGTGCCGTTGGGGTTGATCGTCCAGCCGGTCGCGGTCTCGAAGGTGTCCGACCAGACCGTGGTTCCACCGCCGCCGGTGCCGCAGTACTGCGCCTGCTTGCCGATCGCCCGGTACGGGCAGTCGGCGTACTCGGTGAGCAGCAGCACCGCCTCGCGGTTGCGCGAGGTCTGCGCCGGGATCACCTCGTCGGGCGGGTAGAAGCCGCCGCCGGAGGCCGAGCCCGGGTAGAGCTCGAAGGTGTACGCCCAGATGCCGTGCGTCGCCCACATCCAGTCGATGCTGCTGCCATCGGTGATGTACAGGTCACTGGACTGCTGCGGGGTGAACCCGTTGGTCGCGGCCATCTGCTGGCCGATGGTGGCGAAGGTGTTGTACTGGTCGGCGTTCATTCCCGTGGCGGTGTTGCTGGTCGTGTAGCCGTACGGCCAGAGCACCAGCTGGGAGTAGGTGTGGAAGTCGATGTTGGCCTTGATCTGCTGCACCCCGCCGACGACCCGGCTGTTGACGAAGTTGCGCAGCGCCTGCGTCTCCGGCGCGGAGAAGGCCGACGGACCCCGGTAGGTGTCCGAGGAGGTCGAGCCGGACGAGCCGCCGCAGCAACCCCAGTTGTAGCTCCAGTTCCGGTTCAGGTCGGTGCCGACGGCCGACGATCCGCTGTTGGGCTGGCGGTTCTTGCGCCAGGACCGGTAGGAGCCGGTGGCGATGTCGTACTCGCTGCCGTCCGGGTTGACCGACGGCACGATCCAGATTTCCCGGTTGTTGACCAGGTTGGTGATCCGGGAGTCGGAGCCGTAGCTGTCGGTGAAGAGGTTGAGCAGGTAGATCGCCATCTCGACGGTCAGGTGCTCACGGGCGTGCTGCTGGGAGTTGAACAGGATCTCCGGCTCGTTCTCGTCGGTGGCGACATTGTCGGAGATCTTCACCGCCATCAGGTCCCGGCCCTCGTACGAGGTACCGATGCTGATCTTGCGAGCGATCGACGGATGGTCCGCGACGACCTGGTTGACCACGGCGGTCATCTCGGCGTAGTCGTGGTAGTTGGAGTCGGCCGGGGGGAAGGCCGCGATGCCGACATCGGAGTGGGCGTGACCCCGGTCGTTGGGCGGTGCGGCGACCGCCTCCAGCCGGAACCCGAGTCGGGTGATGGCGGCGGCCTCGGCACCGGTGGCCGAGACGTGCAGCACTCCGTGCTCGGAGTAGTCGATCGCGGCACCCGTACGGGCGACCGCGTTGCGGTCGGCGAGCGTCTTCGGACCGAGCACCCGGTAGGACGCGGCAGCCGGCTGCTCGTCCCGGTCCGGTGCGGGTCGGGCGGAGGCCGGTGGTGCCGAGAGGGCGAGCAGGCCGAGCCCGGCGGCCATGATCAGCGCCAGTGAACGGCGGACAGGGATGGTACGGAAGGCCATGGACAACCTCCTGGAGGCGCGGGGGTTTCCCCGCTCGGTAGCGGCCAGCCCACCACCGGTCACATGGTCATATCAATATCGATCGCTGTTCACTCCATCCCAACCTGATCCTCACGCCGGCAGCATGTTTCCGCCGACGGGGACCAGACGAAGCCGAGTGCCAGCTCAGGCCGTTGGGCCGCGTCCGGGATCGGAGCTTCCCGGCTGCTCGGTGGAAGAAGCGGTATCGCCGGTGGCGTCGTCGCCGGCCAGGGCGGAGCGCAACTGCTCCTTCTCCGAGCGACGTCGCTCGGCGGCGGCGGCCATCTCCTCGGCCATCTCGTCACGCCAGCCCTTGAGCAGGAAGAACGACAAGGCAGCGGAGAACAGCAGCGCCACGATCAGCTTCAGGAAGATGTCGATGTCGACCGGCCAGAGGGCCGCCACCACGGCCACGAACAGCCCGATCCGGCCGAGTGTGTACTTGACCGCCGCACTCACGTTGATCCACTCCGCTCGTTCACGTCGCCATTTGCGTTCCGGCCGGCGCCCACCCGCGCGGTGCGCCCGATCCGCTACCCCGGTCAGCTCGTCCGGTTGACCAGCCAACGCACACCGGGAAACCAGACCAGGGCGTACACCACGGTGAAGGTCGCCGCAGCCAGCCCGCCGGACGCCAGCGGCGGCAGACCGGTCGCTATCCCGGCCACCAACAGCCCGGACACCACCGCCACCGCGACGGCCACCAGCGCGGCCACCACCCGGGGAGCACCGAACTCCCAGGCCCGGAAGTCCTCCCAGAACAGCCAGGCGGGCAGAATCACCGCCAGCCAGCCGTTGGCCTGGCCGAAGTCACCGGCACCGAACCAGGCGAAGGCCACGTCGAAGAGCACCAGCACCAGCATCCCGATGACCGCACCGGCCAGCGCTACGCCGAGCAGGTCGCCCAGGGTCTGGATGCGCCCCTCGGCGTCACGGCGCGGAAAGGTGCTCTGCTGCTCACTCATCTCCCTGACGAGGGTACGCGAGCCGGGTCGACACCCTCGCGCTGGCCAGCGCACGCGCGCCGGCCGACGCGCCGGAGGTCAGGCCCAGACCTGCTGCGGCTCGGCGCGACGCTGCGCCAGGCTCGGCGCGGCATCGTACTCGCGGACCACCTCGTAGCGGGTGTTGCGCTCCATCGGGCGGAAACCGGCGTCCCAGATCAGGTGCAGCAGGTCGTCGCGGTGCATGGTGTTCGGCGTGCCGTACGAGTCGGCGTCGTGGGTGATCTTGTATTCCACGACGGAGCCGTCCAGGTCGTCCACGCCGAAGTTGAGCGACAACTGAGCCACCGAGAGCCCGTGCATCACCCAGAAGCACTTGACGTGCGGGACGTTGTCGAACAGCAGCCGGGAGACCGCGAAGGTCTTCAGCGACTCGGCCGGCGAGGCCATCGTGGTGCGGGCCTGGATCCGGTTACGGATCTTGCCGTCCGCCGAGTCCACGAAGTCGTGCTGGTAGCGCAGCGGAATGAAGACCTGGAAACCGCCGGTCTCGTCCTGCAACTCGCGCAGCCGCAGCACGTGGTCGACCCGGTGCCGGGGCTCCTCGATGTGGCCGTAGAGCATCGTGGACGGCGTCTTCATGCCCTTGCTGTGGGCCAGCCGGTGGATTCGCGACCAGTCCTCCCAGTGGCAGGCGTGGTCGACGATGTGCTGCCGGATCTCCCAGTCGAAGATCTCCGCGCCACCGCCGGTCAGCGACTCCAGGCCGGCGTCCATCAGCTCGTCCAGGATCTCGTCGGCGCTCAGGCCGCTGATCTTCTCGAACCACTGCACCTCGGTGGCGGTGAACGCCTTGAGGTTGACCTTCGGCAGCGCCGCCTTCAGCTCACGCAGCACCTTCGGGTAGTAGCGCCAAGGCAGGGTCGGGTGCAGGCCGTTGACGATGTGCAGCTCGGTGAGCTGCTCGTCCTCCATCTCCTTGGCCTTGCGGACCGCCTCGTCGATGCGCATCGTGTACGCGTCCTTCTCGCCCGGCTTGCGCTGGAACGAGCAGTACGCGCAGCTCGCACTGCACACGTTGGTCAGGTTGAGGTGCCGGTTGACGTTGAACATGACCCGGTCACCGTTGAGTTCGGTGCGCTTGTGGTGGGCGAGCCGACCCAGCCAGGTCAGATCGTCGCTGGCGTAGAGGGCGATGCCGTCCTCCCGGGTCAGTCGCTCCCCCGCGTACACCTTCGCTTCGAGCTCACGCTTGAGTCCGGCGTCCATCGAAAGCCCGTCCCCTCCCAATGCGGTCGCGACCGGAGCCCGGTCGCAATCCAAGAGCCTACGTCGGGAACCGGGGCAGCTCACAGCGCCCTCCGCCGGACCCTTCCCGGCAAACCGGACTCTCAGGCTTCTGTGACCCGCTCAAACATCGACACTGTCGGGCCGGTGAGGTAAGACAGGGTGGGGGATGACACACCCTGGTACCGTCCCCGATCCGCCGCGTTCCCACCACGACGCGGTGCAGCACCACCGGACGAGGAGCGCAATGGTCGACAGCGGGCACGTGCGACGGCAGCGGCGACGAAATCCGGTGATCTCACCGGTACTACGTCCGATGCTCTGGTCCGCGCTGCTCAGCGCCGTCGCCAGCACGGTCCTCGCCGCACCGGCGTACGCCGAGCCAGGCGTGCCGGTCACCGTGCCCGACACCGGTTCCCGCCCGGTGGTCACCGGTCCGCTGCACCTGCCCGGCGGCGCGCCGGCGAACATCACGCCCGGCGTGCTTCCCCCGACCTTTTCGCCCGGCGGCAGCGCTCTTGAGCAGCAGATCAACGCCACCGAGGCCCGGATCGGTGAGCTGGGCACCCAACTGCTCGACCTGCAACAGCAGCTCACCGAGGCCGAGACTCAGTTGGCGAGCGCCGCGCGCGACCTGGAGTTCGCTCAGGCCGCACTCCAGCAGGCGCAGCAGCGAGCCGACCAGGCCGCCGCCCAGGCGATAAAGGTGGACGCGGCGCTGCCGGCCGCCGACTTCGCCGCCGACCTGCGCGACCTGGACCTGCTGCGGCGAGCCAATCGCGGCGAGCGGGCCGAGCACGCCACCGCACCGGCGGCCGGCGAACTGGCCCGTGCCCAGGCCGACGACCGGGTGGCCACGCAGGCGCACACGGCGGCCGAGTCCCGACTGCGCGGCGTCCAGGAGCAGCACACCGCCACCCAGAAGGCGCTGCGCGACGAAGAGGCCAAGCTGGTCAGACTGCGCGAGCAGAACGCCTCGCAACTGGTCGAGCTGGCCCGTCAGCAGGAACGCGCCGAGCAGCAGTTGGGCGCCGACTACCCGAACCAGTCGGCGGACGGGCTGGTCGCGCATCCCACCGCGCTGGCCGCCCTCGCGTACGCACGCCGGCAACTCGGCGACCCGTACGTCTGGGGGGCCACCGGTCCGAACTCGTTCGACTGCTCGGGTCTGGTCTGGTCGGCGTACCGGTCGGCGGGCTACTACAAGCTGCCCCGGGTCGCCCGCGACCAGTACTACGCGACCAGGTCGCGCACCGTGTCCCGCTCCGCCCTCCTCCCCGGCGACCTGGTCTTCTTCGCCTCGGGCAGCAGTTGGCGCACCATCCACCACATGGGGATGTACGTCGGCAACGGCAAGATGATCCATGCGCCGACCAGCGGTGACGTGGTGAAGATCTCGACGGTGCGCTGGTCCCGGCTCTACGCCGCGACGCGGGTGGTCGGCGCGGTGCCGGCTCCGGCGGTCACCCCCACCCCGTCGCAACCGCCGACGCCGAAGCCCACACCGAAGCCGACGCCGACCACGCCCCGGCCGACGCCGACGCCGACGCCGACGCCGACGACCACACCGCGGCCGACACCGACGCCCACACCCTCGACGACGCCGACCCCCACACCCACCCCGTCGGACAGCACGTCGCCCTCGACCACGCCATCGGGCACCACACCACCACCGAGCCCGTCGGTGACGACCGGCGCCGGTGAGAGCGACACCAGCCCGACCACGGCGGCAAGCAGCCTTGCTCCGGAGGAGAGCGTGTCGGCCACGCCCTCAGCGGTCGGCAACCACTGAATCGGCTGAGTCCCGCCCCACCGATCGACAACCGGCCGGCACCGTACGGCCTCACTCGGAACACTGTGGGCACTCCGGCTGTGCCGTACCGTCGGAATGTGGCACGGTGTCACTCAGGCACTCCCGGTCGCGTTGCGGATCCGGGTGCGAGCGTGGCGCGGAGGCAAGGATGAGCGAGCACGAGGTTCCGGCGGCGGCCGACCCTGGATCGGCTCCCGCCGCCTCCGCCACCGAGCCGACCTCGGGCGCTGCCACGCCGAACACCGCAACCGCGCCGGCCACCTCGGCCGGTCAGCCTGCGGTGGGACGGGCGGGTGTCCCCCGGGTGACCGGACTAACCGGTAAGGAACCTGTCGCGACCGCCGCACCAGGCGCGACCGGACTCGCGGCGCCGGCCGGCGCGACCGGAGCGGGGGGATCGGTGCGGGCCAGCGTCCGGGTGCCGGGGATGAGCCGGGTGAGCGTCGACGAGGCGCACGCCGCCGGAAGCGGCGGCAGGGCCTCCGGGGTGTACCGGTCGACGCCGGTCAACCCCGAGCCACCGGAACCGGCCCAACCACCGGAACCGGCCCAGCCGCCGACGCCACCGACGCCCGCGCCGGAGCCCGCGCCACGACCGCCGGCACCGGCCCCGCCAGCACCGGCTCCACCGGGACCGCCCGTACCGGTGCCACCCGTACCGACACCGCCCACACCCGTACCCGCACCGCCCGTACCGGCACCGGGACCGCCCGTGCCGTATCCGCCGGGGCCGGTGCCCGCGCCGCCTCCCGCGCCCCGGCCCTCGCCGCCGCTGCCGGGGCCGCCGACACCACCGCCGGGCCCACCCGTGCCGGCACCACCGCCTCCGCCGGGCCCGATGCCCGCGCCACCGTTCCCGCCCCCACCCGCAAGCAGCGTGGCCCCGCCGTCAGGATCAGGCCCGCTGCCAACCGGGCGGGTCGCCGGACCGACACCGGGTACGTCGAGCCGGGCCGGCGGGACACCAGTCGCCGAACCCGGCGGCGCGCCGGTCGTACCGGCTCCTGCGCTGCCGGTCTGGCCACCACCGGTCAGTCCCACTGGACGCCGGGACGAGCTTGCCGCCAACTCGTCGGGAGCGGCACCCCGGCAGTCGACCCGGCCGGGTCTGCTTCCGGCCTCGGCTCCCGCTACGGCTGCAGGGTCGATCGCGGCCGGAGCCGGTGCGAACCCACCGGCGCCCCCGACCGCATTCGGGCCGAAGGCCGAACCGGGTCACTGGCGAGCCACCCCAGTCGCAGGTTCGGCTTCTGTCCCAGGATCGGCCTCGGTCGCGGGGGGGCCGGCCGCCGGGTCCTCGGCCGCCGGCGCCGAGCAGACCACGCCGCGTACCGGTGGTTCCGATCTGAGCGCCTACTACGCCGGTGGTACGGGCTCCCCCACGGTCGCCTTCCCCTCCGGGGAGCCGGAGAACTCGGGGTCGTTGACCGGGCACATTCTGGCTCAGGGCTGGGCGGACAGCGCCACCGAACGCTCCAGCAGCACCACCCGAGTGGTGATCGTGATGGCGGTCGCCCTGGTGCTGCTCGTGGTGATCAGTGTGCTGGTCGTACTGGTCGCGAACAATGCGCTCGGCAGCCTGATGGAGTGACGACGATCGGTGAATCGGCGGGTGAGTCCGCCCACTACCCCCTGCCGAGGCGGGTGGTGGTACGCCGCTCGCCGTACACTTGTGGGTGATCACTGACCCGGCGCGCTACCGTGCGCGCCTCTGGGCGTTCTTGCCGAAGATCCGGCGGCGTCGTGCCGCAGCGGGACATCGCAAATGTGCGCCCCGCTCGAAAGGCTTTTCTTGACCACCTCCGCTGTCCCCGGCACGCCCCTGTCCGCCCCCGACGTCGCCCCTGCTCCGCAGCCGGCCGGCACCGCCCCCTCCGACGATTCGATCAGCTTCGAGGCGCTGGGCCTGCCCGAGCCACTGGTCCGGGTACTCGCCCGGCAGGGCATCACCACCCCGTTCGAGATCCAGCGCGCCACCGTGCCCGACGCCCTCGCCGGACGGGACGTGCTCGGCCGGGGGCAGACCGGATCCGGCAAGACTCTCGCCTTCGGGCTGCCACTGCTGGCCCGGGTCGCCGAAGGGGGCCGGGCCCGGCCGTCGCGCCCACGGGCTCTCGTCCTGGTGCCCACCCGGGAGTTGGCCATGCAGGTCAACGACGCCCTACTCCCGCTGGGCCGAGCGGTCGGCGTGTTCCTCAAGACCGCCGTGGGCGGGGTGCCCTACGACCGCCAGATCGACGCGCTGCGGCGCGGCGTGGAGGTCGTGGTGGCCACGCCCGGCCGGCTCGCCGACCTGATCGATCGCGGCGTCTGCAACCTCGACGATGTCGAGATCACCGTGCTCGACGAGGCCGACCAGATGGCTGACATGGGCTTCCTGCCCGAGGTCACCGAACTGCTGTCGAAGACTCCGGCACACGCGCAGCGTCTGCTCTTCTCGGCCACTCTGGACACCGATGTGGACGCGCTGGTGCAGCGCTTCATGACCGATCCGGTCACCCACTCCACCGCCCCGCCGACCGCAGCGGTGTCCACCATGGATCACCACCTGCTGCTCATCCCGCCGAGCGACAAGTTCCCGGTGACCGCGTCGATCGCGGCGCGCGCCGGCCGGACCATCGTCTTCGCCCGTACCCAACTCGGTGTGGACCGGCTCGTCAACCAACTCGCGGCGGTCGGCGTCCGGGCCGGCGGGCTGCACGGCGGCAAGACCCAGCGGATGCGTACCCGCACCCTGGCCGAGTTCCGCGAAGGACGGACCAACGTCCTGGTCGCCACCGACGTGGCGGCCCGGGGCATCCACGTCGACGGGGTCTCCCTGGTGCTGCACGTCGACCCGCCGAAGGACCCGAAGGACTACCTGCATCGCGCGGGCCGCACCGCCCGTGCCGGGGAGGCCGGCGCGGTGGCGACCCTGGTGCTGCCCAAGCAGCGACGCACCACGCTGGCGATGCTGGAGAAGGCCGGGGTGCAGCCGGCAGAGACGCGGGTACGCGTCGGCGACCCCGCGCTGAACGAGCTGACCGGCGCGCGGGAGCCGAGTGGTGTGCCCGTACGCGACGAGCCGGAGGGGCCACGGCGGAGCAGCCGGCCGGGCGGCCCTCGCCGCTTCGACGGGCCCACCACCGACCGCCGCTACCGCGACCGGCCCACCACCGACCGCCGCTACGGCGACGACAGCCGAGGTGCGGGCCGCTACGGTGCCGACAGTCGACGCGAGCGCAGCTACGGTGACCAGGGACGCAGCGGGCGCAGCTACGGCGACCCGAGCCGAGGCGACCGCAGCTACGGCGACGACTCCCGTGGTGCGGGCCGCTACGGTGCTGAGAGCCGGGGTGGAGGCAGCCACGGGGCTGACAGCCGAGGCGACCGCAGCTACGGCGACCCGAGCCGCAGCGAGCGCAGCTACGGCGGTCACGGACGGGGCGAGCGCCGGTTCGGTGAGCCGGTACGTGGCGAGCGCCGGTACGGCGACCGGCCGCGCTCGGACGGTCGAGGCCCGCAGGACCGGCCGCGGGAGGACTGGCGCGGGCCGGGTGGGCGCCCCCGGGCGCGTACCCACTGACCGACGCTGCGCTGACGCAACGAAGATCACGCTCGAACTGGGATCGAGTGGTCTCTCGGTCATCCCGAAGCCACTCGATCCCGGATCGAGCACGATCAAGCCACCGACACACGCGATCGAGCAGCCCGAGCACGATTAAGCCGGCCCGACACACACGATCAAGCCAGCCGACACACCTGATCAAGTCAGCCCGATCAGGCAGGTGTGGAGCGGGTGACTGGTGTTCGGAGCAAAGGCGCTGCCGCCCCTGGGCCGGGTGGCGTAACGTCCGATTCATGCCGACCATTTCGAAGTCGCTGCTGTGGACCCGGATCGACACCGCCGGTGCCGAACATGCCCTCGCTGATGACAGTCACGGACTGGCGGCACATGGCACGCAACTGGCCGCCGACCCGATTCCCTACACCTGCCGCTACCAGCTGCTGACCGACCCGCAGTGGGCGAGCGTCCGGGTCGAGGTCGAGGTCGAGGGAGCGGGGTGGCGGCGCAGCGTACGCCTGGAACGGGCCGCTGATCGATGGCGGGTGACCGCCGCCGAGCAGGGTGACCTGGACGCGGCCCTCGCCGCCGCCGGGCATGCGCCGGCCGGGCTGCCCGGCGTCGAGGATCCGGATCGGTTGGCCGACGCTCTCGACGTGGACCTGGGCGGCTCGCCGCTGTTCAACACGCTGCCGGTACGCCGGCTCCGGCTCGCTGACCAGCCTGCCGACACCAGCTATCCGATCAGCGTCGTGTGGGTGCTGGTGCCGAGCCTCACGGTGCTGCCCGCCGAGCAGGTCTACACCGGGCTGGGCCCGACCCGATTCCGGTACGCCAGCGGCGGCTTCAGCGCCGACATCGAGATGGACGCCGACGGCTTCGTCCGGCATTACCCGGGCCTGGCGCAGCTCTCCACGACCCGCTGACGACTTACCGCGCCCGACCCCGTCGGGCAGCCGGAGCGAAAGCTCGACCCCTCGCCAGCCCGAGCGAAAGCTAGGCCGAGCGGAAGCTAGGAGCGGTAGTTAGGCCGGCCAACTGCCGTCGGTCAGGAAACGTTTGATCGTGGCCAGGTGCGGGGCCAGGTCCAGGCCCTGCGCCGCCACCCACTCGTCGGCGTAGTACGTGTCGGCGTACCGGTCGCCCGCGTCGCAGATCAGGGTGACCACCGAGCCGGTCTGACCGGCGGCCAGCAGTTCGGCGATCAGTCCGAAGGCGCCCCACAGGTTGGTGCCGGTCGAGCCACCCACCCGTCGGCCCAGCACCGCCGAACCGGAGCGCATGGCGGCCAGCGAGGCGGCGTCCGGTACCCGCACCATCCGGTCCACCACCGAGGGCAGGAACGACGCTTCGACGGTGGGGCGGCCGATTCCCTCGATCCGGGAGCCCCGCCCGGTGCCCACCGACCAGTCCGCCGCCTGCCAGGCGGGGTAGAACGCCGAGTTCTCCGGGTCGACCACACAGAGCTTGGTGGGCAGCCGCCGGTAGCGGGCGTACCGTCCGATGGTGGCGCTGGTGCCGCCGGTGCCGGCACCGACCACCACCCATGCCGGTACGGGATGACGTTCCAGGGCCAGCTGTGCGTAGATCGACTCGGCGATGTTGTTGTTGCCCCGCCAGTCGGTGGCCCGCTCGGCGTAGGTGAACTGGTCCATGTAGTGCCCGCCGGAGTCCTCGGCCAGCCAGCGCGCCTCGATGACCACCTTCGCCGGATCCTCGACCAGATGGCACCGGCCGCCCTGGAACTCGATCTGCGCGATCTTCTCCGGCGAGGTGGAGGCGGGCATCACCGCGATGAAAGGCAGGTCCAGCATCCGGGCGAAGTACGCCTCGGAGACGGCCGTGGAGCCGGACGACGCCTCCACGATGGTGGTGTCCGGCCCGATCCAGCCGTTGCAGAGCCCGTAGAGGAACAGCGAGCGGGCCAGGCGGTGCTTCAGCGATCCGGTCGGGTGGACCGACTCGTCCTTCAGATAGAGGTCGATGCCCCAGCGCCGAGGCAGCGGAAACGGCAGCAGGTGGGTGTCGGCGGACCGGTTCGCGTCGGCCTCGACGGCGGCGATCGCCTCGGTCACCCACCGCCGGCTCGCCTCGTCACACCGGTCGAGATGAGTCACGGTCGGAACCTAGCAAGCGGAACTGGGAGCCGGGCGTTCAGGATGAGGACGACCCGACCGGCTGCGGGCGGTTCTCCCACTTTGTCGACAGCGCGATGCTGGTACGGGTCGAGGCCACGCCGGGCGTACGGTTCAGCCGCACGATCAACTGCTCCAGTTCGGCGATGGTGCTCACCCGGGCTTTGAGCAGGAAGGACTCGACGCCGGCCATGAAGTAGCAGGACTCGATCTCGGGCATGGCGCGAAACGCCTCCAGCACGTCGTCGGTGTCCGCGCCGGAGTCCTCGACGATGCTGATCAGAGCGGTCACGGCCAGCCCGATGGTTTCCGGCTCGACCTCGGCCCGGTAGGCCCGGATCACCCCGCCGGACTCCAGCTTGCCGACACGTTCGTGCACGGCTGGAGCGGAGAGGCCGACCTGGCGGGCGAGTTCGGCGTACGACAGGCGGGCGTTGCCGCGAAGCAGGTCCACGAGGGCGAGGTCGATGGCGTCCACGGACTGTAGACCCTAGTCGCCGCCGCGTGACACCAGGACGCCGGCACCCGTTGAGTATTACCGAGCGTTACAGTTCGCATACCAAGGGTCCAAAGGGCGGGGCGCCGGTACCATTACTAACTTCCCACTCAGTGCATTTTTCGCGTTTGGCGGACACGCCAGGTCGCTGGTGCTGTAATTGCCATACGTCCCTCATGACGGCTCTGGGCTCGCACCGGCCGGGGGCAGTGTGTTCAGCCGGGGGCTTCGTCGACGCGAGGAGGGGGCTGTGGACACTGGAGATCGCCTGCTGACACCGGGTGAGGTCGCCGCGCTGTTTCGGGTTGACCCGAAGACCGTGACGCGCTGGGCGGCGGCGGGCCGGATCGGCAGCATCCGGACTCCAGGAGGGCATCGCCGGTTTCGGGAATCCGAGGTGCGGGCCCTGCTTGAAGGGGAGGGCATGCTGGAAGAGGCGGACGAGATGGGCAGAGCGCGCAATACGGGCCCGACCGCCACGACCGGACCGGGCCCGGCCAACGCCGGCATGTACTGAATGTTGCGGATCGAACGCGGACCGGCTCGTCAGGTCCGGTCCGCGTTCAACTTTCCGGCCCACCGGCGAAACAGGGTGTGCGGCACGCCAAGAACGTCGAGCACCTTGCCCGCCACGAAATCCACCAGCTGCGCCGCCGAAGCGGCGGCTCCCGCGCCGTAGAAGCCGGGACTGGCCGGCAGCACCACCGCGCCGGCATCGTGCAACGCGATCAGGTGTTCCAGGTGGCTACGGGTCACCGGTGTCTCGCGCGGCACCACGACCACCTGCCGGCGCTCCTTGAGGTTGACCTCGGCGGCCCGCTGCAACAGATCCTTGGACAGCCCGATCGCGATGCCGGCACAGGCCGCCGTGCTCGCCGGCACCACGGCCATCCCACGCACCGGATAGGAACCGCTGCTGGGACCCGCCGCCAGGTCGCCGGCGGGCCAGTGCCGCACATCCGCGCCGTCGAGGTCACGGCCGAGCCAGGCAGACAAGTCCTCGGCCCAGTGCGCGTCGCGGAACGGACGCCCGGTCTCGTCGAGGACGGTCAGCCGGGCAGCCCGGGAGACGATCAGGTCCACCGGCTCTCCGGCATCGAGCAGCCCGCGTACGACCGCAGCCGCGTACGGCGTACCCGACGCCCCGGACACCCCGACCACCCATGGTTCACGCATGCCTCAAGCCTGCCTGGTCGCCACCCGCCGTCGGGCAGGCACCCCGAGACGGCTCCGCCCGATCTGCCGCAGACCGGCCCCTTGCAGCAGAGATGTCCGGCCGGAACGCGGCGACCGATCACGACCTGGCATGCTGCCCGAGGCCGAACGCGTGAGCAGGCGAACAGCGTGGGCGTGCGGGAGAGGATCCGGGATGGCCGACCACACCCTGCCGGCGCTACGCGCTGATGAGTACCTGCCGGCGCTACGCGATGCCTGTCCGGTTCCGCCCCGGCAGTCACCGTACGCCGACGACACGCAGCGGTGGCTGATCGGCTGGCTGCCGCAGACCGGGCTGCCGCTCGACGAGCCGGCCCGGCAGCGGCTGGCCGGTGCCGGCTTCGCCCACTACGCAGGCCGGCTCCACCCGGACGCAACCGAGGCCGATTTGCGCGTACTGTCGGCGTTGTTTACCTGGTTCTTCCTGGTCGACGACGCCTGCGACCGGCCCGGCCAGCTCGACGTGGCCGACATCCGCAGGCTGCGGGACGGCGCGGTGCTGCTGCTGCTGCGAGGGCATCCCCGGCAGCAGCACCCCGGGTTGCGTGGCCCACTGCGCCGGCTGCTGGTCAGCGCCTGGCAGGAGCCGCGCCGCCGGATGCCGGTCCGCTGGCGGCTGCGCTTCGCCGACGCGGTGGCCCGGCACCTCGACGGCACCTGGCAGGAGGCGGCGAACAAGTCCGGCGGCCACGCGCCCGGCGTCGCCGAGTATGTCGCGCTGCGCCGGGCCACCTCGGCGGCGGACGTGTCCTATCCACTGGCGGAATTCGTCACCGGGCGACCGCTGCCCGACGCCGTCTACCACCACCCGCTGCTGCACGACCTGCGCGACCTCGGCAACGACCTGCTCTCCTGGTACAACGACCTCGCCTCACTGACCCGGGACGCGGGCAGTTCGGGAGGGCACAACCTCGTCCTCGCGATGGCTGCCGAGCGCAGGGTGTCGACGGACGACGCAGTCGAGTTGGTGATGCGACGCTGGCACGAGTCGATGCGGCGGTTCGTCACCCTACGCGCGGCGGTTCCGTCGTTCGGTCCGGCGCTGGACGTGGCCGTTGCCGCCCATCTCGACGGGGTCGCCCGCGCCGTACGCGGCACCATCGACTGGACCCTGGAGAGCACCCGCTACGCGGGTAAGGAAGGGCCCCTTCTTAACGCCTCCGGTAGTAAAGGGGCCCCCTCTTAACATCGCGGCGCTGGCGCCGCGTTCGTTACCGGCGGCGTGTCCGAGAGTGGGGTCAGGGGCGCAGGCCCAGGCGGATCACCAGGTCGAGCAGGGCGAAGACGAACAGGGCGATGCCGACGAAACCGTTGGCGGTGAAGAACGCCCGGTTGACCCGGCTGAGGTCGGTCGGCTTGACCACCAGATGCTGGTAGCCGAAGGCGATCGCGGTCAGCGCCAGCCCGATCCACCAGAGCCAGCCGAAGCCGACCAGCGCACCGAACCAGCCGAACAGCACGAACGTCACCACGTGCGCCACGGTGGAGGCGTGCAGCGCGAACCGCAGCCCGTACCGGGCCGGCACGCTGTGCACCCCGATCTCCCGATCCACTTCGGCGTCCTGGCAGGCGTAGATCAGGTCGAAGCCACCGATCCACAGGCCGACGGCGGCGCCGAGCAGCCAGGCCGGGCCGGAGCCGGCGAAGGTGCCGGTCACCGCGAGCCAGGCGCCGACCGGGCCGACCATCTGGGCGATGCCCAGGATCGCGTGCGGCCAGTTGGTGAACCGTTTGCCGTACGGGTAGACGATCAGCGGCACCACCGCCAGCGGCGCCAGCACCAGGCAGAGCGGGTTGAGCAGGGCGGCGGCGGCCAGGAAGACCACCAGCGCCACGCCCGCGCCGGTCCAGGCCGTCCGCAGGCTCACCGCCCCGGTCACCAGCTCCCGATTGGCGGTACGCGGATTCCGCGCGTCGATCCGCCGATCCAGGATCCGGTTGGCGGCCATCGCGAACGTCCGCGCCCCCACCATCGCCACAGTGATCAGCGCCAGATCCCCCCACCGCACCCGCCCCCCGTTGACCGCCATCGCAGTCAACGCCGACAGATAAGCGAACGGCAACGCGAACACCGAGTGCTCAATCGCCACAAGCCGCAGGAACGCCTTCACCCGCCCCCGCGATCTTGCACTTTCCGTCGGGACAGAGCTGGGCGAAGCGGACGAATCAGCGACCGAAAGTGCAAGATCGCGGGGATCGGCGGCGTCGGGGGAGGAGGGGGAGGGGGAGGAGGGGGTAGCGGGGGAGGAGGGGGGCGCCATCAGATGCCGTACTCCTTCCAGCGCTTGTCGACCAGCGAGACCACCTCGGGGGTCATGGTCATTTCCTCGGGCCAGCCTCGGGTGTAGCCCTCGGTGGGGAGCTTGCGGGTGGCGTCGATGCCGGCCTTGCCTCCCCAGAACTGCTGGTACGAGGAGTGGTCGAGGTGGTCCACCGGACCCTCGGTGAGCAGCAGGTCCCGGGCGTAGTCGACGTTGCCGAAGGCGCGGAACGCGACCTCTCGGTAGTCGTGCACGTCGCAGTCCTCGTCCACGATCACGATCAGCTTGGTCAGCGACATCATGTGCGCGCCCCAGATCGCGTTCATCACCTTCTGCGCGTGCTTCGGGTAGCGCTTGCGGATCGACACGATCGCACAGTTGTGGAAGACCCCGGCGGCCGGCAGGTCGTAGTCGACGATGTCCGGGATGAGGAACCGCAGCAGCGGCGCGAAGATCCGCTCGGTGGCCTTGCCGAGGCCGTGGTCCTCCTGCGGCGGCTTCGAGGTGACGATCGAGTGGTACACCGGGTCACGCTGCATGGTCATCGCCTCGACGTGCAGCACCGGGAACGGCTCGACCGGGGTGTAGAAGCCGGTGTGGTCGCCGAACGGGCCCTCCGGCAGCCGCTCGCCCGGCTCCAGGTAGCCCTCCAGCACCACCTGGGCGTGCGCCGGCACCTGCAACGGCACGGTCAAGCAGTCCACCATCTCCACCCGCTCGCCGCGCAGGAACCCGGCGAACAGGTATTCGTCGATGTCGGCGGGGAGCGGCGCGCTCGACGAGTAGCTGACCACCGGGTCGCAGCCGATCGCGATGGCGACCGGCAGCCGCTGGCCGAGCCGCTCGGCGACGGCGTGGTGGGCGGTGGAGTTCTTGTGGATCTGCCAGTGCATGCCGAGGGTGTTGTGGCTGTGCTGCTGGAGCCGATACAACCCGAGGTTGCGCTTGCCGGTCTCCGGGTGCTTGGTGTGGGTCAGCCCGAAGTTGTGGAAGATCCCGCCGTCACCGGGCCACACCTGAAGTCCGGGCAGCCGGTTCAGGTCGACGTCGTCACCCCGGTAGACCACCTGCTGGCAGGGCGCGGTCTTGACCTTCTTGGGCGGCATCGACTTGAGCTGCATCACCTTGCCCAGGCCACCCATCATGCCGGAGAAGCCCATCGGCAGTTCCGGCTTGAGCATCTCGCCGATCCGGTTGCCGATCTCGTCGAGTGACTCGACGCCGAGCGCCATCGCGGTCCGCTTCTCGGTGCCGAACAGGTTGATCGCCACCGGCATGTCGCCCCGGGTCGGCCGCTCGAACAGCAGCGCCGGCCCATCGGCGCGGACCGTACGGGTCACCACCTCGCTGATCTCCAGTGTCGGATCGACCGGTACGCCGACCCGGCGCAGTTCACCGGCGCGCTCCAGCGCCGCCAGGAAATCCTTGAGATCGGTGTACGGGAACCCACGAGCAGCCATGTCAGCAAGTCTCCCCCACCGTGTTGCCGTTCCGGCCGCCCGGGTCAGGTGGTGTGGGCGGCATGGTGTGCGTTCCACCACAGCCTGCGCCAAAACCGGGCGACAGCGACGGAACCCCCGGTCACCTCGTTGAACGGCGTGTCCCGGGTGACGAACTGGTTCCGGACCGCCGGAAGCCGACTGCGTGACAGCTGGCTGCTCGTGGTCGAGGTGACCCTGGCCACCACCGCCTCCTGGTTCGTCGCCAGTCGCCTGCTCGGCGGCCCGCACGGTAGCGGTGACCCCTCGGCGTTCTACGCACCGGCCGCCGCGCTGATCGTCCTGTCGCAGGCCCGGGGCGTACGGCTGCGCCGGGCCCTGCGGGTCCTGGCCGGTATCGCCGTCGGCGTGATCCTCGGTGAGGTCGTCGTCTGGATGTTCGGCGCCCGCTCCACCGCCGCCATCTTCGTGGTCATCCTCGCCTCGGCCGGGATAACGGTCGCCGCCGGTTCTCCCGGCGTCGTCCGCAACCAGTTGACCACGTCCGCACTCTTCCTGGTCGCCGTGGTGCCGCCGGGCGGGGAGCTGGAGCCGACCCGCCTCTACGACGCGCTGATCGGCGGCTCGATCGCGTTGCTGATCAGCCAGATCGTCGGCGCGCAGTCGCCGCTCGGGCCGCTGGAAACCGAAGGGCGGCGGACGTTCGCGGAGCTGTCCGGCGTGCTGGACGACATCTGTCAGGCGGTGCAGCGGCACGACGAGCAGGCGGCCGTCAACGCGTTCGGGCGGGCTCAGCAACTGGACTCGCGTACCGCAGCGCTGCGCCGGGCAGTGTCGGTCGCCGACGAGAACCTGCGCCTGGCAGTCTGGGAACGGCGCAGCCGGTCCCGTGTCGATGCCGCCCGGAGCGCCGCCGGCCAGGTCGACTACGCCGTCCGCAACACCCGTACGCTGGCGCGCTCGGCGTTGGTGCTGGCCCGGCTGCCGCACCCGTCGCCACCGCAGCTCGTCGCCGCGCTGGCCGGGCTGAACCGCCTGGCCGGCTGCGCCGCCGCGGTGCTCGCCGCCGTCGTCGCCGGCGCGGGCGACACGGCCGACCGGCACGTCGAGCAGGCGGTTGCGGTGGCGCTCGACACCGTCCGGGCGATGACCCCGTTGGTCCGGCACGAGCAGCCCCTGCCGGTCAGCACGGTCGTCGGCCACATCCGGATGGTGGTCGTCGACCTGCTAGGCAGCGCCGGGGCGGACAAGCCGGAGGTGCTGGACGCGATCGACGCCGCACTCGACCTGCCCAGCGGCCGAGCAGACCACGAGAACTGACACCGGTTGCGCCGGGACGGCGGCATCAGTTGCGCTTGGTTACCGCAGTTCCGGCGTAACCGCGCGCGATCCGTCGGCCTACACGTCGGCGTACGAGTGCAGGCCCGTGAAGAAGATGTTGACGCCGAAGAGGTTCATCATCATCGTCGCGAAGCCCAGGATGGCCAGCCAGGCGACCAGGTTGCGCTTCACGCTCGGCGTCGCTCGCGCGTGCAGGTAGCCGGCGTAGATCACCCAGGAGATGAAGGACCAGGTCTCCTTCGGGTCCCAGCCCCACGGCCGACCCCACGCCGCCTCGGCCCAGACCGCCCCGGCGATCACCGCGAAGGTGAAGATCGGGAACGCGAAGGCGTGCAGGACGAAGGTGAGCCGCTCCATGCTGGCCGCCGCCGGCAGCCGCTTCGCCAGGGTGTACGGGAAGCTGCGCTTGCCCTGCTCGTAGCCCGCCCGCATCAGGTACGCCACCGCCGGCACCGCGCCGAGCAGGAACAGCCCCGAGGCGAACACGATCGTCGACACGTGCACGACGAACCAGTACGAGTTGAGCGCCGGCACCAACGGCACGATCGGCGTGTAGAGCACCAGCTCGGCGGTGGCCACCAGCAGCACCATGACCAGGGTCAGGAACAGCCCGAGCCGGCGCAGCGACGGCACCTTCCAGAGCACCACCAACCAGGCGGCGACGCCGATGAACGAGACCGTGAGCACGAACTCGTACATGTTGCCCCAGGGCATCCGCTCGGCGGCGATACCGCGGGTGACCAGCCCGACCAGGTGCAACACCGCGCCCAGCGCGGTCAGTGCGATCGCGATCCGACCGGCCAGCTCGGCTCGGCGTGCCGTGCGCTGGGTCGGCCCGGCGGAATCGGCGACCGGCGTGTCCCGCTCGGCCACCGCGACGCCACCGGCACCGACCGCCGCACCGACCAGTTCGCGGGCGGGTGCGGCCACGGCCCGCGCGTTTCCGAGGGCGTACTCCACCGCGTGACCGATCATCGCCAGCAGGTACACCATCGTGGTGATGGACACCATCTGGTCGGAGAATGCGGACATCAGTCGGCTCCTTCTCGCGCGTCCGGTACGCCGTCGGCCCCGTTGGCCGGTCGATCGCCGTGCAAAGCAGCCACCAACTGGGCAAATTCGTCGGCGAACCCGGGATGCTCGGTACGCGGCAGGCCGCCCACCTCGACCAAACTACTACAGCTCGTCGGAGATCCGTCGGCGGGGTCCACCGTGGCTGCCGGCAGCAGCCGAACGAAGACCCGCCGACGCCGGACGAACAGCGATCCCATCAGCCCCAGCACCAGGCCGACCGAGCTGACCAGCAGCAGCGTCGTACCGGGGTCGTACCGCACGGAGAGCACGATGTACGGCTCGGAGCCCAGGAACTCGACCTTGGTGCCGTCGTCCAGGGTCCAACTCTCCCCGAGCCGCAGCTCCTTCGCACCGATTTCGGTGAGCCGACCATTGCGCACCTGGCGCTGGTCGAGCTGGTACACCGAGCCCGGGATACCGGCGTCCAGGCCCAGGTTGCCCCGGTAGGCCACCAGGCCCAGCAGCGGGTTCTGCTCGGTCGGGTGCTCGGAGCGGGTGAACGGAGGCTGTTGCGGGGCGGTCGGCAGGTACAGCCCGTCGAAGGCCATCTGAAGGTCCGGGTTGCGCTCGCCGGTGTCCGGGTTGACGTTGGCATCCGGGAAGGCGGCCAGTCCTTCGCTTGTCAATCCGAGGTCACCGTTGCCGAGGAACGGTACGGCGCTGGTCTGGCTACGGCCGAACCGGTCGGTGTAGCGGATCACCGGGGCGTACCCGTGCCCGAGCAGGTAGACGTTCGCACCGTCGAGACGCAGCGGCGAGTTGACCGAGAACTCCGCCGCGCGAGGTGCGCCGCCGTCCTCGTCCACGGTCACCTTCGCGTTGTAGGACGACGGCTGACCGGTCGGCAGGAAGCGAGCGTCGAACTCGTCCAACTGCATGCAGAATCGGGGCAGGTCGTCGCCGACGCGCGGGCCGAGCTTCACCTCGGCGTACTGCTGCCGGGTGTTGCAGAAGACGTGGTCGGCGCCGGCGACGAGCAGGCGGTTGCCCTGCCAGCCGTACCAGGAGCCAAGGGCGACGCCGAGCAGCACCAGCACCATCGAGGTGTGGAAGATCAGGTTGCCGGTCTCCTTGAGGTAGCCCTTCTCGGCGGAGACCTCGTCGCCCCGGACCACCACCCGCCACCGACGGCGCCGCAGCGTCTCGGCGATCGCCGTCACGCCACCCTCGGGGGCGGGCACCACCGTGTGCTGCGGCAGTCGACCGAGCCGCTTCGGTACGGCCGGCGGCCGAGCCCGCAGCGCCCGGACGTGGTCGACCAACCGGGGCGTGATGCACCCGATCAGCGACGTGAACAGCAGCAGGTAGATCGCGGAGAACCAGACCGAGCTGAACGCCTCGAACGCGCCGATCCGATCCAGCCACAACGCCAGGTCGGGGTGCTCGGTGAAGAAGTCGCGGACGTCCTCCGGGTTGACGCCGCGTTGCGGCAGCACCGAGCCCGGGATGGCGGCGACCGCGAGCAGGAAGAGCAACACCAGTGCGGTACGCATGCTGGTCAGCTGCCGCCACGAGTTGCGCGCCAAGGCGAGCAGCGGGTTGGGGCGGCGGCGAGGCGTCTCGGGCGGTGCGCCCGCCGGTCGGTCGTCCACAGCGGTCATCAGATGCTCACCTGGAAATCGCCCACGCCGATGGTGGTCTGCAACCAGATCACGACGTTGGTCCAGCCGCCGGTGACCAGTGCCAGCCCGATCATGATCAGGAGTACGCCGCCGATCCGGGTGACCCAGCGGCTGTTACGCCGGATCGCCCGGAACACCCCGAGTAGCCGGTTGAAGCCCAACCCGAAGACGACGAACGGGATCCCCAGCCCGAGGCAGTACGCCACGGCCAGCACCACCGCCCGATCGGTCTGGCCACTGGTGGCGGCCATGCCGAGCACCGCGGCCAGGGTCGGCCCGGTGCACGGCACCCAGGTCAACGCGAACACCGCGCCGAGCACGGGTGCGCCGAGCAGGCCGGCGGAGGGCAACCGGTTGATCCGTACTTCGCGCTGCAGACCGGGCAGCACGCCGAGGTAGCCCAGCCCGAGCAGCACCACGAGGCCGCCGATGACGATCTCGAACGGGCGCTTGTAGTCGAAGAAGACCCGGCCGACGGTGCTGAACAGGATCGCGGTGGAGACGAAGACGACGGTGAAGCCGACGACGAAGAGCAGCGTGCCGGCGAGCACCCGCCCCTTCACCCCGACCCGGACCCGTTCTGCGCGTACGACCGTGCCGACGCCACCGCCGCGCTCGCCCGCCGCGTCGGAGCTGTCGACCGAAGGCCTGTCACTCCGGCCCTCCAGGTCGGCGCCGGCCAGCCCGGTGACGTACGACAGATAGCCCGGCATCAACGGAAGCACGCAGGGCGACAGGAAGCTGACCAGCCCGGCCAGGGCCGCCGCGCCCACCGCGAGCAGCAGCGGGCCGGAGACGGCGAGTTGCCCGAAGGTCTCGCCCATCAGCGTGGGCCGGACGGCGCGGGAGACTCCGCGGCGATCCGCTCGACGATGGGTTGCAGGCCGTCCTGCCGGACGGCAGCCCGGATCACCACTGCGATCCGACCCTCCCGGTCGAGCACGACGGTGGCCGGGATGGTGTTCGGCGGGATGTCCATGTCGAGGGCCAGCCGACTACCCGGGTCGAAGATGCTCGGGTAGCTGACCTGGCCCTCCTCGAAGGCGATCGCCTTGTCCCGGCTGTCCTGCACGTTGATGCCGAGGAAGGTGACCCCGGACGCCTTCGTCGCCTGGTAGGTGTCTTCCAGGTCCTCGGCCTCCGCCCGACAGGGCGCGCACCAGGAACCCCAGAAGTTGACCACGACGACCTGGCCGCGCTGGTCGGCCACGTCGTACGTACCGCCCTTGA
Organism: Micromonospora sp. NPDC051196; assembly: GCF_040682415.1. NCBI lineage: Bacteria > Bacillati > Actinomycetota > Actinomycetes > Micromonosporales > Micromonosporaceae > Micromonospora > Micromonospora sp. NPDC051196. Next base: position 89,798 of record NZ_JBFBAY010000002.1, read on the forward strand.
GCAGTTCACCACTGATCTTGGGAGCGGCGGAGCGCTGGTCCGGGGCGCACTGCACGATGCCGTTCTCGCTGTCGCATTCCGGCTTCCCACTGCCGGAAACGCAGCCGGTCAGCAGCGCTGCGACGGTCACGGCGGCGAGCAGGCCGGCAGCCAGCCTCCGGAGCGCCATTCAGGCCCCCTTGGCCGTCCGCGCGGTCGGTGACATCGCCACCAGATGCGCGGCCGGTTCGGAGTAGCCGATGCCGACGACCTTGGCGCCGTCGAAGTGGAAGGTGGTCAGGGAGGCCAGCCCGCACTGGCGACGGCGCGGGTCGTGCCAGAGCCGCTTGCGCTCGACATAGCGGCGCAGCGTCCAGATCGGCAGCTGATGGGAGACCAGGACGGCCTCGCGGCCCTCGGCGGCGACCCGGGCGGCGTGCAGCGCGGCGAACATCCGCTCGGCGATCGCCCGGTACGCCTCGCCCCAGGACGGGGTGACCGGGTCGCGCAGCACCCACCAGTTACGTGGGTCGCGGAAGGAGCCGTCGCCGGGCGAGACCCGCTTGCCCTCGAACCAGTTGGCGCTCTCGATGAGCCGCTCGTCCACCCCGACGGGCAGCCCGAACTGGGCGGCGATCGGTTCGGCGGTCTGCTGGGCGCGTTCCAGCGGGCTGGCCACCACGTGCACGACCTCGCGATCGGCGAGCCCCTGCGCGGCGGCCTTGGCCATCTGGACACCCAGTTCGCTGAGGCGGAACCCGGGCAGCCGGCCGTAGAGAATGCCGTCCGGGTTGTGCACCTCGCCGTGCCGAAGCACGTGGACCACCGTCTTACTCACCGTGCTATCCCCCCGTACCTGCCGCTGCCGCCGCATTGGCCGCCACCGGCAGGGCGGCGGCGATCTGTTCCAGAGCGGCGTCGTCGATCGCCGCCGACACGAACCAGGATTCGAACGCGCTCGGCGGGAGGTACACCCCAGCGGCGAGCATCGCGTGGAAGAACGCCTTGAACGCGGGCACCTGCTGGGTGCGGGCGCTGTCGTAGTCGACCACGTCGGCGTCGGTGAAGAAGATCGAGAACATGCTGCCCGCGTACGACAGCCGGTGCGGGACACCGGCGGCGGCCAGCGCATCGGCGGCGAGCTTGCCCACGACGGCGGCGGTCTCGTCCAGCCGGCGGTAGAGCGCGTCGTCGGCCAACCGCAGGGTGGTCAGCCCGGCCGCGCAGGCCAGCGGGTTACCGGAGAGCGTGCCGGCCTGGTAGACCGGGCCGGCCGGGGCCAGTCGCGACATGATCTCCGCGCGCCCGCCGAACGCCGCGGCGGGCAGCCCGCCACCCATGACCTTGCCGTACGTCCACAGGTCCGCCTCGACCGGGTCGAGGCCGTGCCAGCCGGAGCGGGAGACCCGGAACCCGGTCATCACCTCGTCGATGATGAGCAGTGCGCCGTGCGCGTGCGCGATCCGCGCCAACTGCCCGTTGAAGCCGTCCCGGGGAGCGATCACGCCCATGTTGCCCGGTGCCGCCTCGGTGATCACGGCGGCGATGTGCTGACCCTCGGCGGCGAACGCCTCCTCGACGGCAGCGATGTCGTTGTACGGCAGCACGATCGTCTCGCTGGCCGCCGCACCGGTGACGCCCGGCGAATCGGGCAGGCCGAGGGTGGCCACGCCGGAGCCGGCGGCGGCGAGCAGCGCGTCCACGTGCCCGTGGTAGCAGCCGGCAAACTTGATGATCTTCGAGCGACCGGTGTAGCCACGAGCCAGCCGGATCGCCGACATGGTCGCCTCGGTGCCCGAGTTGACCAGCCGAACCTGCTCGACCGGGGTGCGCTCGACGATCTCGGCGGCCAACTCCACCTCGCCGGGCGTCGGCGTACCGAAGCTGGTGCCGTTGGCGGCGGCGGCCTGCACCGCCGCGATCACCTCGGGGTGGGCGTGGCCGAGAATCAGCGGCCCCCACGAGCACACCAGATCGACGTAGCGCCGGTCGTCGGCGTCGTACAACCAGGGGCCCTCACCGCGAACCATGAAGCGTGGTGTTCCGCCGACGGCCCGGAAGGCACGCACGGGAGAATTCACCCCGCCTGGCACGATGGCGCAAGCGCGGTCGAACAGGGCCGCTGAGGCCGGCGCGTCGACCGGGTAGCGGTCGGATCCGGCGGAAGTCACCTCGGTCACGATGCCGCCATTGTGTCAGCGTCGACCGGGCGACCGGCAGGCACCCCGGATCGGGGTTACCAGGCTCACCTGCGCAAGGCCACCCCGAGCAGGCTCACCTCGACCGGCCAGGCCGCCTCGCCTCGACAGGCCGGACCGCCTCGCCTCGACAGGCCGGACCGGCTCGCCTCGACAGGCCGGAGGGGCGAGATCGCGATAGGCTGACCCGGTGGATCGTGCCGAACTGTCCATCACCGTACACCGAACGGGCGACGAAGCAGTCCTACGCCTTGCCGGTGAGATCGACATGCTCACGGCCGCCCAGCTGTCGACCGTCGTAAATGAAGTCCTCGCCGAGCCGCCGCCTCGGATCGTGCTCGACCTGGGCGGTGTCACCTTCTGCGACTCACAGGGGCTCGGGACCCTCGTCGTCCTCAGCCGCAAGGCCAGTCACGCCCAGAGCCTGCTCATCCTGACCAACGTCGGCGAGTTCCTGCTCCGCGTCCTGGACATCACCGGCCTCCGCAGCGCCCTGATGATCCGCAACGACGCCCCCACCCCCTAACCCCCACCCCCGCCCCGGCCACGGCACCCGCTCACGGCCCCCGCGCGCCCCGCCGCTGCGGATGACCGCTGACCGAGTCCGGCGCCCAGGGTCGTGGCCACGCCCTGACCGCCACGACTCCCGCGCCGCGCCCCACGCCCACGCACGCCCACGCACGCCCACGCGATCTTGCACTTGTGGTCACCCTTACGCCGCCCTTGCCCCGTTATGCCCCGACGAAAGGTGCAAGATCGCCGCAGGGAGGACGGGTGAAACGAACACGTCCACGACCCTCACGTCGCGGCACCCGCGATCTTGCACTTACGGTCGCCCCTATGTCGCCCTTGCCCCGCTAAGTCCCGACGGGAAGTGCAAGATCGCGGCTGGAAGGGCGTGACGCGCGGGGGCGAGGGCGGCGCGCGAGGGCGAGGGTGGGGTGAGGAGAGGAGAGGGGCCGGGGTGGGTTAGTCGGGGGTGGGGCCCCAGCGGGCTTGTTCGAGGGTGGTGAGGGCTTGGGGGATGGCGTCGGGGTTGTCGTCGGCGGCGCGCAGGAGGGCGGTGGCCTCGTCGACGGCGTCGGTGAGCAGGCGCCACTGGGCGTCGCGCTCGCGCACCATCTCCGACTGGGCGGCCAACTGGCGGGTCTTGGTCCACAACTCCACAAAGACGGAGACCTTGGCCCGTAGCACCCAGGGGTCGAACGGCTTGGTCAGGTAGTCCACCGCGCCGACCGCATAGCCGCGCAGCGCCAGCTGTGCGTCCCGATCGGCAGCGGTCAGGAAGATGATCGGTACGTGCCGGGTACGCTCCCGCCGCTTGATGTGGCTGGCCGTCTCGAAACCGTCCATGTCCGGCATCTGGGCGTCGAGCAGGATCACCGCGAAGTCGTCGACCAGCAGCTGCTTGAGGGCCGCCTCCCCGCTCTCCACCGCCACCGACTGCACCGGCAGCCCCTGGAGGATCGCCTCCAGGGCCATCAGGTTCTCCCGGCGGTCATCGACCAGTAGCGCCTTCGCCACCTGCGTCACGAGCCCTCCTCGGTACGGCTGCCACTGATCCAGGAGCCCATCAACTCGATCAGCTCGTCCAGGTCGACCGGCTTGGTGATGTAGTCACTCGCCCCCGCCGCGATGGCCGACTCCCGGTCGCCGGGCATCGCCTTGGCGGTCAGGAACACGATCGGCAGGTCCGCGAATCGGCGGTTACGCCGAATCTGTCCGGTCGTCTCATACCCGTCCTGGTCGGGCATCATGGCATCCATCAGTACGATATCGACCTCCGGGTGCTCGGCCAGCAGGCGTACGCCGTCACTGCCGTTGTCGGCGTAGAGCACCGTCATGCCGTGCAATTCCAGCGCGCTGGTCAGGGCGAACACGTTCCGCACGTCGTCGTCGACGATCAGCACTGTGGCACCGTCCAACTGGCGGGTCTTCGGTGCCTCGGGCTGCTGGGGCAGCAACTCCACCGGCGGCATCAGCAACGACGACGGCAGGCCGGCGCGTTGCGGGGACGGCGGTGCCGGCGCCACCACGGCGTCCGGCGCCAGCACGTCGGGCAGGTAGAGGGTGAACGTCGAGCCCTGGCCGGGCGCCGAGGTGACGGTGATCGTGCCGCCGATCAGTCGGGCCAGGTCCCGGCTGATGGACAGCCCCAGCCCGGTGCCGCCGTAGCGGCGGCTGGTCGTGCCGTCCGCCTGCTGGAACGCTTCGAAGATCAGTGACAGCTTGTCGTCGGAGATGCCGATGCCGGTGTCGATCACCGTGAACGCGATCACCTGGCGGGCGTTGATCAGCGCCGGTACGTCGAAGACCGCGTGCTCCGGTGCCCGGGAGATGCGCAGCGTCACCGCACCGTTGTCGGTGAACTTCACCGCGTTGGACAGCAGGTTCCGCAGGATCTGCTGAAGCCGCTGGGCGTCGGTGACCACTGCGGGCGGCAGATCTTTGCTGACCCGTACCTGGAAGTCCAGGCCCTTCTCCTCGGCTTGCGGGGCGAACGCCTGCACGACATAGCTGCGGATCTCCGCGAACCGCACCTCGGTCGGCTCCACGTCCATCCGCCCTGCCTCGATCTTGGACAGGTCGAGGATGTCGTCGATCAGGCGCAGCAGATCCGACCCGGAGCCGTGAATCGTGCGGGCGAACTCGATCTGCTTCGGGGTCAGGTTGCGCTCCGAGTTCTCGGCCAGCAGCCGGGCCAACAGCAGCAGGGAGTTCAGCGGCGTACGCAGCTCGTGGCTCATGTTCGCCAGGAACTCCGACTTGTACGCCGAGGCCCGGGTGAGCTGCTGCGCCTTCTCCTCCAGACCGAGCCGGGCCAGTTCGATCTCCCGGTTCTTGGTCTCGATGTTGCCCTTCTGCTCCGACAGCAGGGTCGCCTTCTCCTCCAGTTCGGCGTTGGTGCGCTGCAACTCCGCCGACTGTTCCTGCAACTCGTGGGCCAGCCGCTGCGACTGGGCGAGCAGTTCCTCCGTACGCCGGTTGGCCTGGATGGTGTTGACCGCGATGCCGATGGTGGCGACCAGCCGCTCCAGGAAGGACAGGTGCAGTTCGGAGAAGGGCGTCACGCTGGCGAACTCGATCACCCCGAGCAGTTCGCCCTCGAAGAGGACGGGCAGCACGACCAGATCGGCCGGCGGTGTGTCGGCCAGCCCGGAGCGCAGCGTGATCCGGGCGTCGGGCACGGCGCCGACCCGGATCGTCCGGCGGGAGAGCGCGGTCTGCCCGACCAGCCCTTCGCCGGGGCCGAAGGTGACCTCGTGGCCTCGGGACACGTAGCCGTACGAGGCGGTCAGCCGCAGCCGCATCACCCCCTCGGAGTTGTCCGCCAGGAAGAACGCGCCGAGCTGCGCGTCGACCAGCGGAGTCACCTCCATCATGATCATCCGGCAGACCTCGCCGAGGTCACGCTGGCCCTGCAACAGACCGCCGATGCGGGCCAGGTTCGAGTCGAGCCAACCCTGCTCGGCGTTCTTGTGGGTGGTCTCCCGCAGCGTGACGATCATCTGGTTGATGTTGTCCTTCAGCTCGGCGACCTCGCCCTGCGCCTTCACCGCGATCCGCTGGGTCAGATCGCCCCGGGTCACCGACGTCGAGACCTGGGCGATCGCCCGCAGCTGGGTGGTCAGGGTGGAGGCGAGCTGGTTGACGTTCTCGGTCAGGTCCCGCCAGGTGCCGGAAACCCCCTTCACCTGGGCCTGACCACCCAACTTGCCCTCGATGCCGACCTCGCGGGCCACTCGGGTCACCTCGTCGGCGAACGACGACAGCTGGTCCACCATCGTGTTGACGGTGTTCTTCAACTCCAGGATCTCGCCCTGCGCGTCCACCGTGATCTTCTGCGACAGGTCACCGTTGGCGACGGCGGTGGTGACCGAGGCGATGTTACGCACCTGGCTGGTCAGGTTCGACGCCATCGAGTTCACGTTGTCGGTCAGGTCCCGCCAGGTGCCGGAGACCCCCTTGACCTGGGCCTGACCACCCAACTTGCCCTCGGTGCCGACCTCGCGGGCCACCCGCGTGACCTCGTCGGCGAACGACGACAGCTGGTCCACCATCGTGTTGACGGTGTTCTTCAACTCCAGGATCTCGCCCTGTGCATCCACCGTGATCTTCTGCGACAGGTCACCCTTGGCCACTGCCGTGGAGACCTGGGCGATGTTACGCACCTGACTGGTCAGGTTCGACGCCATCGAGTTCACGTTGTCGGTCAGGTCCCGCCAGGTACCGGCCACCCCGCGTACCTGGGCCTGGCCGCCGAGCTTGCCCTCGGTGCCCACCTCACGGGCCACCCGCGTGACCTCGTCGGCGAACGACGACAGCTGGTCCACCATCGTGTTGACGGTGTTCTTCAACTCCAGGATCTCACCCCGGGCGTCCACCGTGATCTTCTGCGACAGGTCACCCTTGGCCACCGCGGTGGTGACCGAGGCGATGTTACGCACCTGGCTGGTCAGGTTCGACGCCATCGAGTTCACGTTGTCCGTGAGGTCCCGCCAGGTGCCGGAGACCCCCTTCACCTGGGCCTGACCACCCAACTTGCCCTCGGTGCCCACCTCCCGGGCCACCCGGGTCACCTCGTCGGCGAACGACGACAACTGGTCCACCATCGTGTTGACGGTGTCCTTGAGCTCCAGGATCTCGCCACGAGCGTCCACCGTGATCTTCTGCGACAGGTCACCCCGGGCGACCGCCGTGGACACCTGGGAGATGTTGCGCACCTGGCTGGTCAGGTTGCCGGCGAGCTGGTTGACGTTCTCGGTCAGGTCCCGCCAGGTGCCGGAGACCCCGCGTACCTGGGCCTGGCCGCCGAGCTTGCCCTCGGTGCCCACCTCCCGGGCCACCCGGGTCACCTCGTCGGCGAACGACGACAACTGGTCCACCATCGTGTTGACGGTGTCCTTGAGTTCGAGTATCTCCCCCTGCGCGGCCACGGTGATCTTCTGCGACAGGTCACCGCGGGCCACCGCGGTGGACACCTGGGCGATGTTGCGCACCTGGGCGGTCAGGTTCGACGCCATCGAGTTGACGCTGTCGGTCAGGTCCTTCCAGGTGCCGGCCACGTTGGGCACCTCGGCCTGACCGCCGAGCTTGCCCTCGGTGCCCACCTCACGGGCCACCCGGGTCACCTGCTCGGCGAAGAGCCGCAGGGTGTCGGTCAGCGAGTTCATGGTGTCGGCCAGCTCGGCGACCTCACCCCGAGCGCTCACCGTGATCTTCTGGCTCAGGTCACCCTTCGCCACCGCCGTGGCCACCTGGGAGATCGACCGCACCTGCCCGGTGAGGTTGGACGCCATGGTGTTCACCGAGTCGGTGAGGTCCTTCCAGGTGCCGGCGACGCCGCGTACGTCGGCCTGGCCGCCGAGTTTGCCCTCGGTGCCCACCTCACGGGCCACCCGGGTCACCTCGTTGGAGAAGGACGAGAGCTGATCGACCATGGTGTTGACCGTGCGGCCGATCCGCAGGTACTCACCCCGCAGCGGACGGCCGTCGATCTCCAGCGCCATGTGCTGGGAGAGGTCGCCGTCGGCGACGGCCACGATGACCCGGGCGATCTCGGTGGTGGGTCGGCCCAGGTCGTCGATCAACGAGTTGACGGCCCGCTGCCCCTCCGCCCACGAGCCGTCCAACCCCTCCTCGTCCAGCCGCTCGGTCAGCCGGCCGTCCCGACCGACGATCCGGCTGATCCGCCGTAGATCCAGATGCTGCCGCTCCTGGAGCGACACCACGTCGTTGAAGGCGTCGGCCACCTCCCCGGCCGCGCCGGAACGCCGGGGAAGCCTGACCTTGAGGTCACCGCCACGCACCCGGCGCAACGCCTCCGCCAGCTCGGTGAGGACCGCCTCGTGGTCGGCGACGCTGATCTCCGCGGTCGCCGACTGTTTCGCCGTGGTCATCATTCCTCGCTCACCTCGGGGTACACCGGCTTGCGCCGGCCACCCCATCATTGTCCCCGTGAGCTCGAAACCGCCACGCCGCATCGCCGTCCGGGTTACGGACCTGAACCGCGATCGGTTTGGCGCCGGACCGGTGTCGGTGGAGGATACGAGGGTGGCAGCGGAGGCGGGGCCCGCGGCGACCGGAGGCCCAGACGAGTACGTGCGACGTGTCCGGCTGCCGGCTGATCGTCGTACCCCGGCAGCCGCGCGGGCCGTCGTGCGGTCCGTGCTCGCCGAGGCGAACCTGGACGAACTGCTCAACGAGGCACTCCTGCTGACCACGGAGCTGTCCACCAACGCCGTCGAGCACGCCCGCACCGAACTGGACGTCGAGGTAAGCGCCGACCCGGCAGGACTGACCGTGACCGTCTCCGACTTCGCCTCCGGCCCGGTCGACGAACTCACGGTCGGGGTGTGCAACGCGGCAACGGAGATCACCGAGGTCGCCGAACGTGGCCGAGGGCTGCTGCTCGTCGATCACTTCGCCAGCCGCTGGGGCACCACGTACCTGCCCACGGGCAAGGGCGTGTGGTTCCGGCTCGACCGGCGCAGCCCCGACGGGCGACGAGGGGACGCCGTCACGGCGCCGGCCGGTGACCCGGACGGCACCGCAGCTACCACCGCGCCCAGCGCCGGGGCGATGAGCACGCTGATGCAGACCCTTCCGGATCCGTACGCCGAGGATCCGCTGCCCGACTTCGCCACCAATCTGCTCACCCGGGTGGCGGAGATGGTCGGTGCCGCCGGAGGTGTGGTGCGGCTGGATCGTGGGGACGGACAGGGCACACAGGTGCTCGCCCGTTACGGCCGGCAGCCCCGGTCCGGTAACGACCTGATCCGGGTTCCGTTGGTGGTGCACCGCCCGTACGCCGGGGAGCTGGAACTGGACGCAGCGCCCACCGCGTACGCCCGCCCGCTGGCGGTGCTGACCGCCGAACGGCTCTCACTGCACCTGGAGAACGACCGGCTGCGCCGCGCCGACGTACGCCGACAGGCCTGGCTCACCTTCCTCGCCGAGGCCAGCGAACTGCTCGCGCAGTCGCTGGACGTGGAGCTGACCATGGCGCTCGTCCCGCAGTTGGTAGTGCCCCGGCTCGGTCAGTGGTGCGCGGTGCACACCACCGACGAGTGGGGCCGGCTGCGCCTCGCCGCCGCCACGCACGCGGACGAGGCGATGCTGCCGCAGTTGCACGCGACGCTGCGCGAGGCCGGTCCCGACTCGATCCAGGCCCGGCTGCGGGAGGCCAGCCGCAATGGCACCCAGACGCCGCTGGGCGCGCCGATGGAGGGCTTCGCCGTACCGCTGATCGCCCGGGGCCAGCGTCTCGGCACTCTCGCGGTGGGCCGACACCAGCGGCACCGGCACGATCCGGACGAGATCGCGGTGCTGGAGGATGTGGCCCGGCGGGCGGCCCTGGCGATCGAGAACGCCCGGATCCACGCGGAGCGGCGACGCATCGCCCAGACCCTGCAACAGTCGCTGCTACCGCCGGTGCTGCCCGTGGTGGAGGGCATCGGCTTCGCCGCCGAATACGTCCCGACCGGCGGGGACGCCGACGTCGGTGGTGACTTCTACGACGTGGTGGCGTTGCCGGACGGGCGCTGGCTGGTGGTGATCGGCGACGTCTCCGGCAAGGGGGTGCAGGCCGCGGCGGTCACCGGGCTGGTTCGGGACGTGATCCGGGTGCTGGCCGGTGACGGGAAGCCACTGCCCGAGTTGCTGCCCCGGCTCAACGAGACGCTGGTCGAGCGGGGCGCCGGCCGTTACTGCACGCTGGCGCTGGCCGTGGTCGGACAGGGCGAGGGCGACCGGCTCGACGTCGGGTTGCACCTGGCCGGGCACGATCGACCGTTGCTGCTGCGCTCCGGCGGTGGCCCGGCCGGCTTCGTCGGCGGCGGCGGCACCGCGCTCGGCCTGCTCGACAAGATCAGCTCACCGCCCTCGGAGATCACCCTCGGCCCGGGAGACTGTCTGGTCTTCTACACCGACGGGGTGACCGAGCGCCGCCGAGGCCGGGAGCTTTTCGGCACCAGCCGGCTGCGCGACGCCGCCACCCCGCTCGCCGGCTACCCTGCCGACGTGGTGGCGGCCCGGCTACGCGCCACCGCGATCAATTTCTCGGTGGAGGAGCCCCGCGACGACATCGCCATCCTCGTCCTGCGCAACGACACCGCCGGCTGACCCTCGCTGTCGGCTCGACGGTCCGATCCGGCGGCTCGACCGTTCTGATCGAGCGCTCGACGGTCTGATCCAGGCGTTGCGGCATTGTCGGGTCGTCTCGGATCAGAGGCCACCGGGGAGGCGGCCGGGGGCGAGCCGGTGGGCCGGGTCGAGATGCTGCTTGACGGCACGGAGCCGCGCCAGGCCGGCCAACTCGCCCCAGAGATCGACGGCCCGCCGGACGGCGGGTGGCGCGGACAGCACCACGCATCGACCCTGCCGAGCGAGCAGCACGCTGCGGACGGCGGCCAGGATCGTCGCCACCCGGTCGGGCGGCAGCACGCCGGGCAGGGCGGCGTGCACCACACCGAGACCGGCTGAGCCACGGACCGGAACCGGCGACCCCGCCGCGTCGCGCAGCGCGTACACCGCCGCGTGCAGATCGGTGATGGGCACCTCCAACCGCAGGGCGGTGTCACCGGGAGCGAAGGGGTAGCTGCGCCACCAGGACGGGGCCGATCGGGCCACCGTCGCGCGGGCGCCGAGCAGCGACACCAGCCGGTCACTACGCTCCGCCACGTCGGAAGGGCCGCCCTCCAGCAACACCACCAGCGAGCCGGCGCCCGCCGGGCTGGTCGGTGACCGCCCGGTCATGGACGGATGGCGCGCCATCGCGGCGGCCCGAGCATCCCAGGGCGATCGATCCTTGGCGCCGACCGGCAGGTCGAGCTCGATCGCGGCCGGATCGAGACGGGCGGCGAGCACCGCGCGGATCAGGTCGTGCACCTCCAGTGGTGTCCACACCGGTCGGGTGACCCAGACCCGACTGGCCGGCATGGTCTGCACCCGCAGGGTCGCGCTGACCAGCACGCCGAGCGCCCCCTCCGAGCCGCACAACAGCCGGGCCTGGGTCAGCCCGGACGCCCCACCGTCGGCCTCGGTCAACTCCCCGTCGGCGGCCAGGTAACGCAGGCCGACGAGCTGGTCGCAGGCGGTGCCGTGGCGGTGCCGCAGCGGGCCCGCCTCGTCGGCGGCGAGCACCCCACCCACGGTGGCACCGGGCGAGGGCGCGTCCACCGCGAGCCGTTGGTTGGTGCGCTCCAGGGTGGCCTGCACCGCACGCAACGGTGTGCCGGCGCCGACCTCGGCCGTGCCCTGACCGGGCGGCTGATGCCCGATGCCGGCCAGTCGCCCGGTGTCGAGCATGATGTCGACCCGCTCGGGCGGTGCACCCCAGTCGATCTTGGTGCCGGCACCGCGCGGAACCACGGTCAGGTCGTGCCGAGCGGCCAGTCGGAGCACCCGAGCGGCCGCGTCGGCTCCGCCGGGGACCGCCACCCAGCGGGCCGGACGGCCGGCCACCTCGTCGGCCGGGCCGGCGAACCGGGCGAAGCGCGGGCCACAGATCTCGGTCAGTCGGCGGGTGATGTCGAGGGCACCGGACGCGCCGGTGGAACGGGCTGGCACCATGCCGCGATCGTACATGCGTTCGAACGATTCGGAAGGTCTTTGCTACGTACGGGAGCCGAGCAGTCCCGGTAACGTGACGCCGTGACCACCGAGACCCCCGCACCCGTGGCGAAGCGGGTACCAGCCGAGCGCGTCCACCACGGCGACACCGTCGTCGACGAGTACGCCTGGCTGGCCGCCAAGGACGATCCGGAGACCATCGCCTATCTCAACGCCGAGAACGCCTGGACCGAGCGACGAACAGCCCACCTGTCCGGGCTGCGTACCGAGTTGTTCGAGGAGATCCGTCGGCGTACCCAGGAGACCGACCTGTCGGTGCCGGCCCGCAAGGGCGGGTACTGGTACTACACCCGTACCGTCGAGGGCCGGCAGTACGGCGTGCACTGTCGCCGGGCCGTCCGCGACGGCGAAACCACGCCCCCGATCAGTGCCGACGGCGCCCCGCTCGACGGCGAGGAGATCCTGCTCGACGGCAACCTGCTGGCCGAGGGACACGACTTCTTCGCTCTGGGCGCCTTCGACATCAGCCCCGACGGGCGTTTCCTGGCCTACTCCACGGACTTCTCCGGCGACGAGCGGTTCACCCTGCGGCTCAAGGATCTCGCCAGCGGCGAGCTGCTGCCCGACGAGATCCCGGGCACCTTCTACGGCACGGCCTGGTCGGCCGACGCCTCGGTGCTGTTCTACGTGACGGTGGACGAGGCCTGGCGGCCGCACCGGGTCTGGCGCCACGTGGTCGGCACAGCCGCCACCGACGACGTGGTGGTGCACGCCGAGGAAGACGAACGCTTCTGGGTCGGGGTCGAGTTGACCCGCTCGGAGCGGTTCATCCTGATCGACATCGCCAGCAAGCTCACCAGCGAGGTACGGGTCATCCCGGCCGACAACCCGACCGGGGAACCCGCGGTCGTCGCACCGCGCCGGCAGGGCGTCGAGTACTCGGTGGAGCACCACGGGCACCGCTTCCTGATCCTGCACAACGACGACGCCGAGGACTTCGCTCTCGCGTACACCTCGGCGGACGCGCCGGGCGACTGGGTGCCACTGATCGACCACTCCCCCGGCACCCGGTTGGAGGCGGTGGACGCCTTCGCCGACCACCTGGTCATCACCCTGCGCAGCAACGGCCTCACCGGTCTGCGGGTACTGCCGCTCGACGGCGGGGACGCCCACGACATCGAGTTCCCGGAACCGCTGCACACCGTGGGTCTGGACGGCAATCCCGAGTACCGCACGAGCCGGCTCCGGTTGCGCTACACCTCGCTAATCATCCCCGACTCGGTGTACGACTACGACCTGGCGACCCACGAGCTGACGCTGCTTCGGCGCCGGCCCGTGCTGCCCGGGCCGGACGGGCGGCCCTACCAGCCGGAAGACTACGAGCAGCAGCGGGAGTGGGCCCTGGCCGACGACGGCACGCGGGTGCCGATCTCGCTGGTCTACCGCCGGGGTACGCCCCGCGACGGCTCGGCACCCTGCGTCCTCTACGGCTACGGGTCGTACGAGGCCAGCATGGACCCCTGGTTCTCGGTCGGCCGGCTGTCCCTGCTGGACCGTGGGGTGGTCTTCGCGGTGGCACACATCCGGGGCGGCGGTGAACTGGGCCGACGCTGGTACGACCACGGCAAGATGCTGGCCAAGAAAAACACCTTCACCGATTTCGTCGCCTGCGCCCGGCACCTGGCGAAGGCCGGCTGGACCGCACCTGACCGGCTGGTCGCGCGTGGCGGCTCGGCCGGCGGCCTGCTGATGGGGGCGGTCGCCAACCTCGCCCCGGACGCCTTCACCGGCATCGTCGCGCAGGTGCCGTTCGTGGACGCGCTCAACACGATCCTCGACCCGTCCCTGCCGCTGACCGTCACCGAGTGGGAGGAGTGGGGCAACCCGCTGGCTGACCCGGAGGTGTACGCGTACATGAAGTCGTACACCCCGTACGAGAACGTCGCTCCGCTGGATTACCCGGCGATCCTCGCGATGACCAGCCTCAACGACACCCGGGTCTTCTACCACGAGCCGGCGAAGTGGATCGCCCGGCTACGGGCTGTCGCGCCACAGGGCGACTACCTGCTGAAGACCGAGATGGAGGCCGGTCACGGCGGGCCCAGTGGGCGCTACGACTCCTGGCGGGAGGAAGCCTTCATCAACGCCTGGATTCTGGACCGCTTCGGTCGCGCCTGACCGCACGACCACACCTGACCGCACTGCGGCGCCGGCGGCTGGCTGCTGCCGGCGCCGCATCCTCCTCGGTCGGGCGGGGTGGTTCACCCGCGCGCTCTACCCTGGCCTGCCGTCCGGTTCGGCCGGGAGGTGTGGGGAGTTGGCGATTCTGGGATCGGGCTTCCGGCCGGCCGCCTCGGGACGGGACGCAGGCTCGTGAGGTGCGCGGCGTACGAACTCCCGTGCAGGGGCCGCTCCGACGGTGTGTGCCGCACTGCCGGTTGCGGCGTGGGTGGGGTGGGCGGCTGCTGCTCATAGACCTCCGCCCCACCCATCGTGTGCCCACCCCAGGCTGTGGGGGTCATGGGCATCTGCTGCTCGTCGGCGTACATCGGCGCAGACGTCGCGTACCCGTCCCAGGCCGCGGGGAGCATGAACTCCTGCTGCTCCAGTGATGCCGGCCCCGCCGCATGAGACATGGTTTCCTGCTCGTCGGCTTCCGTCCACGTAGGCGACTCGTGCCCACCCAAGGCCGAGGGGAGCATGGCCTCCTGCTGCTCGTCGGTGTACACCGGCGAAGCCTGCCTGGCTTGGCGGCCGGGGTCGTACCGGTCGACGACCCAGTCGGCGGACGCGACGGCGTCCGCGATGTCCGGCAACTGCCCAGGATCCTCGTAGAGTTTCTGCAAGTCACGGTAACGGGTGACGTAATAGGCGGCGGAGAGGGCCAGCTCAAGGTTGTGCCGGTCGTGCTCTTGCAGCCCTTCGGACTTGAGAGTCCGTTGCCAACTGTCGATCTGCTCCGCAGTGATGGGTTGCCGACCTTTTCTGGTCGGCTCACCGGGCCGGGCTCCCGGCTCGGGACTGCTTGAGGGCTGCGTCTGCCCCCAGTTGCCGACCTGACCCGCAGTGACGGGTTGCGGGCCTTCTCGGGTCGGCTCGCCGGGCCTGGGCCCCGGCCCGTAACTGCTCGCAGCCTGCGGGTGATAGGCCTGCCTGTTGCCGACCTGGTCTGCGCTGGTCAGCTGCGGCTTGCGTACCGACTCACTGACCTCTCTGCGACGAAACAGGCGCAGGAGCCGATTCCAGGCGATGCGTAGCAGCCCGATCCGACCCGCCCCCAGGCGCTTGTTGACCAGGTCAGCAGCGTCGTCACGCGCTTTCCTTATCTTGATGTTGCTGAGCGATGGCACGTCGCCGGGCAGACCGCGACCCGGCCGCCGATCAGCGCGATTGCGCTCCATCGCAAGTCGCAGATCCCGGTCCAAGGCTCGCTGCGCTTCGCGCAGCCCATCGTTGGACACTTCGGGGGGCAGCTCGTCCATTCGGGCCCACATGCCGTCCCCAACGTGGCAACCAGACGTGTGGTTCAGGTCCTCCGGTCGCTTTCTGCGTCGCGCCGTGCGCAACCGAGAGACGAGGTAGGGCTGGGCATACCCGGAAGGCCGCCGGCCGGGCCGAACTCGGCTACCGCGACCAGGCCCACCTGGTGCGTGATTTCACCGCCGTCACCGGCGTCTCCCCCACCGCGTACGCCGGCTCACGAACCGTGTCGACCAGATAGGGACGTCGACCACCGGCCGCTTCATCCGAGCGCGACAAGGTCGCGGCCGGCAGGTCGGCGGGTGTCGCCGATCTGGACAGTCGTGGAGTAGTTGAACAGATGCCCGCTGCCGCTGAGCGCGATGACCCGAGCCGGCCCGCCCCGGGCGGCGGTGACGGTCACCCGCTGCCCGCGCGTCAGGGCTGTCTCCCTGACTCCCAACAGGACGGAGAACGCGGCGCAGTCGAGGAACCGCAACGTCTTCAGGTTGAGCTTCAGGTGTGTGACCCACCGGGGCGCCAACAGCCGTCTGAGGTCGTGCTGGAGTTGCTCGATCGTGGACAGGTCGGCCTCGCCGGTCAGGGTCACGTACCGGGTGCCCGGCCGCACGTCGTGGTGGTCGAATCGCAGCAGTTCGTCCATTGGAAGACTCTCGTCCTTGCCCTGGCGAAGGGCCGTCAAGGGCCGGAGAGGTTGCCACCGTCAATCCGGCGCCGGGGAGGACAGAGCTGGTATGCGGCAGTGCCGACCTCGACGTGGCGTTTTGGACGCGTACGCAACGCTACCCGCGTCCGACCGTTCCTGCCAGTTCAGTCCGTCCGGTCGACTCAGTGCCGGCGGAGCGCCACCACGGCGACGTCGTCCTGGATCTCGTCGGGGGCCAGTTCGTCGAGCAACCGCTGGCAGAACCGGTCAAGGTCGCCGTCCACCCGCACGGCACACGCCGCCAGCGCGTTCAGTCCCTCGTCGATGTTGACGTCACGCCGTTCGATGAGGCCGTCGGTGTAGAAGACGATCGTCGCTCCGGGCGGCAGCACGAACTCCAGGTCGGCGGGGCGCGGCGCCCGCACCCCGAGCAGCGGTGCGGAGTGGTTCACGTACTCGGTCTTGCCGTCCAGGCTGATCAACGGCGGCAGGTGGCCGGCGCTGGCCAGCCGGACCCGCCCGGAGGCCGGGTCGAGCAGCAGTACGCAGATGGTGGCCAGCTCGCTGGGCAGCAGCGTACGCATCAGCTCGTTGACCCGGTGCAGGATCTCACCCGGCTGGTGCCCCTCGACCGCGTACGCCCGCAGTGCGTGTCGCAGCTCGGCCATCACCGTCGCGGCGTGCAACGAGTGGCCCGCCACGTCGCCGATCGCCAACAGCAGGTGACCGTTGAGCATCACCAGCTCGTAGAAGTCGCCACCCACCTCGGTACGGGCACTGGCCGGCTCGTAGCGGACGGCCAGGTCGAGCCCGGCGATCTCCGGGATGCTCTGCGGCAGCAGGCTGCGTTGGAGGGTCACCGCGATCCGGTGCTCCTCGTCGAAGGACCGTTGCGCCTCGACCGCAGACGCCACCGCCTGCGCCAACTGGCGCAGCACCGGCGTACGGGCGGTCTGCGTCGCGGTGGGCACCACGACGTAGAGCGGGGCCCGGTCGTCCCGCAGCCGGCCGGCGGCAACCGTCACCGTGTCGTCCGGTGGCCAGCCCACCAACGCCCAGTCGGCCGGATCCTGCACCCGGACGGTGGCACCGATCGGTGTTCCGCTGTCGTCGACGGTCCACGACACGATGCGGCTCGGCGCGCCGGGCCCGGCGCAGACCCCGGCCAGGCAGTCACCGTCGAAGGTTTCGGCGATCACCGCGGCGGGACTCTTGAAGATCTCCGCGGCCCCGGACGCCGCCTGTTCCAGGAGCCGGGTGAAGTTCGGCGCGGCATGCACCGCGACGGTGGTGTCCGCCAACCCGGTGAGCCGCTCGGCGAGCAGCTCGGCACGTTGCCGCGCCTGGTAGTACCGGAGCACCGCGTGGGCGGTGGCGATGAGTTCCTCCGGCTCGATCGGCTCCGCCAGATACGCATCGGCGCCCCGGGTGAGGCCCTGGGTGCGGTCGGCCGTGTCGATGGCGTGCGCCGACACGTGGATCACCGGCAGCGCGGGGTGGATCGACTTGATCCGTTCGCAGACCTCGAACCCGCTCAGGTCCGGCAGCCGCACGTCGAGGACCACCAGATCGATCGCATCGACCTCGACCCGGCGCAGGGCCTCGCTACCGTTCTGGGCCTCGATGACGGTGAACCCCGCCCGGGTCAGCCAGTTCACCAGTAGGTAGCGCTTGGTCCGACTGTCGTCGACCACCAGCACGGTCGGCGGGGCGTCCACGTCACATCCCGTTCGCCGGCAGCGAGACGGTCAGGGTGCTGCCCCGACCCGGCTCACTGGACAGTTCCAACGTACCGCCGAGCAGGGTCGCCAGCCGCCGGGCGTACGGCAGACCGAGCCCGGTGCCGCCGGCCCGGGACGGCCCCGGCACCTGGTAGAACTCCTCGAAAACCCGCTCGTGCAGTTCCACTGGAATGCCTGATCCGGTGTCGGAGACGACAAGTTTCCAGCCGTCGCCGCGCCGCTCGGCACGCAGCCGTACCTCGCCCCGGGCGGTGAACTTCAGACCGTTGTGCAGCAGGTTGCGCAGCACCTGGGCGAGCAGCATCTCGTCGGTGCGTATGGTGGCGGGCGCCGGTGGTTCCTCCACCACCAGTTCCACCTCGGGGGCGGTGTGCAGTGCCCGCAGGGTGCCGCGCAGCTGACCGAACACGGCCCGCAGATCCACCTCGGCCCAGTTCGGTTCGAGCCGACCCGACTCCGCCTTGGCCAGATCGAGCAGCTCGTTCACCAGCGAGAGCAGGTCCGAGGCGGAGGACCGGATCAGATCGATCTGGCGCTCCTGCTCATCGGTGAGCGGGTCGGACGCGGAGTCGGTGAGCAACCGGGCCAAGCCGATGATCGCGGTCACCGGTGCCCGAAGTTCGTGGCTGACGTTGGCCAGGAAGCGGGTCTTCGACTCACTCGCCGAGCGCAGCTGCGCCGACTTCTCGTCCAACTCGGCGTAGAGGGCCACCACACCCCGGTTGGTCTCCTCCAACTCGTCGGTGAGCTGATGGTAAAGCGCCAGCACGCCGCGGTTGGTCTGCTCCAGTTCCTCGTTGAGTCGCGCCAGTTCGTCGCGTTGGCTGCGTACCTCGTCGAGGGCGGCGATCAGCTGCGAATTCTGGGTGGCTAGTTCCTCCTCCACGGTGCCCGGTGCGCTCTGCCCGAGTTGGGCACGCAGTTGCTCGAGACGCTGTGGGGTGAGCGCCTGGGCGGTGACCGGGATACGTCGCGACATCCTCACGACCGTATCCCCCGCCGGGGCCACCACGCTCAACGTGTCCACCAGACGCGCCACCGCGCCCGACTGCGGCTCGTACCGCCCTTCGGGCAAGGGGCCGACCGGGATGAGGTCGACTCGCAGGTTATGTCGCCCGTCCGGAGTGTCGGCGATGGCGAACACCACGTCGGCACCGCCGACGCCGCGCAGCAGATCCCGGGCCACCTCGCTCAGGGCGGTGGCGATCCGGACCTGGTCCTGGTGCTCCAGACCGACCGCGGCGGCAACCTCCCGGCCCCGCTGGCGAACCACGAAGATGTCCTGCTCCACCCGCAGCGTCATCTGCAACAGCGGTTCGTTGCCCGTCACCAGGACCTCGCCACCAACACGCCAGCGTCGTCGCGACGGACGCCGGCGTCCCGCAGCAGCGTGGCGGCCACCACCAGCGGCGATCGTCCGGTCAGGCCGGGGTAGTCGGCAAGCCGCCAACGGTCGACCACGCCGTCGCTGTGCATGACCAGCAAGCTGCCGGCGTCGAACGGGTAGTCGTACTGCCGGATCGTCGGGCGTTGGTGCCCGGCGATACCGGGCAGGGAAACCAGTCCCCGCTGCCGGCCGTCCCCAGTGGCCACCACGCCGCTGATGTTGCCCAGCCCGGCGTACCGCAGCAATCCGGCCGCCGGGTCCGGCTCGGCCACGGCGAGCGCCGCACCGCGGGTGTGCGACAACGCCCGATGCAGGTGGCTGACCACTTCGGCCGGGGAGGACGCCGAGGCGGCCCGGAACGCGGCGAGCGCGGCGTCGGTGGCGGCGGCGGCCAACGGCCCGTGCCCCAGGCCATCGGTGACCAGCACCTGACGGCGTTCGCCGACGATCCGCCAGGCGTGCCCGTCCCCGCTGACCGTCTCCCCGGTCAGCGGCCGGGTGAGTCCGCCGACCCAGGGCCGTTCGATTTCCCCGCCGGCGAACACCTGCACGGCGATGACCGTTCCCCGGCCCGGTCGGGAGTACGCGTCGAACCAGCTCGCCTGCCGGACGATCGCTCCCAGGCCGATGCCCAGCGTGCCGGTGGTCGAGTGACCGTCGCGGGCGGAGTCGGTGAGATCAGCCATGCCCGGCCCGGCGTCGACCGCGACCAGTTCCACACCGGCGTCCAGCTCGCGGCGCACCGGCCGGACCAGCAGCAAACCGTCCTCGGCGTGCTTGATCAGGTTGCTGGTCAGCTCTGCCGCGACGATGGCCAGATCGGCGATCCGGCCGTCGGGCAGTCCCAACTGGCCACCCAGCCGTTCGGCGGCCCGCCGCACGGCGCTGCCGGCACTGCCGGTTTCCACCCGGAACCAGGTGCCCCGGTCGGAAACGGGCTCGGCCGTCACCGGGACCACTTGGTGATCGTGATCCGGGTGCCCTCGCCGGGGGCGGTCTGGATGTCGAACTCGTCCACCAACCGTCGGGCGCCACTGAGGCCGAGGCCGAGGCCACCACCGGTGGTGTACCCGTCGGTCAGCGCGAGTTCCAGGTCGGCGATGCCGGGCCCGGAGTCGGCGAAGACGATGGTGATGCCGGGGCGGCGGCCGTTGTCCACGGCGGTCACCTCGACGGTGCCGCCACCGCCGTAGACCAGGGTGTTGCGGGCGAGTTCACTGGCTGCGGTGACCACCTTGGTCTGGTCGACCAGGGAGAGCCTGACGGCCACCGCGACCGTACGCACCAGTTGGCGGACGCGTACCACGTCCTCGTCGCTGCCGACCGTCTGCGCCTGCGGCCGGCTCAGGTCGACCCCGCTGGTCACGGCGACGCCGTCGGCTCTGCGTCCGGGTCGTCGTCGAATCCGTCGAACCCGTGGTCGCGGTCGGCCGCGATGAGTTCCATCCCCCGCTCGACGTTCAGCGCGGTACGGATGCCGTTGAGCGACAGCCCCAGTTCGACCAGGGTGATGGCGACCGCCGGGCGCATCCCGACAACCACCGTCTCCGCGTCGAGCACCCGGGAGATCGAGGCGATGGTGGACAGCATCCGCCCGACGAAGGAGTCGACGATGTCCAGCGCGGTGATGTCGATGATCACGCCGTGGCAGCTGGTGGCGACGATCCGCTCGGCCAGATCCTCCTGGAGGGCGATGGCCGTCTGGTCGGACATGTCGACCTGGATGGAGACCAGCAGGATGTCGCCGATCTTGAGGATCGGCACCCGCTCCATCACGCCTCCCGACGCGACTGGCGGCGGGCGGTCTCGACCCCGGTGAGCCGAAGCACGTGCCGCAGCGCATCGGCGAGACTGGCCTTGGTGGCGATGTCACCGAACTCGATGCCGAGCGCGACGATGGTCTGGGCGATCTGCGGCCGGATGCCGGAGATGATGCAGTCGGCACCCATCAGCCGGGCCGCCACCACAGTCTTCAGGATGTGCTGGGCGACCTGGGTGTCGACCGCCGGTACGCCGGTGATGTCGATGATCGCGTACGGCGAGCCGGTGTCGACCAGGGTCTGCAGCAGCCGCTCCATGACCACCTGGGCGCGGGCCGAGTCGAGGGTGCCGACCAGCGGCACCGCCACCACGCCCTCCCAGAGCTTGACCACCGGGGTGGACAGCTCCAGCAGCTGCTCGGCCTGGTCGGCGATCAGGCTCTCCCGGGTGCGTACGTAGCTCTCGAAGGTGAACAGGCCCATCTGGTCGACCAGCGTGCTGAAGGCGACGTAGTCGCGCAGCGTCCCGGCGCTCTGGTCGGCCTCCATCACGGCCAACAGGGCGTCCTTGAGGGCGAACACGCCGGTGGCGGTCTCGGTGGCGGAGAAGCCCTGGCGAGCCTGCCCACGGGACAGGTCGGAAAGGACCGCGCGCAGCTCGGTGGCCTCCTCGGCGGCCAGGTCGGCGGCACCCTTGCCGAGCGCGTCGACCAGGACGCGGTGCAGCTCCTGCACCTGCTGGCGCAGCTCGACCTGGCTGAGTCGACCACGCAACTGCGCGGCGACGACCTCGGTCCATCGTTGCGTGACCTGATCGACACAACTGGTAAGCAGGCCAGCCAGCCGGCTACTTTCGTCAGTGCTCAGCGCCATGACATAACCCCCTCGACCCGGACCGGCCGGACTCTATCACCGCAGACCCGGAAACTACTTGCCCCACAGCAAGCGAATGGTGGCGGCCACCGATCTCGCGCCCGTTCTGCGTACCGGGGCTTCGGTGGGATACCGTTCCACCGATAAACAGGAGGTCTGGCGAATGTCCTTGACGGTGCACACGGAACAGCGCGGTGACGTGGTCGTAGTGGCGGTCGCGGGCGAACTGGACATGGCCACCGCGCCGCAGTTGCAGGACCAGATCACCGACCTGCTCGACAAGGGGCGCAGCCGCCTCGTCTTCGATCTGTCGGAGGTCTCGTTCTGCGACTCCACCGGCCTGTCGGTGTTCGTCCGCGCCAAGAACAGCTGCGACGAGGCCGGCGGGGTGGTGCGCCTGGCCGCACCGCAACGCGGGGTGTTGCGCATCCTTGAGGTGAGCGGCCTGGTGGAGGTGCTGCACACCTATCCGACCGTCGACCAGGCGGTAGCAGGCGACCCCACACCGGCTTCCTCCTGATTCCGGCCCGTCAACGCTCGTCCTCGATGTAGCGGGGACGGGCGATCACCATCCCCGCGCCCGTCTGCACCGCGAGGGCGAGTAGCAGGAAACCGAGCGGCGCCGTCCAGCCTCCGGTGCTCTCGTAGAGGATCCCGACCAGCAGTGGCCCCAACGCCGCGATCACGTACCCCGTGCTCTGCGCGAAGGCCGACAACGCGACCGTCCCGTCGGCGGTGCGGGCCCGCAGACCGATGGTGGTCAGGATCAACGGAAACGCCCCCTGGCCGAAGGCCAACAGCACTATCCACAGCACCGCCGCGCCCCGCGGTGCCAGGGCCAGGCCCAGGTAGGCCAGCGTCGAGGCGGCGGTCAACGCGAACACCAGCGGCCGCAGGCTGCTCAGCCGACCGGCCAACGTCGGCATCAGCAACGCGATCGGCACCCCGAGCGCGGTCACCCCGGCGAGCAGCAGGCCGGCGTCCTGCGGCCGGAAACCCGCGTCCCGGAAAAGTTGGGCCAGCCAGCCCATGATTGCGTACCCGCTGAGCGACTGCGCTCCGAAGTAGACCGCCATCGCCCAGCCGAGCCGGGTGCGGCCGGGTCGGACGACCACGCGGGCGGCGGCCGCGGCATCCCGGGTCGCCCGACGCGCCGCGGTGCGGCTGCGCAACGCCGCCGGCAGCCAGGGGAGTACGGCGACCACCGCGAGCCCCGCCCAGACGCCCAGCCCCGCCCGCCAGGAGCCGAAGGCGTGCGCCACCGGCACCGCAGCCGCCGCAGCCACCGTCGTGCCGGCGACCAACGCCATCGTGTACGCCCCGGTGACCAGTCCGGCGCGATGCGGGAAGTACTGCTTGACCAGCATCGGCATCATGATGTTCGCCACCGCGATCCCGGCCAGCGCGAGCGCGCTGGTGAGCAGGAACACCACGGCGGACCCGGTGACCGCCCGCAGCACCTGGCCGACGGCGAGCGCCAGCATTCCCAGCACCAGCAGGCGGGCTGCGGACAGCCGGCGGACCAGCCACGGAGTGGCCGCCCCGAGCCCGGCGAACGCGATGGTGGGCAGGGTGGTGACGAAGCCGGCCATCGTGCCGGAGAGCGCCAGACCGACGCGCACCTCGTCGAGCAGGGCGCCGAGGCTGGTGACGGCGGCCCGCAGGTTGAGCGCCACCAGCAGTATCCCGGCCAGCACCAGCAGGCCACCGTTGGCGCGGGACGCCGGCGCGGTCGGGTGCTCACCGGCCCCGGCCTTGATGTCCTGGGGAGTCAACCCGTCGGCGGTGATTGTCGGAGCAGCGGGGGTGCCAGCAGGCGACGGGGGCATGACCTCGAATCTACAATCATGGGATGAATCCAGGCGAGAGGTTGTAACCAGTGCCACCGGTCGTTGATTCCGCCCCGCTGCCGCCCCGAGGGCGGCGGATCCAGGAGACGATCACGCAGCTGCGCCAGCGGATCCTGGCAGGCGAGTGGCCGGTGGGCAGTCGGATCCCGACCGAGCCACAACTGGTCGGGGCGCTCGGCGTCGGTCGCAACACGGTGCGCGAGGCGGTCCGGGCCCTCGCACACGCCGGGGTCCTGGAATGCCGGCAGGGCTCCGGGACGTACGTCATCTCCACCGACGAGTTGGCGCCGGTGGTGGCCCGCCGGCTGACCGACGATCGGATGACGGAGGTGACCGAGGTACGCCGCGCCTTCGAGGTGGAGGCGGCCCGGCTCGCCGCGCGTCGGCGTACCCCCGAAGACCTGGCCGCCCTCGACGACGCGCTGGTCGCGCGCGAGGCGGCCTGGCGCGGCGGCCGGGTCACCGAGTTCGTCGAGGCCGACGCCGCGCTGCACGCGGCGGTGGTCGAGGCGGCGCACAACAGCATGCTCGCCGAGCTGTACGCCTCCATCGGCGCCGCGATGCGCAGCACCGTCACCCAGGCGATGGGCGGCGCCCTGACGCCGGAACGTCACGTCGACCACGCCCGGCTGGTGGCGGCGATCCGGGATGGTGACCCAGAACTCGCCGCCCGGGAGGCCGGCGCCTTTCTGGAGCCCGAGCCGGCGGCATAGGTTGTCCCTGACTTACACGGGACACCTCAGGAGTACGGGATGATCAAGGGCTTCAAAGACTTCATCATGCGTGGCAACGTCGTCGACCTGGCGGTCGGTGTTGTCATCGGCGCCGCGTTCACGGGTGTGGTCACCCAGCTCACCAAGTCGTTCCTGGAACCACTGATCCGGGTCTTCGTGCTCCTGATCACCGGCAGCGACAAGGGCATCGCGGGCACCGCGCCGGAGTTCCGGGGCGTCGCGTTCGACTGGATCGCCTTCGTCAACGCGTTGATCACGTTCCTGCTCACCGCGGCAGCGCTGTACTTCCTGGTCGTCTTCCCGATGAACAAGCTCGCCGAGCGCCGTAAGCGGGGTGAGGAGCCGCCGCCGGCCGCACCGAGCGAGGAGGTCCAGCTGCTCACCGAGATCCGCGACGCCCTGGTGGCCGCCGGCCGGACCACGCCCGCCCAGCAGCGCGGCGCCCTGGACGACGTGCTCGGTCGCCGGGAGGAACCGCCCAGCGGGCGCTGAACCCGGCACGCGCACATCGGCCCCTGCGGGAATCCCGCAGGGGCCACCCAAAGTCGAACAAGTGTTCGATAGAGTCCCGCCATGGAGCAGCGAAAGCACTGGTGGAACGGGAAGTGGGGGCGGCTGGCCCGACGGGACGTCTTCCTCCGCACGGATGCCGATCGGTGGTACGTCGAGCAGCGGGCCGGCGGCGCCGAGGGAGTCTCCCGCTTCTACGACTACGACACCCTCGACGAGGCCGAGGAGACCGTACGCGCCCTGCTCCAACCCTCCGACCCCTGGCGCGAACTCTCCCCCCAGCCGCCCTCCCCCTGGACCACCCCGCACAGCGAGCGTTGATCAAGAGGTTTGCGTCGCCAGTTGGCCGGAAACCTCTTGATCAACGCGCGTTCCGGGAGGTGGGTTTAGGGGGAGTGGAGGGTGGGAAGGGGTGGGGGATGGAGCAGCAGGGGATCGATCAGCGGGGGATCGTTTCGCGGGTGCACACCGGGATGCCGGTGGTGGATGTCGCGGGGCGGGACGTGGGGACTGTGGATCTTGTGCAGCGCGGTGATCCCAACGCGGTGACGGTGCAGGCGCCGACCGCCGATCCCGGCGGCAGCCTGGACGAGTTGATCGAGTCCGCCGCCACCGAGGAACCGGACGTCCCCGCCGACCTGGCCGCCCGGCTGCTGCGCACCGGCTACCTCAAGGTCTCCACGGATCTGGTCCCCACCGGCGCCGTCTACGTGCTCGCCGACCAGATCGCCACCGTCACCGACCGCGAGGTCCTCCTCAACGCCCTGACCAGCGACCTGCCCGCCGAGCTCTGAGGGCCTTGCGCCGTCATCGACACCGGCGCGAGCGGTGTCGGCCGGGCGTGATCCGACCCCGGCGTGCCCGACCCACACAAGCACGCTTGTCCCCCGTGCGAGCTACCCGCAAGTGTCCACCCACGGTGACGATTCCCGGAGCGCGAATCCATAGCGTTTCAGGTGACCACGGCGCTCCTGCCGGGTCACCTCTCGACGCGTACCGCACCGGTCTGGTGACCTGAGCGCCGGGTTCTAGCTTCGGGCCTCCTCCTCTTCGCGCGGGGCGGGCAGCGAGGATGGGGTGGGCAGGGAGGGTGGGGCGGCTGGACGGCCGGAGCGGCGGCGGAAGAACAGGAGCATCAGGCAGCCGGCGATCAGTCCCCAGAAGGCACCGCCGATGCCGGCCAGGGAGACGCCGGAGGCGGTGACGACCAGGGTGACGACGGCCGCCTCCCGCGCGTCGGGGTCGGCCAGCGCCGAGGTCAGCGCGGTGGCCAGCGCACCGAGCAGGGCCAGCCCGGCGACCGCCTCGATCAGCACCGGTGGCGCCCAGCCGACCAGGGTGGTGACCGCACCGGCACCGAGCCCGAGCAGGGCGAGCCCGACGCCGTTTGTCACCGAGGCGATCCACCGACGGTCCCGGTCGGGGTGCGCGTCCGGCCCGGCGACGAGCGCGGCGGTGATCGCGGCCAGGTTGACCGCGTGCCCGCCGGCCGGCGCGGCCGCGAGGCTGGCCAGCCCGGTCGCCCGCAGCGCCGAGCCGAGCGACGGCCGGTAGCCGTAGCCGACCAGTACGGCCGTGCCGGGCACGTTCTGCGCGGCCATGGTCACCAGGAACAGCGGCAGTGCCAATCCGACCACCGCCGTCAGGCTCCACTGCGGCACGGTCACCTCGATCACCGGACGCAGTCCACCACCACCGCCGCCCGAGGTGGTCAGTGCGATCGCGCCGGCCGCCACCACGAGCGCCCCGGGCACTGCCCACGGGCGGGCGAAGCGGTGCAGCACCAGCCAGCACACCAGCACCGGGGCGGCCAGCAGGGGCACCTCGACGAGCGCGCGGACCGGCGCGGTGCACAGGGGCAGCAGCACCCCGGCGAGCATCGCCCCGGCGATCGGCTTGGGAATCGCCGTCACGGCCCGGCCCAGTATCGGGAAGAGACCGGCGGCCACGATCAGCAGCCCCGAGACGAGGAACGCGCCGACCGCGACCGGCCAGCCTCCGGGCATCGGGCCGGTGGCGACCAGCAGCGCCGCGCCGGGTGTGGACCAGGCCACGCTCATCGGCAACCGGTGACGCAGGCCCAGCCAGGCGGCACAGAGGCCGGACACCAGGCTGAGCACGAGCAACCCGGAGGCGGCCTGGCTCTCGGTGGCCCCGACGGCCCGCAGCCCGGCCAGCACCACGGCGAACGAACTGGCGAACCCGACCAGCGCGGCCACCGCGCCCGCCAGCACCGGTTGCATGCGACCCGCCATACCCCACCTCAATCGTTCCGTTTACGGAACATGACCGTGTAGCACGATAGCGGGGTGCCGCACTCGCCAGCATCAGACCCCCCACCGGCCAACGCCCCTGGTCGACCCGCCGTGGCAGACGCCGATCCGGCGGCGATCGGTCGCCGGGTCCGTGCCCTGCGTGAGGCGCGCGGGATCTCGCTGTCCGCGCTGGCCCGGCAGGCCGGGGTGGGAAAGGCGACGCTCTCCGGGCTGGAGAACGGCAGCCGCAACCCCACCCTGGAGACGCTGTACGCGATCACCGCTCAGCTCGGCGTACCGCTGACCGCCGTACTCTCCGAACCAACGAGCGGGCCGACCGTGCGGGGGGCGGCGGTCAGCGCCACCCTGCTGGAGGTGTTCGAGGACTCCGACGTCACCTACGAGCTGTACCGGATGCGGGTCGCACCCGGGCCCGGCCAGCTCTCCCCCGCGCACCAGGCCGGAGTGACCGAACACGTCACGGTCTTCACCGGAGTGCTGCGCGCCGGCCCGGTCGACGCCCCGCTGACCGCCGCCGCCGGTGGGCATTTGCGCTGGACCTCCGACGTGCCGCACGTGTACGCCGCCGTCGGCGACGAAGAGGTGACGGCCAGCCTGCTCCTGCGCTACCCCCGGCGAAACGGAGTTGATCAGCGGCTCAGTGGTCGCGGGTGGCGGTCGGCGCGGTGAGTCCGGCAGTCGGCGCGGTGACGGCGAATCGCTGGCGCACCGCCCAGAGCGCCGCCTCGGTACGCGAGGCCGCGCCGGTCTTGCGCAGCAGGTTCGACACGTGCACCGTGACCGTCCGGACCGAGATGCCGAGGGCGCGGGCCACCTGCTTGTTGGACATCCCGGCGACCAGGCAGTCGAGCACCTCGACCTCCCGACCGGTCAACTCGACCGCCGCAGCGACCGGGGAGTCAGAATCGGCAGCGATCCGAGCAGCGGGAACAGCAGCGGCCGGAACAACAGCGGCGGGAACAGCGGCCGGAACAACAGCGGGCTCGGTCGGGGCGAGCAGTGTGCCGGGATCCGCTCCGGCGTGCGCGGCGAGCAGTTCGGTGAGGGCGTACGGGTTACCGCCGGTGTGCTGCCAGACCCGATGTACCAGGCACGCGTCGGCGGCCGACCCGGCGTACACCTGATCCAGCACCTCGGCGACCTCGGCAGGGCGCAGCGGCCCGAGATGTTGGCGCACCACGCCGCGTACCCCGCAGAGGCGGGACAGGGTGCGGCCGGTGAGGGCGGGTGCGACCGCGTGGGCCGCGGGCCGGGTCGCCACCATCAGCAGGGCCGGCAGCCCGTCCGCGGTGGCCAGCTCACCGACCAGATTGAGGCTCGCCGGGTCGAGCGCGTGCAGGTCCTCCACCACGAGCACCGCCGGGCCGGCGCCGACCAGTGCCCGGACGGTACGCACGGCCAGCCGGAGCAGGGTGCCGGGGGCGTAGCGCTCACGTGGCGCGGTGGGCTGCTGGGCGAGCCAGGCCAGCGCGTCGGCCGGAAGATCGAGTCGACTGGTGTCACGCCCGCTCAGCACGGCGGCCAACCAGTCGTACGGGGCGGGGCTGTGCACCCGGGCGGCTCCGCTGAGCACCACGTCGGGCCGGGGCGTGAAACCGTCCAGCGCGGCGGCGACCAGCAGGCTCTTGCCCACGCCCGCGCCTCCGGTGACGACCGCGACGGCCGGCGACCGACGGTTACCGTCCACCACGGTGGACCACGCTCGGCCCAGCTCAGCGAGCTCACCGGCGCGCCCGACCATGGACACGGGCAACATTCCTCAACCCTACGCAGTAGTGCGTAGAGACGCGGGACAGGTCTTCTTGGCAAGCTTGACCCATGACGCTGATCCTCCGCTCGGCCATCCTCAACGACATCGGCCTGGTTCGGACCAACAACGAGGACTCCGCGCTCGCCGGCGAGCGCCTCGTCGCGGTGGCCGACGGCATGGGTGGACTTCCTGCCGGTGAGGTGGCCAGCGAGATCGTCATCCGGATCCTGGACGAGCTGATCCCGCCGACCGCCCCGGACGCCGCCGCCGACGCGCTGCGCGCCGTGGTGAGCACGGCCAACCAACGCATCCACGCCGCGATCGCCGCCGAGCCGGCCCGCGACGGCATGGGTACGACCCTGACCGCGGCCCTGCTCGCCGGGAACACGCTGGTGCTGGCCCAGGTCGGCGACTCCCGCTGCTACCTGCTCCGGGACGGTCGACTGAGCCAGTTGACCCGCGACGACACCTTCGTGCAGGCGCTGGTCGACCAGGGGGCACTGACGCCGGACCAGGCCCGGCACCACCCGCAGCGCTCCCTGGTGACCCGCGCGGTGCAGGGCGCGGACGCACCGCCGACGATGGGGATGTTGACGGTCACCGCCGGTGACCGACTGCTGCTGTGCAGCGACGGGCTCTCCGACTATGTGACCGACGACGCGATCGCGGCCACGCTGGGGCTGCACGCCGACCGCCACCAGTGCGGCGAGCAACTGGTCAAGCTCGCCCACCAGGCCGGTGCGCCGGACAACGTCACCGTCGTGATCTCCGACGTGGTCGACGGCTGAGGCCGACCGTGTGCGGCTACCAGCTCACCGACGACGGGCGGGCGGCGCTGCGCCACGGCGGCAGCGCCTGGCTGGCGTTCGTGGCACCGGTGAACGGCATCGTCACGAAGGAGGTCGACGGGTGAACGCCGACGAGTGGCTGCGGGTCTTCGCGGCCGAGTTGCACCAGCGCCGGGTGGCGGCCGACGCTGCCCGGCACGTGGTCGCCGAGGCCGCCACACACCTGCGCGAGGGCGGCGGCGACCCGTGGCTGGTCTTCGGTCCGCCGCAGACGTACGCGGCCACGATCGTGGAGAGCATCGGCACCGCGCCCGCCCCGCGTCCCGGCCCGGTGCGCCTGGACGCCCGGGGCATCACCAAGCGGTACGGCCGGCACACGGTGCTGCGGGACGCGGCGCTGACCGTACGGGCCGGTCAGATCGCCGCCGTGGTCGGCGCCAACGGCTGCGGCAAGAGCACCTTCCTGCGGATCTGTGCCGGGCTGGTGTCACCCGACGCTGGCGAGGTGACCGTCTCCGGTCGGCTCGGCTTCTGCCCCCAGCAGGGCGGCACCGCCGACTTCCTGCTCCCCGACGAACACTTCGTCCTGGTCGGCGCCGGTCAGGGGGTGGCCCGGGAACCGGCCCGACGAGCCGGCCGGGCGGCGGCTCGACAACTCGGCTGGGACGCCCAGGGCGACGTGCTCGCCCGGCACCTCTCCGGCGGTACGCGCCAGAAGCTGAACCTGACCATGTCCACCCTCGCCGCGCCGGACGTGCTGCTGCTCGACGAGCCGTATCAGGGCTTCGACCAGGGCAGTTACGTCAACCTCTGGGATCAGTTGATCCGGTTGCGCGACGAGGGACGGGCCATCGTGGTGATCACCCACCTGCTCAACCAACTCGACCGGGTCGACGTCGTGCTCGATCTGACCCCCGCCGACCAGGGAGGCCACTGATGAAGCCGATGCTCACCGTGGCCGAGATGACGTTGCGGGAGCTGGCCCGGCGTCGGGGCGTACTGCTGCTTCTGCTGTTGATGCCGTTGGTCTTCTGGCTGATCCGGCGGGACTCCTACGTCGGGCAGTCGATCCGCGCGCTGCTGCTGGGCATCAGCTGGGCGGTGAGCACGGCGGCGCTCTTCGCCACCAGCGCCGCCCGCGAGCTGGAACCTCGGCTGCGGCTCGCCGGCTACCGCCCGCACCACCTCTACGTCGGCCGGATGCTCGGCCTGTGGCTGCTCGGGTTGGCCGTCTCGGTGCCGTTCTTCCTGCTAACCGTCTTCGACGCGGCCAACCTGCGGTACGGCGGGATCGCGGTGGCGATGCTCTGCTGCGTGGCCGTGGCGGCACCGTTCGGCATGCTGATCGGTGCCCTGCTCCCCCGCGAGTTGGAAGGCACCCTGCTGCTGCTCACCGTCGTGGCCATGCAGATGCTGCTCGATCCGGCCAGTCCCGGATCGAAGCTGACCCCGTTCTGGTCCAGCCGGGAGATCGCCACCTGGGCGGTGGACCACACCGACGGCGGTTACCTGACCCGAGGGCTGCTGCACGCCACAGTGGTCACTGCGCTGCTGATCGTGACGGTGGCGGGGGTGTTCAGCGTCCGGCTGCGACGTCGCCGGCACCTGCATCACGTACCGCTCACCTGAGCCTCGCCGGGGGTGGTTTTCGGCGGTTCATCCCCTAGCATCACCTAAGTGCGTCTGAGATCCCCCGCCGTGGTCGCACTCGGCGTCGCCGTCACCGTCCTGTCCGCCTGTGGGCCGTCCGTGCCCCGGGCCGATCCGCGCAGCACCCCACCACCTGCGGTCGACGCGGACGCCGCCGCCTCGGGCGCAGCCACCGAGCAGGGCGGGCAGGCCGATCCGCAGGCCAGCACGGAACCCTCTGCCAGCGCCAGCGCCGTGCCTTCGGCGACACCCACCGGCGGCGTACGCAAGTCGTCCGGCGATGCGGTGGCCGTACCGGCGGCGGGTCGGGCGGTGGACACCTCGCGGCCGACCCGTACGGTCGGCACCGGCACCCGGCCAGTTGCACCTCGGCGGCGGTGGTCCGGGCGGTGGCGGCCGGCGGCATCATCACCTTCGACTGCGGCCCCGATCCGGTGACCATCACGATGACGGCGACGGCAAAGGTGCGCAACGCCAACGGCCCGCAGGTGATCATCGACGGCGGCGGCAAGGTAACCCTCAGCGGTCAGGGCAAGCGGCGCATCCTCTACCTGAACACCTGCGACCCGTTGCAGGGCTGGACCACCTCGCACTGCCAGGACCAGGACCACCCCCGGTTGACCGTGCAGAACCTGACCTTCGCCGACGGCGACGCCACCGGCCAGCGCACCGACGGTGGCGGCGGTGGCGCGATCTTCGTCCGGGGTGGTCGGCTCAAGGTGGTCAACTCGCACTTCGTCGACAACCGCTGCGACCGGACCGGCCCGGACGTGGGCGGCGCCGCCATCCGGGTCCTCGACCAGCACGACGACCAGCCGGTGTACGTGGTCGGCAGCACCTTCGTCGGCGGTTCCTGCGCCAACGGCGGCGCGTTGAGCAGCATCGGCGTCTCCTGGGTGGTGCTCAACAGCACGCTGCGCGACAACGCGGCGGTCGGCGAGGGGGCCAACCCGGCCCGTTCCGGCACCCCGGGCGGCGGCAGCGGCGGCGCGATCTACTGCGACGGCAACGAGTTCTCGGTACGCATCGCCGGCACCACCATCGAGGGCAACGACGCGAAGGAGGGCGGCGGGGCGATCTTCTTCGTCAGCAACAACCGCACCGGCACGCTCCGCATTGAGGATTCCACCCTGCGCCGCAACCCCAGCCACGGCTTCGAGACCTACCCGGGCATCTTCTACCTGGGCGCCGGCAAGCCCACCTTCACCCGCTCCACCCTGCGCTGACCCCGTCAGTAAGGGTTGCTGTGGCCGGCCGGGCGGACCCGGACGAGCCCGGCCGGGCGACCGGGCAGGGCGGGTGCGGCAGACAGCGGCGGACTGTCGGTGTGGGCACGTTCGGCCATTCCGGCGATGAGTTCCTTGAGTGCGTCGACCGCGTTGACCCGGGGTCGCCAGCCCAGCTCGGTCTCGGCCCGGTGGCTGGACATCAGCGGTGCGTTCAACGCCAACTCCACCCAGCCGGCGTCGATCGGCTGCAGCCGGGCCCGCCAGGTCAGCGCCGCGGCGGCGCGCAGCACCGGGGCGGCCACCGGCACCGTCCAGCCGTGGAAGTGCCGGGCCACCAGCTCCGGGGTCAGCACCGGGTCCGCAGCGACGTTGAAGGCGCCGCGCACATCACCCAGAATCGCCCGGGCGTACGCGTCAGCCACGTCGTCGGCGTGCACCGCCTGCATCCGCAGCCGCCGGTTGGCCGGCACCAGCGGCAGCCGCCCGTACCGCAGCAGCCGCACCGGCACCAGCGGCCCGAGGAAGTACCGGGCGATCTCGGTGCCCGCCGCCCGCTGAAAGATCAGCCCAGGCCGCAGCCGTACCAGCCGCAACCCCGGATGGGTCCGCTCGATCCCGTCGAGCATCTCCTCCACCGCCGCCTTGTCCCGGCTGTACGACGATTCGACCACTCCCGTCGCCGGCCAGCGCTCACTGACCGGCGCGTTCTTGGGCCCCGGCGCGTACGTGCCGACCGACGAGGCGTACACCAGGGCCGGCACCCCGGCACGCAGCACCGCGTCGACCACCGCCCGGCTGCCGTCCACGTTGGTCCGGCGTAACACGTGCTGGTCGTGGCTGGGCTGGATCTGCCAGGCCAGGTGCACCACCGCATCGGCACCGGCGAAGACCCCGGTCAACTCGTCCGCTGCACCCGGCAGACCGATGTCACAGGAGTGCCACCGCACCCCGTCGTACGGCTCACCGGCCCCCGCGTGGGGCAGCCGCCGCGCCACCCCGATCACCTGGACGTCGCGCTCGCGCCGCAACCGGCGCAGCAGCGCCGTACCCATGTTCCCGCTCGCCCCCACCACCACGATGCGCATGTCCGGCCCGTACCCGATAAGTGGCTTTCCAAGCACGCGCCGTGTCGACGCCTTCCGGAGACACCTCACCGGGCGAGCAGGGCGCCGATCAGGCAGGCGAAGGCGGCGACCGAGCTGACCGTCCGCACCTGGTTCCACCGCACCCAGGGCCCCTCGAACCGACGTCGGAACGCCGCCAGGTCGGGGGTCCCGTCGACCGACCTGGCGGCGTCCAACTGATTGTTGAGCGGCACGTTCGACCGCATCGTTACAACGAACGTGACCGCATGGCAGACCAGTGCGGCAACCAACCAACCCAGCACCGCGCCGCCGACACCGAGGTGACCGAACACCGCCACGACGACGCGGATCGGCTCCGGCATGCTCACCCTCCCCGTGTCGCAGTGCCGACCGACCCGATCCTGCCAGCCGGGTGCGAATCGCCTGTCGCGTCGCCGTTCTGGGATAGCTTCCGTCCGACCTGATCCGGCTGTCGGCTGCGCGCCTGGGGGCCTGAGCATCGCGCGCCGGGCCGTGGGGGTCAGGTAGCCTGTGGGCCGCGGGCCGCTAGCTCAATGGCAGAGCTGTGGACTTTTAATCCATAGGTTCAGGGTTCGAGTCCCTGGCGGCCCACTCGAAACGGATACCCAAACGGAGGGGTCCACGAGCAGCGAAGCCGCGGGCCGAGGTCGATTTCCTGGCCGCGCTGCTGCCATGCCCCCGAGCCCGACTCACATCCGGGGCAGTCCGGCGAGCGGGTTCCGCAGCGTCGCCCTACGGCTTCATCACAATCAACCGACAGCCGGCGGAGATGCAGGCGGGGATAGTGGATGGGTCCGGGCGGGTTCCCGGGCACGTCGGGAAGTGGGCAGCTGTCAGGCGTCGTAGATGTGGTGCGCTTGGTGACGGAGGTGTTCGAGCGCCTCGGCGAGGCGGATTTCGACCTCTTCCGGGTGGACCCGGCGCGCTGGGCGATTTCGTGGATGTCAGCCTCGTGCTCGGGGAACAAGGACGACAAGGGGCGGCGGTGCGACGCCGGACGGTCATGGGTCCTCCGAGGCATCGATTGCTGGTCCGGACACTCAACGAGCGGAGCAGAGGCCGGGTCGCGATACGGGTTCAGATTGGCCATAATTCCAACCGGTCGCTAAAATGGCTGCCATGGAGACCATTCCGATCACCGAAGCCAAGGCCCGGATCGCCGAGCTTGCCGACCGGGTCGCTCGGGAGCACGACCACTTCACGATCACCCGCAACGGACGTGCCGACGTGATGCTGATCTCGGTCGCCGAGTACGAGTCGATGCGGGAGACGCTCGACCTGCTCTCCGACGACGAGGCCCTCGCGGATCTACGCCAGTCGCGGGAGGATTTCGCGGCCGGCGACACGTTCTCGATGGACGAGGTTCGCGCCGAGCTGGAACGGCGTCGCGGTAGGGCGGCCTGATGCCTCCGCAAAGCGGGCGACGGGACGACACGCGCGAGGCGACCAGCCCGTACACGGTGATGTTTTCCCGGCTGGCCCGCCGCAACCTGCACGAGGACCTGCCGCTGGAAGTCGCGGTCGCGGCGACGGAGACCATCCAGCACGCGATCGCGGTCAACCCCTATCGGGCTGGCAAACCACTCGACGAGCCCTTCGACGGCTTCCACTCCGCCCGCCGCGGCACGTACCGAATCATCTACCGGATCAACGAAGCCAAACGCGTCGTGGAGATCCACTCGATCCGCCACCGGCGCGACGCCTACCGCTTCTAGGCCACGGTTGGAATCGCGCTTCATTGGGCTGGCCTGCCCATTCGCAAGCGGTAGCGGGCCACCGGCGATGGTCACCGACTGGTTCGCATGGTGGCACCTCCGGCCCGCTTTCCCGCAGGTCAGCGGTCCTTCCTGAGGTTGTTTGGGTCGCGTTTCGGCCCGTACGGCATGGGCCCGGAAGTGGGCGACACACTCCACCCGAGGTACAGTTTTCTGTACCTGCCCTGGAGGTCGTCATGCGGACCGTGAACTTCACCCAGCTGCGCCAGAACCTGGCCGCCGAACTCGACAGCGTCATCAACGACGCCGAGGAAGTGGTGGTGACCCGCTCGGGCCACGAACCGGTGGTCATCGTGCCGCTGGCGGAGTACGAGGCGATGAAGGAGACCGAGTATCTCCTTCGCAACCCGGCCAACGCCGCCGCCCTGCGCCGCTCGATCGCAGAGCTTGAGCAGGGCGACGCGGCCGAACGGAACCTGATCGACCCGGCCACCGTGCGAGACGTCGCGTGAGGCTGGTCTTCACCGCGACAGCCTGGAGCCAGTACCTCAGCCACACCGATCGTAAACTGGTCAAACGCATCAACGACCTCATCACGGACGTGATGCGCAACGGATACGAGGGCATCGGCAAGCCGGAACCCCTGCGGGGCGAGTTGTCCGGCTTCTGGTCCCGCCGAATCGACCGTGAGCACCGGCTGGTCTACCGCATCACCAAGGACGACGTCGAGATCATTGCCTGCCGGTACCACTACGGCGACCGGTAGCGGACGAGTGAGCCAGGAATCCTGGCTCAGACGAAGTCCGCATAGCGCTCTCCGGCAACCCCTTGGTAGGTGGCTTGGTGGCTCATCGCGGCGAGGATCTCGGCACCCAGGCCGGCGTCGTCGGCGTTTCGGGCCAGGTCGAGGGCATGGGTGAGGTAGCGCTGGGCGAGGCCGTGTTCGGCCATGTCGTACGCCTGCCAGCCGGCGAGTTGCGTCAGTTCGGCGACGGCGGTGAGCAGCTTGCGGCCGGTTGCCGGATCGTATCGGCCTTCGGTTACCAGGGGCGTGACTTCGTGGTGGAGGTAGCGGGTGACGTTGGCGCGGGCGTGGCCGCCGCCATGCTGGTTGTCGAGTCGCCGGTAGGTGGCAGTCATCTCGCGGATGGTGTCGATGTCGGGCTGACCGACCGTTCGGCGGCCGTCCTGCGCAACGGGCTGCGTGCTGGTTGCGGTGAACCAGCGTAGGGCGGGCAGGGTGTACGCGGCGGAGCTGAATACTGTTTGGCGGAGCAGTTCTCGGCGGTTCACGTCGCCTTCCCATAACTGCGCGGCAGCGCGGACGTCCTCGTGCCAGGAGCGGTTGGCCGGAAGATCACTGTGGCGGGTGTAACGGTGGTCGGCCATGTCCGCGCGATATGACCGCTGGCGAGGCGCGAGGCCGAGCGTCATCCGTGACTCGTCGGGCATGGCGCAGCCGTCGGCGATGCGCTCCAGTACGTCGATGGAGGTCACCTTCCGGCCGGCGATGATCCGGCTGACGTAGCCCTGTTCCAAGCCGACGGCGGCCCCGATGCGGGTCTGACTCGCGCCGGTATGCCGAGTAAGTAGCCGAAACAGGGCGCCGATATCGCGGGCAGCAAGAGCCGCACGTATGTCCTGGTGCGACCAGAGGTCTTCGGGAATCCGTAGATGATCGAACGGCACAACGACTCCAAGCGTCGTCGGACAACTACTCATGGTGCTCGATCTGGAGCTGCGGCGGCTGCGACCTGCCCTGGCCGTGCCCGACCCGGCGGCGAGAACTACGCGCGGAGTACGCCGACGCGCCCGTGTCACTGGCCCTCTACCTCGGTGCCTACCTCGTCCAGGCCGCCGAGGACATGCCCTGGGCACCAGCCAGCGCACTGCACCGACGCTTCATCGGCTGGACCAGACAGCCGCCAGCAGTACAGCAAGCCCTAGCGAGGTGAGCAGGCGATCGACGGCGAGCACAATCGTTGACATGGAGTTGTCGCTGGAAGGCGCTGAGCGGTGTGACGGAACGTCAGGAGTCAGGGCTTGTTCGGCAGGAGGCGCCGACCGAGCGCCTGGATTCGATTCGCAAGGTCGGCGGGCTGAAGCTCCGACTTGATGCGGTAGAGGTAGGCGTGTGCAGGTAGTCCGCCGATTTCTCCTCTGCGGGCGTGCCTGCGGTCCTGCCATACCTGCCACACGCTCAACGCCGCGGCCCCCGCGATGAGCAACGACTGCTCCTTGAGTGCGATGGCGGCGGCGACAGCAGCGAGGCCGACGGGTACCTCCGTCTTTATGTTGATGAGAGCCAGCGTCGTGTCGATGCGTGCGTCTTTGAGTCGTCGCTCCAGGTCCGCAAGGTGTGGCTGGATCAGCTTCTCGTGCTGCACGCGCAGGTGGTCGCGCAGGGCATCCGGGTCGCGAATGCCGTCCACGTCGATGCCGGCGACCATAGCCTCGATCTGCTGCTGGAAGGCATCGCGCTCGGCCGCGTACCGCTCGCGGAATTTGATCAATTGGTTTGCCGACACACCCTCGATGTCGGCTGGGACCACCATCCGCAGGCTCAGTCCTGCCATGAACTGTTCCGCCTCGTACGTAGAGCGTGGCCGCGGCTGCGCCGTGTCGCCAAGCAGCGCCTCGGCGAGGCGTTCCATTCCGAAGTCTCCGAGGCCGACATGGCTGAGGGCGTCGTCGGTGATTGGCTGTGCCCCTCGTCGGCTGGCTACCGCTTGGGCGAGGGCAGTCATGTACAGACTGGCCAACTTCGGGTGCATGCCGACCCACCGGGGATCCCGCGACCCACCCGGCTCGGCGAGTGAGAGTTGCTCCAGTTGGTCCAGCAGTTGCGGGTTGATCTTCGGGCCGAAGACGTAGGTGAGTTTAGGGTTTCCGAAATGAGCGGCATGTGATTGGACGGTTGTCGGCTCGTCGGGCCAGCCTTCGGAGAGGTGCAATCCGTACCGGCGGCGGAGTTGATCACCGTGGCTGGTCAGCAGCTCCCGGAAAGCCCGCGCTGATTCTTCCTGCTCCCGGACCGGATGGAAGTCTCGGATGTAGTCCGCGTCCTTGAACTCCCTGACGGTGTCGCTATCACGCAGATTGAATCGACTGGGCACGATGCGGCCCATTCGGTCCCAGTAGAGCGACGTGAGCTTCAACCAGGCTTCATCACGGAAATGGATGAACGGGTAATACAGCCCTATGCGTGCGCCCACTTCCCCTCCCGTGAAATCGACTCTGTCCGATGGACTGGCAGCACGGAAAGTCGGCTGTGGTGCGGTCAGCCCGTCGTACGAGCAGCGTAGACGCGGCGAACCAGTTGGCACGTCAGCGGCGTACGGTGACCTTCGCGCTGGTGGCCTTGCCGTTGGCGTGGCCGGCCTTGCGGGCGATCACTGTGACGGTGAGCTTCTTGCCCCGCATCGTCGAGGTCAGCTTCAGTGTCTTGCCGGTCGCTCCCTTGATCAGCTTTCCGTTGAGCCGCCACTCGTACTTGTAGGAGTCCACCTTCGGCGACCAGGTGCCGACCAGGGCCTTGACCTTTCGGCCGACCTTGGGCGTACCGCTGATCTTGGGCTTTTTCGTTGCCTTGGGGGCCTTGCCCTTGGCGACCGCGGCGGTGGCCTTCGAGGTGGCCTTGCCGTTCGGGTGACCGGTTCGGATGGCAGTCACGGTGACCGTGAGCTTCTTGCCGAGCAGCGCGGCCGGAATCTTGAGTGAGGCACCGGTGGCGCCCTTGATCGCGGTGCCGTTCGCCGCCCACTGGTACTTGTACGAGGTGGCGCTGGGGGTCCAGGTCCCGGTGCTGGCCTTGACGGTGCTGCCGACGGCGACCGTGCCGGTGATCGCCGGCAGCTTCGTGGCCTTCGGCGCGGGCGGTGCGACGATCTGGAATCTGCTGGCCCACGTCACCGAGCGACCGAGTTCGTCGTGCGGGGTGAGCCGTACCGTCGCCGGACCGGTCGCCACGCCGGTCAGGTCGGCGTAGACCAGCATCATCGAGCCGCCCCCGGTCACATGGTGGACCTGCGCGGGTACCGGCTTGCCGTCGGAGGGGATGACCTCGATGAGGTCCTGCTTGTGCATGCCGTAGCCGGTCAGCTCCAGCAGGTGCACCGCGCCGGTGGTCACCGAATTCGGTTCTACGTGGTCGAGGGCGATCAGGCGGCGTTTGAGCTGGAAGCGGTGTTCGGTGACGTCCGAGGTGCTGCCGGTGGCCGTCACACTCCAGAGGAGCACCTCGTGGGCGCCGTCCGTCGGCGGCGTCCAGGACACGGTCGCTGTTCCGTCCGGGCCGGCGGGGACGGCGATCGACGGAGCGCCGTTGATCCGGTACCGGAACTCCGTGGTGCCGGGCAGTCCGGCGGTGAAGGTGAAGGTGCCGGGCCATACCCGGCCGACGCCGTTCGACGGGAAGTCGGTCGAGGTGACCACCGGACGGTTGGAGACCGACCAGAGGATGATGGCGCTGTTCGTCTGCACCCCGGCGGCGTCGCGGGCGAAGATGTTGATGTAGTGGGTGCCCCTGACGGTGGGCATGAGTTGGAAGGTGGCGCTGCCGTCGGCCGTCGGCGTGAGGATCTGCCGGCTGTTCGCGTCAGAGTTGACGGTGACCACGTACTCGACGGGGTTCGCCATCCGGGTACGGGCAGTGAAGGTGGTCGGTGTCACCCAGCCCACGCCGGGGATACGCGACACAGTAGGCGTGGCGCCGTCGACGGAGTAGGAGACGTACCGGCTCGCGGAGATCGTGCCGTCGGCGCTGACACTGTGCACCAGGAGGTTGTCGATCTGGTGGTGGAGGGCTGTCCAGGTGAGGTCCGCGGTCCCGTCCGGGCGCGCGTCCACCGTGCCGGTGTGGTACGTCGCGTGCAGCCGGTCGCGCAGGCTGTAGGTGTAGGACACGACGTCCGGCCGCCCCGGCCGCAGGCGTACCGTCCGCGACCCGCCGACCACCACCTTCGCGCCGTCCTCGCCGCGATCAACCAGCCGTGGGCCGTCGTCGACCTTGAAGTCGTAGGCCGTCTCGGTCGACTGCGCGCCGTCGGCGGTCACGTCCCGGACGTACAGGGTCTGCATCCCGGCACGGACCGGGGTGATTGACGCGTACCCCAGGCGATCGACGGCCGGGACGGTGCCGGAAGCTCCGTCGTCGCCGAGCCGCCAGGCGAAGGCCACGGCGTCGGTGCGGTAGGTGAGGAACCGGAAGGCGCCCGTCACCCCGACCGTGTAGTCGAGGTTGGGCGAGTTGGGATACATCGGATAGTCGGACGAGCTCACCGCTGGTGGGCGTACGGTCTGCTCGGATTGCAGTGTGGTCCCGGCTGCCGAGGCGGGCGTGACCACCGCTACGGCGCCTCCGGAGCCGCCGAGTGCCGTTACCGTCAGCAGTGCCACGATCCGTCGAGCTGAGCGCGAGCCGATGCGCATCCGTCCCCCATGTACCGACCGGGCGATGATCACCCGGGGCAGATGATATTGACAGACGCCAGATGTTCTGGGCAAGGCGGATGCCTGCCTGCTCCGGTGACCTTCGACGTGACGGATTCACCGCAGGGGGTGCGCTCAGAGGCCGGCCTTGCGGCCTGCCCAGAGCCAGAACGCCATCAGTGCCGTGCCGCCCACGCCCATCGCGAGAATCACCTCGCGGGACAGTTCGCGCGACACCGGTGGCGGGGCGCACCCGGTCGGCCAGTAGTCCACCGTCAGGTCGCTGTGCAGTCCGGGCAGCCGGCCGCCATCGAATTGCGAGCTCCTGAGGCCGCAGACGACCGCCCCGTCCGGGGTGTCGACTCTGACCAGGGCGACGAATGGTCGGCCGATGCTGTCGTGTTCGATGGATATCACGGTGGCCGGGCGCAGTTCCCCGGTCGGTGGGGGCGGCCCCAGGTCGGCGAAGATCCCGGCCGCCAGGATCAACAGGGAGGCGAACAACCCCGCGATGGGCACTGCCGGATAGATACGGGGGCGCATGCCGGCGAAGCTAGTGCGAGCGGTCAAACCCTGAGCATCATGGGCGCCGTGGTCATTGGGCGACGGTGGGGAATCCGTCGGTGAGCGCTGCGATTGCGCGGTGGAGCCGGCTGGCGGCCACCGGGCTGGTGCCGTCGGTCAGCGCCACGTGGTGCAGCACCCCGGTCACGACCAGGGCCAGCGCCTCCGGGTCGGCGCTCGCGGGCACCCGGCCCAACTGCTGCTCGGCGGCGAGGTAGCGGACGATCGCCCGTTCGACCGGTTGCAGGCCGGCGCTCCCGTCGCCCAACACCGACTCGACGCCGGCGGTGATGCCGGGTCGGTACGCCATCAGCCGGGTCATCGTCACCAGCGTGTCCACCGGGAGCGCCTGGCCGATCTCGCTGAGGTTCTCGGCGACCGTCGCGCTTCCGGCGCGGGCCGGGAGCCCGGCCACCGCGCTCGCGAGTTGGAAGCTCCGGTCGACCGCGTAGCCGACGAGGAAGTCGTCGAAGTTCGTGAAGTGGGTGAACAGCAGCCCGGTGGCGACGCCGGCTTCGCGGGTCACGGCCCGGCTGGTGAGCCGGCTCGGCCCTTCGCCGACGATGACGCGCTCCACGGCGGCGAAGAGGTGCTGCCGAGGCTCGGGGGTGGCGACTCCGCGCGGCATGCCTCTGATCTTAGGCGCGGCGCGGGAACCCCGGTTGCCCCGCATGAGCAAACGCTCATACTATTTGAGCGTACGCTCATTCTTGGTCTTGGAAGGGTGCCGGATGAGGCGAGCGGTGATCGTCGGCGCGGGGATCGCCGGTCTGGCCGCGGCTACGCGGCTCGGCCGCGACGGCTGGCGCACGACCGTGGTGGAGCGGGCCCCGGGCCGACGCAGCAGCGGCTACCTGGTGAACCTGCTCGGGTCGGGGTACGACGCCACGCAGCGCCTCGGCCTGCTCCCCGCCCTCTCCGACCGCGCGCTGGGTCTGTTCACCACAGTGCTGGTCCGCGCGGACGGGCGGCCGAAGTTCACCGTGCCGGCGGCCCTCGCCGAGGCCACCCTCGGCCCGCGCGCCATGACGGTGTTCCGCGGCGACCTGGAAGCCGCGCTGTACGACGCGGCCCGCGAGCACACCGAGTTCCGCTTCGGCACCACAGTCACCGCGATCGACCAGAATGCCGACCGGGTACGGGTCGAACTCAGCAACGGCAGCACCGAGGAGGCAGACCTGCTCGTCGGTGCCGACGGGGTGCACTCCGCCACCCGTGCGTCCGTGTTCGGCGCGCAGCACCGGGTCGACCTGCCGTACGTGGTGGCGGCGGTTCCGCTCGCCGAGCCGGTGGCGGAGGTGCCCGAGTCGTCCGCGACGACCTTCATCGGGCCCGGCCGGACGGCAGCCATCATCAACCTGGGGCCCGGCAGATCATCGGCGTTCTTCACCTACCGCTGCGATGATCCGGGGCAGGAGGTGGCTCGTGGCGCGGTCGACGCCGTCGGAGCGGCCTTCGCCGACCTCGCCGCCGGGGTGCCCGAGGCGCTTCGGCAGTTGGCCATCGATCCCGCCGGCGCCTACTTCGACCAGGTCAGCCAGGTGGTCATGCCCCGGTGGAGCGACGGTCGGGTGGTGTTGCTCGGCGACGCGGCCTGGTGCGTCACCCTCTTCGCTGGGCACGGTGCTGCCCTCGCCCTGGCCGGCGCGGACCGGCTCGGCGCCGCTCTGAGCCGGCCCGACCAGGACATCCCGACCGCCCTCGCCGGTTGGGAGGCGTCGCTACGACCGGAGGTCGTCAAGCGGCAGGCACTCGCCCGTCGGGGCATGCACCAGTACGCCCCACCGAGCCGCGTCCACGTGTGGCTGAACGACGTCACGATGCGCGCGATCACCCTGCCCGGCGTACGTGGTGTGCTGCGGCGCGCGGTCGAACGGCAGAACCGCTGACCGGGTTCGCCTGACCTGGACTCAGTCGCGGGCCTTTTCGAGGCCGTCGAAGAGCAGGTCGAGCGTGAACTCGAACTCGACCTGGCTGTCGCACCAGCCGAGCGTCGGGTCGTCGGCGGCATGCGCCTCGGCGGCCACCATCGCGGTCAGGTGGGGCAGTTGGG
Source organism: Micromonospora sp. NPDC051196 (assembly GCF_040682415.1). Taxonomy (NCBI): domain Bacteria; kingdom Bacillati; phylum Actinomycetota; class Actinomycetes; order Micromonosporales; family Micromonosporaceae; genus Micromonospora; species Micromonospora sp. NPDC051196. Next base: position 133,091 of record NZ_JBFBAY010000002.1, read on the forward strand.
CGGCCATCGCGGCCAACTCCTCCTCGGCGGCCTCGACGTCGGTCTGACCGCCCGCCGACGCGGGCCGGAAGACCTCCTGGGCGAAGCCGAGTGCCAGGCTGCCGAACGCGTGTAGCGCCCGGTGGGCGATCCGGTAGGAGAAGCCGCCGTCGCGCAGCGTGGCGATGATGCCGTCGTAGTAGCCGTACAGCCCGGCGGGGATGTTGGGGCGGGCGCCGAGCAGCGCGGGTGCCCAGGGATGACGCAGCATCACCGAGCGGGCTGCCAGGAACCGTTGCCGCAGGCGAGCACGCCAGTGCCCGCCGTCCAGTGTGGTGTCGACGGCTGCCTGAATCTCGGCGGCGACCGCCTCGGCGAGCCCGTCGAGCAGACCTTCCTTGCCGGGCAGGTGGTGGTAGAGCGACATCGCCTCGACACCGACTTCGGCAGCCAGTCGACGCATGGTCAGCGCGGCCAGACCTTCGGCGTCCACCAGGGCGATCGCGGCGGCCAGGGCCCGCTCCCGACTCAGCGGTTCTCGAAACTTCCTCGCACCCAATGCGGCTCCCCATCTTCCCTTGACCTTACATCGTATGGTTGCCTTACGCCGTAAGGCTCAGGTGTTGCGCAGAACGACACCCGAAAACCGGATCCGCTACCGCATACCGAAGGAGCCGCCATGCCTCCGCTGATCCGCACCGCCCGTACGACCGGCTTGTTCTACCTCAGCCTGGCCGTCGCCGGCGCACTGGGTTTCCTGACCATCCGGCCCCGAATCTTCGCCGCCGGTGACCCCGAGGCGACCCTCGCCCACCTGGTGCAGAACGAGTCCCTGGCCCGGGTCGCGATCGCGCTCGAACTGCTTGTCGTGCTCACCCAGACCGGCACCGCCGTCTGGTTCTACCGGCTGTTCCGCACCGTCGACGGCACCGCCGCCGGCTGTATCGCCGCCTTCGGCATGATCAACGCCATCGCGATCCTCGGCAGCGCCGCGCTCCTCGCGACCGCCACCGAGGTGTCGGCCCAACCGTTCGGTGACGCCGCCGACACCGTCCAACTGCTGTATCTGGTCAGCGGGAACCTGTGGACCGTGGGTGGGCTCTTCTTCGGCCTCTGGCTCGTACCGATGGGCTGGTGTGTGCTGCGGTCCGGGTGGCTGCCCCGCGCGCTCGGCTGGGTCCTCGTCGTCGGGGGCATCGGCTACCTGCTCAACACGTTCATCGCGTACCTCGCCCCCGACGCGGGGATGCTCGCGGACCTGCTGGTGGTCCCGGCGACCGTCGGCGAGTTCTGGATCCTCGGGTACCTGATCATCCTGGGCCTCCGGAAGTCGGCGCTGCCGACGCCGGCCGAGGCGCCGTGTCGTTGATCCGGTTGTGCCCGTTGCCCACCGGTGACCACGGTGGAGGGCGTCGACCGACCGGGAGGTACGCCGTGACCAGCGAACGCGAGACCGTCGAGGTCGACACCGCGATGTTCCAAGCCGTCTACGACTCACCCGCCTCGCTGCCGGGCCGGCATCGCTGGACCACCCCCGAGGCCGACGTACGCCGGATCGAGAAGCTGCTGGGCATGCCACCGCGCACCATCGGCGCCCCGCTGTGGGTCAGCGGCGACCAGCCGGACTGCCCGACGTGCGCTCGCCGGATCACTTGGTACGACATCGTCTCCTCGGCCCTGAAGGGCGTGCACGACCCGACGATGATCGCGACGGTGATCCTCGGCGAGCGCCGCTACGTCAACACCGGTCTTCCCGCCGCCATCGCCGGCGTACGCTGCGCCGACTGCCGCACCCCGATCGAGGGGCTACGCAGCTTCAAGTGCCACAACTGGGCGTACGCCTTCGAGGAGCTGACCGCCGTACGGCAGCGGATGGCGGGCGGCTCAGTCCTCGGCGAGCAGCAGGAGCACCTGCCGCAGCCCGCCGACTGACAGTTTGTTAATAAGGGGCCCTTCCTCTACCGCAGGCGTTAATAAGGTGCCCTTCCTTACCGCCCCTTGGGGCGGCGGCCGGCCGGGGAAGCCGGCCCGCTCACCACACCAGCAGCAGCGCCCCCAGGGTGCCGAGCACCAGGTACGGCCCGAACGGCAGATGACTCGACCAGCGGGCCCGTCGGGTGACCAGCAAGCCGAGGGCGACCAGGCCGGACATCGTCACCGCGAGCAGCAGCCCGAGCACGGGGATCGCCCAGCCGTACCAGCCGAGCAGGGCGCCCGCGCTCAGGGCGAGTTTGGCGTCACCGATGCCGAAACCCCGGGCACCGAACAGCAGCGTGGTGGCGGCGAAGAAACCGGCCAGCCCGAGCGCGGCGGCGGTGGCGCGCAGCCATGGTGTCGGCCCGGCGTCGGCCAGTGCGGTCAACCCGAGCAGCAGCCAGGTGCCGGCGGCGGCCGGCAGGGTGAGCCGGTCGGGCAGCCGGTGTACCGCGAGGTCGACGAAGACCAGCGGCACCGCGAAGGCCAGCCACCAGGCGGTGGCGATCAGTTCACCCGCGGGCGGGTGGGCCAGCAGCAGGATGGCGACGGCTGCCACGGTGACCAGTTCGACGGTGGCCGGTGGCGCGCCGATCCGGGCTCGGCAGTTGCCGCAGCGGGCGGTCGGGCCGAGCGCCGGCCAGGGCTGGTCGAGGCCGATCGTCGTGCCGCAGGCGTCGCATCCGCTGCGGCGGTCGGCCCCCGGCGGTACGGCGTGCCGGGCGACGGCGTACCGCAGCAGCGGGGTGAAGGCCAGCACCGCCATGGGCCGGGGCCGCCGGGTGGAGGTGGTGGGTGGCGGGCTGTCGTGCCGCGCCGGCTCGGTGGCGTACGACCGGCTCACGCCAACCTCCCGACGAAGGTGAATACGTTACGTAATCTGACCGCTCGGATCCACAGGTGATCCGAAAGTTGCGAAACGGAACCCTGTAGGACGGCCGCGACTCGATCGAATTGCGCTGCCAAGATCAACGGGATTCCCATCCCGAGCAATTGCTGAGCCGATTTGACCGGTAAGCCGGGGGACGGATCGGGCCACATGCCATTTCCCACCCCGCCGCATCCAACCTCGGCGCCACCGGCGTGGCAGCGGATCTCGTCGAGGCGCCGCTCGGGCCGATCCGACGCCGAACCGGCCCTGACCGCCCCCGGCAACCCTCCGGTAACCATCGAGCACCACCACCGTTCATGACTCAGAGTAGTCGCGTGAATTGCCTCTGTTGCATCGGCCGGCGTCAGCTTATGCTCGCCCCTTGGATGTGACGCAACCCACGTCCGACGGCCACAACCACCCAGGACAGTGCATTTGTAGAAGATCCGTAAGGGCAAATGCGACTGCGTATTGGACCGGCCCGGAGAGGACCATCCGGTCGCGCTGCCGCACGCCCTGAAACGTCGGCGACGGCGGTCGCCGGGTCGGTACCGAGGAGGGCACGAGGGTGCGAACACGGCAGCTGAGTCGCTGGACAGCCGGCTTGGTCGCGGTGGCCACGGTCGGCACGACCACCGCCTGCACCAGCCCGCCGGAAATGTCCGGCACCACCTCCACGGATCGGCACAGGCCCGCCGGCAGCGAACGGGCCGCCGACGAGAAGGCCGCCGAGAAGGCGGCACTGAAGGCGTACGCCGGTTATCTGACCGCGTCCCGGGCGGCGAGCCGACACAGCGACCCGGAACATCCGGAACTGAGCCGGTTCGTCGCCGACCCGCTGCTGACCCGGGTCCGGCTGAGCCTGCGGCAAGCCCGCGCCAACGGCGCGGTCAGCGCCGGCACCCTGCGCTCCGACCCCACGGTGATCTCGGTCGACCTGGCCGCCGAGCCGCCGACCGTGGAGATCCAGGACTGCGTGGACGCCACCGGATACCGACTGGTCTACGTCGCCGACGAGAAGGTGGTGCCGGGCACCCGGGGCACGCGTCACCTCGCCACCGCCACCGCCACCCGCTATCCCGACGGTCGCTGGCTGATCAGCAGCGGTTCGGCCCACCAGGACCAGCCGTGCTGACCCGGGCGACGAACCACCGGCCGCCGACCGATCCGAGCTTGCAACGGCCGTGGACGGCTGCAGCCGTCCGCCGGGTGCTGCTCGGCGGCGTACTGGCGCTGCTGCTGGTCACCGGCCCCGCGGTGCCGGCCGGTGCCGCCGACCCCGGCGGCGAATGCCCGCCCGCCCAGCCCAACTGCAACGTCTGGGACGACGACCCGGGCACCCCCGGCGGCGGGGGCAACGGTGGCGACAACGGCGGGAACAACGGCGGTGGAGGTTCCGGCGGGGGCGTCTGCCAGTGGAACGGCCGCACCATCCCCTGCTACGACGAGGACCTGGGCTGGTTCAACAACGGCGACGGCTGCTACTACAAGCTCGCCGAGCCGCAGCAGGAGGCACCCGAGGGCTGGCAGTGGTACGTGCTCACCTGCGACGGCGGCTCACTGGGCAGCGTACGCACCGAACTGTTGGAGGGACCGCCACCGGGCTTCGGCGCCCCGCCGGACCCGGAGGAACTGGCCCGCCGGGCGTTCGCCTCCATCACCCTGCTCGCGCCCCGAGCGGCGGTAGCGCCGCGCAAGGACGTCGGTCCCGGGCTGGTCGGCCTGCCGGTCTGGATGTGGGGCAGCCGAGGCGCCACCTACTTCGGCCCGCAGAGCGCGTCCGCCTCCGACCGGGGCCTGACCGTCACCATCCGGGCCGAGGTCGACCGGATCGTCTGGAACATGGGCAACGGCGACCGGGTCACCTGCGACGGCCCCGGCACCGCGTACGACCGGCGGAGCCGACACGCCGGCGGGCGCTCCCCCGACTGCGGCTACCACAAGGGCTACACCAAGGCCGGCACGTACCGCGTCCAGGCCACGACGCACTGGAGCGTCACCTGGCGCAGCAGCGGCGGCGAGACCGGGAGCATCGGCGGCGTCACCCGCACCACCGGCCCGGTGCAAATCCAGATCGACGAGCTTCAGGTGGTGACCCGATGAGCGTGGCGACCCGCAACGGACCCTCTCCGGTGGACGCGCCGGTCGCCCCACCCAAGGTGGTCCGGCAACGCCGGGTACGGCCCGGGCTGCTCGGGCTGGCCGTACTGCTGATCGCCCTCGGCGGGCTGGGTGCGGCGTTCGCGGTCACCTCGGTCCGGGCGACCGGCAGCTACCTGGCGATCGCCCGGACGGTCGAGGTCGGCAGCGTGCTCAGCGCCAGCGACCTGGTCTCGGTGCAGGTGGCCGGTGGGCAGGGGCTCGACCCGGTGCCGGCCGGACGGCTCGACGACGTGGTCGGGATGCGCGCCGCCGTCTCGCTCGCCCCCGGCACCTTGCTGACCATGGCGCAGCTCACCGACGAACCGTTGCTCGGCCCCGGGCAGCAACAGATCGCCCTCGGATTACGCACGGCCCAGGTGCCGGCTCCCAAGCTTCGCCCCGGCGACCAGGTCCTGCTGGTCAGCATCCCCCGCGACAACAACAGCAGCAGCAGCTCGGCGTCCGGCACCACCCGGTTCACCGCGACCGTCACCGACGCGGTCAGCACCGACGGCCGCGACGAGGTGGTGGTCTACCTGGCCCTGGCCGTACGGGACGTGCCAGCCGTGGTGGCGTTGGCCGCGCAGGACCGGATCGCGGTCGTGCTCACCAAGGCGGCCTGATGGCGATCATCGCGCTGGTCTCGGCCAAGGGCTCGCCGGGGGTGACCACCACCGCGTTGGCCTGCGCGCTGAGCTGGCATCGTCGGGTGGTCCTCGCCGAGTGTGACCCGGCCGGCGGCTCGATCCTCGCCGGTTACCTGGGCGGCGCGCTGGACGGCCCCCGCGGCCTGGGCGAACTGGCCGTCGGGGAACTGCGCGACGGCAACCTCGACACGGCGTTCTGGTCACAGCTGGTGGACCTGGACGCGCCGCGCCGGGAACGCCTGCTGCTGCCCGGAGTCGTCGACCCGGCCCAGGCCGGCAGCGTCATCCCGCTCTGGCAGCGGTTCGCCGACTTCTTCACCGGGCTGGAACGTGGCGATCCGCCGTACGACGTGATCGTCGACTGTGGACGGCTGCACGTGGTCGGCACGCCGTGGCCGCTGCTGCGGGCCGCGTCGGTGGTGCTGGTGGTGACCCGGGCGCAGCTGCCCGACCTGTCCGGCACCCGCGCCATGCTCAAGACGCTCGAACGAGACTTCGCCGAGCATCGGGTGGAGCCCGGCACGCTGCGGCTGCTGCTGGTCGGTGACGGCCACGGCAAGGGCGACATCAGCAAGGCCCTTCAGCTGCCGGTGATCGCCCGGCTGCCGCACGATCCGCGTACCGCCGGGGTGTTGAGCCTGGGCGGCACGGTGCGCGCCGGACGGCCGTTGCTGCGCGCGGCCCGTGGGCTTGAGGTGCCGGTCGGCGCGCTGCTGGAACGGCGGCGAGCCCGCCTGGCCTGGCCGGTCTCGCAGGGGGTGCCGGATGCGCTTTGAACCGGTTTCCTCGGATCCCCGGCGGCAGCCGCCCGGCGCGACCTCGATCGCCCCGCCGTTGCCCCCGGCCAACGGGCGCCACCCGGCGACGGTGCCGGTGCCCGTGTCGGCCGTACCGGCAGCACCCGAGCCGCAACCCCGGCCACGGGTGGACTTCCAGGTGGTCCGAGAGCTGCGCCGCCAGCTGAGCGAACAGCTCACCCGGTGGCAGCGGGGCCGGGAGTTCAGCGTCGACGAGGAGGACACCGAACGGGCCCGGCTCGCGGTGCAACTGGTCGCCGAGTACGCCGACTCGGTGCGCCGGGCCGGCACCCCGATGGCCGCCGGTGCGGAACGGCTGCTGCTCGACCAGGTCACCGCCGAGCTGGCCGGCCTCGGTCGACTGCAGACCCTGCTCATCGACGACACCATCGAGGAGGTCCACATCCTCGGTTGCGACCAGGTGCGCATCACCCGGCACGGCGGTGGCGTCGACTGGGTCGAGCCGATCGCCGACAGCGACGACGAACTGGTGGAGATCCTCCAGGCGGCGGCCCGCCGGGCCGGCGCCACCGAACGCTCGCTGTCCACCTCGAAGCCCACCCTGGACCTGCAACTGCCCGACGGCAGCCGGCTGGCGGCGGTGTTCCTGGTCAGCCACCGCCCGTACGCGGTGATCCGCAAGCACAACACCCTCGACGTGACCCTCGACGACCTGGCGGGCAGCCGGGGTGACCTGGACGAGATGGTCGACCCGCTGCTGCGCGACTTCCTCCGCGCGTCGATGCGCGCCGGGCTGAACATCATGGTCGCCGGGCTGGCCGGGGCCGGTAAGACCACTGTCATCCGGGCGCTGATGAGCGAGATCCCGCCCGACGAGCCGTACGTGCTGCTGGAGGAGAGTCGGGAGTTGCTGCCGGCCCGCCGGACCGAACGGCACCGGGCGGTGATGAGCTTCGAGGCCCGAGAGGGACACGGCGAACGCGGGCCCGACGGCCGACCGGCCGGTGAGGTCAGCATCGCCGACCTGATCCCGGTGTCGCTGCGGATGGGCGTACTGCGGATCATCGTCGGTGAGGTGCGCTCCCGGGAGATCGTGCCGATGCTCCAGGCGATGACCACCAGTCGGGGATCGATGTGCACGATCCACGCCCGTACCCCGGGTGGGGTCAGCGAACGGATCATCGAGTTGGCGCTGGCCCACGGCCGGGAGATGACGGTCGACCAGGCCCGCCGGATGGCCGGCAACGCGCTCGACCTGATCGTCTACGTCGCCGTGGAGGACGAGACCGGCATCGGTGGGCGTAAGCACCGGTTCGTCTCGCACGTCGAGGAGGTGATCGGTGTCGGTGACAGCAACCGGATCACCACCACCAAGGTGTTCGGGCCCGGCCCGGACGGCCGGGCGGTGCCCCGACACCTGCCCGAGCGGGTCCGGGATCAGCTGTTGCGGGTGGGCTACGACGCCCGGTTGTTGAGCCGCTGGATCGAGGCCGGGCAGGGCGCCTGGCGTCGGCCCAAGCAGACCCGACTCGGTCGGCGGTGAGTGGTGCTCGACAACATCGAACTGATCGCCGTGGTCTCCGGGGCGGCCTGCGTGGCCGGGTTGGTGTTGACGGTCGTCGCGCTGGTCGGCACGCGCCGCCCGCCCGGCCCGGCGCCGGGCGCCGGCCCGGGGATCAGCCGGCTGTGGCGCGGCTCCGGCACCACCGTCCGCGAGCAGCAGGCCCACCAGGCGCTGCTGATCGGCGCGGTGGTCGCGGGCGCGCTGGCCTTCCTGTTGACCGGGTTGCCGGTGGTCGGCCTGCTGGTCGCGGTGGCGGTACCCGGCACACCGTGGCTGTTCTCGGTCGGCCGGGCCGAGCAGCGGGCCATCGCCCGGATCGAAGCGGTCGGTGAGTGGACCCGCCGACTGAAGGACGTCTCCGCCACCGGGCAGGGACTCCAGCAGGCGATCATCGGCACGGTCGGCACCGCGCCCGAGGAGATCGAGGAGGAGGTACGGCTGCTCGCCGCCCGACTTCAGGCCGGCTGGCTGGCCCGCTCCGCTCTGCTGGCGTTCGCCGACGAGATCGGCGACCCGGTCTGCGACCAGGTGGTCGCGGCGCTCATCCTGCACCTGACCGACCGGGGTGAGCGGCTCGGCGACGTGCTCGGCTCGATCGCCACGGCGGCGGCGGCCGAGGTCGCCACCCGGCGGGAGATCGAGGCCAAACGCACCCAGCCCCGCTTCGCGGTCCGGTTCCTCACCGGGATGACCCTGGCCACCATCGCGTACGGGCTGTTCAACGCCGAGTACGTGCAGCCGTACGGCACGCCCTTCGGGCAGCTGGTGATGGCGGTGCTCGGTGCCTCCTTCGTGGGCCTGCTGGCCTGGGTGCGCTCGATGAGCCAACCACCGCGACCGGCCCGCTTCCTGCCCGCCCCCGATCCCGACGAGGTGGTGGCGTGAACCTGCATCTCACCATCGCCGTGGTCGCCGGGGCGGCGATCGGGCTGGGCGTGTTCCTGGTGATACGCGAACTGGTGCCGGCCACCCCCGCGCTCGGCCCGGCGCTGCGCCGATTGCACCCACCGGCCGGAGTCGCCCGGCCCAACCCCGCTGACCCTCGGCTGGACTGGCTCACCGGCCTGGCCCGCTGGCTGCGCCCACCACACCGACAGCTCGCCCTGCTCGACCGTACCCCCGAGCAGTACGCGCTCTCCCTGGTGTCGTCCGCGCTGATCGGGCTCGCCGCACCGGCCCTGCTCAGCTTCACGCTGTTCGCCGTCGGCGTGTCGCTGCCGGTGGCCGTACCGGTGCTGGGCAGCCTCGGCCTGGCGGCGCTCTGTGCCCTGGTGGCGCATCGGGCGGTGCTGACCCGGGCCGAGGCCGCCCGAGAGGAGTTCCGCCAAGCGGTCTGCACCTACCTGGACCTGGTGGCGTTGCAGCTCTCCGCCGCGCACGGGCCGGTGCAGTCGCTGGAACGGGCGGCGGCGATCTGCGAGGGCTGGGTGTTCGAGCGGATCTCCGAGGCCTTGCGGATGGCCCAGATGCAGATGCACTCGCCCTGGGACGAGTTGCGTGACCTCGCCGACCGGATCGGCATCCCCGAATTGGGCGACGTCGGCGCGATCATGCGGTCCTCCGGCAGCGAGGGCGCCCAGGTTCACGAGACGCTACGCAGCCGCGCCGACTCGCTACGCGACCAGATCCGCACCGACAACCTGGCCCGCGCCGAGGGGGTGACCAGTCGGCTCGACATTCCCGGCGCGCTGCTGGTCTTCGTCCTGCTCGGCTTCGCCATCTATCCGTTCCTGGCCCGCCTCTAGGCCAATCCCTTTTGCAAAGGAGCAGTCCGATGTCGCTCATCACCTACCTACACGCCACGCTACGGGCGCGGTTGGCCGAACTCACCGGCGATCGCGGTGACAGTCCGGTGCCCACCGCCGTGATCATCTTCGGTCTGGTGACGGTGGCCCTCGCGGTGACCGCCGCCGCCCTCACCGCCGCCAACGGCTGGATGGACGCCATCCCCGGCCCTGGGGATGCTGACTGACGATGCGTCGTTTCCGGTCCGAGAGGTGGTGCCGGTGGGCCGTGGCGCACCGGCACCACCGGCTGCCGGGCGACGGTGAACGGGGCGGCAACCCGGTCGAGTTGGCCGTGACGCTGCCGGCGATCCTGCTGATGCTGTTCGCCTCGATCCAGGTCGCCGCGGTCTTCGTGGCCCGCTCGACCGCGCTCAACGCCGCGCAGAGCGGCGTCAACGCCCAACGGCTGCACGAGGCCGCCCCGAACGCCGGTGCCGAGCGGGCGACGAAGTTCCTCAACCAGGCGGGCGACTGGCTGGTCGGCTGGGAGAACCCGGGGCCCAGCTGCGTCACCACGGCCACCGATGTGACCTGCACGGTGACCGGTCGCGCCCTGTCGATCGTGCCGGGCGTCAAATTCTCGGTGCGGCAGACCGCACACGGGACGGTGGAACGGTGGACCGCACCATGAGCCGGGGCTCGGTCTCGATCGAGGTGGCCGTCCTGGCACCGGCCTTCGTGGCGCTGATGGTGCTGGCCGGGGTCGCCGGTCGTACCGCCGTGGCCAGTGAGGCGCTGGAGGCCGCCGCCCACGACGCCGCCCGCGCGGCCTCGATCTCCCGGGACGCCGCCACCGCCCGCCGAGAGGCCCGGGAGGCGGCCCGGCAGCAACTCGACTGGCGCGGTGTGGCCTGCACCGGCGCCCCACAGATCACCTTCCGGGGTACGGTCGGCGGCCGGTCCACCACCTTCAACGCGGCGTTCCGCAGCCCCGTCGGGCAGGACGCCTCGATCACCGTCGAACTCGCCTGCACAGTGTCCTACCAGGACATCAGGCTTCCCGCGCTGAAGAACATGCCAGCGGGCAACCGGATCACCGCCTCGTTCACCTCGCCACTGGACCGCTACCGGAGTCGAGGATGACCGCCGGCCGGGGCGAGGACGGGCGGGTGAGCATCTTCCTCGCCATCGCCCTCGTCGGGGTGCTGGCCATCATCGGCATGGCATTCGACGGCGCGGGACAACTGCGTACCCTCCAGCGGGCCGAGAACCTGGCTGCCGAGGCGGCGCGGGCGGGTGGCCAGGCCATCGACCGGGCCACCGCCATCGAGGGCGGACCCAAGCAGATCAACCGGCCGCAGGCCCGTCGCGCCGTGGCGGACTATCTCGCCGCCGCCGGGGCCAACGGCCACACCGTCAGCTTCCCGGTGGTCGACGGCGAAACCCTGATCCGGGTACGCGTCACGGTCACCTACCGCCGGGCCATGCTCGGCCTCCTCGGCTTCTCCAACACCGTCACCGTCTCCGGTGAGGCGACCGCGCGTCCGCTGACCGGGCTCCCCTGAGAGAAGGAAGGTCGTCATGGCCGCATCGGGTGGCACCGCCGTAAGGCGGCTCGGTCGCATCCTGACCGGTATCGGTGCGCTCGTCGTGCTGGTCGGCCTGCTGGTCGGCGGGCCGATCGCGCTCGTCGCCTTCGCCGGCAATCCGTTGCCCGACCACGTACCCACGCTGGCGGAGATCGGCACCACCCTCACCAGCCGCGACGACGGCCAACTGTTCCTGCGGGCACTGGCCTTGGTCGGCTGGTTCGGTTGGGCCACCTTCGCCCTCTCCGTACTCGTGGAGCTGAGCGCCCACACGCTGCGCCGACCGGCGCCCCGGCTGCCCGGGATGGGCCGGCAGCAGCGGGCCGCCGCCGCCCTGGTCGGTTCCGTCGCGCTGATCCTCGTCGCCAGCCCGGCCGCCGCCGCCACCGCCGCCTACACCACTGGGCCGTACGCCGCAGCTTCCACCGCAACCGTCGCGTACGCCTCGCCGGCAACCGCCACCACACTCGGATCCGGCAGCTCAGCTACTCAGCCGGCAACGGAGTTGCGGCTGACGATGGGCTCCACCACCGCCGATTCCACGGCGGCAGCGACTCCGGTCTATCGGGTGGCCAAGGGCGACTACCTCGGCAAGGTCGCCGACCGGTACCTCGACGACTTCGACGACTACCGCAAGCTCGCCGCGCTCAACGGGCTACGCGACCCGGACCAGATCCGCCCCGGACAGCTGATCAAGCTTCCGGCGGATGCCCAGGACCAAGGCGCACGGGCGCACGCCACCGGTCGGCTGGTCACCCCGGACGCGACGCCGGCACGGCCCTCGCCCACCCCGGCCGCTCCGGACAGCGGGGCGGGAGCGCGACCCACCCCGACAAACCCTGGCGGGGCCGGGCCGGGCGGAACCACGCAGGATGGGACCACGCAGGGTGGGGCAACGCAGCAGCCGGGCGGAGCCACCGGGCAACCGGGTGGGACAACGCCGCAGCCGGGATCCGCGACATCCGCACCTGCCGCGCCGGAGGATCGGCAGCCGACGTCGCCGCGCGACGATTCCGACGGCCACCCGCCGGTGGTGACGGTGGGCGCAGCCCGTGCCGGCGATCCCGACCGGGTGAACCGCCCTCTGGCCATCTCCGCCGTACTGGCCGTGGCCAGCATCGTCGGCGCGCAGATCGGCGCCGTGCTGGGCTTGCGCCGACGGCCGGTGGCCGCCTCGGCCAGCACCTGGCAGCACCGACGCAGCAGCACGCCACGCGAACTTCCCGCCGGCCGGCACCGTAAGGACTGACCAACGACCGGCGTCGCCGGCTGCGGCGGCCGCAGCGCGGCAGCAGGCCGCAGGTCATCGCGCCTGCCGGTCGCGCGAGCAGGTCAGGGCAGGCGTGCCTCAAGCTTGCCGTTCACCACGCGGGTGGGCAGGATCTGCTGGTCGTTCGAGGACGGGCCGTGCACCACCTCGCCACCGTTGAGGCGGAAGGTGCTGCCGTGCCAGGGGCAGACCACACAGGCATGACCGTCGATCTCGCGTACCTCGCCCTCGCCGAGCGGCCCGCTCTGGTGCGGGCAGCGCTCCAGCATCACGGTCACGTCGTCGCCGTGCCGGTAGAGGATCACCGAGACGTCGTCGACCTTGCGGGTGACCAGTTCCCGTTGGGGCAGGCTGGCCATCTCGTCGATCGCATGCCAGCCGTCGCTGATCAGGTGCAGGTCGGAGACGCTCACGTTCACCTGGGCGCCCTGCTTGTACGCCAGATGGCCACCGATGTACGCCCCGGCGCTCGCGGCACTGAGTCCGAGGAAGCCGAGCGTACGGCCGAGGCCGTGGCGGCCCGACAGCCGGGCGGCCAGCGAGCCCCCGTACAACGCCAGCGCGACGCTGTTCGACGCGGCGTGCACCAGGCCCACCCGGCGCTGGTCACGGGCGAGGGCCGCCCAGTCGTTGAGCCCAGCCACTGCGGCCGGGACGGCGCTGGCGGTGCCGACCGCGATGAGCGCGGTGGCCGCCCGCCGCTGGCCCGGCAGCAGGTCCAGTACCGCCGCGCTCATCCAGGAACCGACCGTGACCTGCACCATCGCAGGGTGCAGCGGATGCCCCAACCAGACACCGTGCAGCAGATCGCGGACGCGCTGGCCACGCAAAGTGCCCTGTACCGCGCGCTGCAACCGATCGCCGAAACGGTCAAGGCGGGAGTTCTGCTCAATCTTCGTCAATAGCGCTCGCACGGGTACCGACTTCCCGCCCTACGCGCCCCCAAACCGCCCCCCAAGGACAATCTCCCCACTCCCCACTCCCCACTCCCCACTCCCCACCCTCACCCCCTCACCTCGCCGATCTTGCACTTCAGGTCGCCGATCAGCCCCTTATGCACCCCTTTGTCGAGACACAAAGTGCAAGATCGACGGGGTGAGGGGTGGGGTGAGGGGGTGGGGTGAGGGCGGGGTGAGGGGTGGAGTGGGGTGGGCTAGCCTGCATCGGGTGGGGAATCTGCCGTTGGCCGCAGGGCCGACCCGGCGCACCGTGTTGGCGACGGCGACGGCGGTCAGCCTGCTCAGCTCAGCGTGCGCTCCTGCCCCCTCGCGCGCCACCACCGAGTTGGACGCGGGCGCGCTCATCGACGAGCTGACCAGATCGTTGTCCCCGGACGGCCCGTACCGTGATCCGGACGCGTCGGAACGGCGTACGGCCGACCGGGCGGCACGGTCGCTGCTGGCGGCGACCGACAAGGCCGACGACACCGACCGGCTCTTCGCCGACCTGGGGTTCCAGGCCCGGCACGGCATCGATCCGACCACCGGCCGGAAATGCAGCATCTATCTTGCCAGCGGCTCCGACGACCGGACCTGGGGCGCGGTGCTGGCCGACCGGTCCGCCACCCCGCGCACGGTGATCGAGGTGCCGCACCCTGGGTTCGACATCAACACCGAGAAGCTCGGGCTGGCGTTGCATCGCCGGGTTCCCGGCAGCGTGCTCCTCGTGGCGGGCGCACACCGGCAGGCCGCCGCCGGCGCCGCCGACGTGGCGCACAACAACCGCTCGCTGTTCCACAGTCTGGCCGTGGCGTTCGCCGGCGCCGGCCTCGACGAGATCCAGCTGCACGGCTTCGCCGACCGCAACCTGCCCACCTCGGACATCGTCGTATCGACCGGCTCGGCGCCGACGAACCGGCTGGCCCGCCGGATCGCCGACGGCGTCTCCGAGCTTGGTCTGCGCACCTGCCGGGCCTGGGTGCGCCGGTGCGGCCAGTTGGAAGGACGGACCAACCAGCAGGGTCGTGCCGCCGCCGAGGCCGGGACCGTCTTCGTCCACCTGGAGTTGAGCTGGTCGATCCGAAGCGACGTGGCCAGCGGCGATCAGGTGGTGGCGGCGTTGGCGGAGCAGCTCGCCGAGGGCTGACCCCGACGAGCCGTCCCCCAGGTCACAGCCGGCGGGCGGTCCGGAAGCGCAGCGCCCAGTAACCGGTGCCGTCGAGGATGGACTCGCCGCCCAGGTCACCCATGGTCGGCCCGTTCGCCGTGGTACGGCTGGAGATAAAGCGGTGGTGGCCACGGTCGTCCACGCCGAGGTAGATGCCCGAGTGCTCGATGTTCGCGCCCTGGATCGGCCCGGCGTTGAAGAAGAGCAGGTCACCGGGGAGCAGCCGGTCCAGTTCGCGAGCCCGCTTGCCGGTGTTCGGCATCAGCAGGGCGCCCGGCCCGACCGACGCCATCGCGGTCGCCCGGCGGGGCAGCCCGGGGCCGGCGTTGTTGGTGCCGAGCAACGGATAACCCGCCCGGTAGCCGTACACCATCCGAAGGAAGCCCGAGCAGTCCAGGCTGAGGATGTGCGCCGGATCGGGCCGCTCCTCCTTGTCGGGGAAGGTCCACGTGACCCCGAGATAGTCGTAGAAGTCGGAGTTCTCCGCCCGGCCGTCCGGGTCGGTGTCCGACAGCGGGCCGAAGGCGGCGTCCCCCGAGTACTGCCGACCCTGCTCATCACGCTTGGGCTGGCCGAGGTACGTGTATTCCATCGACAACGCGAGGATGTCCGGCGAGCGGTCCTTGCGCGCCTTGGCGAACCAGTCGACGAACCATTTCTCCTCCTCCGCCCCGGCCCGCCACTTCCGGGGCGCGAGCCGCACCCAGAACTCGGTGTGCAGCTTGGCCTTGGTGAACCGGGGCTCGGTGAAGGTCCGCTTCTTGCCGACCAGGTGCACCGTACGGGAGCCGTCGGTCATGATCGCGACGATCTTGCCCTTGTCGTCGAGCACCTGCGTCCGATCCGGTGCGGTCAGCCGGACGTGGCGCAGTCCGCTGGCCGCCGGGGTGGCGGCCTGCGCCGCCTGCGGACCGAGGCTCAGTTCGAGCGGCGCCGGTAGGGAGTGCCGGACGGCAACGTAGGTGAAGGTGCCGCCCCCGACCAGCAGCGTGAAGGCGGCGACCACCATCAGCACCGCCTGGCTGCGGGAGTAGGTCCGGTAGTTCATTCCGTTCCCCTCGTCGATGGATGATCAGGTGACCGGCACGAAGCCGGCCACCACACCGCTGACCGCGACACCGTAGGTGATGGCGGTGACCATGATGGTGGCCAGCACGGTGGCCTTCGGCGGTTGCCGGACGAGCTGGTAGGCGATCAGTCCCGGCGCGACGAAGCCCAACGTCTGGTGGGCGAAGAGCAGCGGCAGGTCACGCTGGACGATGATGAAGAGCGTCATCTGGAGGAAGACGCTGAGCAGCACGATCGCGGCGAACAGCCGCTTGCCGTAGAGGATCACCATGCGCTGCATCAGCCGGGTGAGGGCGTAGGTGACCACGGTCATCACCACGATCACCCCGGCCTGGAGCGGGTCCTCGATCAGCGCCAACGCGATCCAGCCGGGCGTGATCATCCCGCCCGGGGACAGGTTGGTGGTCAGATAGCAGAGCAACGCGAAGACCAGGCCGATGCCCAGGCAGGCGGTCGCGAGCTGAGCACTCAGCTCTCCCCCGAAAATCATCGCCGGATCCCTCCCAGGAAAACGGTCTCGGCGTCCACGTCGAACCCGGGCGTGCTCGGCGTACGCAACATCGATTCGGCGCGGTTGCGGTCGCGCGGCTCCCAACTCGGCAGTGCGGCCAGCTCGTGCAGCAGCACCTCACCCTGACCGTGGATGTTGCCGACCGCGATCACCGAGCCGTCCGGCGCGGTCGCGCCCATCACCTCGGCGAGCAACCGTTCGGGGGGCAGTTTGCCGCCCAGATCGACCACCCGGCCCTGAAGTTCCGCGGGCACGTTGACCCGGGCGCTGCGGGTCATCTCTCCGATCAGCACGATGCTCTGCGGCTGTACGCGGCCGGCCAGCGTACCCATCTGCCCGTTGCGTTCCATCCGGTCCGGCCGACAGTTGATCACCATGGTCAACGGACGGTTGATCAGCTGTTGTTGCTCCAGCTGCGCGATGTTCATGAACGTCGATTCGGGGTCGTTGGCGGCGAAGATGTTGGCGAAGCGCACCCGCTTCTCCTGATACAGGACGCGGGCCACGGAGAGCACCCCGGGATCGGGCGGCGCCGCCCACATCCCGGCCAACGCGCTACGCCGGTCGACGCCCAGTTCAGCGGCGACGGCGAGCGCGATCGCCACGTTCTCCTTGAACGTGATCCAGCCGAATCCCGCCATCTCCTGATCGGTCACCGACTCCGGGTCGACCGAGATCAGTCGGCAGTTCCGCTTGGCTGCCTCCTGTTCCAGGATGGCCAACCGGTCCTTCTCGGCGGTGATGCAGATGCCGCCCTCGGGCATCGACCGGCTCAACGACCGGGCCACGTCGTCGAGGGTGGGCCCCATCTCGGCCAGGTGATCCTCGCGGACGTTGCACAGCACCCCGATGTTCGACCGGATCAACTTGCTCTGGTTGATTTCCTGAAGTGCCGGCATGACCGCCATGCACTCGATGACCAGCGCATCCGGGTGGTAGACCGCCGCTCGCCGGACGATGCCGATCTGCTCGACCACGTTGGCGATGCCGAACTTGCGGTGCACCGGCTCCTCGCTGGCGTCCGGGAAGATGAACCGGGCCGCGGTGCCGGTGGTCTTGGCCACCACGACCTTGTTCCCACCGCGCAGGGCGCCGGCGCACAGCCGGGTGATGGAGCTCTTGCCCCGAATGCCGTTGACCAGCACCCGGTGCGGGATGGTGTTCAGATTGCGGTAGTGGTTCCGCTGCTCGATCACGCCCGCCACGACCAGCGCGAGACAGCACAAGCTGTAGACGGTGTACAGGTAGAACATGTCAGCCCTTCGTCCCCCGACCGGTGGTCGCCGCCGAGCGCACCCTCGGGAGGACCGTGGTGCGGTCGGCCCCGGCACCCCGCAGGCGCAACGCCCCACCGAAGCGCGCCGAACCGGTGTGCCGTACCTGGCGGCAGATCTCCAGGCACATGGCGATCGCACCGATGTCGTCGTGCCGTTGCGGCGGCACCGGAACCTCGATGTTCCCCTCGCTCATCCGGTCGGCGAAGAAGGCCAACCGGCGCAGCGGCCGAACGAAGATGTAGAGCTGCCACACATGGGTGAGCAGGACGATCCCCATCGCCGCACCGGCCATCAGCAGCGTCCAACGTCGCTCGACCAACTCCGGTAGACGCAGCCCCGCCGTGTCCTGTTCGATCACGATCGCCCACTCCAGGTGGGCGACCGTCCCGGGCGCGGACAGGCCGGCGGCGGCGACCAGCGCGGGCTTGCCGTCGGCGGTACGTGAGCGGCCGACCGTCGCACCCGGCAGCGCCTCCACCGCAGCCTCCCGGGCCAGATCGCCCTGCAAGGGCTGGAACGCCTGGAAGCCCTCGGAATCCAGCACGGTCCGCAGCTCGGCGTCGACCACGTAGGCGCGCCCGCTGACCCGGCGCACCAGGCCCAGCAGGCGGTCCGGGTCGAACTCGCCCACGATCGAGTAGCCGTCGGCCATCTGGTTGTAGCCGTACACGACGGGCAACCGCTGCACCGTCCGGTCGAGGTGGATGCCAACCTCGCCGGGCAGCGGCTCGACGGTACGCAGTGGACGCCGGCCGGCACTGGCCAGCACCTTGCCGTCCCGATCCACCAGGTAGAGCGATCGCAACCGGTTGTCGGTGTCGAGTTCCCGGTCGAGTCGCTTGCCCGCCTGCCCCAGATCCTGGACGTTGAATCCGTAGGAGACCCGGGAGACGGTCGCCAGTCCGCCGTCGAGGAGGTTGCCGAGCGCGCTGCTGGCCTCCTCGGCACGGTTCTCCTCGTCGCGCATCAGTTGCACCGGGACCGTCGGTGCCGGAGCCCGCAACCCGAGCACGACGACCGCCGCCGGCCAGAGCAAGGCGATGACGAGCGCGATGCTGAGGCCCTGAAGCACGGTCGGCCGCCAGCGCCGGTCGGCTGGGAACTGCTCACCGGAGGTCAGGGCCAGTGCACGGGCGATCCGGTGCGCCTCCCGGATACGCAACTTCGGCCGCCGGGCGGTGGTGGCACCACAGGCGTCGGCCTTGGCCTGGCCCAGCAGCACACGTACGGGCCGGAACAGCGACCTACGCATGATCCAGAAGCTGAGCAGGCCGACGGCCAGCAGGCTGAGTCCCAGCGCTATGCCCTTGCGCAGCGAGGTTCCGGTGCTGACCTCGGTGGTGAGCAGTGAGACGATCACCAGACCGGAGCTGCCCACCGGCGCGGAGGAGACCAGCAGTCGTCGGTCGGACCATTCCTTGACGACCACCTGCCGGCTCTGCCGGGAACCGGCATCGACCAGTCCGTCGAAGACCGCCGGCAGATGCCCCGCGTCGACCGCGTTGACCCCCTGCATCAGGCTGATGGTGCCGTCGGGGGTCAGGGCGTGGATGCCGTGTCCGGCATCCGGATTCAGCCGCAGGTTCCGCATGGTGAGCGGCTGGGTCGCCAGTACGACCCGGGTGTCGTCGAGCGCTATCCCGTACACCATGAGGGGCCCGTCGGCGTTGGTCACCGCCAGCGCGGAGCCGATCGGCAGTTCCGCAGGGAGCAGGTCGAGCGACAACTGTGCACCCTTGGCCGTGACCACCTGCCGGGTTCCGGTGTCCAGGATCAACGCGCCGTTGATGTTGCGTCCATCGTTGAGCATGCGGTTCAGCAGGTCGGCGTCGGACGCTTCGCCGCGCGTCTGCACGACCCGGGTCAGTTCCTCACGCCGCGCGGTGACGTCCAGTCGGATGCTGGAGGCGAGCTTGGAGACGATGTCGCGCTGCGAGTCGACCACGGCCGGCAGCGCGCCGTGCTGGGCGTTCACCGCGAAGCCGAGGACCGCCGCGACGACGACGAACATCGTCGCGCAGAGGTAGACCAGCGACGGGGCGTTCGTCCCCGCCGGAAAGGCCGCCGCCGGCAACTGCTGTTCGAGAGCACGGCGTCGCCACGCCACCAGCTGCGCCTGGTCGTGAATCGAACCGTCTATCGGCTGCTGTGGCACACGTTGAGCCGAACCGCTTCGCACGTGAGAAACAACCTTCCGGGGGTGGCCAGGCTGCAAAAAGACCCGTCCGCCCAGCTCAAGGCCAGGCAGGGACGCCGGGCCCGGCAGATGCTAGCAAGGCTCACGTTCCCGCAGGGTGCATCCGTTACGGCGAAGACGCTGGTCGAACCCCCCGGACGACCAGCCCCTCGGTGTCGGCACCCCTGGTCAAGAGGTTGCCCTCGATCCGGTCGACCGCCGCCTCGTAGATCATGCGCCGGCCCGGCGGCAACGCTGGATCGGCCAGTTTCCGCTCAAGATCAACCAAACGGATATTCGGATTTAGATCAACGAAGGTGGGAATGGCCTCCATGGCCAGCACTTTCCATCGCTTCGTCTCCCCTGCGGAGCCGAACACCGCCCGGATCATCACCCCGTCCCGGTTCGCGTTCACGGGCTGGGCATGCCGCGCGATGTGGTTGCCCATGCCGTAGACGATCCAGGTGTCGCCGATCCGCTCGACCGGCTGCACCACGTGCGCGTGGTGACCGAAGACCAGGTCCACGTCCTCGATCTCGGCGACCGCGCGCGCCCACGTCTGCTGGTCGACGTCGGGCTCGTGCTCGTACTCGGTGCCCCAGTGCAGGCTGACCACGACGATCTCCGCGCCGGACTGCCGGGCAGCCGCCGCCGCGCGCCGAATGGCCTGCGGGTCGATGAGGTTCGACACCCATTCCTTCCCGGCGGGCGGCCGCAGGCCGTTGTAGCTCTTGGTGTAGCTGAGGTGCCCGATCTTCACACCCTTGACCTGGTAGATCTTGGCGGCGCCGGCCCCCCGGCTGGTCCGGTAGCTGCCGGTATGACCGAGGCCGACCTCGTCGAGCGCGTCCAGGGTGCGTTTCACGCCCGCCATCCCCTGGTCGATGGTGTGGTTGGAGGCGGTCGAGCAGCCGTCGTACCCGGCCGCCTTGATGCCCTGCACGACCTCTCGCGGCACGCTGAACTTGGGGAAGCCGATGTACGGACCGCCCGGCGGCGCCAAGGGAGTTTCGAGGTGACACAGGGCCAGGTCGGCCCCGGAGACGGCCTCGCGCACCGGCTCCAGCATCGGCCCGAAGTCCAGGTTCCCGGTACCGTCCCGGCGCGCCTGGTCCCACAGTTCCGGATGCACGAGGATGTCGCCGGAGCCGAGCACCGAGATCGTGCGGCCGGAGACCTTCGCCGGAGCGGCGACCGGGCGGGGAGTGCCGATCGGCTCGGGCTCCTCGGACGACCAGGGTCCGAATACGTAGATGGCACTCGAAGCGACCGCCAGCGCCGTCACCGAACCCAGGACCGCCCGAAGCGGTCCGGAGATCCCGCCGCTGGACTGAGAGTTTCTCGACACTGCGACAGGCTAGACCGCCGGCACGGACCGTTGGAGCCACCCCGGGCGCAGGCTCCTGCTCAACTCAGGTTTCGCAGCGCCTCCGAAATGGCCCGGTGAAACGTCGGGTACGCGTAGATCATGTGCCGGAGTTGAGCCACCGGCACCGCCGCGTGCACCGCCACCGCCAACCCGGACAACACCTCGCCACCGGCCGGACCGACCGAGGTCGCCCCGACGAGCACCCCCTGGTCGGCGTCGGCGATCAGCTTGATGAAGCCACCCTCGTCGCTCTTGTGGATCCAACCCCGGGTGGACGAGGACAGCGGAGTGAAGCCGACCTGCACGTTGATGCCGCGCTCGCGGGCCTGCCGCTCGGTGAGGCCGACGGCACCGACCTCCGGGTCGGTGAAGGTGACCCGGGGCAGCGCCCGGTAGTCGGCGCGGGGTACCGACCCGGCCGAGCCACTCGATCCGGTGGCCGCCAACGAACTGGCGGTACCGACCGCTCCACCCACGACGCTGGCCGTACCACTCGGATCCGCGCCGCCGTCGGCTCGGCGTACGTGATCGAGCACGTCGGCGACCACGATGGCGGCCTGGTACATGGCGATGTGGGTGAAAGCGCCCTCGCCGGTCACGTCGCCGACCGCCCAGATGCCGTCGGTGACGTGCAGTCGGTCGTCGACCGGCAGGTAGCGTCGGCTGCCGTCCACCCCGACCGTGTCCAACCCCAACTGGTCGAGGTGGGCGCGGCGCCCGGTGACCACCAGCAGCCGCTCGGCGGTGAACTGCTCGCCTTCGGTGCCCCGCAAGGTGAAACCCTCGGCACCGTGCTCGACCCGGGCGGCCTTGACGCCGGTGTGGATCTGCACCCCGTCCGCCCGCAACGCGGCTGCGGCCACCTCCGACGCCTCCGGCTCCTCGACGGCGAGCACCCGGTCGAGGGCCTCGACCACGGTGACCCGGACACCGAAGCGGGCGAACACCTGCGCGAGTTCCAGCCCGATCGCCCCGCCGCCCAGCACCAGCAGCGACGCCGGCAACTCCTCGACCTCGACGGCCTCCCGATTCGTCCAGTACGGCGTGCCGGCCAACCCGTCGACCGGTGGCACCGACGGGCTGGTTCCGGTGCCCAGCACGATCCCGTGTCGAGCCTGGAAAACCTGGTCACCGACGCGTACCCGGCCTGGCCCGTCGAGCCGGCCGCTGCCCCGGACGAGGCGTCCACCCTTGTCGGTGAGGCGTTGCACCGCCACCCGGTCGTCCCAGTTGTCGGTGGCCTCCGCGCGGATCCGCTTCGCCACCGGCGCCCAGTCGGTGTGGACCTGGGCGCTGCCGCCCAACCCGTCGAGGCGACGGGCCTCGGCGATCGCGTTCGCCGCCCGGATCATCGTCTTGCTCGGGATGCAGCCCCAGTACGGGCACTCCCCACCGACCAGGTTGCGCTCGATGCCGACGACGCGGAGCCCGGCCTCGGCGAGCCGCCCAGCCACCTCCTCACCCCCGACCCCGAGCCCGAGCACGACCACGTCCACGAGTTCCGGATCCGCCATCTCGTCAGCATTGCCTACCGACCGTTGGACGGCCAGCCCACAAGAGCAGAAACCGCCCACACATCGGTCACCGAGCCGGCGGTCCGGGCAGGTCGACGGGAGCACCGGTCGGGGTGAGCAGGGCACGAGCCGCCACCGCCATCCGGCGCCGCTGCGGCACGGTGGCCCGCTTGGCGAACACGTCGTAGTCCTGCGCGGCCACCTCGTCGAGAATGCCGCCGTAGAGCAGGTACGCGGTGCGGATGCAGGACTGCGAACCGGCCTCCAGCAGCACGACTCCCGGTGCGGCGGCGGCATAGTGCGCCTGGGCCCGGGTGACCTCGTACCGGATCAACTCGCGTACCGGCTCGGTGGCCCGGCCGGCTGCCCGGCAGGCCATCAGGTCGTCCCGGGTCACCCCGAACTGCGCCAGGTCCTCCTCTGGCAGGTACGTCCGGCCCCGGTCGAGGTCCTCGGCCACGTCCCGGATGAAGTTGGTGAGCTGGAACGCGAAGCCGAGTTGGCGGGCCGGCTCCCGGGCCGCCGCCAGGTTCGAGCTGCCCAGGATCGGCAGCATCATGGTGCCGATGACCGCAGCCGACCCCTCCATGTAGTCCAGCAGGTGATCGTAGGTGCGGTAGGACGTCACGGTCAGATCCATCGCCATGCTCTTGAGGAACGAGGCGAAGTCCTCCCGGTCGAGATCGAAGACGGCGATGGTGTGCAGCACCGCCGGCAGCAGCGGATCGTCGACCGGCTCACCGTGCAGACCGGCCACGAACCGCCCACCCCAGTCGTCGAGCAGGGCGGCGCGCTCGGCCGGCGGCAGCGCCTCCGTCCGATCGACGATCTCGTCGGCGTACCGGGTGAATCCATACAGGGCATGGACGTGTCGACGTTTCCATGCGGGTAGCAGCCGGGTAGCGAGATAGTAGGTGCGCCCGTGCTGTCTGTGCAGCTCACGGCACCGGTCGTAGGCAGCGGCGAGGTCCAGATTCATTCGCCCTCCTCAGAAT
Source organism: Micromonospora sp. NPDC051196 (assembly GCF_040682415.1). Classification (NCBI taxonomy): domain Bacteria; kingdom Bacillati; phylum Actinomycetota; class Actinomycetes; order Micromonosporales; family Micromonosporaceae; genus Micromonospora; species Micromonospora sp. NPDC051196. The sequence goes on from NZ_JBFBAY010000002.1 coordinate 156,628, forward strand.
CGACGCACCAATCGACGCAACTAGAGACCCTAGGGTACGCTCAGCCGCATGGCCAACGACCAACTAGCGGGTAACCTCCTTCGCGTGTTGCCTGGACAGCCGGTCGGTGGAGACGAACCGGTCCCGGCCGTCCTGGCTGCGTACACGCAGGATCTCGTCACCGCGGTCGAGACGACCCTCGCCGAATTCCTCAACGCCGAAGTCGACGCGCTGGGCGCGGTCGATCCGGCAATGGGTGGCTTCGCCGCCACGGCCCGCGACTACGTCCTCGCCGGCGGCAAGCGGGTCCGCCCGACCTTCGCCTACTGGGGATGGCGCGGCGCGGCCAACAGCGACGAACCGCTGCACAGGGTGCTGCCCGCATTGGCCACGTTGGAACTCCTGCACACCTTCGCCCTGGTCCACGACGACGTGATGGACGCCTCCGCCACCCGTCGGGGACGGCCGACCGCCCACGTGGCCGTGGCCGCCCAGCACGCGGCCGCTGGGCGCAACGGCGACTCCGGCCGGTTCGGCGAGGCGGTCGCGGTGCTGATCGGGGATCTCTGCCTGGTCTGGGCCGACCAGTTGCTGGCCCGAGCCGCGTTACCTGCGAACCGACTGCTCGACGTACGCCGCGGCTACGACCGGATGCGGGTGGAGACGATCGCCGGGCAGTACCTCGACCTCCTCGGTGAGACCGATCCGGAGAGCTGGTCGGTCGACCGGGCACTGCGGGTCGCCCGCTACAAGACCGCCAGCTACACCGTCCAGCGCCCGCTGCTGTTCGGTGCCACCCTGGCCGGGGTCGACGACGACGCCCCGCTGGCCACCGCGTACACCCGCTACGGGCTCGCCGTCGGGGAAGCCTTTCAGCTCCGCGACGACCTGCTCGGCGTCTACGGCGACCCGATCACCACCGGCAAGCCGACCGGCGACGACCTGCGCACCGGCAAGCCGACCGCCCTGCTCATGCTGGCCCGTGAGCTGGCCTCGCCGGCCCAGCGCCGGGCGTTGAACGGCACCGGCTCGCTGGCGGGTGAGCCCGAGGTGGCCCGGTTGGCCGAGATCGTGCTCGACACCGGCGCGGTCGGCCGGATCGAGCGGATGATCGACGAGCGGGTCCAGGACGCACTGGCCGCGCTCGCCACCGTCACCATCGACGAGACCGCCCGTACCGCGCTGTTCGGCCTCGCCAGCGCAGCTACCGACCGGAGGGCATGATGGGCGGAAAGTGGTCGCCGGCACGGACCGTCTCCGGACGTACGGACCGAGTGGTGGTTGTCGGGGCCGGCCTCGGCGGTCTGGCCTGTGCCCTGCACCTGGCCGGCAGCGGCCGGCAGGTGACGCTGCTGGAACGCGAGCCGGTGCCGGGCGGCCGGGCTGGCCGGCTCAGCGTCGACGGCTACGAGTTCGACACCGGCCCGACCGTGCTCACCATGCCCGACCTCATCGCCGAGGCGCTCGGCGCGGTCGGCGAGGAGCTGACCGACTGGCTCGACCTGGTTCCCCTCGATCCGGCTTACCGGGCCTACTACCCGGACGGGTCGACGCTGGACGTGATCACCGACACCGCCCGGATGGCGGCGGAGATCTCCCGGGTCTGCGGCCCCCGGGAGGCCGACGGCTATCTGCGGTTCGTCGACTTCGCGCGCAACCTGTGGCGGCTGGAGCGGGCCGACTTCATCGAGCGCAACTTCGACGCGCCCACCGATCTACTCAACGCCAACCTGCTCAAGCTGATGGCCACCGGCGCCTTCCGGCGGCTGCAAACCAAGATCGATCAGTTCTTCCGCGACCCGCGTACCCGACGGATCTTCTCCTTCCAGGCGATGTACGCCGGCCTGGCGCCGCACGACGCGCTGGCCATCTACGCCGTGATCGCGTACCTCGACTCGGTGGCCGGGGTCTACTTCCCGCGCGGCGGCATCCACGCGGTCTCCCGCGCGCTGGCCGGGGCTGCGGAGAAGCACGGCGTACGGATCCGGTACGGCACCACGGTGACCCGGGTGGAGACCGCGAACGGGCGAGCCACCGGGGTGCTGACCGCCGACGGCGAGTTCGTCCCGGCGGACGCGGTGGTGCTCAACCCCGATCTGCCGGTGGCCTACCGCGACCTGCTCCCGCCGGCCCACCAGCGCCGGCTGGCCTACTCGCCGTCCTGCGTCGTGCTGCACGTCGGCTCGACCCAGCGGTACGGACGGATCGCCCATCACAACATCCACTTCGGCCGCGCGTGGAAGGGCACCTTCGACGAGGTCATCCGGCGCGGCGAGCTGATGAGCGACCCGTCCCTGCTGGTCACCAACCCGAGCCGGACGGATCCGGCGGTGGCGCCCGCCGGTCGGCACACCTACTACGTGCTCGCGCCCGTGCCCAACCTCGACCGGGCGCCGTTCGACTGGTGCGGCGACCTCACCGCCCACTACACCGATGACCTGATCGCCACCCTTGAGGAACGCGGCTACGTCGGCTTCGGCGCGGGCGTCGAGGTGCTCCAGGCGATCACCCCGGCGGACTGGGCGGAACAGGGCATGGCGGCGGGCACGCCGTTCGCCGCCGCGCACAGCCTGTTCCAGACCGGTCCGTTCCGGCCCGCGAACCTGCACCGGTCGCTGTCCAACGTGGTGTTCGTCGGCTCGGGTACACAGCCCGGCGTCGGAGTACCTATGGTGCTCATCTCCGGCAAGCTCGCCGCAAGCCGGATCACCGGAGCAGGTCAATGAGGTCATGCGGCGCAGCGCAGCCGAGCCCAGCAGTCGCGAACAGAGGAATGCACTGATGTCCCCGTCCCGGGAGAGCCATCTGGTCGAGTTGGTGGACGAGACGGGTCAGCCCGTCGGCTCGACCACCGTGGCCGAGGCCCACCAGCCACCAGGCCGACTGCATCGTGCGTTCTCGGTGTTGCTGGTGGCCCCGGACGGTCGGGTGCTGCTCCAGCGCCGAGCCGCGACGAAGACCCGCTTCCCGTTGCGCTGGGCCAACTCCTGCTGCGGCCATCCGCAGCCGGGCGAGACCCTGTCCGAGGCCGCCAACCGCCGGCTCGACGAGGAACTGGGCGTCGGCCCGGTGCCGCTCACCGAGGTCGGTGTCCACATCTACCGGGCCGAGGATCCGACCACCGGACGAATCGAGGTCGAGTACGACCACGTCCTGCGCGGTGAGTTCCGGCCGGACGCACAGCTGCACCCGGAGTCGTCGGAGGTCGCCGAACTCCGCTGGGCGGATCCGGTGACCTTGGCCGCCCAGCTGATCGATGAGCCCGAGTCGTACGCCCCGTGGCTGGGCGGGGTGTTGGACCGGCTGCTGCACCCGTCAGGCCCGACCGGGCTGCCGGCCAGCGACGCGTCGGAGCGGTCGGGTGGTCGATGAGGCGCTGAGCGCCGGGGCGGTCGCCCGACGGTTGGGTATCGCGGTCACCACGCTGCGCACCTGGCACCAGCGGTACGGTCTCGGGCCGAGCCAACACGTCCCCGGGCACCACCGGCGCTACACCACGGCCGACCTGGCCCGGCTGGAGATCATGAGGCGGCTCACCGCCGAGGGGGTCAGCCCTGCGGAGGCGGCCCGCTGGGCCCGGCAGGCACCGGAACCGGTGTCCGCCCGTGCCCCCCGCCCGGTCCCGTCGGCAAACACACGGGCCGGCGGCGGCGCGACCATCCCGGTGCACCGGGCCGGGCCGGTGGCTCGCGGCCTGGCCAGAGCGGCGATGCGGCTGGATGCCGAGGCGATCAGCGAAACCATCGCCCGGTCGATCGCCACCGACGGGGTGGTCGACACCTGGAACCGCCTGCTCCGTCCGGTGCTGGTCGGCATCGGCGAGCGGCATGCCGCGACCGCCGCACTGATCGAGGTGGAGCACCTGATCTCGCGGTGCGTGTCGGCGGCGTTCGCGACAGTCGTGGCGGCCCGCCCCGCCCCCGCTGGGCAACCACCCCGCATCCTGCTCTCCTGCGCCGACGAGGAGCAGCACAGCCTGCCGTTGGAGGCGCTCGCGGCGGCGCTCGCCGAGGTCGGCGTCAATCATCGGTTGCTCGGCGCCCGGGTGCCGGTGACCGCTTTGCTGGATGCCATCGATCGGACCGGACCGGCGGCCGTGATGATCTGGTCACACACCCGGGCCACCGCCGACCCGGCCCAACTCAGCGCGCTGCTCACCGCACCACGCCGCCCACTGCTGGTCCTTGCCGCAGGGCCGGGTTGGCAGGTCGACACCCTGCCCGCCGGGGTGGCCCACCCCGGTGATCTGGCCGAGGCGGTCTCGCTCGCCATCGCCGTACGCGACTCGCTGGACCGGTCCGCCGCATCCTGACCCCGTCCGCTTCCCCCTACCCGCCGCTATCCACCGAAAAGGGGTGAACTAGCGTCGTGGTTTGCGTACCCGAACCCCTCTCGGGAGCGAACGATGCGTCCTCGCGTGCTAGTCGCCTGGCTCACCGGCCTGGCTCTCCTCCTGCTGACCGGCTGCGGCCCGGGCTCCTCAGCACCCACCTCGACGCCCACCAGCCCGCCTCCGTCGGCCGCCCTGCCGCCGGAGGCGGCTGCCACGCCGAGCCCCACCGTCTCACCCAAGCCCAGGTTGCGGGCACTGCCGGCCAAACTGCCGGCCGGCCTGGTACGCACCACCGGGGGCAAGAAGGTGGCGCTCACCTTCGACGACGGCCCGGACCCGGCCTGGACACCGAAGGTGCTGGACCTGCTGAAGGCCGCCAAGGTCAAGGCCACCTTCTGCGTGGTGGGTACGCAGGTCCGCAAACACCCCGAACTGGTCCGGCGGATCGCCCGGGAGGGACACCAGCTCTGCAACCACAGCTGGAACCACGACCTGGACCTGGCCCGGCGACCGATCCGTGAGATCCGCGCCGACCTGACCCGGACGAACCGGGAGATCCGACGCGCGGTGCCCGACGCGAAGGTGCCGTACTACCGGCAGCCAGGCGGCCGGTGGACCGCCGAGGTGGTCAAGGTGGCCAAGCAGTTGGACATGCGATCGCTGCACTGGACGGTCGACCCGCAGGACTGGGCCCGACCGACCGCCGCCACGATCGAGAAGCGGGTACGGCAGGCTGCCCGGCCCGGCGCGGTGGTCCTGCTGCACGACGGGGGCGGCAATCGGGCTGCCACACTCGCCGCCTGCCCGAAGGTGATCGCCGCCCTGAAGCGCGACCACGGCGTCACCCGGCTCCGCTAGACCCCCTCTGACCTGCGGTTTCAGGAGCTTCTACGGCTGAGGGCATACCGGTTTGGTCGTCCGGTGAGACATCACGTATGCTTTCCAAGCCTCCGGCGGGGCCGGATGGGAGCAAGTCCGCACAGAGTTGCGAATGTGCAATGATGGCGGGGCCGCCCTCATCGTCTAGCGGCCCAGGACGCCGCCCTTTCAAGGCGGTAGCACGGGTTCGAATCCCGTTGGGGGCACGGTCCGGCTTCGGCCGGAGGCAACACCAGCTAGGTCCTGTGGAGCAGTTGGAGTGCTCGCCGCCCTGTCAAGGCGGAGGTCGCGGGTTCAAGTCCCGTCAGGACCGCAAGCGCTGACGCCGCGCGCACCACGCGCGGCGTTCTGCGTATCGGGGTATGTGACCCATTCGGCGGTTACCCCGCCAGCCGGGTAACATGACCCGAGCACCACGGCCAGGTAGCTCAGTTGGTACGAGCGTCCGACTGAAAATCGGAAGGTCGGCGGTTCGACCCCGCCCCTGGCCACATAGCCTTTCGCCGGGCTATTGCAGCGCCGACCAGCGGAAACGCCGGTCGGCGCGCTGCGTTTGTCAGTGTGTTGCGTTGTCGCAGGATCAGCTAGTCCCGTCGCCAGACGTACCAACCCATCGCAGTCCCGGCAAGAAGCAGGGCCAACGCGAACAGTGCTCTTGCCGCCGCCGAGGGCATCGGGATGAGGAACGGTGCCTGCTGGGCCAGCAAGCAGCCGCCGAGCAGCGCCTGACTCCCGCCGATGCGGACTGGCTGCGACTGTTGGGTTGCCCCCAGACGAGTAACCCGCACCCAGGCCACGGGAAACCGGCGCGATACGGCGACACCGACACCGAAGGCCAGCAACGCGAGGCCGAGGATCACGATCACCAGGCGAAGGGCACTCCACAGCGGGTCCGGATCAGCGACGCTCACGCGGCCCATCATCCAGTGACGGGTCAAATCTCCGCTACCGTCACCGCCATGGTCGATCCCGCCTACCTGAGTGCCATCCGTGAGTCGTACGACCGGGTCGCCGATGACTACGTCGGGATCGCACCGGCGCGGTTCGCCGCCGATGCGCTCGGCCGGGGGATGCTCGCCGCCTTCGCCGACCGACCGCAGGCCTGCCTGCTTGCCCGCAGACCTACGCAGGGGAGCGGTCGGTGACGTGGGCAGGGCCGGGGTGGTGCAGGGGGGCGTCGGAGCAAGCTGCGCTGCCTGGCACCAGCCGGTATGGTCCGGGCGTATGGGAGACGGGCCAGCCGATCCAACCGACATCCGACAGGAGCATGAGCGGTTCGCGCTGCGCAGCACTCTGCTGGTTCCCGCATCCGTGGAAGCCGCGTACGAGGCTTTCACCACGCGACTCACCGACTGGTGGGTGACGGAGTACACCTGGTCCGGCCCGGGCGTGCTCGCCGAGTTGGGCATGGAGCCCCGGGCCGGTGGGATGCTCTACGAGATCGGCCCCTACGGCTTCCGTAACGACTGGGGTCGGGTGCTGATCTGGGATCCACCCCGTCGCCTGGTTCACCTGGCAGATCGGCCCGGATCGGGTACCGGTGCCCGACCCGGCACGGGCCAGCGAGGTCGAGATGCATCTCACACCGACGGCAGCAGGCACCCTGGTCGAGGTCACGCACCGGCACTTCGACCGACACGGCGATGCAGCCGAGGGCTACCGGCAGGCGCTCACCGCCGGCTGGCACGAACTGCTGTCCCGATTTGCCGCGACGGTGGTCGACGACGCGGCATGAGGTTCGCCCGGCTGGCCCCGACCGCGCAGGCGCCTGCGCCGGCCCGACCGCGTAAGCGGCTCAGGTGGCTCGTTGCCGCAGGGTGGCGATGGTCGAACCGGCGAGGGTGAGCAGACATTCCGGCAACAGCCCGTCAGCCGCCGCCGCGCCGAACAGCGCTCGTGCCGTCTCCAGGTCGGAGTTGGCGTACGCGCTGACGAAGCGAGCCACCCATCGAGCGTCGTACTCGGCCTGGTCGATGCCAGGAAAGTCGAGCGCACACGCCCCCGGTGGCACCGGATCACCGACCATGGTCGCGGCCAGGCACCACGCCACGTCGTACGCACCGGCCAGGCCGTCACGGTCGACGACCGCGTCGAAGGTCCCCACCACGGCATCGGAGTCTCCGTCGAGCGCCGAACTGAGGATCGCAGTGGCGTCGGCAAACATCTGCTGTGGCGAGTCGGTCACGCACCGCACAGTAGGAGGGCCGGTCAAGGAAACTCGGGCCGTCACTCTCCGTGCACACCGAAGGCGACCTGCGGATAGACGGACCTCCACGGTCCCGCCGCCCGCCAAGGCACGCTAGTCTGCGCAGCGGACCTTCGCGGAGGAAGGACGACAATGCACATGTCACGCGGCACGCGGAGCGCCGTCATGGCGGTCTGCGCCACGGTCCTGCTCGCCACCAGCGCCTGCGGGGATGACCAGCCCGAGGAGGCGACTGCCCAACAGGTGCGCCTCTACGGCACCGACGGCAACATGTCCAACTCGTACGCGGACGAGCTGGGAGATCGCGCCAATCTGGTCGATGGCATGAAGGGCACGATCCCGCTCACACCGCTGCCGGAGGCCTTCAAGAAGCGGCTACTGTCCGTGGATCCGAAGTTGACCGGCTTCCTCTATGCCGCCGAGGCGTACGACGCGGTAGTGATCAGTGCGCTCGCCGCGGAGGTCGCCGGCACCACCGATCCGGCGGCCATCGCCAAGCAGATCGTCGGTGTCACCAACGACGGCACCCGCTGCGGCACGGTGAACCAGTGTCTGGGGCTGATCCGCGACGGTAGGGACATCGAGTACCGCAGCGTCTCGATCACCCGGGCCGGGTTCACCGACGCCGGTGAGCCGGCGACCGCCAGCTACGCCACCCAGCACTTCGACGGGCAGCAGCTCAACGACGCCAAGACGGAATTCGTCGGCGCCGGTGACGAGTCCGCCGCGAGCAGCAAGCGACCGCCGCGCGGGAGCACCCAGTCCGCCGACGCGCCGCTCGTCTTCGGCGGGTTGCTGCCCAAGACCGGTGACCTCGCGATCGCCTACCCGCCGCTGGCCGCCGGAGCGGCGCTGGCGATCAAGGAGATCAACGCGGCCGGCGGGGTACTCGGCGAGGAGGTGGTCTGGGTCGACGGCGACGACGGCACCAACCCGGCGATCGCCAAGGAGACCGTGGCCCGGCATGTCGACGCCGGGGTCCATGTGATCATCGGCGCCGGTGGCTCCGGGATCTCCGCTGCCGTCCTGGAGGACGTGGTGCAGGCGGGGCGGATTCTGTTCTCCCCGTCGAACACGGCGGCAAGCCTGACTGACGCCGATGACCGGGGCCTCTACTTCCGTACGGCACCGCCGGACGGGCTCCAGGGGCGGGCGCTGGCCGACGTGATTCTCCGGGACGGCCCGCAGAAGATCGCTATCGTGGCCCGCAAGGACTCCTACGGTGAGGGTCTGCAGAACATCGTCCGGGCCGAGCTGGAACGGGCCGGGTTCGGCGGCGACAAGGTGCGGCTACTCGGCTACCAGCCCGGCGAGGACGCCAACGCCGCGCCGATCGACTTTAGAGACGGCGCCAAGGAGATCAAGGACTTCGGTGCCGACGCCATCCTGATCATCGGCTTCGGTGAGTCGGCCGCCGTCGTCCGGGCGCTCGCGGACGCGAACGTACCGCTGGCGGCCCTGGGCCGCTGAGCCGCGCGGCCGGTACCGCTCCGGCCGCTCCAGCATCGGTTTCCCGGTCCGGGCAACCGATGCGCGACGGCCGCACCGACGTTTGTCGGTGCGGCCGTTTCCGGCTTGCTCAGCGTCCGCGCCGCCGGTCGAGGAACTCCGTCATCCGACGGCGCTTCTCCTCGTCCTCGAAGAGCACCGCCTGGCTGACCAGGTCCAGCTGCGGGTGTGCGGCCGGCGGAGCGTCGACGGCGAGCTTGGTCAACCGAAGCGCCAACGCCGAGCCCTTGGCCATCTCGTCGATCAGCTCGTGGGCTGCCGGCAACAGTTCGTCCGGGGCACCCACCACCTGGTTCACCAGCCCGATCCGCAGCGCCTCCGCGGCGTCCACCCGCCGCCCGGTGAACAGCAGCTCCTTGGCCCGTGCCTCACCGACCAACGCCGGCAGACGGTGCGTCGCACCGGCACCGGCCAGGATGCCCAGCCGCACCTCCGGCTGACCGAACACCGCCCGCTCCGTGCACACCCGCAGATCACAGGCGTACGCCAGCTCGGCGCCACCGCCGAGCGCCGGACCGTCGACGGCCGCCACGGTCGGCATCGGTAGCGCCCGGATCCGGGCGAAGGCGGCCGAGTTGATCGCGGCGAGAGCGTCCAGCCGGCCTCGCTCACGCAGTTGGGCGATGTCGGCACCGCCCGCGAAGATCCCGTCGGTGCCGCCGGTCAGCAGCAGCATCCGAGGGCGGGCCTCCAACTCGGCGCAGACCTCGTGCAGCGCGGCGATGAGGTCGGCGTCGATGGCGTTGCGCTTCTCCGGCCGGTCGAGCGTGACCACCAGTCGGTCCGGCCGCTCCTCGACCCGCAGTCCGGCGCTCATCGCGTCGCTCCCGGCTCGGCGTCCGGCGTCGAGTCAGGCGCCGCACGGCCCGCGGTGGGCTGCGGGGTCGGGTCTTCCAGCGCGGTGCCGCCCGAGCGGACGCCGTCGACCCAGTGATAGAAGCCCTGGCCGGATTTCTTACCCAACCGGCCTGCGGCGACCAGCTCCACCAGCAGCGGCGGCGGTGCGAACCGGTCACCGTACGCGGCCTGAAGGGTACGGGCGATGTCGAGGCGCACGTCCAGGCCCACCAGATCGGTCAGTTCCAGCGGGCCGACCGGGTGCCGGTAGCCGAGCACCATCGCCTTGTCGATGTCGGCCGGGCTGGCCACCCCGTCGGCGACCATCCGGATGGCCTCCAGCCCGAGGGTGACCCCGAGTCGGGAGGTGGCGAAGCCGGGCATGTCGCGTACGACGACGGGGTCCTTGCCCAGCCGGTCGGCGAGCACGCGGGCCGCCGCGGTGGTCTCCGGGGCGGTGGCCGGGCCGACCACGATCTCCAGCAGCGCCATGGCCCAGACCGGGTTGAAGAAGTGCAGCCCACAGAAACGCTCGGGTCTGGCCAGCCCACCGGCGAGGTCGGCGATGGGGATGCTGGAGGTGTTGCTGCCCAACAGGGCCGGTTCCAGCTGCTCCGCCTCGGCCAGCACCGCCCGCTTCAGCTCCAGCCGTTCCGGTACCGCCTCCACGATCACAGCCGGCGCCACGGCGACCTCGCCGAGCCCGGCCCGCAGGGTGATCGCGGCCTGGTTGGCGGCGGCCTGCTCGGCGGTCAGCTTGCCGCGCTGCACGGCCCGGTCCCACAGTTGGGCGAGCCGCTCGACGGCCGCGCCACCCCGGGCCCGATCGACCTCGACCAGTTCCACCGCGTAACCGGCACCAGCTGCCACGTACGCGATGCCCAGACCCATCGTGCCGGCGCCGACCACCACGAATCGCTCAGTCATCGACGCACCACCGCACCGTGACGGTCCTCGGCTCCCGCAGGGGCGTTGGCGTGCGGGATCGCCGCCACGCCGGAGCCGGTCCGTACCCTCCGCTCAATCATGGTGCGACCCTATGCAGCACCGATCATCGTCGCGTGCGTGGGGGCGGGCGGGATCGGGTAGGGACCGCTGACAACCAAGGGAAGGGACGAGCTGATGAGCCAGGCACCGGAGACCGGCACGGGGGCCGAGGAGACCGTCGAGACGCGCGGCGACGAGCGCATCGAGCTGCTGCGCGCCGACACCAACAACGACGGCCGCACCGACGTCTGGGTGGTCGACACCGACGGCGACGGCAAGGCCGACCTGTTCCAGTTCGACACCGACGGCGACGGCAAAGTGGACGTCACGATGGTCGACATCGACGAGGACGGCCAGCCCGACGAGGTCGTCGACGGCGACGGCGGCCTCCCCCCGGAGCAACTCCCGCCCACCGTCCAGGTCTGAGTTGTAAGGAAGGGCCCCCTGTTAACGCCTCCGGTATAGCAGGGGGCCCCTGTTAACGTTCCGGCCCGCTCAGCCGGGCAGCTGCAACGTGGCGAGGTAGTACGGCGCGTCGCGGTCGTCGATGTCGGCCAGTCGCCAGGCAGTGCCCCGGACCAGGTCGGCCAGTTCGTCCGGGGAGCAGACCAGGTAGTCGAACCAGGGAGTGGCCAGCTCGCGGTAGCGCAACCGCAGCCGCAGTTGCCCACCGAGGCGGCCCCGGCACCGGTTGTGCTCGTGGTAGCCCGTGTGCACCGGGTCGCGCGTGCCGTACGGATCGGTGCCCTGGGCGATCACCTGCGCCCCGGGGTTCGCCATCGCCGCCAGCGCGGCGAGGAACGCGGGCGCCCGTTCGCGGCCCTCCAGCAGCCCAAGGTTGTTGCCGAGCATCAGGAACGTGTCGTAGCGCCGTCCGCTCGCCGCATGCTCGTCCACGGTGCCGTGCACCAGCTCCCGGACGCCCCGACGGCGGCACACCGCGAGCGCGCCGGGTGAGACGTCCAGTCCGGTGACCGGTACGCCGCGTTCCTGGAGCAGCAGCGCGATCCGCCCGGCACCGACGCCGATGTCCAGCGTGGCGCCGCGTACCCGGTCCACCGCCCGATGGTCGTGCGGTTGCCACTCCTGCGGCCCTTCGAGGTACTGCGCGGCCGGCGCCCCGTTGACCAGTCCGTCGTCCCGTTCGATGATCTCGATGACCGGGCGGGGTACGCGCCCGCCGGCCAGCGGTCGTGGACCGACCCCGGTAGCCACGGCCAGCGCGTCGCGCAGCAGTTCCCCGAAGACGTCACCTGTTCGTGGTTCTCCCGTCACATCCGCCACGCTATCGGCCTGCTCATACCCGCCCGGCGCCCGTACGCTGAGGGGGTGACCACGTTGGACCGCCTCGCGGCGGAGAAATACATCCTCCTCACGACCTTCCGTAAGGACGGCCGAGCGGTGCCGACCCCGGTCTGGGCGGTCCGCGACGGTGACGCCCTGGCGGTGTGGACCGTTTCGGACGCCGGCAAGGTGAAACGAATCCGGCGCAGCGGGGAGGTCACGGTGGCGCCGTGCGACGTCCGTGGCCGGCCGCATGGCGCGGCGGTTCCCGCCCGAGCGACCCTCTACGACCCTGGTGCCACCGAGCGCATCCGTGGCCTGATCAAGCAGAAGTACCGGATGATCGGCCGGCTGACCCTGCTCGGCAGTCGGCTGCGTCGCGGGCAGGGCGGGACGGTCGGCATCCGGCTCGAACTGACCAGCCCGAGCTGACCGCTGCGTCACGGGCCACCGCTGAACCAGAGGCCGCTGAACCGCCCAAGAGGCCGCTGAGCTCAGGCCGCTGAACCCCAAAGCCGCTGAGCCCGGACATGCTGAAGGGCGGCGGATCGTAGATCCGCCGCCCTTCAGCTCAGCTCTGTTATCTGTCGACCGGTCAGTCCCCTTGGCGCTGCTGCGGAATCTGTCCCTGCAACAGCGCTCTGACCTCCGACTCCCGGTAGCGACGGTGGCCGCCCAAGGTCCGGATGGCGCTCAGTTTGCCAGCCTTCGCCCAACGGGTCACCGTCTTCGGGTCGACACGGAACATCGACGCCACCTCGGCCGGTGTAAGTAGCGGCTCTGGTTCGTGCGTTCGCGATGCCATCGGTCACTCCTCCACATGTATAGACATCGGCCGGGGTCCCGCCGGCCGACGCGTCTCCCATGGTCCGGCTAGTCCCCGATGTCCGACATGGGCCGAACGGCCGAACGTCCCTAGACGGACGGATGAACCATGCCCGATTTATGCGACTATTACACGCCAGAAACTACCTTATTCGGACTCATGATCACGGTTCGTGATGCATCAACTACGAAGGAACCTCAGATTGTGAACTGACATTTTTGGACAATGCCGCATTAGTTGCTTGGACAATGTCGGACTAGTTACACCGCTCCAGAAGTTGCACGGCACGCCACCGAGCGACCAGTTTGTCGTATGCCGCGGAGGCCTCCTCCGCCTCGCCTTGGGACAACCCGGCCAGTCCCGCCGCGACCAGTTCCGGCGAATCGTCGTCCGCCAAGGTCTCGTCCGAGAGCAGGTCGACCAACCCGCCGTAGTCCAACTCGACCACGGATCGCGGGTGGAACTCCTCCAGCCACCGGGCAGCCTCCTCGACCGCCTCGGTGATCGGCGCGTCCCCGACCGACTTGCGCAGTACCGACAATGCCCGTGAGGAGCGACGCCGGGCCTTGGAGATCTCCGTCCGAAACCGCAGTGCCCGGCGCCCCGGCGCGGTGACATGGTGCCGTTCCTCCGCCTCGAACAGCACGAACCAGCGCAGCGGCACACCCCAGGTGGCGATCTGCTCGTGCACCCGCGGCACACCGCGCTCCAGCACCCGGGCTCCGCTGCGCCAGTCCTCCACCACCGCCTTGGCCTGCCCGGCCAGCACCGGCGGGACGAACGCGTCCGCCAGCACCGGCGGAACTCCGTCCCGCGCGCTCAGCGCCGCCTCGGCCACCCGGATCCGCAGGTTCCACGGGCACACCAGCAGCGTCTCGTCGGTCTCCAGGACGTACGCCTCTTCGGGCAGGTCGGGCAGCCGGGTCCAACCGGCGCCCAGCGCCTCGATCACCGAGGTCCGTTGCCGGCCCGGCCCTTCCACCGGCGCCACTGCTCGCCCCTGCTCGACGTAGCGTCGCCAGTACGCCTGGCGGTCCCGGTCGAAGGCGGTCAACGGCTCGTACACGCGCAGGTATGAAGCGAAGAGCGACGGCACGGCGCGATCCTCCCACGAATCGCAAGCCGAGCGTTGCTCGGCGTCATCATGGCTGGCGGACGGCGGGTGCCCGCTGGACGAGACAGCGTGCTGGCGGAAGCAGCCCGAGGTCGACCGATACTAGGCTCGCAGCACCGGCAGCATCCCCGCCGGCGTAGACCAGGTCCGCGTCCCACAAGGGCGCCCGCCGACACAGGAGCCAGTCATGGGCGTATTCGCCAGCACCGACGACCCGGAATCCACCGGTCATGAACAGGTCGTGTTCTGCCAGGACAAGCAGAGCGGCCTGAAGGCGATCATCGGCATCTACTCCACCGCGCTGGGCCCCGCGCTCGGTGGTACCCGCTTCTACCCGTACGCCAGCGAGGAGGCGGCCCTCGCGGACGTCCTCGACCTGTCTCGCGGCATGGCGTACAAGAACGCCCTCGCAGGTCTGGACCTGGGCGGCGGCAAGGCGGTCATCTGGGGTGATCCGGAGCAGATCAAGACCGAGGCGCTGCTGCGCGCGTACGGCCGCTTCGTGGAGTCGCTGAACGGCCGGTACTACACCGCCTGCGACGTCGGCACGTACGTACCGGACATGGACGTGATCGCCCGCGAGACCCGGTACGTCACCGGCCGCAGCGTCGAGCACGGCGGGGCCGGCGACTCCTCGATCCTCACCGCCTGGGGCGTCTTCCAGGGCATGCGGGCGGCGGCCGAGCACGTCTGGGGCGTACCGACGCTGCACGGCAGGCGGGTCGGCGTCGCGGGTCTGGGCAAGGTCGGCAAGTACCTGGTCGGCCACCTGGTCGAAGACGGCGCCGAGGTGGTCGCGACCGACGTCAACCCGCAGGCCCTGGAGTGGGCCCGGACGACCTACCCGCAGGTCTCGCTGATCGATGACGCCTCCGCGCTGGTCGCCGCCGACATCGACGTGTACGCCCCGTGCGCGCTCGGCGGAGCGTTGAACGACGACACGGTGCCGGCGTTGCGCGCGAAGGTGATCGCCGGCGCGGCCAACAACCAGCTCGCCCACTCCGGCGTCGAGAAGCTGCTCGCCGACCGTGGCATCCTCTACGCCCCCGACTACGTGGTGAATGCCGGCGGTGTGATCCAGGTCGCGGACGAGATCGAGGGCTTCGACTTCGATCGGGCCAAGTTGCGCGCCACCCGGATCTACGACACCACTCGGGAGATCCTCCGGCTCGCCGACTCCGATGGCGTGCCTCCAGCGGTGGCGGCCGACCGGCTGGCCGAACGGCGGATGGCTGAGATCGGCCGGCTGCGCGCGATCCATCTGCGCTGACGACTCGCCGTCGAGGGCGGGTCGGTCGGACCCGCCCTCGACGACCGATCCCGGCTAAGCTGAAAATACGACGCATTCGTGAGGTTTCGCCCCGTGTCACGACCGTTCCCGGCATCGCTCCTTACCGGGTACAATGGGTGACGACCGCACGACCGCAACGCGCGGTGGCGGTCGACGGTAACCCGAGGTGCCGAACGGTGGCATCCCCATGTACCGTAAGAGCCACGAGAGATGCCTGACGTCATCGGGGCCCGCCTTCGGGCTGCCCCGCATTCTGTGCGAGGGGGTCGAGCCATGGGGCGCGGCCGTGCTAAGGCCAAGCAGACAAAGGTGGCGCGGGAGTTGAAGTACCACTCCCCGAACACCGACCTCGCCGCCTTGCAGCGAGAACTCGGCGGCGGCGGTAAGTCGGACCGCAACTTCGACGACGACTACAAAGAGTACGTCGACGACGACGAGGACCATGCCGAGGACGACCCGGACAAGTGGGTCCGTCCGACCCGCTGACCCCCGGTCACATCTGAGCACGCGGTAACTCCCCGCGTGCTCACGTATGTGCCCGCTAGGCGGCGTAACACCCGACGATCCAAGGGCCTGCCACGCCCGGAAGTTGCTCCGGCACCGTGGCAGGCCCTTGGTTCAGCCCGGTCAGCGTGGCCGGTTGTTCCAGTTGTAGAACGTCGGGATGTTCTCGAAGTGATTCCAGGCGCAGACCGCGCTGGCGCCGTCGCCACCCGTCACCTCCGCCCGTGACTGTCGCGCGACATCGGCCTCGTGCAGTAACGCGGCGAGCCCGGCTGCGGCCTCCCGCACCCGGGAGACGACCTGGTCGGTCTCCTCTCCTGTCGCTCGCTCAGACTCCCGGTGACTGATGGTTTCGGGCATGCTCCAACACTCCCTCCAGTAGGCGGATCTTGCTGTTGCGGCAGTGCTCGGTCTCCGTACCGTCGAAACGCCCCAGCTCGAAGTACCGGTTCGCCGCGTGGCCCCCGCCACAGAATCCGAAGTAGGGGCAGGACGAACGGCACGCCTCCACCCCGGTCAGGAACTCGCCGACCCAGTTCGTGCGCTCCGCCTCGGCGAGGATCGCGTGCAGTGGGGTGGTGAGCACGTTTCCGCTGCTGAAATCGCCGTAATGCGGGTCGGTGAAGCCGGCGAGCTCGGGCGACAGCACCACCACCGAGCCGTCGTGGGCGATGGTCGGGATCGGGTCGAGCCGACGAGGCAGAAGATCATCGGCAGTGCCGTCCAGCACCGCTGCGGCGTACCGCAGCGACCACTCGACCTCCCGCAGATGAATCTGCGGCTTCCGCCGCCAGGCGGCCACAAGCTCCGCCCAGAACCCGGTCACCACAGCCGGGTCGTGGACATTGTCACGCCTGTTGACTCCCTCGGTCTCCTCGATGTTCACACCGAGCACCTCGCAGCCGAGGTCGAGGCAGTAGTCGTACAACTCCGCCGCCCGGCCAGGTGCCGGGTCGTTCACCACCGCAAGCGCCGAGAACGGCAGGGCGTGCCGGCGTAACGCCGCCACACCACGAACGATCCGGTCGTACGCCGGCCGGCCCGCCCGGGTGACCCGATCACCGTTGCGCTCCCGGGGCCCGTCCACGCTCACGCTCACCCGCACGCGGTGCGTCACGAAGAACTCGCACCACGCGTCGTCGATCAACGTGGCGTTGGTCTGGACGTGATGCTCCACATCCGGGCCGAACGGCGCCATCAGCGCAGCCAACTGCTCCCGACCGGCGGCGAGCGGCTCACCGCCGTGCCAGACCACCGAGAACCGCGCCGACACCGCCCAGGGGTTCACGGAGGCGGCCACCGCCTCCGCCACCGCCACCGGCATCCGCCGGTCAGCGGCCCGAAACGGCAGGTAGCAATAGGCGCAATCGAGGTTGCAGAGCGTGGTGGGCTGCATCACGACGTACGACGGGACGGCGGCCAGGCCGCGCATCCCATGCGATAACCGTCCCCGTGCAGCCATCGCCCTCCTCGAAGCGGTTGAAGGCTGCCGGGCACACCCCGGCAGGGCATGCCCCGCAGCGTTGAGGGTGCCCTTCAGGCTAGGCCGCAATGGCCGCTCGGGTGAAGCCCGGATCAGGTGCTCGGCCGATCAGTTCATCTCACCCGCGGGTGTGCTGACCGACCATCTGCACCTCGCCGGTGCCCTCGATGATCTCGCCCACCTGCCAGGCGTCGACGCCCCGGCCGGTCAGCGTGGCCAGCGCCCGGTCGGCGTCCTCGGCCGAGACGATCGCGAACATGCCGACGCCCATGTTGAAGGTCGCCTCCATCTCCGGGTCCTCGATCCGGCCCTTGGACTGGATCAGGTCGAAGATCGGCTGCGGCCGCCACGTCGAGCGGTTGACCACCGCGTCCACGTTCTCGGGCAGAACCCGCACCAGGTTGCCGGGGATGCCGCCACCGGTGACATGCGCCAACGCCCGCACCTCGGCCTCGGCGATCAGCTTGAGGCAGTCCTGGGCGTAGATCTTGGTGGGGGTGAGCAGTTCCTCGCCGAGCGTGCGCTGCCGGCCGAAGTCGTCGATCACCACGTCCAGCCGCATCCGCCCCGCGCCGAGCAGCACGTGCCGGACCAGCGAGTATCCGTTCGAGTGCAGACCGGACGAGCGCATGGCGATCACCACGTCGCCCACCTCGACCCGCTCCGGGCTGAGGATCTCGCTCTCCTCCACCACGCCGACGCCGGTGGCGGAGATGTCGTACTCGTCCGGGCGCAAAACGCCCGGGTGCTCGGCGGTCTCGCCGCCGAGCAGCGCGCAGCCCGCGTATCGGCAGCCGTCGGCGATACCGGCGCCGATCTCGGCGACCTTGTCCGGTACGACCTCGCCGGTGGCGATGTAGTCCAGCAGGAACAGCGGCTCCGCGCCGCAGGCGACGAGGTCGTCGACGACCATCGCGACCAGGTCGATGCCGACCGTGTCGTGGATGTTCATCTGCTGGGCGATCACCAGCTTCGTACCGACACCGTCGGTGGACGACGCCAGGATCGGGTTCTTGTACTTCGTGGTGTCCAGCCGGAACAGGCCGGCGAAGCCACCGAGGTCGCCCATCACCTCCGGCCGACGCGTCTGCTTCACCTTGGACTTCAGCAGCTCGACGGCGCGGTCACCCGCCTCGATCGACACGCCGGCGTCCGCGTACGAGACCGAACGTTTGCGAGCCTGGCGGCCGGTGCCGGCAGTCCAGGGCTGGCGGTCGCCGCCAGCGCCGGTCGGGCTGCTTCCTGCGCCGCTGCGCTCGGACACGTGCGTCACGGTTCTCCCCTTTGTGGTTCTCGGCTGCTGGTCGACGGTGACCGACCGCAACCGGGCGATGCTACGGGCGGTTTGTGGTCGCCGACATCTTCAGCTCGGAGCGCGAGGTGCGGCGCGCCGAGCTGAGATCGTCGTCGGCCCCCGCAGCGGCGACGAGCGGAGGGACGAGCTGCTCGGTGGAATCACCGTCGTCCGAGTTGTGGGCAACCCGACGGCCGATTCCTTCGAGAACGTGCTTACCGATCAGGTTGCCGACGGGAAGCTCGATCGGATACTCCCCGTCGAAACACGCCCGGCACAGGCGGGTCTTCGGTTGCTCGGTCGCGGCGATCAGACCGGGCAGCGAGACGTAGCCCAGCGTGTCAGCACCGATGGAGCGTCGGATGCCGTCGTTGTCGAGGCCGTTGGCGAGCAGCTCGGCCCGGGTGGCGAAGTCGATGCCGTAGAAACACGGCCAGGACACCGGCGGTGAGGAGATGCGTACGTGCACCTCCAGCGCGCCGGCCTCGCGGAGCATCCGGACGATCGCACGCTGGGTGTTGCCCCGGACGATGGAGTCGTCCACCACGACCAGGCGCTTGCCCCGTACGTTCTGCCGCAGCGGGTTGAGCTTGAGTCGGATGCCCAGCTGACGCAGGGTCTGCGACGGCTGGATGAAGGTGCGCCCCACGTACGGGTTCTTCATCAGGCCGGCGCCGTAGGTGATGCCGGACTCCTCGGCGTAACCGATCGCCGCCGGGGTGCCCGACTCCGGGACCGGGATGACCAGATCGGCCTCGACCGGGTGTTCCCTGGCCAACTGGCGGCCGATCTGCACCCGTGCCGCGTGCACGTTGCGGCCGGCGATGGTGGCGTCCGGACGGGCGATGTAGACGTACTCGAAAAGGCAGCCCTTGGGCTCGGGCGCGGCGAACCGGGTGGACCGCAGCCCTTCGGCGTCGATCGCGATCAGCTCGCCGGGCTCGACCTCACGGACCACGCTGGCACCCACGATGTCCAGCGCCGCCGTCTCGCTGGCCACCACCCAGCCCCGCTCCAACCGGCCGAGCACCAGCGGGCGTACCCCGTGCGGGTCCCGCGCGGCGTAGAGGGTGGTCTCGTCCATGAAGACGAAGCTGAACGCGCCCCGCAGCTGCGGCAGTACCTCCAGGGCGGCAGCCTCGACGGAAAGATCCGGGCGGCCCGCCAGCAGCGTGGTCACCAGCGAGGTGTCGTTGGTCGAACCGTCCGTGGTCAGGCCGCGCTCGGTCACCTCGCGCTGCAACTCGGCGGTGTTGACCAGGTTGCCGTTGTGCGCCAGCGCGATGGTCGTGCCGGAACTGGTGGCACGGATCGTCGGCTGGGCGTTCTCCCAGGTCGATCCGCCGGTGGTCGAGTATCGGGTGTGCCCGATCGCGACGTGGCCGCGCAGGCTGGCCAGCGTCGGCTCGTCGAAGACCTGGGCCACCAGGCCAAGATCCTTGTAGACCACCACGCCGGAGCCGTCACTGACCGCTATCCCGGCCGCCTCCTGCCCCCGGTGCTGCAACGCGTACAGCCCGAAGTAGGTCAGGTTGGCGACCTCTTCCTCCGGCGCCCAGACACCGAAGACGCCACATGCGTCCTGCGGGCCTGGTCGTTGGGGATCAAGGTCGTGGCTCAGCCGGCCGTCGCCTCGGGGCACCTGCCGCTCCCTCTTGCTGGTCTGGACTGGCCTCGCGGAGCCAAAGGGCCTGCTCCGCGCTGATCGGCCGGGACCACACTGTCGTCGCCTGACAGTGTACGCGAATCCAAGTCGCCACATACAGTCACATTGTCACCGCTTTACGTCAGCAGAAACATGCGTCACTCCAGTTCGAGGGGCAGGTACGGGGAGAGGTCGGCCCGGCCTCCGCTCGCTCGTACGCGACCCTCCGTGACCGCCTGGGTCCAAACGAGTCGCCCGGTAGCCACCGCGAGCCAGGTTTCCGGATCCATCTCGACCGTGTTCGGCGGCGTACCGCGGGTGTGTCGCGGCCCCGGAACACACTGAACTGCACCGTAAGGTGGGACACGCACCTCCACCGATCGGCCGGGAGCACGGTCCGCGAGGGTGGTCAACAAGGCCCTGACCGCCGCACGGAAGACCGTCCGTTCGGGTGTGCGGCCCTCATCGAGCGCCGCCATCGCCGCCGTGACAGCGGCGGACTTAATGTACGGAGAGGACACACCGGGACGATACGGCCTCGCCGCGCCGCGCATCACGCTGGCCCTGGGTCGCGCCGATCCGCCCCGGCAAGGCATAGTTGCCGACGGCGTATTCGTACCGTGATGTTCCCGGCCCGGCACCCCGCCGGCCACGGAAGGTCAGTCCGGAAGGCGGTGGACGTGTCAACACACCGACGAGCCTGGCAAACGCGGGCCGGTGTGGTTGTGGCGCTGATCGTGGGTGCCCTGCTCGCGGTCCCCGCCACACCCGCCCTCGCCGCCCCCAGCGTCAATAACGTCTCGGCATCTCCGAGCGCTGTTGAAGCGGGTAAGACCACCACCGTGAGTTACTCGCTGAGCTTCGGTGACGACGCAGTCCCGGTGGACATCACCGTCAGTTCGAACAACGGAAAACTAAGGTGCGTCGACGGCTGCGAGCGCAGGCGCGTTGATGCAGCTGGCACTCTCCAAGCCTCCTTCCAACTCGCAAATGACGCCTCCAACGGGTCAGCCACGATCACCGTCAAAGCCGTTGAGTCTCAGGGTGTGATTCGTCGGGATGCCGAGGCCTCGACGAACGTGACGATGGTCGCTGCTCCCCCGCCGCCGACCACTCAGGCGCCGCAGACGGTTCGGTCGATTTCCGGCAAGGTGGTCAACCCTGCCGGTGACGGGGTGTCGAACGCGTACGTGCTGATCAAGGACAGCGCCGGCAAGCAGCACGAGACGAACACCAACTCCGACGGCAACTTCCGCTTCACCGGCACCACCGACCGGCCCATCGCACCCGGCCGGATCGACCTCGGCGCGAGCGCGAACGGCATCCGGGAGGTCGTCAGCTTCACGGCGAACGCGGGTCAGAGCGTCACCGGGCAGCGAATCACCCTGGCCATCCAGGCGTCGAACAGCCCGACTCCCACCCCCACCGCCAGTGAGTCGGCGGTGCCGACGGAGGACCCGTTCGACGACGAGCTCGCCGAGGATGAGGAGACGCCCGGCGAGCCTGCGGCACCCCCGGCGCAGGCCAACAACGAGGACTCCGGCGGCTTCGGCAACTGGCTGTTGGTCCTGCTCGGCGGTCTCTTCGTGGCAGTCGGTGTCGGCACGATCGTGCTGCTCTGGATGAAGCGCAAGGAGAACGACGACACCGAGGTGGACGGGGACGCGCCCGCCGCTGCCCCCGCCGGCGCGGTTCCGGCGGCACGGGGCTCCTTCGTCAGCGCGGACGACCAGACCCGCGTGGTCAACCGGGTCGGCAACACGCCTGACCCGACCATGGTCGGCGGTGCCCCGATGAGTAACGCGCCGACGATGATGCACCAGCCGGTCGTCGACGATGTCCCCCCGGACCCGTACGGCGCGCCCGCACAGCCCTATGGTGCTGCGCCCGGCGCCGGGCAGGCCTGGTCCGGCGGCGGCTACGGCGACGAGCCCGGCGGCTACGGCGCAGCCGGATACGGCAACGCCCCGTCTTCCGGCAGCGGCTACGGCAATGCTCCGTCTTCCGGCAGCGGCTACGGCAATGCTCCGTCTTCCGGCAGCGGTTACGGCAACAGCCCCTCGTCGGGTGCTGGCTACGGTGGCCGTGACTACGGCGCCGGCAGTGCCGGGGCCGACTACCCGCCGGCTGGCGGTGCCGCCGGCTACGGCGAGCGGTACGACGAGCCGACCGGTCGCTACAGCGGTGAGGAAACCCGCTACCCGGCGCCCGCTGACCCGTACGCGACCGGGGTGTACCAGCCCGAGGCGGGCCAGGGTTACGGCCAGGGCGAACCCGCTGGCTACGGCCGGGGTGAACCCGGTGGCGGTTACGGTCAGAGCGACCCGACCGGCGGCTACGGCAGCGCACCCGCTGGCGGGTACGGCCAGGCCGAGCAGCCCGGCGGCTACGGCCAGGGCGGCTCGACCGGCGGCTACGGATCGGGTGATCGGGATTACAGCCGGGGCGAGCCGACCGGCGGCTACGGCAGCGCAGCCACTGGTGGGTACGGGCAGAGCGAGTCTGCCGGTGGGTACGGGCAGGGCGCGTCAGCCGGCGGATACTCGCCGAGCGCACCAGCCGGTGGCTACGGCCAGGCTGAGCCGACCGGCGGCTACGGCCGGACCGAGCCCGCTGGCGGCTACGGCCAGAGCGAACCGACTGGCGGCTACAGCCGAAGCGAGCCGGCGGACGGCTACCCCCCACCGGCCGGTGGGTACGGACAGCCGGCTGGCAGCTACGGCCAGGGCGGCTACGACGATCCCGGCCGCTACGGCCAGAGCGGCTACGGCCAGGGCAGCGGCTACGGCCAGGAGCCCACGCAGCAGGGCGGCGGCTACGGCCAGGAGCCCACGCCGCAGCGCGGCGGCTACGACAGTGGTGGCTACGACCAGGGCGGGTACGGCCAGGAGCCGCCACGCCAGCGCGGGGGTTACGAGAACAGCTATGAGCAGGGCGGTGGCTACGGCGGCGACCCGGCACAGGCTGGTCGTGGCCGACCGGACTCAGGCCCGGCGGAGCGCGGTGGACGCCGACTCGACTGGCTGGACGACTGAGCGAACCCTCGCACGCTGCGGGTGGTCACCCGTCTGCCGGACGGGCGGGCCACCCGTCTGCCGTCCTCGTCGGCGACCCGGATGGCGCCACCTTCCGTGAGGCGACGCTGCCGTGCTCCGTCACGCGGGTGTGAAACGCCCTGCCGTAGCAGCGGGACCACGGCCGAGGTGTCGACACACGTACCCCTGGCCCAGCAGCCAGCGCCCGACGGCGCGGGCGTTACGCAGGTTGGCCGCGACCACCGGTAGGCCGGTGGCGCTGGCTCGGCGGTGGTGGTGAACGACAGCACGTCCACCACCACCAGCACCGCGTAGACCCGGCCGAGTTCGGCCGCCCCTGCGAGGCCCAGTCGAACCCGGGCCCGCTACCGGATCGGGCGAATATCGACCCGGTCAACGCCTCAGCGCTCGTCGGACGGCGGTTGCGTCCCCGGCGCGTCGGTGGTTGCGGCGTCCTGCGCCACCGGCGCGTCGTCGGCTGCCTCGACCGGCTGCGGACTCTCCGGCTGACGGACCGGCGGTGCCGCCCGCTCAGCCGGCCGGTCGCCCTCGCCGGCGGACGGCTCGACGCCCTCCGCCACGGGTACGGACGCCTCCGTGAGCGGCTCGGCCTGCTCAACCGACGGCACCGACACACTCGCCTGGTCACCCTCGGTCGGCGCCGCGACGTCACCCGCCGGTGCGGCCTCGACCACGTTGCCCGGCGCCGTCGACTCGACGGTCGGCTCGAACGGCTGAACGCCACCGAACAGGGCCGGCAGCGTGGCGCTGTGCGCCTCGCGCAGCTCGTCCAGGCCGATCCGGAACTGGCCGTGCACCTCCAGCGCTCCGCCCGAAGGATCGGTGACCCCGATCAGCTCCCACGGCACGCCATGCTCGGCGCAGAGCGCGGTGAACGCCTTCTCGTGGCCGCGTGGCACCGAGACCAGCACCCGACCAGCAGACTCGCTGAACAGGAAGACGAAGGGCATCGAGTTGCCCTCGAAACGCTCCGGCACCGCGACCCTGGCACCGACGCCGTACCGCAGGCAGGACTCCACCAGGCTCTGCGCGAGCCCGCCGTCGGAAAGATCGTGCGCCGAGCTGAGGTGGCCCACCCGCGCGGCGTCGGCCAGCAGCGCGCCGAGCTGCTTCTCGCGAGCCAGGTCGACGTGCGGGGGTACGCCACCGAGGTGCTGGTGGGTCACCCAGGCCCATTCCGAACCGGAAAGCTCCACGTGCGTCTCGCCGAGCAGGAAGAGCTGGTCGTGGTCGCCACTGGGCCGCGGGACGAAACCCGTCGCCACCCGGTCGGCCACGTTCTCCAGTACGCCGAGCACACCGACGACCGGCGTCGGGTGGATCGCCGCCGCCCCGGTCTGGTTGTAGAAGCTGACGTTTCCGCCGGTCACCGGGATGCCCAGCTCGGCGCAGCCGTCGGCCAGACCGCGTACCGCCTCGGCGAACTGCCACATCACGCCCGGGTCCTCGGGGGAACCGAAGTTCAGGCAGTCGGTGACCGCGATCGGCGTCGCCCCGGTGACGACCACGTTCCGGTACGCCTCGGCCAGCGCCAGCTTGGCGCCGTGGTACGGGTCGAGGCGGGCGTACCGGCCGTTGCCGTCGACCGACAGCGCCACGCCCAGGCCGGTCCGCTCGTCGATCCGGATCACGCCGGAGTCCTCCGGCTGGGCGAGCACGGTGTTGCCCAGCACGTAGCGGTCGTACTGCTCGGTGACCCAGGTCTTGTCGCACAGGTTCGGCGAGGCGATCATGCGCAGCACGGTCTCGCGCAGCGCGTCCGGGTCGGCGGGCCGGGGCAGCGTCTCGGCCCGGTCGGCCTGCAGCAGGATCAGGTCCGCCGGCTCACGCATCGGGCGGGCGTAGACCGGCCCGTCGTCCACCAGCGAGCCCGGCGGTACGTCGACCACCAGGTGATCCCGCCAGGTGATCAGCAGCCGGCCCGGCTGGCCGTCCGGCTCGGGCGGAGTGACCTCACCGATCGCGGTGGCCAGCACGCCCCACTTCTCGCAGGTCTTGAGGACGGTTTCGAGCTTGGCCGGCTCGACGACCAGCAGCATCCGCTCCTGCGACTCGCTGGCCAGGATCTCGTGCGGGTCCATCGACGGCTCGCGCAGCGGCACCCGCTCCAGCCAGACCCGCATGCCGGTGCCGGCCGCCGCGGCGGTCTCGGTGAGCGCGCAGGTGAGCCCGGCACCGCCGAGGTCCTGGATGCCGGCGACCAGCTCGGCGTCGTACAGCTCCAGACAGGCCTCGATCAGCAGCTTCTCGATGAACGGGTCACCGACCTGCACGGACGGGCGACGCTGCTCGCTGCCCTCGGTGAAGGTCGCGCTGGCCAGCACCGACACGCCGCCGATGCCGTCCCGCCCGGTCTTGGCGCCCATCAGCACCACGACGTTGCCGGGGCCGACGGCGGCCTTGTTCTGCAACCGACTCACCGGCAGTACGCCGAGGCAGAGCGCGTTGACGAGGGGGTTGCCCTGGTAGCAGGGGTCGAAGACCACCTCGCCACCGATGTTGGGCAGGCCGAGGCAGTTGCCGTACCCGCCGACCCCGGCGACCACGCCGGGCAGCACCCGGGCGGTGTCGGGGTGGTCGGCGGCACCGAAGCGCAGCGGGTCCATCACGGCCACCGGGCGGGCGCCCATGGCGAGGATGTCGCGGACGATGCCGCCGACGCCGGTCGCCGCGCCCTGGTACGGCTCGACGAAGCTCGGGTGGTTGTGCGACTCGACCTTGAAGGTGACGGCCAACTCGTCGGAGACCCGCACCACACCGGCGTTCTCTCCGATGCCGGCGAGCAGCCGGTCACTCGGCGGGGCCTTCTCACCGAACTGGCGCAGGTGCACCTTGCTCGACTTGTAGGAGCAGTGCTCGCTCCACATGATCGAGTACATCGCCAACTCGGCCTGGGTCGGCCGACGGCCCAGGATGTGCCGGATGCGGTCGTACTCGTCGTCCCGGAGCCCCAGTTCGGCGTACGGCTGGAGTTCCTCCGGGGTGCCCTCGGCGCGCGGCACGGTGTCCACACTGTCGGCCCAGCCGGCCTGCCCGGAGTCGTGCCGGGCCGGCGCGGCGGCCGGATGTGGCTGGACCGGCTGTGCCGGCGCGGCCGGGACTGCCTCCGGTGTGTCCCGTACCGGGTCCGGATGCGTAGTCATGACCTCTCCTCGTTGCGCTCGCCGCCGTACCGGCGGGTGAGCCGACCGATGATCCCGACGCGGACGGTCACGCCGGCGCCCCCACCAGGTGCTTGAGCACCGAGGTGAAGAAGCCGAGGCCGTCGAGGGAGGGGCCGGTGAGCGCCTCCACCGCGTGCTCGGGATGCGGCATGATGCCGACCACGTTGCCGGCCGGGTTGGTGATGGCCGCGATGTCCCGCTGCGACCCGTTCGGGTTGACACCGACATACCGGGCGACGATCCGGCCCTCGGCTTCGAGTGCGTCCAGCGTCGCGGTGTCGGCGACGTAGCAACCCTCGCCGTTCTTGACCGGGATCAGCACCTCCTGCCCTGGCTGGAAGGCGTTCGTCCAGGCGGTGCCGGTCGACTCGATGCGCAGGATCTGGTCGCGGTTGCGGAAGTGCAGGTGCTGGTTGCGGGTGAGCGCACCCGGCAGCAGGTGGGCCTCACAGAGGATCTGGAAGCCGTTGCAGATGCCGAGCACGGGCAGGCCACCGGCGGCGGCGACGACGATCGTCTCCATCACCGGGGCAAACCGGGCGATGGCCCCGCAACGCAGGTAGTCACCGTAGGAGAAACCACCGGGCAGGACGACCGCGTCCACCCCGTGCAGTTCCGGGTCGCCGTGCCAGAGGCGGACCGGCTGGGCGCCGGCGATCCGGACAGCTCGAGCGGCGTCCCCGTCGTCGAGCGAGCCGGGGAAGGTCACCACACCGACCCGCGCGGTCACGACCGGGCTTCCGCGGGCTCGTCGGCCTCGACCAGGTGGACGGTGAAGTCCTCGATGACCGGGTTGGCGAGCAGTTTGTCGGCGATCTCCCGGGCCCGGTCCAGGTCCGGTTCACCGGTGAAGTCGATCTCGATCCGCCTGCCGATCCGTACCGAGGCGACATCGTTGACGCCGAGCCGGGGCAGCGCGTTTGCGACGGCCTGGCCCTGCGGATCGAGGATCTCGGGCTTGAGCATGACGTCGACGACGACGCGAGGCACTGGGCACTCCTGACTGTGTACGCAGTTGGGTGCCGACCCACAACGGGCGAGCGCAGCCAGCCTACCTGGCAGATATCGCACCGGACGCACCGGTGGGAGGGCGTCGGGGCAGCGCTGACGGCTACCCGCCGGGCCCTTTCGGGAACGATACGGGTTCGTTGCCGTCCCGATACGGCATCGTTGCCCGATCTACCGGCGGGTCGCGTAACGCACCGGTCCGGGACGGTTCGACAGAGCGTGGTCGAAAGGCGGACATCGGGGCACGGCCAGTGCGGCATCGGGAAATCCGACTGTTACATCACCTTGTTTCAATGAACCTCTTGTGAAACACCTCACCCGGCCCTACGGTACATCGTCAGACGTCGATTTATCGCCGTCGTGGCGACGAGCCACCCCCTGCCCGTCGCCGCAGGTCGACCCGGCAACCCGGGTCCCGCGAACCCCGAAGGAGCCCTACCGATGCGCATCCGATCCCTGATCGCGGTCCTCGCCACAGCCCTGGCCGGCGTGCTCGGCGCCAGCTCCGGCGCCGTCGCCGCGCCCGTCGGCCCGTACATCATCGGCGGCGGAACCGTCTCCTCCGCGCCGTGGGCGGCGGCGGTGTTCAGCAACGGCTCGTTCACCTGCTCCGGCACGATCATCGCCCCGCAATGGGTGCTCACCGCGCGGCACTGCCTCGGCGGCACCATGTCCGTGCGGGTGGGCAGCGTCTACTACGGCTCCGGCGGCGTCACCCGCACCGTCAGCGCCACCTACGGCCGCTACGACCTGGCCCTGATGCGCCTGTCCAGCTCGGTGAGCACCAGCTACGTCACGCTGGCCAACAGCAACCCGCCGCTCAACTCGACCAACACGATCTTCGGCTGGGGCATGACCTGCTACAGCGGCTGCTCCGCCTCGCCCCAGCTCAAGACCGCGTCGGTCCGGGTGACCAGCAACAGCGCCACCGACGCGTACGGCGGGCAGGCGATCCGGAGCTCCCGGATCAACGGCAACGCCTGGCGGGGTGACTCGGGCGGCCCGCAGTTCTACAACGGCGCACAGGTCGGGGTCGCCTCCACCGCCGACGGCCAGAGCATCCAGAACTACGGCAGTGTCGCGTTCAACCGGGCCTGGATCACCTCGGTGGCCGGTGTCTGACCGAAAGCGTCCGATGCGGCGCGGAAGGTGGGCTACGCGCCCGCCGTCCGCGCCGCGCTGTTTTTCAGCATCCGAGCAGGTGAACACGGCTCACGTTGTCCGGCGCCGGCGCCTGCAAGCATCGAAAACGTGCTGGTCGTGACGACGGATCAACTTCCCGGCTACGAGATCCGCCAGATCCTCGGCGAGGTGGTCTCCTCCATGGCCAGGACTCGCAACCCGTACCGCGAGGGCGTGAAGAACCTACGCGGCGGCGCGTACGACCCGATGGCGCCCGACAACCTCACCCGGTGGCGTACCGACTCGGTGGCCCGACTCGGCGAGGAGGCCCGCCGGCTCGGCGCGAACGCCGTGGTGGGGATGCGGTTCGACAGCCGCGACTGCGGCGAGATGTGGATGGAGATCTGCGCCTACGGCACCGCCGTCATCGTGGCACCCAAGGTCCCCGACGTCATGCCCCCCGACCAGCCCCTGATCGCCGCCGAGACCGCCAACGACCCGGCCTTCGCCGACACCCCCGGCGGCATCGCCGAACCCGCCAGCGCCCCCAACCTCCGCACCGCCCCCGAAACCCCCACCCGCGACGGCTAACCCGCCCCGCCCCGCCCCCGCCCCGGCGATCTTGCACTTTTGGTCGCCCTTATGCGCACTTTAGGACTTTATGTCCTGACCAAAAGTGCAAGATCGACGCGTGCAAGGGCGGCCCGCGCAACAACGGCCCACGCAAGGGCGAGGCACGCGAGGGTGGCGGGATTGACGGAGGGTGTGAGGGAGGAGAGGCGTGGGGGTGGTTAGGGCTAGAGGATGGGGGGTGGGGCGTAGGTGGCGGCTTGGGGGTGGGACTCGACGATCTTGGAGATACGGGTGGTCACCGCCTGGATCTGGGCGGGGGCGGCGCCGACGAAGGCGGCCCGGTCGGCTACCAGGGCGTCGATCTCGGGGCGGGTGAGACCGAGTCGGGAGTCGGCGGCGAGGCGGGCGAAGAGGTCGTTGTCGGGGCTGCCCTGCTCGCGCATGGCCAGCGCCACGGCGACGGCGTGTTCCTTGATCGCCTCGTGGGCGGTCTCCCGGCCGACGCCCCGTCGGACGGCCGCCACCAGAATCTTGGTGGTGGCCAGGAACGGCAGGAAGCGCTCCAACTCCCGGTTGATCACCGCCGGGTACGCGCCGAACTCGTCCAGCACGGTGAGGAAGGTCTGGAACAGCCCGTCGGCGGCGAAGAAGGCGTCGGGCAGGGCCACCCGACGGACCACCGAGCAGGAGACGTCGCCCTCGTTCCACTGGTCGCCGGCCAGCTCACCGACCATCGACAGGTAACCCCGGATGATCACCGCGAAGCCGTTCACCCGCTCCGACGAGCGGGTGTTCATCTTGTGCGGCATCGCGCTGGAGCCGACCTGGCCCGGCTTGAAGCCCTCGGTGGCCAACTCCTGGCCGACCATCAGCCGGATCGTGGTGGCCAGTGACGAGGGTGCCGACGCCACCTGCGCCAGCGCGGAGATCACCGCCAGGTCGATCGAGCGCGGGTAGACCTGCCCGACGCTGTCCAGCACCCGGCTGAAGCCCAGGTGCTCGGCGACCCGTCGCTCCAACTCGGCCACCTTGTCGGCGTCACCGTCCAGCAGGTCCAACTGGTCGGCGGCGGTGCCCACCGGGCCCTTGATGCCCCGCAGCGGGTACCACGAGATCAGATCCGTCAGCCGCTCGTACGCGATGATCAGTTCCTCGGCCGCCGACGCGAAGCGCTTGCCCAGCGTGGTGGCCTGCGCCGCGACGTTGTGCGACCGCCCGGCCATCACCACGTCGGAGTACTCGTGAGCGTGCCAGGCCAGCCGGGCCAGGGTCGCCACCACCCGATCCCGGATCAGCTCCAACGACCGGCGTACCTGGAGCTGCTCGACGTTCTCGGTGAGGTCCCGAGAGGTCATCCCCTTGTGCACGTGCTCGTGCCCGGCGAGAGCGTTGAACTCCTCGATCCGCGCCTTGACGTCGTGGCGGGTCACCCGCTCCCGCGCCGCGATCGAGTCCAGGTCGACGTCGTCCAGCACCCGCTCGTACGCCTCGACCACGCCGTCGGGCACCGACACGCCGAGATCCCGCTGGGCGCGGAGTACGGCGAGCCAGAGCCGCCGCTCCAGCCGGATCTTCTCCTCCGGGGACCAGAGGGCGACCAGTTCGGGCGAGGCGTAGCGGTTGGCGAGCACGTTCGGGATCGTCGTCACCCCGTCATTCTCGCCGTATCGCCACCCTGTCCTCTCGCCGGGTACGGCCCGCCAGCACCCGCCCGGTCGACCCGATGGCCCAGGTCACACCTCCGCCACCTCGTGCACGGTCGCGGTCACCACCAGGGTCTTCGTCTGCTTGCCGTGGGAGTTCTGCACGGTCAGCAGATAGGTGTGCCGTTGCACGTCACCACCGGCTCCCGAGCAGGGGAAGCTCAGGGTTTCGCTGCCGGTGGGCGGGTAGTTGTCGGCGTACACGCCCTGTCCGTCGACGGAGAGGGCGACGGAGTCGACGTTGCTGGTCTTCCACTCCAGGACGACCGGCGTGCCGGGGATCGGGTTGACGGTCGTCCCGGCCGGGCAGGACGGCTTCTGGGCAACCCGGAAGTAGGTGATGGTCGGCCCGGTGCTCGACTTCGTACCGGGCTGTCCCCCGCCGGTCGAACCACCCCCGGTCGAGTTCCCGGTGGAGCCGCCCGTCGAGTTGCCGG
The DNA here is from genome assembly GCF_040682415.1 of Micromonospora sp. NPDC051196. NCBI lineage: Bacteria > Bacillati > Actinomycetota > Actinomycetes > Micromonosporales > Micromonosporaceae > Micromonospora > Micromonospora sp. NPDC051196. The sequence goes on from NZ_JBFBAY010000002.1 coordinate 187,862, forward strand.
TGGAGCCGCCCGTCGAACCACTGCCCGTCGAACCACTGCCGGTCGAGCCAACCTCGGGAGTGACAACTGCGGTGGCCTCGGTGGTTGCCGGGGCGTCGGTTGCCGCAGTTGAGGCTGACTCCGGGCGGGCGTCGGTGGACGTGCAGCCGCTGACCACAAGCGCAGCAGTCAGGGCGACGATGGTCGTACGAAGCAGGGCTGGACCAGACATGGCCACTCCTTGGTAGCGCGCCGCCGGTGGCTCCGGGCGCAGACTGCGGTCCACAGTAGAGACGGCTGGCAATACCTCCCGACCACGGCAGTCATTGCATCCCTTACCCACTGTCGGCCGTCAGATTGACCAACTCCGTTCCGGCGGAATGGTGGCCTTCTGGTCGCCGGGATACCGCCGTTGCGCCGTAACGGCGCGACCGGTCCGCCGGTGCGCGTGTGACGCCGTCCGGCAGTAACCGAGCCGGGCGACGACGATGGTCCGACCGGATCAGCGGCGGGTTGAGGCGGCTCGCCGCCCCTGGACGGTCAGCGCTCCAGAATGGCGGTCACGCCCTGGCCGCCAGCGGCGCAGATCGAGATGAGCCCTCGACCACTGCCCTTCTGCGCGAGCAGTTTGGCCAGGGTGGCGACGATCCGCCCGCCGGTCGCGGCGAACGGATGCCCGGCGGCCAACGACGAACCGTTCACGTTGAGCTTGTCGGTGTCGATCGCACCGAGCGGGGCGTCCAGGCCGAGCTTGTCCTTGCAGAACTCCGGCGACTCCCAGGCCGCGAGGGTGGCCAGCACCTGGGAGGCGAACGCCTCGTGGATCTCGTAGTAGTCGAAGTCCTGAAGGGTCAGGCCGGCTCGGGCGAGCAGCCGGGGCACCGCGTACGTGGGTGCCATCAGCAGGCCCTCGTCACCGTGGACGAAGTCCACCGCGGCCGTCTCCGACCAGGAGAACCAGGCCAGCACCGGCAGGTTGTGCTCGGCGGCCCACTGCTCGCTGGCCAGCAGCACGGTGGACGCACCGTCGGTCAGCGGTGAAGAGTTGCCGGCGGTCATGGTGGCCCGCTCGGCGTCCGGGCCCTTGGCGCCGAAGACCGGCTTGAGCGTGCCGAGCTTCTCCAGAGTGGTGTCGGCGCGGAGGTTCTGGTCGCGGGTGAGCCCCAGGTAGGGGGTCATCAGGTCGTCGAAGAACCCCCGGTCGTACGCGGCGGCGAGCCGCTGGTGCGAGCGCAGCGCCAACTCGTCCTGCGCCTGCCGGTCGACGTTCCAGCGCAGCGCCGTCTGTGCGGCATGCTCGCCCATGGACAGGCCGGTACGCGGCTCGGCGTTGCGCGGGATCTCCGGCTTGAACGGTTGGCCCGGACGCAGCTTCGCGGCGATCTTCAGGCGCTCGCCGAGGGTACGGGCGGAGTTGAGTTGGAGCAGGGTGCGGCGCAGGTCCTCGTTGATCGCGAGCGGGGCGTCGGAGGTGGTGTCGACGCCACCGGCGATGCCCACCTCGATCTGCCCGAGGGCGATCTTGTTGGCGACCAGGATGGCGGCTTCCAGGCCGGTGCCGCAGGCCTGCTGGATGTCGTACGCCGGGGTGCGCGGGTCGAGCTTCGAGCCGAGCACCACCTCGCGGGTGAGGTTGAAGTCCTTGGAATGCTTCAGCACCGCCCCGGCAACCACCTCACCGACCTGCTGTCCGGCCAGGCCGAATCGGGCGATCAGGCCGTCCAGCGCGGCGCCGAGCATGTCGGAGTTGCTGGCGCTGGCGTAGCGGGAGTTGGAGCGGGCGAAGGGGATGCGGTTGCCGCCGATCACCGCGACCCGTCGAACGTTCTGCACGATCCGCCTCCTCGAAAGTGTTGCCCGCACCTTACTCACCAGTAGGCTACGCCTATGAGCGACAGGTACGCGAGCTTCGTCCAGTCGGGCGCCGGTCGGGCGCTGGTCAAGCGCCTCGGCCTGCCCGATCCGCCGCGGCTGCGCCGGTACGCCCCCGGTGAGCCGATTCTCCCTGGGCCGGTCCTGCTCGGCGCCGCCTCCGGTGGTCGCCTCGCCGAACCGGTCGGCAAGATCCTGGCCGCCGCCGGGCTCGCCCTGCGTGATCCGGCCACCGCCGTGCCCGACCCGACGACCGGCCGTACGCCCGACAGCGCCGCCCTCGTCTACGACGCCACCGGCATCACCGACTCGACCGGGCTGCGCCAGCTCTACGACTTCTTCCACCCGCAGGCCCGGGCGGTGCAGCCCAGCGGTCGGGTGGTCGTGCTGGGCACCCCGCCGGCCGAGTGCGCCACGCCCCGCGAGGCGACCGCCCAGCGGGCCTTGGAGGGGCTGACCCGCAGCATCGGCAAGGAGTTCGGCCGGGGCATCACCGCCCAACTGGTCCACGTCACCCGCGAGGCCGACGAGGGCACCTGGACCAGCCTGGAGGCGACCCTACGGTTCCTGCTCTCCGGCCGGTCCGCGTACGTCTCGGGTCAGGTGATCCGGGTCGGCGCCGGCCAGGCCACCGCGCCGGTCGACTGGGAGCGCCCGCTCGACGGGCAGGTGGTGCTGGTCACCGGGGCGGCCCGGGGCATCGGTGCGGCGCTGGCCCGGGTGCTGGCCCGCGACGGCGCGACCGTGCTGGCGCTGGACATCCCGGCTGCCGGGGACGAGTTGGCCTCGGTGGCCAACGAGATCGGCGGCAGCGCGGTGCAGCTCGACCTGACCGCCGCCGACGCGCCGACCCGGCTCGCCGAGTATCTGGCCGGTCGGCACGGGCGGGTGGACGTGGTGGTGCACAACGCGGGCATCACCCGGGACAAGACCCTCGGCCGGATGGATGCCGACCGCTGGAATCAGGTCATCGACGTCAACCTGTCCAGCCAGGAGCGGATCAACGACCTGCTGTTGGAGCGGGAGTTGATCCCGGCCGGTGGGCGGATCGTCGGTGTCTCCTCGATCGCCGGGATCGCCGGCAACCGGGGCCAGACCAACTACGCCACCAGCAAGGCCGGGGTGATCGGGCTGGTCGACTCGCTCGCCCCGGCGCTGCGGGAGCGGCGGATCAGCGTGAACGCCGTGGCACCCGGATTCATCGAGACCCGGCTGACCGCCCGGATTCCGCTGGTGGTGCGGGAGGCCGGCCGCCGGATGAACAGCCTCGCCCAGGGCGGTCTGCCGGTGGACGTGGCCGAGACGATCAGCTGGCTGGCCTGGCCGGCGTCCGGCGCGATCAGCGGCAACGTGGTCCGCGTCTGCGGCCAGAGCCTGCTGGGGGCGTGATGGCCCGGCGCAGGCATCACGAGGAACCGTCCGACGACCTGTCGGTCGGCGAGTTGATCGACGGGCCCACGGAGACACTCAACCCGGAGATGCTGGCCGCCGCATTCGCCGCGCCCGCCGGCGATAGCCGCGATCCGGACGCGACCCACGACCTGACCAGCGCCGCCACTTCGATTCGGGCGGCCGGGAGCCCGGTGGATCCGGTCGCCGGTGGCACCGGCTCGACGACGAACCACCCGCCGGCGGCCGGGCCGGGCGGCGGCCTGGGTGGTGTCCCGGTGCCGACGACACGGGCCCGGGTGGAGCTGTCCCGGCTGCCGGCGCCGGGGCCGTTGTACCGGCGGGCGCTGCTGGGCGCGGTGCCGGGGCTGGGCGGCCGGCGCGGTGCCGACGTGTCGGCGGTCGAGTTGGCCGTGCGCGAAGTGGCCGTGGACCCGCAGCGGCTGGCCGACTACGACCGGGTGTGCGGATTCCGGTTGGCCGACACGCTGCCGGCGACCTTCCCGCACGTCATGGGCTTCCCGCTGGCGCTGCGCCTGATCACCGCCCCGGAGTTCCCGATCCCGCTGACCGGGGTGGTGCACGTCGGCAACCGGATCACCGTGCACCGGCCGGTCACCGTCGGGGACCGGTTGGACTTCACCGCCTGGGCGGAGAACCTGCGTCCGCACGATCGTGGGCGGCAGGTGGATGTCGTACTCGTCGCCTCGGTCGACGGGGAGGAGGTGTGGCGCGGTGTGTCGACGTACCTCGGGCGGCAGAGCACCCCGGGCGGCGGTGAGCGGCGCGACCGAGCGGATCGTCCCGCGCCGCCGGCCGCTTCCGCCCGTTGGCGGGTCGAACCCCGCGTCGGTACGGACTACGCCCGGGTCTCCGGAGACCACAACCCGATCCACACCTCCCGGCTGGGTGCCCGGCTCCTCGGTTTCCCCCGGCCGATCGCGCACGGCATGTGGAGCAAGGCCCGCTGCCTGGCCGCGCTGGAGAACCGGCTGCCGGAGGCGTACACGGTGGAGGTGGCGTTCAAGCTTCCGGTGCCGTTGCCCAGCACGGTCGCCTTCCACGCCGGCCGGCAGGGCGACGACTGGGATTTCGCACTGCACGACCAGCACGGTCGCCCGCATCTGGTGGGCACCATCCGCTGAGCGAGGGCCGGGCACTTGCCCGGCCCTCTTTCTTGCGCTAAGTTGTTCTCACATAGAGATGTTCTCAAAGTGAGAGTGAGTGCCGTGAACGAGCAGGACTTCCTCGCCGCGTACGACCCGCAGGCCTATCCCGCCACCGCGGTCACCGTCGACGTGGTCGCCCTGACCATCCGGGACGACGCGCTGCACCTGCTGCTGATCCGCCGCGCCGAGCAGCCCTACGCGGGTCACTGGGCGCTGCCCGGCGGCTTCGTCCGGCCCGACGAGGATCTCGCCACCGCGGCCCGCCGGGAGTTGGCCGAGGAAACCGGCCTCGGCGGTGACCGGTTGCGCCGCGTACACCTGGAGCAGTTGGCCAGCTACGGCGCGCCCGAGCGCGACCCCAGGATGCGGATCGTCTCGGTCGCGCATCTCGCCTTCGCCCCGGACCTGCCCGATGCGACCGCCGGCACCGACGCCGACGAGGCGATCTGGCTGCCGGTCGCCGAGTTGGCCAACCGGGAACTCGCCTTCGACCACCGCCAGATCGTCGCCGACGGGCTGGAACGAGCCCGGTCGAAGCTGGAGTACACCCCGCTGGCCGCCCGCTTCCTGGCACCCGAGTTCACCATCGGCGAGCTGCGGTCGGTCTACGAGACGGTCTGGGGGCAGCCGCTGCACGCCGGCAACTTCCACCGCAAGGTGCTCTCGGTGCCCGGCTTCGTGGAGAGCACCGGTGCGAGCACCGAGCGCGGCGGCAGCCGAGGCGGCCCACGGTCCCGGCTCTACCGGGCCGGCAACGTCCAACTGCTGCACCCGGCGCTGCTGCGGCCGACCCGGGAGGAGACGGCGCGATGACCACCGACGAGGCGATCCGCCTGGTCGGTGGAGCCCGCGACGACGACGAACTGTTCGGTGTCGACGCACCGGAGCGCCGCTACCGGGAACTGGTCGCCGCGCTGCACCCCGACCGGCTCGGCTGGGCCGGGCCCGGCGTCCGAGCCGAGGCCACCGCGGCGTTCGTCGAGGTCACCACCCGCTGGCGGAGCCGCCAGGTGACCGAGCTTCGGGGCTACCGCTGTGGTCGGCCGGCGTACTCCGGTGACCTCGCCGACCTGTACGACGTCGGCGCCGACCGGTTGCTCAAGCTCCCTCGCGCCGCGAACGACAACGACCTGATGCTCCGGGAGGAACGCGCGCTGCGCCTGCTCGCCGAGCACGGCGACCCGCGCTGGCTGCCGTACGTGCCCCGACTGGTCGACAGCTTCGCCCATCGGGACGCCGCCACCGGCGCCGAGCGGCGGATCAACGTCCTCGCCACCGCGCCCGGCCTGCACAGCCTGGTCGAGGTGCGGCAGGCGTACCCGGACGGGCTGGACGCCCGCGACGTGGCCTGGATGTGGCGCCGCCTGTTGGTGGCGCTCGGCCTGGCCCACCGGGCGGGCGTGGTGCACGGCGCGGTGCTGCCGCCGCACGTGCTGATCGAGCCGGACGCGCACGGCGTCGTACTTGTCGACTGGTGCTTCTCGACCGAGCCCGGCGGGGTTGTCCCGGCGATGGTGCCCGACTACCGAGACTGGTACCCGCACGAGGTCGGCCATCGCCGCCCCGCCGGGCCGGGCACCGACATCGCCATGGCCGCCCACTGCATGGCCTGGCTGATGGGCCGGCACGCGCCACGCGAACTGCTCGCCTTCGCCCACGGCTGCCGGCAACGGTTCCTGACCCACCGCCCGGACGACGCCTGGCGACTGCTCGGCGAACTCGACGAGGTGCTGGAACGCCTCTACGGCCCCCGCACCTTCCGACCCTTCACCCTCAACCCGTAAGGAGGCTGCCATGGGCAGCGGAATGTGGTCCACCGACGTGTACGACGCCGCCGACCGGTACCGCCGGGCCACCGGCAAGAGCGCGTTCGCCTACAGCGACAGCGGCGCCCGGGTGGTGCACCCGGCGCTGGACCCGCGCGACGCGATGCGGGAGAGCCGTGACTCCGACGAGCACCCGCAGTCGACCCCGGTCGCCGTCCTCTTCGACGTGACCGGCTCGATGGGGCACGTGCCCCGCACCCTCCAGGCCAAGCTGCCGCAACTGCTGGGCCTGCTGCAACGCCAGGGGTACGCCCGCGATCCGCAGATCATGTTCGGCGCGATCGGCGACGCCACCTGTGACCGGGTGCCGTTGCAGGTGGGCCAGTTCGAGTCCGACAACCGGATGGACGACGACCTCGGCCGGATCGTGCTGGAGGGCGGCGGTGGCGGCCAGATGATGGAGTCGTACGAACTGGCGCTGTACTTCATGGCCCGGCACACGGTCACCGACAGTTGGGAAAAGCGCGGCCGGCGCGGCTACCTGTTCATCATCGGCGACGAACTGGCGTACCCGAAGGTGAAGGCGGCCGAGGTGACCCGACGCATCGGTGGCAACCTGCGCGAGGACGTGCCGCTGCGGCAGATCGTCGACGAGGTGACCCGCCGGTGGGACACGTACTACCTGCTCCCCGCCGGCAGCCACTACGCCGGCAACCGCAAGGTGCTCGACTTCTGGCGCGGCCTGCTCGGCCAGAACACCCTGGAACTCGACGACCTGGACGCGGTCTGCGAGACCATCGCGCTCACCGTCGGCCTCGGTGAGCAGGCCATCGACCTCGACACCGGCCTGCGTGACCTGGATCGAGCCGGCTCGACGGCCACCGGCACCGTGTCGAAGGCGCTCGCCCGCCTCGGCGGCACCGGACGACGCACCGAGGCGACCCGGCTGCCGGCCAACCGGACCAGCGGCGGCGGAGTCGTGCGGCTGTGACCGAGCTGGTGACGGGCCCGGCTCCGGGCCGCGCGGGGGTGTACGGGCCGATGGCGGGTCGGGCCGGGGTGGACGGACCGACCCCCGGCCGGGCCGGCGGGGACGGGCCGCGTGGGGAGCACACGATCGTGGTCGACCTCGGGTACGGCGACGCCGGGAAGGGCACGGTCGTGGACTGGCTCTGCGCGACCCGGCCGGTGCACACAGTGGTCCGCTTCAACGGGGGCGCGCAGGCTGCGCACAACGTCGTCCTGCGCGACGGGCGGCACCACACCTTCGCCCAGTTCGGCGCCGGCACCTTCCACCCCGGCGTGTGGACGCACCTGTCCCGGCACGTCGTGGTCGACCCGCTGGCGCTGGCCGCCGAGGCCGATCACCTCGCAGACGTCGGGGTGCCCGACGCGCTCGACCGGCTGACGGTGGACGGGGAGGCTTTGCTGGCCACCCCGTACCACCGGGCCGCCAATCGGGCACGGGAGTTGTCCCGGGGAGCCGACCGGCACGGCTCCTGCGGGCTGGGGGTGGGTGAGGCGGTCGCGTACGGCCTCACCCACCCCGACGAGGCGCCCCGGGTCGCCGACTGTCGCAGCCCGAGACGGTTACGTCGCCGGTTGACCGCGCTGCGGGACCGGCTCACCGCCGAACTCGGCCCGCTGGACGCACCACCCGTCGACGACTGCCTACCGGCCTTCACCACGTTCGCCGAGCGGGTCGCGGTCGTCGACCGCTCCTGGCTGGCCGGGGCACTGCGGGCCGGGCCGTGCGTGTTCGAGGGCGCGCAGGGGGTGCTGCTGGACGAGTGGCACGGCTTCCACCCGTACACGACGTGGAGCACCACCACCTTCGCCAACGCCGAGTCGCTGCTGACCGAGGCCGGGATGGGCGGGGCGGCGACCCGACTCGGGGTGCTGCGTACGGTCACCACCCGGCACGGGCCGGGACCATTGGTCACCGAGGACCCCACCTTGCCGCTGACCGACCCGCACAACCCGACGAACCCGTGGCAGGGGCGCTTCCGGTTCGGCCACTTCGACGCGGTCGCCCATGCGTACGCCCTGGCGGCCGCAGGCGGGGTCGACGGCCTGGCGCTGACCCACCTCGATCTCGCCGAGCACGGTCTCGACCTGCGCATCTGCCGCCGCTACGAAGGGCTGGACCGGCTGCTGCCCGGCCCGCCCGGCGATCTCGACCGGCAGGCCGAGCTGACCACCCGCCTGCTGCGGGCCCGCCCGGTGTACGACGACGGCTCGCCGGCCGACTGGCCGCAGGCGGTGGCCGAGGCGCTCGGCACACCGGTCGTGCTCACCTCACACGGCCCTACCGCCGCCGACAAGAAGCTGCTCGCGAGGGTGTAAGGAAGGGCACCTTATTAACGCCTCGTGCAGAGGAAGGGCCCCTTATTAACAGCCGGTGCCCCGAGCATGGAGTCATGGAGACCGCGCTCGACCTGCTCCGGCAGACCCTCACCTCACCCTGGGTGTACCTGCTGCTGTTCGGGCTGACCGCGGTCGACGCGATCTTCCCGGTGGTACCGGCCGAGGCGGCGCTCATCACGGTCACCGTGCTCGCCACCGGCGGCGAGCCGAACCTCGCGCTGCTGCTCGTGGTGGCTGCGCTCGGCGCCGCCGCGGGCGACCACCTCTCGTACGCCGTGGGGCGCGGCGGTGGATCGCGCAAGCTCGACCACTCACCGGTCGACAGCCGCCGCCGGGCCGGGTCGGAGTGGGCCCGACGGGCGGTGGACCGGCGCGGCGGCATGATCCTGGTCGCGGCCCGCTACGTGCCCGGCGGGCGAACCGCGGTCACCCTGACCATGGGAGCGGTCCGCTACCCCCTGCGGTCGTTCCTTGTCTTCGACCTGATCGGGTCGGCCACCTGGGCCTGCTACTGCGTGCTGCTCGGCGTCTTCGGTGGGCTCGCCTTCGAACGCCATCCGCTGCACGGAATCCTGGCCGGCATCGGTCTGTCGCTCGCGATCACCCTGGGGCTGGAGTTGATCCGCTGGCTGCGCCACCGCGCTCACCGTCATGCCGCGCGAGGCACGGACCGCGAATGCTGACTACTGCTCGGGCGGATGCCAGGTGACGCCGTGCAGGAGTTGCCCCGCGCCGAGCCAGGCGACGTTCATCATCCGGGTGGCGGTCTTCTCCGGGTCCGCCTCCGGGTGGTCGGCCAGCCAGTCGCCCAACGACTCGGTTGCGCCGACCAGGGCGTACGCGACCACTTCCAGTTCGGTCTCGGCAACTTCGCGCCCTTCGGCGCGCAGTGCGTGGCCGAGCATCCCGGCGACCACCTCGACGATCCTCGCCCGCATCCCGGCCAGTTCGTCGGCGAACGCCCGCTCGGCCCGGGCCTGACGGTAGAGCACCGCCCAGCCGTCCCGATGGGCGCCGACGAACCCGAAGAACGCCCGCAGCCCGTGCCAGAGCCGCTCGTCGGCCGGCAGGCCGGGCACGGCGGCCCCGGCGATCGCCTCCATCATCCGGGTGCCCTCACGGTGCAGGCAGGCGACGAAGAGCTCTTCCTTGGTGCCGAGATAGGCGTAAACCATGGGTTTGGAAATGCCGGCCCGCTCCGCGACCTCGTCCATGCTGGCACCGTGGTAGCCGTGGCGGGAAAAGATCCGTACGGCGGCATCGAGCATCTGTTGCTCACGTACGGCCCTGGGTAAGCGCCTGAAGGTGGGCCTGGTGGACACCTTGCCAGCATACCTACCCGCACGTAAGGTTACGCTTGAGTAACCACTGTCCGAGAGGTGCATCCATGACTGACTTCGACCCGGCCAACTTCGCCAACGTCGGCCCGAAGGAGTTCGCCCAGCTCGTCAAGTCCACGCCGGACAGCAAGCTCACCGAGGTGATGTCGGGCGAGCTGCGTGGCAAGATCCTCGGCGAGGTCTTCGGGCGGATGCCGCAACTGTTCCGCGCCGACCGGGCCGGCTCGACCAACGCGGTCATCCACTGGAACATCACCGGTGCCCCCGACGGCGGCACCGACACCTACGAGGTGGTCGTCGCCGACGGTGCCTGCACGGTCAACGAGACCCCGCAGCACGACCCGCGCCTGAGCCTGACCCTGGGCCCGGTCGAGTTCCTCAAGGTCGTCTCCGGCGGCGCCAACCCGGTCATGATGTTCATGACCGGCAAGCTCAAGGCAAAGGGCGACCTGGGCCTGGCCGCCAACATCGCGAACCTCTTCGACATCCCCAAGGCCTGAAATGGTCGAGTTCTCGCTCGACCTGAACGAGGAACAGCGGGATCTGCGCGACTGGGTGCACGGCTTCGCCAGCGAGGTCGTGCGCCCGGCCGCCGCCGAGTGGGACGCCCGCGAGGAGACTCCGTGGCCGCTCATCCAGGAGGCGGCGAAGGTCGGCCTGTACGGTTTCGAGTTCCTCGCCACCTGCTGGGCCGACCCGACCGGGTTGTCCCTGCCGATCGCCAGCGAAGAACTCTTCTGGGGTGACGCCGGCATCGGCCTGAGCATCTTCGGCACCGGGCTCGCGGTCGCCGCGATCTACGGCACCGGCACCCCCGACCAGCTCGTCGAATGGGTGCCGCAGTGCTTCGGCGACGTCGACTCCCCGGCTGTCGCCGCGTTCTGTTCCACCGAGCCGGAGGCCGGTTCGGACGTCGGCGCGATGCGCACCCGGGCCAGCTACGACGAGGCGACCGACGAGTGGGTGCTGCGCGGGCAGAAGGCGTACGCGACCAACGGCGGGATCGCCGGGGTACACGTGGTGGTCGCCTCCGTCGACCCGGAACTCGGATCGCGTGGCCAGGCGGCGTTCGTCGTACCGCCGGGCACCGCCGGACTCAGCGCCACCCGCAAGCTGCGCAAGCTGGGCCTACGAGCGTCGCACACGGCGGACGTCTTCCTCGACGACGTCCGCGTCCCGGGTCGCTGCCTGCTCGGCGGCAAGGAGGCGCTGGACGAGCGACTGGCCCGCGCCCGCGCCGGGCAGCGCGCCTCCGGTCAGGCCGCGATGCGTACCTTCGAGTTGTCCCGGCCCACCGTCGGCGCGCAGGCGCTCGGTGTCGCCCGAGCCGCCTACGAGTACGCCCTCGACTACGCGAAGGATCGCGTCCAGTTCGGTCGGCCGATCATCACCAACCAGGCGGTCGCGTTCACCCTGGCCGACATGAAGATGGAGATCGACGCGGCTCGGCTGCTGGTCTGGCGGGCCTCCTGGATGGGGCGCAACAACCGGCCGTTCACCGCCGGTGAAGGCTCGATGTCGAAGCTCAAGGCCGGTGAGGTGGCCGTCTCGGTCACCGAGAAGGCCGTCCAACTGCTCGGCGGGGCCGGCTTCCTGCGCGACCACCCGGTGGAGCGGTGGTATCGGGACGCCAAGATCTACACCATCTTCGAGGGCACCTCGGAGATCCAGCGCCTGGTCATCTCCCGGGCGATCTCCGGCATGCAGATCCGCTGATCTGCCGGTCCGCAGCCACAGCGTCGACCCGGTGCCCGTTCGCCGGGCGCCGGTCGACGGCTCGCCCCGGTTCGCCGGGCACTGATCGGCGTGGCCGAGGGCGGGCCTCGCGTGACGACGGGCGCCCCGTCCCGGCGGACCTCGCCTGAGGACGGGCGCCGCGTGGCGGCGGGCCGCCTCCCGATGGATGATCGAAAGGATTTCGAGCCTTCCGGCGAACAACCGAAGGGGTACGCGGTCATGGAGCTGCCATTCGTCGTCGCCACGCTGACCCGGCGGGGTCTACTCACCCCGGGGCGTCCGATCCGGGTCGCCTCCCAGCTCAACGCGCTACGCACCTGGGGGTGGAGCCTGGCCGGTGAACTCCGCCAGGCAACGGCCCGCGACCCTGACCGGACCGCGATCATCGACGACCAGGGCACCGAGCTCACGTACGCCGAACTGCTCGACCGCTGCCTGCGGCTGGCCCGCGCGCTGCGCGCCGGACTGGGCGTGGCGCCCGGCGACCGGATCGGCGTGTTCGGCCGCAACCATCCGGGCCTGGTCGAGACCATCGTCGCGGCCACCCTGCTCGGCGCGGACGCCGTGTTGATCAATACCGGCCTCTCCCCGGCGCAGTTGACCGCCGTCGCGGAGGAACAGCAACTGCGGGTCCTGGTGCACGACGACGAGTTCACCGAACGGATCCTCGGGCTACCGGCCAACCTGCACCGACTCGACGAACGGGCCCGGGAGGAACTGATCCGCACCGCCCTCCCCGGCGAGCTGCACCCACCCGATCGGGACGGCCGGATCATCGTGCTCACCTCCGGCACCACCGGAACGCCGAAGGGCGCCCGTCGCCCCACCCCGAGCGGATTCGGCCCACTGGTCGCCATCATCGACCGGATCCCGCTGCACGTCCGCGACCGGGTCATGATCGCCGCGCCGGTCTTCCACACCTGGGGGTACGCGGCCCTCCAGGTCTGCTTCGCGCTGCGGGCCACCATCGTGTTGCACCGCCGCTTCGACCCGGCCGCCACACTGGACGCCCTGGTACGACACCGCTGCCAGGCGCTGTTCGCGGTGCCGGTGATGCTGCAACGCCTGATGGAGGTGCCACCACCGGACCCCCGGCCACCGCTGAAGGTGGTGGCGGTGAGCGGATCGGCGCTGCCCGGCGGCCTGCCCTCGGCCTTCATGGATCGCTTCGGCGACGTGCTCTACAACCTGTACGGCTCGACCGAGGCTTCCTGGGCCTCCATCGCGGTCCCCGCCGACCTACGACAGGCACCCACCACCGCGGGCCGCCCGCCGCACGGTACCCGGCTGGCGATCCTCGACGACGACGGTCGACCTGTCCCGGGCGGTCAGGTCGGCCGGGTCTTCGTCGGCAACGAGATGCTGTTCGAGGGCTACACCTCCGGAGCCGACCGGGAACGCCACGACGGCCTGCTGGACACCGGTGACCTGGGTCGGCTCAACACCGACGGGCTCCTCTTCGTCGACGGCCGGGCCGACGACATGATCGTCTCCGGCGGGGAGAACGTCTTTCCCTCCGAGGTGGAAAACCTGCTCGCCCAACTCCCCCAGGTACGCGAGGCCGCCGTGGTCGGCGTACCCGACCCCGAGTACGGTCAGCGGCTCGCCGCCTTCCTCGGCCTGCACCCCGGCGAGACCCTCGACGCCGACGCGGTCCGCGAATATGTCCGGCACTACCTCGCCCGGTTCTCCGTGCCCCGCGACGTCGTCTTCGTCAAGTACCTGCCCCGCAACGCCACCGGCAAGGTGCTCACCCGCGAACTACGCGACTACATCGGTTGACCTGCGGCGGCGAGATCAACCCCGTTTCTGCGGAGTGGCGGTATTCGGAACAGCGGGATCCGCCATGCCGCCGTAACGGCGTACGCGCGGTGACGAACACCCCTACTGGCAGCGGCTCGGGGCAGAGTCCGGGGAGGTCCCCGATCCGGCTGCCCCCGCCCGCCCGCCAGGCTCGTCCCATGTGGAGCTTCAGACGTACCCTCATCGCCGGTGTCGCCCTCGGCGCCGTGCTGGCCGGCACCGTGCCCACCCCCGCCGGTGCGGTCCCCACCGCGCACCGGGGCTGCCACCTCGGTGCCCTCGATCCCAGCGGGCTGGTGGCAGCGGTCGACACCATCCCCGACCAGAAACTCACCACCACCAGCGTCCACCTGCGGGTCACCACCCCAGCCGGATGCTTCAACGACACCTTCGGCGTCCGCGACCTGCGGTCCGCGGCACCGGTGCCGCCGTACGCCCGGTTCCGGATCGGCAGCGTGACCAAAGTCTTCACCGCCGTGGTCGTCTACCAGTTGGTGGCGGAGGGCCAACTGGACCTCGACGCGCCGGTACGGCCGTACCTGCCGGACCTGGTCCCAGCCCACTGGCCGGCGATCACCGTGCGGCAGTTGCTCGCCCACACCAGCGGCCTGCCCAGCCCGGTCCTGCCCGACGGGCTCGACTGGCAGCTGGCCCACCGCTACGACCGCTGGACCCCTGAGGAGATTGTCCGGACGGCGCTGGTGAACCCCGTCGGAGTACCAGCCCGGCACGGCGCAGCGCTACACCAACATGGGCTACATCCTCGCCGGCATCCTGATTGAGCGGGTGACCGGCATGTCGTACGCGGAGCAGATGCGGCAGCGGATCTTCCAGCCGCTCGGGTTGCGCGACACGTATGCGCCCGGTGCCGCCACCGGCATCCGGGGCCCACACGTCCGGGGCTACCAGGCGGTGATCCGCGACGGGGGTACCGAACTGGTGGACGCCACCCGGTGGAGCCAGACTTTCACGCCCGCCTCCGGTGATCTCATCTCGACCCTCGCCGACCTGGACCGGTTCACCGCCGCCCTGTTCGGCGGCCGGTTGCTCGCCCCCGCCCAGCAGCGCGAACTGTTCAGCCACCCGTGGGCCGGCGCGGAACTGAGCAACGGCGGACTCTCCTCGGTACGGCTCCCCGACGGTCGCATCTTCTGGGGCAAATCCGGTGCCCGCTACGGCTACCAGGCGCTCATCGGCGGCATCGGGAACGGCGACCTGCGGGTCGCGTTCGCCGCCACCCCGACCGACGCCAAGGCCGACGGGCAGTCCACACTCGCTCAGCGGCTTCTCGGTGCCATCCTGGCGCTCACCTGAGCGCCGGTGCCGGGTCAGATGCTCCGGCCCGGCAGCGGGCAGTTGTTTGTTAAAAAGGGGCCCCTGCTCTACACGAGGCGTTAATAAGGTGCCCTTCCTTTCACAATGGCGGCGGTGATGCCGTTGACGCGGTCGGCGAGCAGGCCGAGCGCGCCGACCGCCCGGTCGACCGGGTCGTCGCCGGCACCGCCGAGGGCCCGCGTGCGCTGGAAGGCGTCCTTCACCTCGGCCCAGCGGCGCGCCTGCTCGGGGCTGAGCCGGCCGCGCAGCTCGGCGAGTTTGAGCAGGTTCGCCTCCGCGCCCGCGGCCAGGGTCTGCGCCTCGCCCAGGTAGTGGTCGTCGATCACCGCTTCCAACTCGTCGTCGGTGAGCACCGGGACGACCCGCTCGGCGAGCTTGTTCATGTTCCGGTACGACCCCTGGAGCTGGAACGGCGGCTCGGTACGCGCGTCGTCGGACTGCGCCGCCGAGGCGATGTACGCCTGGTTGTTGGCCAGCACCACCTGCTGCACCCGCAGCAGCTTGCGCAGCACCGAGACGATCTGCTCCAACTCCACCGGCGGGTACGGGTGGGACAGCTGGTCGGGTCGTACGCTGTCGTCGCCGCGCGCCATCCGGACCAGTAGTTCCAGGTCGGCCCGCTCCCGTCCGGCCAGCGGCGCCAGCACCGGGTTGGCGGTCAGCGAGTTCTCGATGTAGCTGAGTGCGAAGACCTCCTCCCGGCCGGAGAGCACGTCACCGAGGTTCCACACGTCGGCCCGGTTGGCGAGCATGTCCGGAATCCGGAACCGCTTGCCCGACTCGGTGTACGGGTTACCGGCCATGCACACCGCGAACCGCTTGCCGCGCAGGTCGTAGGTGCGGGTACGGCCGTTCCAGACGCCCTCCATCCGGCGCTGACCGTCGCAGAGCGAAATGAACTTCTGCAACAGCTCCGGGTTGGTGTGCTGGATGTCGTCCAGGTAGAGCAGCACGTTGTTGCCCAACTCCAAGGCGAAGGAGATCTTCTCCACCTCCTGCCGGGCGGTGGCGTCGGGTGCCTCCGCCGGGTCCAGCGAGGTGACCTTCGTACCCAGGGCCGGTCCGTTGACCTTGACGAAGACCAGGCCGAGCCGGCTGGCGACGTACTCCATCAGGGTGGTCTTACCGTAGCCGGGCGGGGAGATGAGCAGCAGCAGGCCGGATTGGTCGACCCGCTTGCCGTCACCGGTCGCGCCGAGCTGCCGCGCCAGGTTGTCCCCGATCAGCGGCAGGTACACCTCGTCGAGCAGCCGGTTGCGGACGAAAGCGTTCATCACCTTCGGCCGGTACTCGTCCAGCCGCAGCCGGTCCCGCTCGGCGTCCACCAGCGCATTGCGTCGCCGCTGGTAGTCCCGGTACGCCGGCATCAGCTCGGTGCGGAACGCCCGGGTGCGGGCCAGCATCTCGTCCAGCCGTACGTCCAGCGTGGAGCCCTCGACGCGGGGATGCGCGCCGAGCAGCCCGCCGACGGTCTCCGTCATGGCGGCGGCGCTGTCGGAGCGGGGCAGCTCGGCACCGCACAGCTCGACGGCGATCGCCTCCGGCAGGTCGTACCCGGAGAGGTTGCCGTCGTCGGTGGCGAGGAACGCGGTCAGCCACGCCTCGACCAGCTGGTACCGACCGGCCAGGTCGCCGCCGAGCGCCCGCAGGTCGTCGTCGAGCTCCCGGGAGGACCGTGACTGCGCACCGCCGAGCGCCCGCCGGAACCGCTCCAGCATGGCCTGCGCCCCGCTGCCGGTGACGAACCGGACCGGTGGTGCGGACAGCTCCTCGAACAGGTACTCCCCGGCCAGACCGGTCCCGCCCGCCGGTACGGGCAGCCCGGCGCCCCGCAGGAACCCGTCGATCGCGGCGGCCAGTTCGGCGCAGAGCCGGTCGGCCGCGTCCTCGCCGTCGGGTCGACCGAACCGTTCGCGGGCCCGGGCCAGCGAGGCGGCCCGCGCGGTCCAGGCCGTTCGGGTCGGGTCCTCGGTGCCGTACCGCCAGAACAGGGCGGCGGCGGCGCGGTCGGCCGGCGGGTAGCGCAGCAGTCCCGCCCCGGCGTGCAGGCGCAGCAGCACCCGCAGGATCTCGGCGGCGTCGTGGTCGTGCACGCCGCGCTCGTACCCCTCGTCGTAGCGGGTCTCGGCGATCCGCCGGACCAGCTCGCGCAGTTCGTCGCGGTCGACCGCCGCGGTGTGCAGCGCGTCCAGGGTGAGCCCGTCGCGGCCCGCCTCGGCGGCGGACAGGATCGCGGTGGCCAGGTGCTCCGCCCGGTACACCTGCGCCGACTCGGAGACCAGCAGCTGATCCCAGAACCGCCGGGTCTGCTGGAACTCCTCGTCCCGCACCGGGGCGCGGTAGTCGGTGCCGGTCACCGCCACCGCCATCCGGCCGTCGTGCGGCACCACCGCCACGTCGATCGGCTGGGTGTTCACCGCGAACCGGTGCCGGCCCAGCCGGATCGTCTCGCCACCATCGGTGTACAGGTCCAGCCGGTCGCGCAGGCCACGCCCGGCTTCCTGCCGGGCGGCCCGGACCCGGCCGTCCAGCTCCTCGGCCCGGACCGCGTCGCCGAGGGTACGCAGCTCCTCGACCACCGTACGCAGCTTGCCGACCATCGGATCAGCCGCGAAGTAGGTGTTGATCTCGTCGAGGGAGCCGAGCGTGCCCGCCCGCCGGTGCACGCTGACCATGATCCGCTCGGCCGAGGCGACCAGCCGGTCGGCGCGGCGGGCCCGCTCGTCCAGCAGTGCCTGCTTGCGGCTGGAGAACGCCTCGTAGATGTCAGTACGCCGGGTGGCCAGCTCGGCGAGGAAGTCGTCGAACTCGCCGAACCGCGACTCCAACTCCTCCACCCGCAGCAGCAGCCGGCCCAGTTGCTCGTCGCAGCGTTCGGCGGTGTCGGACGCCGCCAGCGCACCGGCCACCGCCTGCCCGAGCAGCGCGAACTCGGCGGCGAAGCCAGCCCGCCCCTCCACCGCCGCCAACTCGCGGCGGCGCTTGTCGAGCACGGCCCGCGCCCGGTTGACCGCACCCAGCACCTCGCCGACCCGGCCCAGGATTCCGGTGCGGACGGTCGCGTCGGCGATGTCCAGCCCACCCACCACGTCGGTGATGGTCTGCAGACCCTCGGTACGGGCCGCCAACTCGTCGCTGACCGTGCCGGCCTCGGCCACCGTACCGATCTCGACGGCCTGTGCGGCGAGCCGATCCACCTCCTGCTGGTAGCCGGTGAACGCCTCGTCGCGGCGCAGGAACTCCACCGCCCGGCGGCCGGCCGCGGCAAGTTCCTCGTCCAGCCGTCCGGCCAACTCGTCGATCCGGTCGTGGTCGACGTAGCGCAGCTCGCGCAGCGTCTCCAGGTGCCCCCGGGCCCGGCGCAGGCCACCCAGTTGGGCGACCCAGTCGTCGGCGGTCAGCGGCGCCTCGCCCCGGGCCCGGCGGGCCAGCGAGGCGATCTGCTCGGCGCTGGTGTCCACTTCGGCGCGGGCCCGCTCGGTGAGCGTACGAACCTTCTCGTGCTCCTCCAGCACGGCGGTGGCGGTGCGGCGCAGTCCGGCCAACGGGGTGGCCAGGTCGCCCAGTTCCTCCTCGCCGAGCCAGTGATAGTGGTCGCTGATCCGACCACAGGCGGCGATCAACGCCTCGTACACCTCGGCCGTGGCGGTGCCCTCGACCATCCGGGCCGCCGACAGCGAGTCGGAGATGCCGCGTACCAGGTCAGCGTTGCCGACCCGCTCCAACGGCCCGGTGCCGGCCGGCTGCGCGGCGGCGTACGCGTCGGAGACGTACGGCGTCTGCCAGATCTGCATCGGGTGGACCCGGGTCGGCTCCTCGGAGACCGCCCGGAACACCACGAGCGTGCCGTCGTCGAACAGCGAGAACCCGTGGCACGGGATCGGTGCGGCGACCTCCTTGCGGATCGCGTTGTACGGCAGCAGCAGCGAGCGCCCGTCGGCGCGGGCGTGGAAGACGTAGAGCACGTCCTCGCCGTTGGGCGAGCGCACCACCCGCTCGAATTCGAGACCGGCCACCTCGGCGTCGAAGGTCCGGGTGACACCGGTGGCGAGGTGGTAGCCGCCGGGGAAGATGATGCCGTGGTCCTCGGGCAGCCGTTGGCAGGCGACCCCGATGCCGTCGAGCCGGACCACCTCACGGGTGATCGTGTTGAAGACCAGGTGCCGCCACTGCGTCTCCTTGTACGGCCGCAGCCGCATCAGGATCAACGTACCGACCCGGGCCCAGTGCACGTCGGCGTCGGCGAGGCTCTGCAACGGCTCGTCCACCGGCTCGCTGTAGATGCCCTCGCCGACCTCGGTGTTGTTCTCCACCTTGACGGTCAGCGTGCCGCCCACCGTCTCGACGAAGACCTCACCGCCGATGGAGATGTGCGGGTGCCGGCCGAGGACGTGGTCCTCGCGGGTGGTCTCGATCCACTCGAAGTCGTGGCTGGGCGGGAAGACGTGATCCCGTTCGCCCCGGCTGTCCAGGTACTCCGGCACCCCGTCGACGCCGACCTGCCAGCGCAGCACCCGAATGTCCTCGGTGCGCGGACCGGTCTGGAACACCGCCAGCAGTCGGCCGTCCACCCGGCGCAGTTGCAGCAGCCGGGCCTGCCGGTAGTAGCGGTACAGCTCGGAGAAGTCGCGGACGAACTGTGGGTGGCGCAGCAGACCGGGCAGTTCGTCGTGACCGGCCTCGTCGAACCGGAAGGCATCCGTCTCGCCCGCCGGCTCGCGGACGAACCGGTGCAGGGAGAAGACGTCGTCGACGCTCGTCTCCGGCTTCAGGCCGATGAAGACGTTGTACCCGAACAGCATCAGCCCGCCGACCGAGACGATGTCCCGGGGCACGCAGTTGTGCTCGGTACGGATCCGCTCGGTGCTCAGCAGCCGCAGTTCGGTGCTGCCGAAGACCTCCAGCCGCCGGGCGTTGAGCCTCTCCGCCCGCCGGGCCAGCTCGGCGGCCTGCCCGGCGAGCCGCTTACGCAGCACCTCGTAGCTGCCGTCGTCCAGCCCCGGTGCCCCGTCCGGCCCGGCCGCCGTGGCCGCCGCGTCCGCTGCCCCGATCCGGGCCGCCGGTGCCGGTCCGGCGGCGCCGGGCGTACGCCCAGCGGCCGGACCGGCAGTCGGCTCACTCACCGGCGCGCTGCCGGGAGCCGGTCAGGGCGGCGACCGGAGTCTCCGCCACGCCCAGGCGCTGTGCGGCCTTCAGCAACTCCTGGAGCTTGCCCTGGTCGGCGCCACCGGCGCGCATCTGCTGCATCAGGAAGGCCGACAGGGTGAGGTTCTGCACGTCGGCGCTGTGCAACGAGCCGACCATCCGGGTCAGGTCGTCGGTGAAGCTGGCGCTACCGTCCAGCCACGGCTTGGTCAGGCTCTTCGCCACGTCCGAGTGAGCCACGAAACCGTCCACGCTCTTGCCGAACGAGATCGAGCTGAGCAGCCGGTCGAAGAAGACGCTGTCCCCGCCGACGATGTCGATGTTCGCCTTCTCCAGGCCGGTGGCGACCAGCTTGGCCTGTGCCTCGGCGACCTGCCGCTGAGTGTCCAGCCCGGCGAGACGGACGTCCTTCTCCAACTCCAGGCGCAGCCGGTACTCCTCGTGCTCCCGGGTGGCGTCGTCCAGTGCGGCCATCGCGGCGGCCTTCTCGGTGAGACCCTCGGCCTCTCCCTTCAGCTTCTCGCGCACCGCGTCGGCGGCGGCCAGCAACTTCTCCCGCTCCACCGCGACCTCTGCGCGGCCAACCTTCTCGATTGCCTCGGCGCTGCGCTCCTGGACCTGCACCTCGGCCAGGCCGGCCGCGGCGGTCTCGGCCTGGATGCCCTCGGCCAGCCGGATCTTCGCCCGGGTCTCCAACTCGGCGGCCTGCTGCCGAGCCTCGGCCAGCACCAGTTGCTCGCGGGCCTTGTGCTTGGCGGCCGCCTCGGCGGCCTCTGCGGCCTTGATGTCCTTGACCAGGTTCTCCTGCGCCTCGGCCTCGGCCTGGATGACCACCGCCTGGCGGGTCCGCTCGGCCTCCTCGACCACCCGCAGCCGCTTGATGTTCTCCTCCTGCTCGGCCACGGTCTTCTCCACCGCGATCCGCTCCCGGACAACCTCGGCGATGGCCCGCTTCTCGGCCTCGACCTCCTTGTCCTTGGCGATCGTGCTCAGCTCGGTCTCCCGGTCCCGGCTGATGACCTCCAGCAGGCGGTCCTTCTCGATCCGCTCGGTCTCGATGGCAATGACCCGCTCGCGGTTCTTCTCCGCCACCGCGATCTCCCGGGCCCGGTTCTCGTGCTGGATGCCCAACTGCTCGTCGGTACGGATGTTCGCCGTCTCGGCGCGCAGCCGCTCCTCGGCGCGTACCCGGGTGATCTCGGCCTGCTCGCGGGCCCGTACGGTCTCGATCTCGCGCTGCTGCTTGGCCTCGGCGTCCGCCTGCCGCCGCTCAAGCTCAAGGATCGCTTCCTTGGCGTCGACGTTCTGGCGGGTGATCTCCTTCTCCTCGCTGCGCCGGAACTCGTTGGTCCGGACGTTCTCCTGAGTGGTCAGCTCGGTGATCTTCCGGATGCCCTGGGCGTCGAGGATGTTCGCCGGGTCGAGCTGCGACATCGGCGTCTGCTCCAGGAAGTCGATCGCCGCGTCCTCCAGGCTGTAGCCGTTGAGGTCGGTGCCGATCACCCGGATGATCTGGTCGCGGAACTCGTCGCGCTTGGTGTAGAGGTCGACGAAGTCGAGTTGCTTGCCGACCGTCTTCAACGCCTCGGAGAACTTCGCGTTGAACAGCTCCTGCAACGTCTCCCGGTCGCTGGCCCGCGCGGTACCGATCGCCTGCGCCACCTTGATGACGTCCTCGACGGTCTTGTTGACCCGGACGAAGAAGGTGATCCGGATGTCGGCCCGGATGTTGTCGCGGCAGATCAGGCCCTCGTTGCCGGTCCGCTCGATGTCGATCGTCTTGACCGAGATGTCCATCGTCTCGGCCTTGTGCAGTACGGGCAGCACGACCGCGCCGGTGAAGGTCACGTCGACCCGCCGAACCTTGGAGACGATCAGTGCCTTGCCCTGCTCGACCTTGCGGAACAACCGACTGACCAGGAACACCACGCCGAGCGCGACGAGCAGGACGACGGCGAGGAGTACACCGATTCCAGTGGTGATGACTTCCATGGTTGGGCGCGCGGACCATTGGCGGCCGGCGGTATGAGCCGGGGTGGAGGGCCCGCGCATCCTCCTTTCGAGACGTCTCAGGGGCAGCGTGGAACAGGCCGGCAGATGGGGGGCGGCTGGCCCGGGGGAAAGTCGGGGTGATCCGCGGGCAGCGCGGTCTCACCAGGGGCGGCTACTTGGCGGGATGTCTCAGCGGATCGAAGGCGGGACCGGCGGGCATCACCCAGAAGAACTCGCCCTCGGTGTCGTAGTCGTAGATCAGGGCGGAACTGCCCGCCGGCATCTCCTCCTCGCCCGGCTGCCGGACCTGCACCACCGCCGACGAACCGTCGGACGCGGTCACCTCGGCCTGACCGAAGTCGGCGGTGACCGTGCCGGTACGCACGACACAGAGGCGGCCGACGAAAGCGTGCCGGGTGGCGTCCGACTCGGCCGGGAAGAGGCGACCCAGCGGTATTGCCACCAACCGGGTCACCAGCCACGCGCAGACCGCGGCGGCCAGCAGGACGCCGACCGAGACGATGATCCGGGTGCCGGAGCCGAAGCCCAGGCCGTCGAGGAGAGCGGTGCCGGCGAGGCTGACGAACCAGGCGACGGCGATGAGCAGGGAGAAGATGATGGCACTGGGCACGCCACCGAGACCGAGGCCGGCCAGGAACGTGCCCGCCCCGCCGTCGACGTCCAGGTCGTCGCCGAGATCCAGCACGCCGGTCAATACCAGCAGCCAGTAGCCGACGACGACCACCAGCAGGAAGCTGAACAGCACGGTGGGAAAACTGAGCGCCGCGTCAAGGAAACCGGTCACCGCGTCCTCCTCCCCGTGGTCGACAGCTCGTACCGACCACGATGATCGTGACACGGGATGTCAACGCGTACTGCGTCCGATCGACCCAATGCCACCGGCCGGATCGGGCAACATCAGCCGAGATTGGCCTCGATGAGGGCGTCGATCGCCGCGGACCGTTCCTCGACCTCGGCCGCGGTCACGGCCAGGAACAGGGAGCTGCCATCGGGCCGCCACGCCGTCAGGTACGCCGTCGACGTCACCGGGTCGTCCGTGGTCAGCACCTGGGCGCCGCTCGGCACGGTGACCTCGCGCGGCGTTCCGGGCAGGCCGGTCGGTGCAGTGAAGTCGAACACCGCGATGACCCGGGTCACCGGACCGCTTCCCTCGTACGCCGCCCGGACTCCGGTCGGGACCAACTGCGGTAGCTCCGACTTCAGCACCGCCTCGGTGGCATCGACCGACTCCAGGTAGGACGGCAGACCCCGCAGATCTCGCTGGGCGGGACCGGCGGAGTCAGTCGGACTGGCGGTGGTGGCGCCGGTCGGCGGTGTCTCGCTGCGCTCGGCCAGCATGACACCGAACGCCCCGATGCCGACCACGGCAGACAGGGCCAGCCCGGCCCCGGCGGCTTGCGCACGCCGACGTCGACGCAGCCGGGCACGTACGCCCGGGAGCGGATCGGAACCGGCCGGATAGTGGTCGGGGTCGGAATCCCAGACCGCACGAAGGGCCTGCCGCACGTCGCTCATCCCGCTACCTCCCGATCAACAACACCGGCGTGGGTGGGCAACTCGGCGCGGATCGCGCCAAGGGCTCGATGGCGAAGCGAGCGCACCGTCGACGGCCGCCGCCCGATGGCCTCGGCGATCGCCTCGTCGGTCAGGTCGTCCAGGTACGACAGGACGAGCACTACCCGCTGCAAGGGTGGGAGATCGGCCAACATCCGACGAAGCTGGTCGTGGTCGTCGACGCGGCCGAGTCCGCCGTCGGCGACCTGTGGCCGGGCGGGTGGGGCGATCCGTGCCCGGCGCACAAGCGTCCGCATCCAACTGACGTGCAGTCGGACCATCGCGGTCTTCGCGTACCCGAGTGGGTTGCCGTCGGCCAGCAGGCGGTGCCACGCGCCGGCCATCCGCACGTAGGTCTCCTGGAGAAGATCCTCCGCCTCATGCGGATCGGCGGTTACCGCACGCGCGTACCGACGCAACGCCGGCGTGGACTGGCGGACGAACGTCTCGAACTCGTCGGCTTCCATTCCACCTCCCTCGCCACTAGTACGCCGCCAGCACGGCGTTCTGTTGCAGGAGGGTCCGGTCGGCCGGTCGGACCACGACCGGCCGACGGCTCACGCGGGCAATGATGACGAGATCAATACCGCCAAGGCGGTCAGGTAGGCGATCAGGAGGACTCTCCTGACCACCGTCGACCGGTAGCCCCACTCCAGGTTCCAGCCACCGGCGTCGTCGAAATGCAGGGCCGACGCCGTCATCAGCGACCGGCCGAGGCCGAACCCGACACCGGCGGCGACCGCCGTCACCGGGGTGGCGAGAAGCAGCAGCACCACCGCGGTCAGATAGGCCAACCCGCTGGGCAGATACGTCCGTACGCCGGTGCCCATCTCCAGGCCGAACTGGAACGGTCCGGCGAACCGGCCCAGCCGGAAGACGCTCTCAGGCACCAGCCGTTGGTTCTCCGGCAGCGGAAAGCGCAGCACACCGAGTTCACGCAGGGTCACCAGCAGGGCAGCGACCAGCACGATCCCGACCCGCACCGGCGGCGGAAGCGGTGCCCGCAGCAGGGAGCCGATCAGCAGCAGGGCCGCCGCGATGACGACCCCACCGGCGACGAGCCCGAGACAGAAGTAGAAAGCAGGGAAACCTCGCCAGACCGGCGAGCTCAGCACGGCGGCTGAGTTCTTGCTTCAAGTGGAGCCGCTGGTCGCGAACCCGGCCGTCAGGGCCAGGCCCGCCACGAGCCCCACCGTGGGCCCCCACCCGTCGTACCCAAGGCCGACTGCCGCCACGATCACGGTCAGGCCGACCACCCACGCCATGCCGGTGTACGGATGCCAGAACCGCCGCCGCAGCACGGCACTTCGGAACCCGCGCATGGTCAGTACCGACAGATGGTGAAGTAGGTGTTGCTCGTGCCGCCGGCCGAGACCGTGGTGTTCCCGTCCGAGCACCGCCACCAGACACCGTCGGGAGTGGTCCACCGCCACGCGTTCTTCTTTGTCGTCGCGCCGCAGGAGTTCGAGACCGGCCTGTAGGTGTAGGTGACCGGCTCGTCCCGCACCGTGCCGGAGCGATGCCATCCCGAGGCGCAATAGGTGCTGCCCCGGTACGCGCCGCCGAAGCAGGCAGCCGCCTTGGCGGTGTGCGAGCCCACGTTGTCCTTCTGTGGCGTGTAGCCGTTCGGGAAGGCGTCCTTGCAGTCGTTGCGATCCCAGCCGGTCAGGCCGCCGGGCCCGGTCTCGGCGTGGGCCGGTGACGAGAACCGGGCGGTGGCGGACGCCACGAAACCGCCCACCGAGAGCGCGCTGAACGCGATCCCGCGCAGGACCGTCCGGCGCTGCGGCTTCACCCGCAGTCGGGTCAGCGCCGTACTCCGGGACGCGTTGGGCGAAGCGACGGACAGGTCTGGTATCTGCTCGAACGTCAACGTCATGAAGAACTCCCCTCGCGGTGCACGATCTTCTTCCGCACCAGGTCGAACTGCCGCTCGGCCGACCCGACGTCGACCGGCAGCGTGAGATCGACAACCCGGCCGTCGGCCCGGACGGCCATCAGCACCGGCGGGCTCAGATGGGCGATCTTCTGCCACTCGCCGCGGTCCGACACCACGTCGAACTCCTGCCTGACGGCCACCGGCCACTGCTCGACTTCCTCGTAGGTGAGCAGCACCGGGCGGATTCCCGCCGCGCCGGCCAGTTCGGCGAGTCGGGCCGTCACGGCACCACACAACGGGCACCCGGTGTCCGAGGCGAGCACGATGCGATCCGCGCCGTCCGTCACCGCAACCCCCAGCACCAGATCGGGCCCGGCGGACGAGTAGCTGACCTCGCGGACCACCAACGCCCGGAGCATCCTGACCTCGCGCAGGAGCGCCCCGACCGCCAGGAACAGGATGAGGATGGCGCCCCAGTTCAGGATGGTCAGCGCCACCGACGGCGACATCAGCCGACCGTCCAGGAAATGTTGATCTGCTCCAGCCAGGCGAGCTTGTCGGCATCCGACACCGTGTCGTCGGCGTCGGCGAAGACCACCTCCGCCATCGCGGACGGAAAACCGAGGGTGTACGTGTAGTCGGTCAGCTGGGTGGCCGACGTGACGCCGGGCAGCGGCGAGCGCCACACCTCACCGAACATCGTCCGGGCACCCTGATGGCGCGGCTGAAGGCTGGCGGCGTGGGCAGGCCCCGGGATCGACAACGAGCCGAGCCCTTCGGCGAACAGCGCGATGTGCTCGCTCATCGTGCCGAGCAGCGTCTCTCGTCTGGGCCGCACCACCATCCCGCGCACCTGGTCGGTAATCTCCAGCGTGGCGAAGAGTTCGACCAGCCTCTCGCGGCGCGGCGCCGGCCCGCCGAACACCGTCATCAGCTCGTGGTAGTCACCGATCAGCGTGGCGACCGAGGTGTGCTTGTCGAGCGACTCCGACACGACGACCTCGCGGCCGTGGACGAGGAGGCGGTCGACCGGATTCGCGGCAACCATGTAGGTACAGGCGAAATCGTGATATCCGCGAGGCCCGATCTGGAATCCGCGCCCGTAGGCACCGCTGGCGAAACGGACGTGGGCCGCAACACTGGTAACCCGGGGAAATTCGGCCAACTCGACATTTACCACTGCGGCACTCGGTGCCACCAACTCAAGATGTTGAACGGGCACTTGATCTCCCTTCATGGTGGTCAGACCGTAGCAACAGCGTCGAGCAGCCACCGTCCTGCGTGGCATACAGGGCAATGCCCATATGCGACCGATCCCCGACAGAACACGACTTCGGGCTTTACGCCGTGGACCGCCTTAAGCACCACCAATATGGACTCGCCCGAATTGCGGTAAGTGCAGCTATCGCCTGTTGGCCACAGTTCCGCCGCCGACCAGTTCCGGTATCAGCCAGCCGGCTGCGGCCGTCACGCCGGCCGCCAGCCACAGTTCGAGACCAGGTCGGCTCGCCTCACCGGCTGCTGCGACCGCCACGCTGAACCACCCGGCCGCTACCGGGTCCGCCGCTACCGGGTCC
Source organism: Micromonospora sp. NPDC051196 (assembly GCF_040682415.1). NCBI lineage: Bacteria > Bacillati > Actinomycetota > Actinomycetes > Micromonosporales > Micromonosporaceae > Micromonospora > Micromonospora sp. NPDC051196. Next base: position 214,787 of record NZ_JBFBAY010000002.1, read on the forward strand.
GCCGCTGCCATGGCGGCTGCCGTGGCTGCGGCTGCGGCTGCGGCTGCGGCTGCGGCGAAGATCAACGCCCGGATCACCACCGGCAGTCCGGTGGACTGGCCACCCGCCAGGCAGCCGCAGGGTGCGCCGGGGCGACGCCGGCGAAGCAACTCGGCGTAGACCGCGAGGAGGGCGTAACCACCAGCTAGCAGGGCGTACCCAGCCGGGGCCCATCCCGGTGCGAGCAGCACGACACCAAGGACGACGACGGCCACACCAACCTCAGTGACGCCCAACAATCGACCGACCCAGGCCCGGACGACGGACGGCAAAAGCCCCTGCCGCGCCAACAGAGACCGGACCCGCTGCGGATGCGTGGCATGGCCGACACCCGCCACCAACAACAACAGGGCCCCACCCAGAGCCACCACAGTCACCACAGTCACCACAGTCACCAGTGCCGAGAATCCGCTCATCGTGCCTCCTCCGTCCGGCGGGGCACCAGGACCACCGATCCCGATGGACCGCGACGACGTCGGAGCCTCAGCGGCGACCCGGCGTGACGACCGTGAACAGCGGCGGCAGTCAGCTGGGCACGACGACCCCGCCGTCGATCGCGACAGCGGCGATGTCGGAGCGGTAGTGCGCGCCGTCCAGCGCGACCCCGCGTACCAGTTGATAGGCAGCGTCGCGCGCGGCGGCCAGGTCCGCACCGGTGGCCGTACCGCAGAGGACCCGACCCCCGGCGGAGAGCAACGGGCCGTCGGTGGCCCGACGGGTGCCGGCGTGGATGATCCCGGGACCGTCCGCGCCGGTGATCACGTCACCGGTACGCGGCTTGGCCGGGTAACCTTCGGCAGCGACCACCACGGTCACGGCGGCGCCGGAGCGCCAGCGCAGCGGAGAGTGCTCGGCAAGCGTGCCGGTGGCGGCAGCGTGCAGCAGCCCGGCCAGCGGCGTCTCCAGCAGAGCCAGCACGACCTGGGTCTCCGGGTCGCCGAAGCGGGCATTGAACTCGATCACCCGAGGGCCCTTGGCGGTGATCGCCAGCCCGACGTAGAGCAGGCCGGCGAAGGGCGTACCCCGGCGGCGCATCTCGGCCAGCGTCGGGTACACCACGTCGCGCATGACCTCGTCGACCAAACCGGTCGGGGCCCAGGGCAGCGGAGCGTACGCCCCCATGCCCCCGGTGTTCGGGCCGGTGTCGCCGTCGCCGACCCGCTTGAAGTCCTGCGCCGGCAGCAGCGGCACCGCCGCCTCACCGTCGGTCACCACGAACAGCGACACCTCGGGACCGGCGAGATACTCCTCGATCACCACTCGACCGCACTCACGTGCGTGTTCCAGTGCCGCCGCCCGGTCGTCGGTGACGACGACGCCCTTGCCGGCCGCCAGCCCGTCGTTCTTCACCACGTACGGCGGGCCGAACTCGTCCAGCGCCTTGCCGACACCCTCGGCGTCGGTGCAGGTGTACGCGCGAGCGGTGGGTACGCCTGCGGCGGTCATCACGTCCTTGGCGAACGTCTTCGACCCCTCCAGCCGAGCCGCCTCGGCGCTCGGCCCGAAGACCGGAATGCCCTTGGCGCGTACCGCGTCGGCGACCCCGGCGACCAACGGCGCCTCCGGCCCGATCACCACCAGATCCGCCGCCACCTCGACGGCGAGCGCCGCGACGGCGCCCGGATCGACGATGTCCACCGGCCGTTGCTGTGCGACCTGCGCGATCCCCGGATTACCCGGCGCGCAGATCAACTCCGAAACGGACGCATCCTCGGCAAGCCGCAGCGCGAGCGCATGCTCACGCCCGCCACCACCCAGCAACAAAACCCGCACGACCCGGAATCCTACCCATCCCCGCGACAAGGAAAGTTGGGGTGGCTGTCAGGGGAGGAGGGGGTGACGGGTCACGTTTTCTTCGCGGCCGGGGCCTACGCCTACCACCGAGACCTGGGTGTTGCAGAGTTCTTCGATGCGGGCGATGTAGCGCCTCGCGTTCTCGGGGAGGTCGTCCTCGGTCCGAGCCTTGGTGATGTCTTCCCACCAGCCGTCGTGCTCTTCGTAGATCGGGGTGGCGTGGTGGAAGTCGGTCTGGGTCATCGGCATGTCGTCGACGCGCTTGCCGTTGATCTCGTAGCCGACGCAGATGGGGACCGTGGCCAGGCCGGTGAGCACGTCCAGCTTGGTGATCACCAGATCGGTGACGCCGTTGAGGCGGCAGGCGTAGCGCGCGACCACCGCGTCGAACCAGCCGCACCGACGCTCCCGGCCGGTGGTGGTGCCGTACTCGTGGCCGACCTTGCGCAGGTGAGCACCGTTGTCGTCGAACAGCTCGGTCGGGAACGGGCCGGAGCCGACCCGGGTGGTGTACGCCTTGCTCACCGCGATCACCTTCGTGATCGCGGTCGGCGGGATGCCCGCGCCTACGCACGCCCCACCGGCCGTCGGGTTCGACGAGGTGACGAAGGGGTAGGTGCCATGGTCCATGTCGAGCATGGTGGCCTGGGCACCTTCCAGCAGGACGGTGTCACCACGGTCCAGAGCGTCCCAGAGCATCGACCGGGTCTCCGCGATGTACGGCCGCAGCCGCTCCGCGTACTCCAGGTACTCCTCGATGGTGGCGTCGAGGTCGATGGCCTTGCGGTTGTAGACCTTGAACAGCACCTGGTTCTTCTCGCGCAGCGCGAGTTCCAGCTTCTTGCGCAGGATGCCCGGATCGAGCAGGTCCTGCACCCGGATCCCCATCCGGGCGACCTTGTCGCCGTACGCCGGGCCGATGCCCCGCCCGGTGGTGCCGATGCGGGAACTGCCCAGGTAGCGCTCCACCACCCGGTCCAGCGCCCGGTGGTGCGGCATGATCAGGTGCGCGTCGCCGGAGATGCGTAGCCGGGAGACGTCGACGCCCCGCTCGGCGAGGCCGTCGATCTCGCTGAGCAGCACCTTCGGGTCGACCACCACGCCGTTACCGATGACGATCACGGCGTTCGGGGAAAGCGCCCCCGAGGGCATGAGGTGCAGGGCGTACTTCTGGCCGTCCGGGGTGATCACCGTGTGGCCGGCGTTGTTGCCGCCCGAGTAGCGGACGACGTAGTCGACCCGCTCACCCAGCTGGTCGGTAACCTTGCCCTTGCCCTCGTCGCCCCACTGAGCGCCGATGAGCACGATCGCTGGCATCTTCTCGCCTCCAGAAGGCTCGGGTGCCAGATGGCGACCGGTCAGCGAGCCCGGGGTGTCAGGTTAACAAGTAGTGACGGCACGACCGGCAGGGGTCGCGCAGACAAAGCAGGAGGAGCTACCCGTGTACGACGTGGTGCTGCTCACTCTGGGCTCGGAGCGGGACGCTCCCGGGCCTGGGTGCGGCAGCGGCGAAGCCTGCTGTGGCGGCGACGTAGCGGCGGCCAAGGACCGCGACGACCGCTGCGAGACGCCCCGCGTACCCGTTTTGGCCTGTGCGGACGCGTTGACCGCCCGAGGCGCCCGGGTCGAGACGGTGACCGCCCGATCGGACGCGGAGATCGACGACGTGCTGGCCCGGCTCGACGGACCGGCCCGGCCCGACGGCCTCACCTGGCCGGACCCGGACTCCAAGACCCGCCTCGTGGTAGCCGTCGCCGGTGACGCACAGTTGCGCGCCGTACTGCGGCGGCTGGTCCGGCGGTACGCCCCACCGCCCAGCCGCCGCCCGGCGGACCTGGCCGGCAACCGGACCGTGCCGGACCTGCCGCCGATCGGCGTACTGCCGCTGGACCCGGCCCGCAGCACGACGCACCGCGACCTGGCCGCGCAGCTCGGCCTGCCCCGCGACCCGGCGGCGGTGGCCGCCGCCGTGCTCGACGGCACACCCCGGCGGCTCGATCTGCTGCGCAACGACGGTGGCTCGGTCACCCTGGACGGCGCGCTGCTCGGTGCCGCGAGCGAGGACGGGCGACCGCTGCACTGGCGCGGCCGGGTCGAGGTGGACGACGCCGTGCTGTCCAACGGCGACGACCCCCTGCTGGCCTGTGCGATCGGCAACGCGGGTGGTTACGCCCGACTCGACGAGGTCACTCTGCTCGCCGACCCGGACCCGGCCGACGGGCTGGTCGAGGTGGCGGTGGCCGTACCGGTGGTCACCCGGTCCCGGCTGGGCCGCCGACGGGTACGCCTGGAGGTACGCCGGGCACGCGGTCGGGCCGCGTCGGTGCTGCCTCGGGACGATGCCGCGCTGCCCTACCTCGACGACGGTGTGCTGGGCGAGTTGACCCGGAAACGGTCCTGGTGGATCGAGCCGGGCGCGTGGGCCGTCTGGACCTGATCGCGTCCGGCATCGGCGGCCGGGATCGGCTGGTGGGCCTATCCTCGGCTGGAGGCATGGGGAGGAACCGTGGTGGACGAGAACGCCGACCGGGTGCACGTGCCCGGCCAGCATGGGGTGCCGGAACGGGACATCGAACCACTCTGGCCACCCGATCAGATCGACGGCTTCGGCGCGTCCGGCTGGGATGCCCCGCCACCCGCCGCCACACCGCCCGGCGTCCACCCGGTAACGCCGCCCGGCGTCCATCCGATGCCGTCAGCCACCCAGTCGGGGATGCCGGGTGGGCACCCGGCGGCCGTCCCGCCTTCGCCCGCTGACTACCCGTCGTTGACCGGTGGTGGGCCACCCGCGACCGGCTGGGAACCGGCTGCACCCACCGACCCGGATCCGGGTGTTTCCGCCGGTCCGGACTCGGGTCTGTACGACAGCGCGTGGGGACCGCGTGCTGCCGGCAGCGCCGGTGCGGCGTCGGGTGCGGCGGGACGCGCCGCAGTGCCGGTCGGGCCGCTGCCGGAGTCTGGTCAGGTCGACCTGGACCTGCCCTTCACCCTTGATCCGCCGACCTCCCTCGCACCCGACCGGGACAGTGGCCCACGTGCCGTGAGCGAGAACGCGCCGGCAGATGCGGGTAACTCGCTCGACGCTCCGGCCGACACCACAGCGGACCGCGACGACGCGGCGCCGACGACCCGACTGGCGACGGAGTCACCGTGGGCGCAGCCGCCGCAGCGGTCCACCTCCGGTGTCGCCACGCCGCCGGAACCCGGCGAGCGGGCCGGGGCCGCAGACCGTGCGCCCCTTCCCACCTGGGCCGCGCCGGCCCAGCCGCTCCCGCCGGTGCCGTCCTCGCCACCCGGCACCCCGCTGGCCGGCACGCCACTACCCGGCACCCCGGTACCCTCGCAGCCCGGCCCGCATCAGCCGGTCGTCCCGCCACTCCAGCACGGTGATCCGGTACCGCACGCCCCCGTAGCCCAGCACGGCACGGCGCAGCACGGCACCCTGGCCGGGCACGACGCGTCCGTGGCCCCCGTACTCCAGCCGGGGCCACCGCCCTTCACGTCGACGGCGCAGGTGCCGCCACCAGCGGCCGACGTCGGGCCACCCGCCGCACCCCAGCCGGGGCTCGGCGCACCCCAGGTCGAGCCGCCGTACGCGACGCCGCCCGGGCCCTTCCCGCCGCAGCCGGCCTGGCAGCCGGCCGCTTGGCAGCAGCAGGGCCTGCCGGCGGTTTCCCCGCCGGTGCCGCAGCGGCCGTACCCGCCGACGGAGACCGCCTCCCGGACGCCCCCCGGGTACGCGGAGCAGGGCTGGAGTCAGGAGACGGGCGGCGCACCCACTGCGGAGGACTTCGCCCGACGGCGGCAGGTACGTCCCACCGACCCGGTCGCGACGATGGGGGTACGCGCCGTGGTCAACAAGACTGGCCTGGTGAAGCTGCCACCGGGGCGGCACGAACTCGAAACCAAGCGCGACATCGAGATGGTGCGCCGCAACTTCGGTGGGCTACGCCAGGTCACCGTGGTCAACCCGAAGGGTGGTGCCGGCAAGACGGTCGCCATCCTGCTGCTCGCCATGACCTTCGGGCAGAAGCGTGGCGGTTACGTGCTGGCCTGGGACAACAACGAAACCCAGGGCACCCTCGGCATGCGGGCCCAGCAGGACTTCCACTCCCGTACGGTGCGGGATCTGCTGCGCGACCTGGGTCAGTTCCACGGCGCGCACGGCCGGGTCGGCGACCTGTCGCAGTACGTCCGCTCGCAGGGCGAGGGGATGTTCGACGTGCTCGCCTCCGACGAGTCCGCGACCGGTGGCGAGATGCTGACCGCGGCGGCCTTCGGCGAGATCCGCGAAGTGGTCAGCCGGTTCTACAAGTTGATCTTCGTGGACACCGGCAACAACGTCCGGGCGCAGAACTGGCAGGCGGCGATGGACGCCACCGATCAACTGGTGGTCACCATGTCGGCCCGTAACGACTCGGCCGAAACCGCCGCCCGAATGCTCGATCACCTGGAGCAGAGCGGGCGGCAACGGCTGGTCCGGCAGGCGGTCACGGTCGTCTCGATGCCGCCGTCGCGCAAGGAGATCGATCTGCCGGCGATCCAGGAACACTTCGCCGCGCGTACCCGGGCGGTGCTGCTGGCTCCGTACGAGCGGCTCATCGACACCGGCGAGCCCATCCGGTACGCCGGACTGTCGGCGGCCACCCGGGACGCCTGGCTCAAGATCGCCGCAGCGGTGGCCGAGGGCCTCTAGCCCGGACCGGGCGTGGACCCGGCGCGCTCGATCCGGGATCGAGTGGCTTCCAGCGCAATGGAGACCACTCGATCCGGGATCGAGCGCGATCATGCTGGTCGGCGGAGTCACCGCCGCCCTCAGGGCAGGTGGATCACTGCGGTGGTGTCGACCCGGGGCCGAGGGTCAGTTGCTGGCGAGGGCGTCGGCGGCCGCCGGATCGCAGTCGCGAAGGAACTGGGCGCAGCGGGCGGCCTCGTCGGCCTCGCCGATCGCGTCGGCGGCCCGGGAGAGGACGTACAGGCAACGCAGGAAGCCACGGTTCGGCTCGTGCGACCAGGGCACCGGACCGTGCCCCTTCCAGCCGTTGCGGCGCAACTGATCCAGGCCACGGTGGTAGCCGGTGCGGGCGTACGCGTACGCCGTGACGGGCTGGCCCTGCTCGAAGGCCCGAGCCGCCAGCGCGGCCCACGCGGCACTGTGGCTCGGGAACCGGCCCGCCGCGTCGGCGTACGCCTCGTCGCTGCCGGCCTGCTTCGCCGTGGCCAGTGCGGCGTCGGCGTCCTCGTGGGCGGGCAGGAGCGTGGCGGGTGGCTCAGGTAGGAGGTTCTGCATCGCCCCATTCAACCCGCTTCCAACCTGGGTACGCGAGCGGGTCCGGCAAGCCGGCTGGCTGAACGGCCGAGAGGTCCGTCACGCCTGCGGCCCATGCCCACGGTCGACGAAATCCACTACAACTGAATCTCCGGAGCCTCCCCAGGAACCGGAATTGCGGGAGTCCGGCCAGGCCGCCGGGCTCCCGCCCACCGTCGCCGGGCCCCCGGGGCCACTGGGCGAGGGTTGAGCGGGCCGGGCAGGATGATCAGGTGCCGACTCCACCCCCCGCGGACGTCATCGAGCCGCACACCTGGACAAACGAGATTCAGACCCGGACCGAGTTCGACCGGCGGCTGGCCAGCGGAAGCCTGGTCGGCCTCACCGTTCAGGGACTTCGGCTGGACCTGGACCCGGTCCCCGACCTCACCGCCGTCGAGGTGGCCGGAACGCTTTTCGTCGGTTGCCGCTTCGCCTCCCGCCAGGTCGGCGCCGACCTGGTCCGGCGCGGCGCGAACGTGGTGCCGCCGTTCTCCGGGCTGCCGTACCCGACCCAACCTCCGCACCTCTACACCCCGGAGGACCTGGCCGCCGGCTTCACCGAGGGCGGGTTCGAGACGATGTACGACACCCGGGTGTACACGCACTTCCGGGCGCACGGCGGGGCGTTGCCCGACGTCCGGGAGGCGCTCGGCCAACGGCTGCACGACCACGGCGTGGACAACGCCCTCGCCGACGCCACCCGCGCCTGGCTGGCCGTCCACGGGCCGCAGTCCGTGGTCGGGGTGATGGGCGGACACGCGGTACGCCGGGGCAGCCGGTCGTACCGGATGGCCGCGGTGCTCGGCCGGGAACTGGCTCGGGCTCACCGGCTGGTGGTCACCGGTGGTGGGCCGGGAGTGATGGAGGCCGCCAACCTGGGCGCGTACCTGTCGACCCGGCCGGCCGAGGATCTCACCGCCGCCATCGACCTGCTCGCCACCGCGCCCGACTTCAGCGATCACGACCGCTACACCGCGGCGGCCCTTCGCGTCCGGGAACTGTTCGGCCGGTCGGTCACGCCGCCACCGGACGGTACCGACCCGGTGGCGGCCTACCAGGCCGACTCGACCGCGCTGGCCACCGGCGACCTGGACTGGGCCCACTGCGGTGGGCTGGCCGTTCCGACCTGGCTCTACGGCCACGAACCGGCGAACCTGTTCGCCGGCCGGATCGCCAAGTACTTCTCGAACGCCATCCGGGAGGACACCATCCTGCGGCTGGCCCGAGGGGGGATCGTCTTCGCCCCCGGTCGGGCCGGCACCGTGCAGGAGGTGTTCCAGGCGGCCACCAAGACCTACTACGGCACCGACGGGGCCAGCGGCGCCTACGTGTTCCTGGACCGCACCTACTGGACGGAGGAACTGCCGGTGGAGTCGCTGCTGCGTCCGCTGCTGACGACCTCACCCTTCGGCGACCTGTCCGACACCGTGCACCTCACCGACGACGCTCACGAGGCCGTCCGCCTGCTGCTGCGGTAAGGAAGGGCACCTTATTAACGCCTCCGGTAGAGGAAGGGCCCCTTATTAACAAAGCGACGGCGGCCAGGCTCCGGGAAGGAGCCTGGCCGCCGTCGTCACGACGTCAGTACGTCACTTGGTCATGGTGGTGCCGGTCGAGCGCAGGTGCTCGCAGGCCTCCACCACGCGGGCGGCCATGCCGGCCTCGGCGGCCTTGCCCCACACCCGCGGGTCGTACATCTTCTTGTTGCCGACCTCGCCGTCGACCTTGAGTACGCCGTCGTAGTTGCGGAACATGTGGTCGGCGACCGGGCGGGAGAAGGTGTACTGAGTGTCGGTGTCGATGTTCATCTTCACCACGCCGTAGTCCAGCGCCTCGCGGATCTCCGACAGCAGCGAGCCGGAGCCACCGTGGAAGACCAGGCTGAGCGGCTTCTCCTTGCCGTACTTGGCGCCGACCGCCTCCTGGATGTGCTTCAGCACCTCAGGACGCAGCTTGACGTTGCCCGGCTTGTAGACACCGTGCACGTTGCCGAAGGTCAGCGCCGCCATGTAGCGGCCCTTCTCGCCCAGGCCGAGCGCCTCCACCATGGCCAGGCCGTCCTCGACGGTGGTGTAGAGCTTGTCGTTGATGGCGTTCTCGACGCCATCTTCCTCGCCGCCGACCACGCCGACCTCGATCTCCAGGACGATCTTGCCCTTGGCTGCCTCGGTGAGCAGCTGCTCGGCGATCTCCAGGTTCTCGGCGACCGGTACGGCCGAACCGTCCCACATGTGCGACTGGAACAGCGGCTCCTGCCCGGCCTTGACGCGCTCCTGCGAGATCGCCATCAGCGGCCGGACGAACTTGTCCAGCTTGTCCTTCGGGCAGTGGTCGGTGTGCAGCGCGATGTTGACCGGGTACTTCTTGGCCACCTCGTGCGCGTACGCGGCGAAGGCCACCGCGCCGGTGACCATGTCCTTGATCGAGGGGCCGGAGAGGTACTCGGCGCCACCGGTGGAGACCTGGATGATGCCGTCGCTCTCCGCGTCGGCGAAGCCCTTGAGCGCCGCGTTCAGCGTCTGCGAGGACGTCACGTTGATCGCCGGGTACGCGTACCGGCCCGCCTTGGCGCGGTCCAGCATCTCGGCGTAAGCCTCGGGGGAAGCGATGGGCATATCGAACGCTCCTTACTTGCCGCTGTCGGCCATGCGGCCGCTGTTCTCCTTGCGTGCCGGTTTACGGCGCCTGATTCCATTGGGCACGCCGGACCGCGCTGTCCTCCGCGGGCAGTATCCCGTAGCTGGCGCAGCCGGGCACAACCGGCCCGGTGCACCGAGCGTTCACCGCCGGCCCGTCGAGTCGGGCACGACGACACTGATCAGCCAGGTGACCACCGCCATCACGATGGCTCCCCAGAAGGCGGCCCAGAAGCCATTCACATGGAACGGCAGGTCCAGCGCCCGCGCGATCCGGTCGGTCAGCAGGAACAGCAGTGCGTTGACCACCAACGCGAACAGGCCGAGAGTCAGCAGGTAGAAGACGCAGCCCACCACCTTGATTACCGGCTTGAGCACCGCGTTGATCACCCCGAAGATCAACGCCACGATGAGCAGGGTTAAGGCGCTGTCGGAGCCGCTGCGTCCGGTCACGTCGACCCCGGGCACGATCAGCGTGGTGACCCACAGTGCGACGGCGGTTGTCGCCAGTCGGATGAGGAAGCCCACGACAACATCCTGGCACCGGGGGAACCCTCGGGTGGGACGATTCGACCGACTGCACTGCCCCCCTCGCTCGCCCGACATGCTGCTTACCAGCGAGGTGCGGGCGCAGCCCGTAACGTGGGTGGAATCTGTCCACCGATTACCCGGAGGCACCGAATGGGTCAGCCTGACGAGGACTTCGCCCCCGGCGACCACCTCAGCCCGGAGGAACGCGACCTGGAGGCTGAGCCGGCCGACGCGATCGAGCAGGCCGCCGTGATCGAACCCAGCCAGATCGAAGACGAGCCGCACCGCGGCCTGGAGGTCGACGACTGGGACGCGATGGAGCAGGCTCGGGTCGTCGCCGCCGACGAGGACGACTACCGCTGACCCTGGTCGGCATCGCTGTGGTGCCCGGTTCGGGCACGGGCGGCCGAAAAACGGGACGACGCAAGATCGACCGAGCTGACACCATTGGCGGGTGCTGCTGACCCTGACCACGACGCACCGACCGGCGACCGACCTCGGTCATCTGCTGGTCAAGCATCCCGATCGTACGCACGCCTTCGACGTGCCGGTCGGCACCGCGCACGTGTTCTATCCGCAGGCCGACGAAGGGCGCTGCACGGCCGCTCTCCTGCTTGACGTCGACCCCGCGAAGCTGGCCGCCGCGCGGGGACGGGGCCGTGGGCGGCAGCCGACCGCGACCCCGGAGAGCTTCACCCTCGGGCGGTACGTCAACGACCGGCCGTACGCCGCATCCAGCCTGCTCGCCTCGGCGCTGTCCCGGGTGTACCGGTCCGCGCTGCGCGGCGACTCTCGGGAGCGGCCGGAGCTGGCCGCCACCAGCATTCCGCTGGAGGTCCGGGTGCCCGTGCTGCGCTGCCGGGGTGGCGCCGAGGTGGCCAGCCGACTGTTCAGCCCGCTCGGCTGGGCGGTCACCGCCACCGCAATCGCGCTCGACGAACGGCACCCGCAGTGGGGCGACAGCCGGTACGTCGATCTGACCCTCACCGGCACGCTCCGGGTCGCCGACGCCCTCAACCACCTGTACGTCATGTTGCCCGTGCTGGACGACGCGAAGCACTACTGGGTGGCCCCGGAAGAGGTGGACAAGCTGCTGCGGGTCGGCGCCGGTTGGCTCGCCGAGCACCCCGAACGCGCGCTGATCGTGCGTCGCTACCTGGCTCACCGGCGGGCACTGACCGATCGGGCGCTGGAGCGGCTGGCCGCGCAGTGCCCCACCGACGAGCCGGGTACCGACGACGACGTGTCGGAGGTGCCGAGCCAGGCGGGGACACCCCGGGCGTCGTTGGCCGCACGGCGTCGGGAGGCGGTGCACGCCGCGCTGGTCGAGGCCGGTGCCCGGCGGGTGCTGGATCTGGGCTGCGGCGCAGGTGCGCTGCTGGCCACGCTGATCGGGGACCGCCGGTTCACCGAGATCATCGGCACCGACGTCTCCACCCAGGCGCTCGGCCTGGCCGCTCGCCGGCTGCGCCTGGATCGGCTCCCCGAGCGTCAGCGCAACCGGGTCACCCTGCACCAGTCCGCGCTGACCTACCGGGACGAACGGCTACGCGGGTACGACGCCGCCGTACTGATGGAGGTCATCGAACATCTCGACCCCCCTCGGCTGCCGGCGTTGGAGGACGCGGTCCTCGGTTACGCCCGGCCGACCACGGTCGTGGTGACCACGCCCAACGTCGAGCACAACGTGCGGTACGAGGGTCTGGCGGCGGGTGCGTTCCGGCACTCCGACCACCGCTTCGAGTGGACCCGTGCCGAGTTCGCCGGCTGGGTGGACCGGGTCTGCGCGACGTACGGCTACTCCGCCGTCGTACGCGGCATCGGCGACGAGGATCCGCAGGTCGGTGCGCCGACGCAGTTGGCCGTACTCACCCGAATCTGAGTGTTGACAAGGGGCCCCCGCTCTACCGGAGGCGTTAACAAGGGGCCCTTCCTTTCAAGGAGGACTGGGTGGCTGTACTGGACATTCCTGAGCTGGCACTGGTGGCGCTGATCGGCGTCTCCGGGTCGGGCAAGTCCACGTTCGCCCGCCGGCACTTCGCCCCCAGCCAGGTGCTCTCGTCCGATGCCTTTCGGGCGATGGTCGCCGACGACGAGAACGACCAGTCCGCCTCCGCGGAAGCCTTCGACGCGCTGCATTACGTGGCGGGCAAGCGGCTGCGGGCCGGTCGGCTGACCGTGGTCGACGCGACCAACCTCCAGCCGCACGCCCGGGCCGCCCTGGTCCGGGTGGCCCGCGAGCACGACGTACTGCCGGTGGCGATCGTGCTGGACGTACCGGAGGCGCTGGCCTGGGCGCGTACCGAGGCCCGAGCCGACCGGGACTTCGGCCGGCAGGTGCTGGCCCGGATGTCCCGCGACCTGCGTCGGACGTACTCCCAGCTGACCCGCGAGGGCTTTCGCAAGGTGCATGTGCTGCGGGGCGTCGACGAGATCGACGCCGCGCAGATCCGCACCGAGCGGCTGTTCAACGACCGGCGGGAGCTGACCGGGCCGTTCGACATCGTCGGTGACGTGCACGGCTGCCGCGCCGAACTGGAGTCGCTGCTCGGTCGGCTGGGCTGGCAGTTGCACCGCGACGAGGCGGGCCGGGCGGTGGACGCCACGCACCCGGCGGGGCGTACCGCCGTGTTCGTGGGTGACCTGGTGGACCGCGGCCCGGACTCTCCGGGCGTGCTTCGCCTGGTGATGGGCATGGTCGCGGCCGGGCACGCACTCTGCGTGCCGGGCAACCACGAGCAGAAGCTGCTGCGCAAGCTGCGTGGGCGCAACGTGAAGGTGGCCCACGGCCTGGCGGAGACGCTGGAGCAGTTGGCCGCCGAGCCGGATGACTTCAGCACCGAGGTGGCGACTTTCGTCGACGGCCTGGTCAGCCACTACGTGCTCGACGGTGGCCGATTGGTGGTGGCGCACGCCGGGCTGAAGGAGGATTACCAGGGCCGGGCCTCCGGCCGGGTACGCGCGTTCGCGCTGTACGGCGAGACCACCGGCGAGACCGACGAGTACGGCCTGCCGGTGCGCTACCCGTGGGCTCGCGAGTACCGGGGCTCGGCGACAGTGGTCTACGGTCACACCCCCACCCCGGAGCCGGAGTGGGTCAACAACACCATCTGCATCGACACCGGCTGCGTGTTCGGCGGCCGGCTGACCGCGCTGCGCTACCCGGAACGGGAACTGGTCGCGGTGCCGGCGGAGCGTGAGTGGTACGCGCCGGTCCGTCCGCTGACCGCCGCCCCGGCCCGGCCCGACGAGGTGCTGGAGTTGACCGATGTGACCGGCCGGCGGCACGTGGAGCATCCGTACGGTTCGCTCACGGTGCCCGCGGAGAACGCTGCCGCAGCGTTGGAGGTGATGAGCCGGTTCGCGGTCGACCCGCGCTGGTTGGTCTGGCTGCCGCCGACCATGGCTCCCTGCTCGACCTCGAACATCGATGGTTACCTGGAGCATCCGGTCGAGGCCTTCGCCGACTACCGGGCGGCCGGGGTGGACCGGGTGATCTGCGAGGAGAAGCACATGGGATCCCGCGCGGTCGTGCTGGTCTGCCGGGAGGCGGACGGCGGCCCGTTCGGGCCGGGCGGCGGGGTGGTGCACACCCGCACCGGTCGGCCCTTCTTCGGCGGACCGCTGGACACCGAACTGCTCGCCCGGGTCCGCGCGGCGGTGTCCGCCGCCGGGCTCTGGGAGGAGTTGGACACCGACTGGCTGCTGCTCGACTGCGAGCTGCTGCCCTGGTCGGCCAAGGCCGAAGGCCTGATCCGCGAGCAGTACGCGAGCGTCGGCGCCGCCGGTCGGGCGGCGCTGCCGGCAGCGTTGACGGCGCTGTACGCGGCGACCGACCGTGGGCTGGACGTCGGTGTGCTACGCGAGCGGATCGCCGTTCAGCGGGATGACATGCTCGCCTACACGGCGGCCTATCGCGCGTACGTGCGCCCGACGGACGGCCTGCGCGGCGTGACGCTGGCACCGTTCGCGGTGTTGGCGGCAAGGAAGACCAGCTACGCCGACCGGGATCACGGCTGGCACCTCGCCCTGGCCGACCGGCTCTGCGCGGCGGACCCGGAGCTCTTCACGTCCACCCGTCGTCAGGTGGTCGACCTGTCCGACACCGAGGCGGTACGCGCCGCCACGGACTGGTGGCTCGCGTTGACCGCCGACGGCGGTGAGGGCATGGTCGTCAAGCCGTACGCGGGCCCGGCGGCGCGCAGTGAACGGGGTGCGCTGATCCAGCCGGGGGTCAAGTGTCGAGGACGGGAGTACCTGCGGATCATCTACGGCCCGAGCTACTCCGAGCCGGGCCAGTTGGCCGCGCTGCGGCGCCGGTCACTGGGCCGCAAGCGAGGGTTGGCCCTGCGCGAGCACGCGCTCGGGCTGGCCGCGCTGGACGCCCTGGCCGATGGTGCACCGCTGTGGCGCCGACACGAGTTGGTCTTCGCGATTCTGGCCTGCGAATCCGAGCCGGTCGACCCTCGACTGTGACCCGACGGGCCGGTGAACGACGTACCGGTAGCCTGGGTGACCGCGCCGGAGGCCATCCGGGTCGGGTCGGGCGATTGACGGAACGGATTGTTCATGGCATTGGGCGAACGGGTGGGGCACGGTCTACGCGGAGCTGCCATCGGCGTGGCCGAGGCGGTACCGGGGATCAGCGGCGGGACGATCGCACTGGTCACCGGCGTGTACGAGCGGGTCATCGCGTCCGCCGGCCATGTGGTGAGCGCCGTCCGATATGCGGCATCGGACCTGCCACGCGGGCGCGGCTGGACACGCGCCCGGCACCAGCTACGCCAGGTGCACTGGGAGGTGGTCGTCCCGCTGCTGATCGGCATGCTGCCCGGTCTGCTCATCGCGGCGAAGACCCTCGAACCGCTGCTCACCGGCTATCCGGAGCAGACCCGAGGGCTTTTCCTCGGGCTGGTGCTCGCCTCGGTGCTGGTGCCGATCTCGATGGTCGGCGCGCCATGGCAACGCAAGGAGATCGTCGCCCTTGTCCTCGCCGCAGTGGCCGCGTTCGCGCTGACCGGCCTGCCGCAGGCCACCCTTGATCCGCATCCGCTGATCGTGCTGGTGGCGGCGGCCGTCGCGGTCTGCGCCCTGGTGATGCCCGGAGTGTCCGGGTCGTTCCTGCTGCTGACCGTCGGCCTCTACGAGCCGACGATCACCGCGTTGAACGACCGCGACTTCGGCTATCTGGCGATTTTCGCGACCGGCATGGTGATCGGCCTGTCACTTTTCGTCAAACTGCTCCAATGGCTGCTGGAGCAGCACCGCCGGATGACCCTCGCGGTCATGTCCGGTGCTCTGCTGGGCAGCCTGCGGGCACTCTGGCCATGGCAGTCCGACGAGCGGAACCTGCACGCGCCGGGCGAGAACATCCTGCCCATCGTCGCGCTGTTCCTGGTCGGCGTCGCCGTGGTCACGGCGATGGTCATCGCCGAGCGTCGTCGGCTTCGCCGTGCCGCCCGGGATCTCACCGAGGAGGCGTACGAGACGCCTCAACTGCGCTGACACCGCCGCCTGGTGGCTGCCCACGGGAGCCACCAGGCGGCTGCGAGTCAGCGAGCCTTCTTGGTGGCCCGCTTACGCGGCGGGGTCAGCAGGTCCGCGATCGTGGCGATCGCGCTCGGGACCAGTCGGTAGTAGGCCCACACACCGCGCTTCTCCCGCTCCAGCAAGCCGGCCTCGGTGAGGATACGCAGGTGGTGGCTGACCGTCGGCTGGGAGAGGCCGAGCGGTGCGGTCAGGTCGCACACGCACGCCTCGCCCTCGGGCGCCGACTGGATCAGGCTGAGTAGCCGCAGCCGGGCGGGGTCGGCAAGGGCCTTGAGGACCCCCGCCAGCCGCTCGGCGTCGGCACGTTCGATCGGCTCACCGGCAAGCGGCGAGATCTGAGGCATAGTCATTTCGGCCAACGCAGTTCCCACGTATTCCATCCTTCCACCAGCAGCATCGATCCGCCTGCATATCAGCAGATCCGAATCGGCAAACTTTTACGCCACAAGGCCGAGGTCAGCCAACGTATAGGCCGCCCGATAGGGCAATCCGGCGGCTCGCACCGCGTCGCCGGCACCACGATCAACGATAACGGCCACCCCCACGACATCGGCCCCGGCCTCGCGAAGAGCCTCGACAGCGGTCAACACACTTCCACCGGTGGTGGAGGTGTCCTCCACCGCCAGCACCCGACGACCGGCGACATCCGGACCCTCGATCCTCCGTTGCAGCCCGTGCGCCTTGCCCGCCTTCCGCACCACGTACGCGTCCAACGGACGTCCGGTGGCGTGCAGCATCGACAGGGCGATCGGATCAGCACCCAACGTCAGACCACCCACAGCGTCGTACGACCAGTCGGCGGTCAACTCCCGCATCACTCGGCCGACCAACGGTGCCGCCCGGTGATGGAGCGTGACGCGCCTGAGGTCGACGTACCAGTCGGCCTCCCGCCCCGAGGACAGCACCACCCGGCCGTGGACCACAGCCAGGTCAGAGATGAATTTACGCAGGTCGTCGTGGTCCCCCATGGGGGTAGAGGGTACTGCGCAAAGCTGTGTGCCGCGTGCGCGGGCTACCTGCGGCAACTCTTCCGGGCGACCGATGATTGACGATGCTCGTTACGGTGGGTTACTCATTGGAGCAAGTCGAGTCACCGGCCACCGAATCACGCGGCTACGCCCGCCGGGCTGCGCCGATCAGCCACGCTCCCGACCGATGCGACCCCGGGTGTCCCGGGCGACCAGGTCGAGCAGTCGACGCGGTGCGTGCCGCAGACCCGCCACGGCCAGCTTGTACTTCCACGACGGAACACTGACCAACTTGCCTTTTCCCAGGTCACGCAAGGCTTCGTCGACCACGGCCGGGGCGCTGAGCCACATCCATTCGGGGGTTTTCGACATGTCGATGCCGGCTCGCTGATGAAATTCGGTACGCGTGTAGCCAGGGCACAACGCCATCACCCGTACGCCGAAGGGGCGCGCGGACTGGCCGACCGACTCGCTGAAGTTGGTGACCCAGGCCTTGCTGGCCGGGTACGTCGATCCGGGCATGATCGCACCGAACCCGGCAACGGAGGAGACATTAATCACTGCCCCGGTCCGCCGCTCGGTCATCGTATGCAGCGCGGCCAGGGTGAGCCGCATGACGGCATGCACGTTAAGCCGGAGCAACCGGGCCTCGTCCGCTGCGGAAGATCGCAAAAACGGCGTGTTCAAGCTGATCCCGGCATTGTTGACCAACAGCTCGACGGGTGGGGTGGCGGCGAGTCTCCGCTCCACCGGCGCGCAACCGTCGTCGGTGGACAGATCGGCGGTGATGATTTCGGTCTCCACGCCGTACCGGCCGGTCAGCTCGGCGGCCTGAGCAGCGAGCCGGGTCCCGTCCCGAGCGACCAGCACCAGATGCCACCCGTCGGCGGCGAGTCGCCCGGCGAAGGCCGCCCCGATGCCCGCAGTCGCGCCGGTGATCAGTGCCCAGCGCCCGGCCAGCGGCTGGTCGGACGGCACGGGCTCGGGCGTCACGGAACTGCTCACCTCGGCGGGTAGGGGGGCGACGGCGGGGCCCCGGGCGGCGGATACGGCTGGTATGGCGGCGGCGCCGATGGCGGAAATCCGCCCGGCGGATGAGGCATCGGTGCGACTGTCGAACGGCGACGCCGGAACCAGGCACCAGCTGCGGGCAACGCCAGCAGTACGGCTACCACAAGGTAACCGAGCACCTGGGCGACCGAAAGGGTCGCGGTGAGCGGAATCCACCAGGACGGGTAGGCGTTTCCGGTCAGATCAACCAGTTCGGCGGCAACCTGGTCGTCGCCGAAATCCAGGGGCGTGATGCGCTGAATGAACAGGGCCACGATGCCGCAGCAGCCGAACAGCACGCCGAACCCGGCGACCACCCAACTGGCCACCCGGGCACCGGTCCGGCCTGCCGCCACGCCGAGCGCGAGACCGGCGAGCAGAAGCCCGGCGAACACGCTCACCACCGCCGACAGCACGACCGAGGTCCGCAGGAGGGTGGTCATCACGTCGATCTGGCCGCCGTCCGCCGAGGTGTCGGCAGCCGCAGCGCGGAAGCGACTCACGGTGCCCCCGACCGTGGCCAGGCCCGCCAGGGCGTACCCGAGGGCCCCGAGCGCCATCACCGACAGCACCGCCACGGCGAGCCGGACCACGGTCGGCCGACGATCCGGCGCCTGTTCGGGGTACGACACGACGAGTCCCTCCGGTAGGCGTTCGGGAAGCAACCTACTCGGAGGGACCGTCACAGTCGCGGCGGTTCGGGCGTGTCGGGGGCCGGACCCAGGCCACGCGGGCCGGGCCGGACCTCGAACAGCCGATCAGCCTCGATCAGTTGGAGTTGCCGCTGGGCGGCTGGTCGCCGGGCTGGCCCGGCGGGTTCTGCCCACCCTGGTCGCCCGACTGGCCGGAGGACGTCTGGCCGGGGATGGGCGGGTACCCGGGCTCACCGGACGGTTGCGCGGCACCCGGATGGCCGGGCGCCGGCGGGTAACCAGGCTCACCGGGCTGGCCGGGGTAACCCGCCTGACCCGGGTAGCCGGGCTGACCCGGATAACCCGGCTGACCCGGGTAACCCGGCTGACCGGGGTAACCCGCCTGACCGGGGTAACCCGCCTGACCGGGGTAGCCGGGCTGACCCGGGTAGCCGGGCTGACCCGGGTAGGTGGCGCCGGGAGTGGGCGGCTCCCACTGCGGCGTCGGCTTGCGGAAGAACTCGTTGGCCTTCGGCAGCGCCAGCAGGATCAGCGCCACCAGCAGCGAGATCAGGCTGATCACGCCGAGCAGGATGCTGACCGGAGTGGCCCAGGAGGGCAGCGCCTCCTCGACCCGACGCTGGATCTCCTCAGCGCTCGGCATGTCCCCGCTGGTGTCGGCCGGTGCGGTCAGGCCGCCGGTCATGCTGCCGAGCACGTTGAACCCGTTGCAGCAGAACAGGATGCCGCCCACGATCCAGGTGGCGATCCGCGAACCGTTCTTGCCCCGGAGGTTCACCAGGCCCAGACCGGCCAGCGCCAGCGCCGCCACCAGCATGAAGATGGAGGTGCCGACGCCGACAGCGACCGCCAGGTCGGCGATCCCCTCCAGCCCTTCGCCCTCGCTGCCCTGAAGGGCATCCTCCATCGCGTCACGTACGGTGCCGATGGTGGCCAGCGTGATGATCGCACTGATCAACTGGCAGACCGCGAACAGCAACAGCAAATAGGTGGAAATCGTCACCACGCCCGGCCGAGACCGGGTCGGGGTGCTCTGAGGATCGGCCATCTCTCTCCTTCCCTGCAACGCGCTTCACCGTATCGGCACCCGACCAGTTCGGCACGCCACGGTGCCGGCCACACGGCGCGTCACCTGCCGCAACGGGCTATCGGCTCTGGGGATGGACGATCACGTCGGCCCGATCCAGCCGCTCGCCCCGGGCCAGTTGCCAGCCGGATCCGCCGTACGCCTCGAAGGTGAGGCGGGCACCGGCCGCCGCCCGGTAGTCGTGGTAGCGCATCACCCCGCTCGGGGCGAGGCCGGTGGCGCCGGTGGCGGTGTAGCGAGCCTGGCCGGACTCTCGCCAGCTGTACCGGCGACCGGCGAACTCGACCACCGGAGCACCGGCGGTGCCGGCATCGCCGGATTCGGACCGCCAGAGCACCATTTCGAACTCAGGGTTCTCCGCCACGGACAGCCAGCGCCGGCCGTCGGGATCGTCGAGCAGATGCTCGGCCCAGGTCCACTCGCCCTCGATCAGACGGACCGAGCCGCGTACCGGATAAGCCACGTCCCCGATCTCGACTATGTCGCCGACCTCGATCCGACGCGGGTCGACGCGCGGGCGGCTGTGCGGCGCACCCGCCGTTCGCCGGGGCCGACGGGCCGAGCGGCGCCGGAGCACGGCCACCAGCGCCAACCCGAGCAGGCACCCGAGGGCTGCCAGCAGGTACACCCATGCCTTCTCCAGTTGGTCACCTCCGAGGTCAGTCAGCCGGGACAGGTCCCCGGGCCGCCGGCGCAGGCTCAGGACTCGGCGAGCCGGTTCGCCGCGTACTCACCGACGGTGGTGCTGTCCAGTACGCAGCCGGTAGCGGTGTGCAGCTGCGTCGGGTCGGCCCGCAACCCGGCCCAGGCCGCCCGCCCGGCCGGCGGATCGAGCCGTTCCAGGAGGGTGGCGGCATACACCCGGGCCGCCGGTGACCCCGCCGACAACAGGCGTTCGAGCTGCCCGCGTACCTCGTCGGGGCGGTCGGCGGCAACCTCCTCGATCCGCTGGTACGCCTCGGTCTCCGGCAACATGGTGCCGGCCAGCCCCACTCCACCGAAGGAGACCGTCTCGGCGTCGGCGAGGGCCGCGACCGCGTCCGCCAACTCGTCGTGCTGTCGTCCCATCGCGAACATGCCTCCATCGTGACCCGGACCGGCTGGCGGCGCACTACTGTCCCGGTGCCGTCTTGCGCCCGTACCGACGACGGGGCCCGCGTCGCGACGAGGCGCGACGCGGGCCCGATGTCCCGGTGCGGCGGTCAGGCGGCGGTCACCGACAGACCGTCCTTGGCGTCGGCGAGGTCGACCCGCACCGTGTCGCCGTCCCGGATCTTGCCGGCGAGCAGGGCCCGCGCCAGCTGGTCGCCGATCGCGGACTGGACCAACCGGCGCAGCGGCCGGGCGCCGTAGATGGGGTCGTACCCGTGCTCGGCGAGCCAGGTCCGCGCGGCGTCGGTGACATCCAGCACCAGCCGGCGGTCGGCGAGCCGACGGCGCAGCCGGGCGATCTGGATGTCCACGATGGCCCGCAGGTCGTCGCCCTGAAGGGCGGCGAAGACCACGATGTCGTCGAGCCGGTTGAGGAACTCCGGCTTGAAGTGCGACCGGACCACCGCGAGCACACCCTCCCGGCGCTGCTCCTCGGCGAGCGTCAGGTCGCTGATCACCGCCGATCCCAGGTTCGAGGTGAGGATCAGGATCGCGTTGCGGAAGTCGACGGTACGACCCTGTCCGTCGGTGAGCCGACCGTCGTCGAGCACCTGGAGCAGGATGTCGAAGACGTCGGGGTGGGCCTTCTCCACCTCGTCCAGCAGGATCACCGAATACGGCCGGCGGCGTACCGCCTCGGTGAGCTGGCCACCTTCCTCGTACCCGACATAGCCGGGTGGGGCACCGACCAGACGGGCCACGGAGTGCTTCTCGCCGTACTCGCTCATGTCGATGCGGACCATGGCCCGCTCGTCGTCGAAGAGGAACTCGGCGAGTGCCTTGGCCAGCTCGGTCTTGCCGACACCGGTCGGGCCGAGGAAGAGGAAGCTGCCGGTCGGGCGGTCCGGGTCGGCGACGCCGGCCCGGGCGCGGCGTACCGCGTCGGAGACCGCGCCGACGGCCTCGGCCTGGCCGACGACCCGCTCGCGCAGCGACTCCTCCATCCGCAGCAGCTTGGCGGTCTCGCCCTCCAGCAGCCGGCCGGCGGGGATGCCGGTCCAGGAGGCGACCACGGCGGCGATGTCGTCGGCGCCGACCTCCTCCTTGAGCATCGCGCCGTCGGCCTGTAGCCGGGCCAGTTCCTCCGCCGCC
The DNA here is from genome assembly GCF_040682415.1 of Micromonospora sp. NPDC051196. Lineage (NCBI taxonomy): Bacteria > Bacillati > Actinomycetota > Actinomycetes > Micromonosporales > Micromonosporaceae > Micromonospora > Micromonospora sp. NPDC051196. Next base: position 236,650 of record NZ_JBFBAY010000002.1, read on the forward strand.
TGCTTCAACTCGTTGTTCAGCGCCGGGATCCGGCCGTACCGCAGCTCGGCGGCGCGTTCCAGCTCGCCGTCGCGCTCGGCCCGCTCGGCCTCGCCGCCGAGGCGCTCCAACTCCTCCTTGGCGGTGGAGAGCTTGGTGATGTGGGTCTTCTCCAGCTTCCACCGCTCGGACAGGGCGGTGAGCTGTTCGCGCTTGTCGGCCAATTCCTTGCGCAGCCGTTCGAGGCGCTCGGCCGAGGCGGCGTCCGGCTCCTTGGCCAGCGCCATCTCCTCGATTTCGAGCCGGCGAACCGCCCGCTCGATCTCGTCCACCTCGACCGGCCGGGAGTCGATCTCCATCCGGAGCCGCGACGCCGACTCGTCCACCAGGTCGATCGCCTTGTCCGGCAGGAACCGGTCGGTGATGTACCGGTCGGAGAGGGCTGCGGCGGCGACCAGGGCGGCGTCGGTGATGCGTACGCCGTGGTGCACCTCGTAGCGTTCCTTGAGCCCGCGCAGGATGCCGATGGTGTCCTCGACGGTGGGCTCACCGACCAGCACCGGCTGGAAGCGGCGCTCCAGCGCCGGGTCCTTCTCGATGTGCTCGCGGTACTCGTCCAGCGTGGTCGCGCCGACCATCCGCAGCTCACCACGGGCCAGCATCGGCTTGAGCATGTTGCCGGCGTCCATCGAGCCCTCGCCCTTGCCGGCACCGACGACGGTGTGCAGCTCGTCGAGGAAGGTGATGACCTGCCCGTCGGAGTTCTTGATCTCCTCCAGGACGGACTTGAGCCGCTCCTCGAACTGACCCCGGTACGACGCACCGGCGACCATCGCGCCGAGGTCGAGCGAGACGAGCTTCTTGTCGCGCAGCGACTCGGGCACGTCACCGGCGACGATGCGCTGGGCCAGGCCCTCCACGATGGCGGTCTTGCCGACGCCCGGCTCGCCGATCAGCACCGGGTTGTTCTTGGTCCGCCGGGACAGCACCTGGATCACCCGGCGAATCTCGGAGTCCCGGCCGATCACCGGGTCGATCTTGCCGTCCCGAGCGCTCGCGGTCAGGTCGACGCCGTACTTGGCCAGCGCCTGGTAGGTCTGCTCCGGGTCGGCGCTGGTGACCCGACGGTCCCCGCCCCGCACCTTGGGGAAGGCGGCCACCAGCGTCTCCTCGGTGGCACCGGCGGCCTTCAGCGCGCCGGAAACGGCGCCACCGACCCGGGCCAGCCCGGCCAGCAGGTGCTCGGTGGAGGTGTACTCGTCGCCGAGCGGCCGGGCGATCTGCTCGGCTGCGCCGATGGCGTTGACGAACTCACGGGCCAGGGTCGGCTCGGCGATGCTGGAACCACGAGCGGCGGGCAGGGCGTCGACCGCCCGCTGGGCGGCGCGGCGCAGCTCGGCGGGGTCGGCCCCGGCGGCGCGCAGCAGGCCGGCAGCGGTCGAACCCTCGGTGTCCAGCAGCGACAACAGCAGGTGCCACGGTTCCACGGTCGCGTGCCCGCGCTGGTTGGCCAGGGCGACGGCACCGGTGATGGTCTCGCGGCTGCGGGTGGTGAGGCGTTCGGTGTTCATGGGCTCCCCTGGATCGGCGTGTCCACTGGTACCGACAGAACCAGAGTTGAGTCTATTCCGCTCAACCCTAGCGGTGTGATCTACCCCATGGCAATGGGAGTCAGTCCATCTCCAACACCACCTGCACCCAGGTCCGGTCGCCGAGGTGACCAATGCCGAGCAGGATGGTCTCCGACGTACCGGCGAACAGGGTGCCGTCGGACAGCCGCCGCAGGTGGTGCCGGTCGGTCAACGGCCAGCGAGGCAGGTCGACGTACCGGCCGCCGAGCAGCGCACCCGCCCCCCGCGAGCTGATCACCGCCACCACCTCGGCGCCCAGCGGAACGGCTCGTCCGGCTTCCGGATTCCCCTCGGCGCGTACCCGCTGCCAGGAGCCGCCTTCCAGCCGCCACAGCACCGGGAAGCTGATCCGGTCCGGCCGCTCGCCGATCAGCCAGAGCTCGCCGGCCGCCAGCTCCGTCCGGAGCAGCCACACCGCGCCGTCGGGTGCCGGCACCGGGGTCTTCTCCCAGCGCCGTCCCTCGTCCCAGGAGATCGCCGCGTACGGCCGGCCGTCCTCTCCCGCCCCGGCGGCCACCAGCGGCCCGTAGTACTTGATGCCGTCCCGCACCATCCACCCGTCGCCCTGCACCACCATGTTCAGCGCGGGCAGCGGCGGTTGGGTGGCCAGCGGACGCAGCGCCTTACCGGTCCACCGCCCGACCTTGCCCGTTTCCTCGATGATCTGAAACTTGCCCTGGGCAGCCTGCCACTGCGGGGGCGCAGCCTCACCCGGGCGGTGTTGGAAGGTCCGGCCACCGTCGGTCGACGTCCACCAGCCGTGCGGCTCGGCCCACAGGGCCAGCACCCCCGGCAGGGCGTACATCTGCTGGTTATCGGCCACCGGCTTCGGGTGCCGGAGCCGTTGCCAGGACCGACCGCCGTCGATGGTGGACCAGAGCAGGGCGGGACAGTCCGGGCCGGGCGGCCGGCCGTCGCAGGCGCTGAAGAGGGCATAGCCCCGCGAGGCGTCAACGAACTCGACGTACGGCTGGTCGTAACGCTGCGGTACGGCGAGCCGACTACCGCGGATCTCCGCGATCTGTGTCGGAACCGGACTCGACGGCGTCGACGTCGACGGCACCGAGGTCGGCGCGGGCGGCAGCCGGCGGACATCCCCGATGGAACAGCCCACCAGGGCCGGCGCCAGGGCGAGCATCGCCATCCAACGTCTCCGCCGGGTGATCATCCAGCCTCCGTCACGAGAGTGGCCTGCGCCCGTCTCAGTGGCGGTCGAGCCGCCCTTTCGGGCACCGGTACGCCACGACATGATGACGGAGTCCGGCCACAACCTACGGCGGCTCGGCCGTCCGGAGGATCCACCCCGCCCGACAGGCGGAGAATTGCTTCCAGGAAGGGCTACCCGTACCCGCCGGTACCGCGTTACCGTGTCGCCCCAGCAGCCAGGGTTCGCGGAGGGCGGACGACGCCCCCGCCGGCAGAGCGGAAGGTTGGCCGGTGAGCGTGCAGCAGTCAACGTTCCACGGCTTCGCCAACCCCGTCGACCCGACCCCGGCGGAGTTGCGAACGTGGGCGTACAACCCCGATTCGGTTCCGTTGACGTCCATGCCACCGGACTGGGATCTGCTGGTCTCCGGTGACCGGCTGGTGATGACGTTGTTCGACCTGGCCATGGACTCGACCTGTCCGGCCCGGCGGTTCGCCCTGCACTGCCTCTACATCTATGCCGCCGACGGAATCCGGACGAACTTCCGGGCACATCCACGGCGACGCTTCCGCAAGCTGGTGGACCAGGCCGAGCGTAACGGCGACGAGATGATGCGTACCTGGGCGCACAACAGCCGGGTACTGCTGACCCATCCGGAGTTGTTCGTCTACCGGGAATGGTGTGAGGGCGGGCTGGTCCGGGAGGGCCGCCGGCTCTGAGCCTGCTCCCGGAGCCGCACCTCAGCTCGGTGACCCGCCAACGGATGACGTGGTCTCGCGCGAACGGGCCGGGACCCCCCGTGGCTCCCGGCCCGCACGTCGGCGGATCGTCAGCGCGATCCGCCCCGCTCGCGGCGATGCTGATCGGTGCGCGCCTGGCCGGCACCGTGGCCGCCCTGACCCACCCGTACGCCCCAGTTGCCACCCGTGTTCCGGCTGCTGGGTCGATTGCTGGGCCGGCTGGTCTGACCGCTGAACCGGCCGGACTTGACCTGGTCGGAGAAGCGCCCGTTGGTGATCCGATCGAATCGCTTCTGAACGTGCTCGGCCAGGTTGTCGAACCGGAGCTCTGCCTCTTCGGCCACCTTCCTCGCCGCTTCCGTCATGGCTCCCCCCGCCGGATTACGGATTGAGATGGTTAGACCTGATTTGGCGTAGATGTTAGCGAAGGCAACCTGTCCCCCGCTCGGATTTGTCGAAGATGCGCACGCCAGGAAGGAGATCCTCGCCCTTCCCAGCAGGCCACGCAGGCCCGGCGGGAACCACGCGGGCAGCGTGGTCCGTGGGTGCCTCCGCCGGACCTGCGGGTCAGCGGCCGGGGCTGCGGCGGGGACGCCAGACCACCAGGGCGGTGGAGGTCTGGTTGGTCGGGACCAGGTCACGGCCGGGGAAACGGGCCAGCGACTCCAACTCGGCCATCCGGCGGTACGCGGCCTCCAGCTCCGCCTCCAGCTGAGCGACCCGCTGCTGTGCCTGCTCCAGCAGCTGTTCCAGGCCGATGATCCGCTTGATCCCGGCGAGGTTGACCCCGTCGTCCTGACTGAGCCGCTGCACCTCGCGCAGCAACACCACGTCCCGGACGCTGTAGCGCCGCCCGCCGCCCGCCGCCCGGCCGGCCTGAACCAGGCCGAGCCGGTCGTACTGGCGCAGCGTCTGCGGATGCATTCCCGCCATCCGCGCCGCTACCGAGATCATCAGCACCTTGGCCTCGTAGGCGGGGTCATCCGAACCGACGAACCCGTCCATGCCGCTCACCTCCGCACCGCTTCACCGATCAACTGAACCGACGCACCCGCGCGTCGAGATGTTCCCGCGCCGCCGGCGGGGTCTGCTCGGCGAACGCCTCCAGGGCCGCCCGCGCCTCGTCGGTGACCCGCGCCGGCACCACCACGTCCAACGTGACGAGCAGGTCGCCGGCCTGCCCGTCCCGGCGGCTCACTCCCTTGCCCCGGGCCCGCAGGACCCGCCCGCTCGGCGTACCCGGCGGGACCCGCAAGGTCACCGCACCGTCGAGGGTCGGCACCCGCAGGTCAGTGCCGAGCACCGCCTCGGTAAAAGTGATCGGCACGGTCAGGGTGAGATCGTCGCCGGTGCGCCCGAACAGTTCGTCGGGCCGGACCTTGACGTGCACGAACAGATCGCCCGCCGGGCCGCCGCGCACGCCCGGTTCGCCCCGGCCGGCCAGCCGGATCCGCTGGCCGTCGGCCACCCCCGCCGGGAAGCGGACGTTCAGCGTGCGGGTCTTGGTAACGCCACCGGTGCCCTGGCACTCCGGGCACTTCTCGTCGACGACGTTGCCGACGCCCTGACAGTTGCGGCACGGCTCGGAGAAGCTGAAGGCGCCCTGGTTGCGGGTGGTCACCCCGGCGCCGTGGCAGACCGGACAGGCCCTCGGCTGGGTGCCCGGCTTGGCACCGTTGCCGTGGCAGGTGTCGCAGACACCGGGTGCCCGCAGCGTCAACGGCAGCGTCACCCCCCGGACCGCGTCGTCGAAGTCGAGCGCCACCTCGGCCTCGACGTCCCGCCCACGCGCCGGACCGGGCGCACCGCCACCGGCACCACGCGGGCCGCCCGAGAACATCGAGCTGAACAGGTCGGAGATGCCGCCACCGGCGAACCGACCACCACCTGCGGACGCCCCGCCCAACAGGTCGGAGACGTCGAACGGCATCCCGCCGGGCTGGCCCGTCTGGCGGGCACCTCGGCGGAACGCGCCCGAGCCGAACAGGGAGCGCATCTCGTCGTACTCGCGGCGCTTGGTGTCGTCGCCGAGCACCGCGTACGCCTCGGAGACCGCTTTGAAGCGCTCCTCGGCCTTGGGGTCGCCGGGGTTGTGGTCCGGGTGCGACTCGCGGGCCAGCTTCCGGTACGCCTTCTTGATCTCGTCAGCGGAGGCGGTCTTCGCCACGCCCAGGACCGCGTAGTAGTCCTTCTCGATCCAGTCCTTGGAACTCAACGTCCACCTCCTCCCCATTGCCGGGCCGGGGCCGTCCCGCCCGCCGTAACTCGGCGGACAGGACGGCCCGGTCACCGTCGCGCACTATTCCGGATCGGCCACCGCGACCATCGCCGGCCGCAACAGTCGCTCGCCCATCTGGTAGCCCCGCCGCATCACCTGTACGCAGGTCGGCTCGGTGACGTCGGCCGAGGTCTGGTGGGCCACCGCCTCGTGCCGCGTCGGGTCGAACGGGTCACCCTGCTCGCCGAAGGGAGTCAGGCCGAACTTGCCCAACGCGGCGATCAGCTGCTCGGCCACCGAACCGAACGGGCCGACCAGGTCACCGTGTTCCCGAGCCCGGTCCAGGTCGTCCAGGATCGGCAGCAGCGCGGCGAGCACGGAGCCGGTCGCCTGCTCGGTGACCAACCCACGGTCGCGCTCGACCCGCTTGCGGTAGTTGGCGTACTCGGCCGTGACCCGCTGCAGGTCCCGGGTGCGCTCCTCAAGGTCGGCGCGCAGCGCCCCCAACTCGGCAGCCGCAACATCCGACGCCTTGCCGCTCGTGGGCCTGTCGACCGGATTCGCCGGAGAGTCCACCACCGGCGGCCCTTCGGTCGCGGGTTCGCTCAACGCGGCAGCCTCGACCTCGATGGCGTCGACCACCACCTCGGCATCCTCGACCAGGCCCTCCGCCGGGTCGTCCGACCCGGCATCGGCAGCCGCACCATCCGGCTCGGCGGCCTGACTGATCTTGCGGTTGTTGCGGATGACGACCCGCGGCGCGTCGCCGGTGGCCGGCTCCGGCGCCGAGCCACCCGGCGCCGACCCGGTGTCACCCGGGGCGGCGGCTCGTGGCTTCTCCGTCATACGACTACCTCATCCCTCTGCCCGTGAGCCTGCGTCGTCCGGACCGTCACTTCTTGTCCTCGTCGTCGACGATTTCTGCGTCGACCACGTCGTCGGCACCGGGCCGCGCACCGGCCTGGGCGCCACCGGTCGCACCCGCACCGGCCGCACCGGCACCACCAGCAGCGCCGCCCGCCTGGGCCTGCTCGCCCTGCTGGGCGTAGAGCAGCGAGCCCGCCTCCTGCGAGACCTGCGCCAGCCGCTCGTGCGCCGACTTGATCTTATCGATGTCGCTGCCACCGAGGGCACCACGCAGCTCGCCGAGGGCCTCGTTGAGCTTGTCGCGGTTCTCGGCGGGCAGCTTGTCGCCGTTCTCGGCGAGGAACTTCTCGGTCTGCCACTGCAGGGCCTCGGCCACGTTGCGGCTCTCCGCCTCGTCGCGGCGGCGCTTGTCCTCCTCCGCGTGCTCCTCGGCGTCCCGGCGCATCCGCTCGATGTCATCCTTCGGCAGCGAGGAGCCGCCGGTGATGGTCATCTTCTGCTCCTTGCCGGTGCCCAGGTCCTTCGCGTGGACGTTCACGATGCCGTTCGCGTCGATGTCGAAGGTGACCTCGATCTGCGGCACGCCACGCGGGGCCGGCGGAAGACCGGTCAGCTCGAAGGTGCCGAGCTTCTTGTTGTACGCGGCGATGTCGCGCTCACCCTGGAAGACCTGGATCAGCACCGACGGCTGGTTGTCGTCGGCGGTGGTGAACACCTCGGAACGCTTGGTCGGGATGGTGGTGTTGCGCTCGATCAGCTTGGTGAAGATGCCGCCCTTGGTCTCGATGCCCAGGCTCAGCGGGGTCACGTCGAGCAGCAGGACGTCCTTGACCTCGCCCTTGAGCACACCGGCCTGCAGGGCGGCGCCGACGGCGACGACCTCGTCCGGGTTGACACCCTTGTTCGGGTCCCGGCCGGTCATCTGCTTGACCAGGTCGGTCACGGCCGGCATCCGGGTCGAGCCGCCGACCAGGATCACGTGGTCGACGTCGGCGACCTTGATCCCGGCGTCCTTGACGGCCTGCTCGAACGGGCCCTTGCAGCGGTCCAGCAGGTCCTGCGTCATGCGCTGGAACTCGGCCCGGCTGAGCGTCACGTCCAGGTGCAGCGGGCCGGCCGCGCCGGCGGTGATGTACGGCAGGTTGATGTTGCTGGTGGTGGCGGCGGACAGCTCGATCTTGGCCTTCTCGGCCGCCTCCTTGAGCCGCTGCATCGCCATCTTGTCCTGCGACAGGTCGATGCCGTGCTCACCACGGAAGGTCTTGACCAGGTGATCCATGATCCGCTGGTCCCAGTCGTCACCGCCGAGCAGGTTGTCACCGCTGGTCGACTTGACCTCGATGACGCCCTCAGCCAACTCCAGCAGCGACACGTCGAAGGTGCCGCCGCCGAGGTCGAAGACCAGGACGGTCTGCTCCTTGGAGCCCTTGTCGAGCCCGTACGCCAGGGCGGCCGCGGTCGGCTCGTTGACGATCCGCAGCACGTTGAAGCCGGCGATCTCACCGGCTTCCTTGGTGGCCTGGCGCTGGCCGTCGTTGAAGTACGCCGGGACGGTGATCACCGCGTCGGTGATCTGCTCGCCCAGGTAGGCCTCGGCGTCCCGCTTGAGCTTCATCAGCGTCCGGGCCGAGATCTCCTGCGGGGTGTACTTCTTGCCGTCGATGTCGACGGACCAGTTGGTGCCGATCTCCCGCTTGACCGAACGGATCGTCCGGTCCGGGTTCGTCACCGCCTGGCGCTTGGCGACCTCGCCGACGAGCACCTCGCCGTTGCGGGCGAACGCGACGATCGACGGGGTCGTCCGCGAGCCTTCAGCGTTGGCGATGACGGTGGGCTCACCGCCCTCCAGGACGCTGACGCAGGAGTTCGTCGTGCCGAGGTCGATACCGACCGCACGTGCCATCTTCGCTTCCTCGCTTCGTAACGTTGAGCAGGTGACGGGCACTCCCGGCACACCGCCCGGCAGGCGCCGCCCGCAGCGACCCCACCTCAAGTTGAGTGAACTTGACTCAATAGTGCCACGCCTGACGCAATCGTCAAGTCAAGGTTGAGTCGGCTCGGCGCAACTCGTCACTCGCTACTGACCGGTTGTCTTACCTTGTGTCGGTCGGGCACGCTTTAGCGGTGACGACGAACGGCGATCCCGCCTCACTCTCCGGCGCGCCCGCCGTCGCAGCCCGCACCGGCCTCACCGACACCGGGGACGACCACCTACCCGACGCCCTTTCTGGCCTGCGTGCCGCGATCCGGGGCGCCCGGTTCCCGCTCGTACTGCCCTCGGCCGAGCCCGCCGAGCGGATCGGCGCCGCCCTCGCCGACCAACTCGACGACTACCTCCTGCCCCGGCTCACCCGCCTCGATGCGCCGCTGCTCGTGGTGGTCGGCGGGTCCACCGGCGCCGGCAAGTCGACCCTGGTCAACAGCCTGGTGCAGGCGCGGGTCAGTGCCGCCGGGGTGTTGCGTCCCACCACCCGTTCACCCGTGCTGGTCTGCAACCCGGCCGACTCGCCCTGGTTCCGCCGGGGCGAACTGCTGCCCGGCCTCACCCGCACCAACCAGCCCAGCGACGACCCGCGCACCCTGCACCTGGTCACCGCCCCGGCGCTCGCTCCCGGGCTGGCGTTCCTGGACGCCCCCGACATCGACTCGGTGGTCGACGCCAACCGGGCGTTGGCCGGCCAACTGCTCGCTGCCGCCGACCTCTGGCTCTTCGTGACCACCGCCGCCCGGTACGCCGACGCCGTCCCCTGGGAACTGCTGCGCGGCGCGCGGGCCCGGGGCGCGGTGATCGCCATGGTGCTCGACCGGGTGCCGGCGGAGGCCATCGACGAGGTGGCCGCCCACCTCGCCGAGATGCTCGCCGAGCAGGATCTGGGCTCGGCGCCGCTGTTCGTGCTGCCGGAGACCTGGGTCGACGGGCAGGGCCTGCTCCCCGACCGGGTGACCGCGCCGCTGGCCGACTGGTTCGCCCGGCTCGCCGCCGACGCCGACGCCCGCTCGGCGGTGGTCCGGCAGACCCTCGGCGGCGCCCTGGCCGCGCTGCAACCCGCCGTCGAGAGCCTGGCTGCCGCCGCCGACGAGCAGGTGGCCGCCGCCGACGCGTTGGACGATCGGGTACGCGCCGCGTACCGGGCCGCGAACCGGACGGTCGAGCAGGGGCTGCGCGACGGCCAACTGCTCCGCGGCGAGGTGCTGGCCCGCTGGCAGGAGTTCGTCGGCACCAGCGACTTCTTCCGCACTCTGGAAGCGCGGATCAGCCGGCTGCGGGACCGCCTCGTGGCCGCGTTCAGCCGACATCCGGCGCCCGCCGCCGAGCTACGCGAGGCGATCGAGTCTCAACTGATCACCCTGCTGCGGGCGGTGGCCGCCGAGGCGGCCGAGCAGACGTACACCGGTTGGAAGGCTCATCCGGCCGGGGCCGCGCTGCTCGTACCGGAACTCGCCCACTACGGCACCGACCTGCCCGAGCGCGCCGAGCGGCTGGTCCGGGACTGGCAGCGGGGGGTGCTGGAACTGGTCCGTACCTCCGGCGGCGACCGGCGTTTCGTGGCCCGTACGGCGGCCTACGCGGTGAACGCGACCGGGCTGGCCGTCATGATCGCCGTTTTCGCCTCGACCGCCTTCATCCCGACCGGGCTGGAGGTCGCCACCGGAGCGGGCACCACCGTCGCCGGCCAGGCGGTGCTGCAAGCGATCTTCGGTGACCAGGCCGTGCGTACGCTGGCCAACAAGGCCCGGGAGGATCTACTGGAACGGGTGCGGACCCTGCTCGACGCCGAGGCGGCCCGCTACCTCGCCCGGACCGAGCAGGCCCGGCCGGCGGCGCAGACCGCGACCGCGTTGCGCCAGGCGGCCGAGCGGGTGGAGGCGGCCCGACTGGGCAGCGGATTCGTCGACGCGACCACCACCCTGAGCGGGCCGACCGAGCAGGGGCGGCCGGCGTGAGCACATGGACCAGCCGGGAGCGGCCGTGATGGGAATGGGCGGACGCCTGCGCGAGGCGTTGCGGGCTGACGGCCGGGTGGACGCCGACCAGCTGGTCGCCCGGTTGGAGGCGATCCGCCGGTTCCTCGGCATCGTCGACGGCCAACTGCCGGACACTCCGCTGGTGCCGGCACGCACGCTGGTCGAGCGGGCCGGTACCCGACTGGCGCTCTCCCGCGACCACACCGTCGTGGCGCTCGCCGGCGCGACCGGCAGCGGCAAGTCGAGCCTGTTCAACGCGATGGCCCGGATGGATCTCTCCCCCGTGGGGGTACGCCGACCCACCACCGGAGTGACACACGCCTGTGTGTGGGGGCCGCTCGACGGCGGCACCCGGCTGCTGGACTGGCTCGGCGTACTGCCCCGGCACCGGTTCGTCCGCGAAAGCGTGCTGGACGCCGACGACGAGTCCACGCTGCACGGGCTGATCCTGCTCGACCTGCCGGACTTCGACTCGGTGCAGCACTCGCACCGGCTGGAGGTGGACCGGCTGCTCGGCCTGGTGGACCTGGTGGTCTGGGTGGTCGATCCGCAGAAGTACGCCGACCGGGTGGTGCACGGCAGTTACCTGCGCGAGTTCCACCGGCACCGCGACGTCACGGTGGTCGTGCTCAACCAGGCCGACCGGCTACCTCCGGCCGACGTGCCCCGGGTGGTGGCCGACCTGCGTCGACTGCTCGACTCCGACGGGCTCACCGGGGTACCGCTGCTGGCCACCACCATCACCGACCCGGGCGGGACGAAAGGGCTGCGCGAGGCGCTCGAACGCAGTGTCGCCGAGCGGCAGGCCGCGCTGCGCCGGCTCTCCGGTGACGTGGACGCGGTGGTCGCCGCACTCGACGAGATGGTCGGTGCGCCGCGCCCGGCGTTGGCCACGAACGATCCGGCGTTGGCCGTACTGGACCGGGCGCTGGTCGCCACGGCGGGCGTGCCGACGGTGGTGGAGGCGGTCGAGCAGGCGTACCGGCATCGGGCCGCCTCGGCCACCGGCTGGCCGCTGGTACGGCTCTGGCGGCGACTGCGCCCCGATCCGCTGCGCCGGTTGCACCTTCCCGAGCGACCGGGCGGCCCAGGTGACCCGGCGGAGAGTCTGGTCGCCGCGACGTCCGTGCCCGAGCCCAGCGCCGCCGACCGGTCCGCGCTGGGGCTCGCGATCCGCACGGTGGCCGAGCAGGCCGGTGCCGGACTGCCGAGCGCCTGGCCGAACGCGGTCACCGCGGCGGCCCGGTCCCGGCTCGGCGACCTGCCGGATGCCCTGGACCGCGCGGTCGCCGGCACCGACCTGGGGATGAACCGGCCGCGCATCTGGTGGCGGCTGGTCGGCGCGGTGCAGTGGCTGGTGACCCTGGCCGCCGTGGCCGGGCTCGGCTGGCTCGCTCTCGGCTATGCGCTGCGGGTCCTGGGACTGCCGGAACTGCGTCATCCGATGGTCGGTGAGGTGCCCGTGCCGACCCTGCTGCTGCTCGGCGGGCTGCTGGCCGGGCTGCTGGTGGCGGCCCTGACCCGACCGGTGGCGCGGTGGGCCGCCCGCCGGGCCCGGCAGCGCGCCGAGGCCCGACTGACCGACGCGGTGACCGAGATCGGCGAGGAGTACGTGCTCACACCGGTCCGTGCGGTGATCGCCGCGCACGCCGACGCGCGAACCGTTCTCGAGGTCGCCCGGCACCGCTGACCGACGTCGGGCGGTTCGCTCACCGGTGGCCGGGCCGTGAGCGGCGTAGTGTCGGGTCATGGCCACGCCACAGACCCCGTACGAAGCGGTGCTGCACGCCGCCCGCGACGTGACCAAGCTCGACACGGCCCTCGACGCGGAGATGCTCGGCGCGGCCCTGCTGGGCAGCGTGTACGAGGTCGCGGAGACGGACCGCGAGACCGCCGTACGCGAGTTCGTGGCCGATTTCCTCGCGGCGACCTCGCGACGGCGGGCCCTCGCCGCGACCACCGTACGGGCGATCTTCGCCGCCCTCGTGCCGGACGCGAGGGGCGCGGACCGGGTACGCCCCGGCGCTGCCGCACCGGCCTGGTCGGGTCAGCTCGGCCGGGTGCACGTGACCGGCACCTGGGCGTACGGCGACGTCTACGGCGACCAGACCTCCTACCTGGCGACCTTCGCCTACGACGACACGATCGGTGGGCCGGAACACGCCCTGATCGCGCTGGTGGACCACAACATCGGCATCGCCAAGGACGTCTTCGTCGGCGGGCCGGCGAGTCGGATCCTGGCCCAGGTCCGGCAGTTGTGCGCCGAGGACGAGCTGACCTGGTTCCGGGAGGAGGACCCGAGCCGGATGCGTGGCGAGGTGACCCGGCACCTGGCCGTCACCGACCACCTGGGGCAGTTGCCCGGGACGAGTTCACTGGCCACCGATCGCGCGTTGGTCGGTGCCCGGCTGGCGATCCTGCCGGCCTGGCAGGGCCCTGTGCCGGTGCCTTCCGACGATCCGCTGCCGGCCGCCGTACGGGCCGACGAGATCCGGCGTTTCCTCGCCTCGCCGGAGGCGAACCGGGCCGGGTTCGACGACGTCGACGGTGCCGAGTTGGCCTCGCTGCACTTCTGCCTGGGCCTGCTGCTCGACCACGCGGCCACCTTCGCGGACGCCGATCCGCTGCGGTGGAGCCCGACCGTGGCCGGGTTCTTCCTGCTCGACTGGGTGCACCGCCGGGCGGTACTGGACATGGACGACGCGGCGATGCTGCCCCGGGTGCTACGCGCCTGGGCCGGGTACGCGGCCCGCAGGCGTGGGCTGCCGACGACTGCCGCCGCCGGGACGGACACCGCCATCGCGGAGATGGTGCCGGAGTTCGTCCGGCTCTACGCGACCGGCGAGCGTCGCAGCCCGGCGACCGCTGCGGTGGCGCAGCTGATGGCCGACGGTGTCGACCCGGACGATCCCGCCGCCCTCGATGCCTGGATCGACGCCAACCGGCACCGCCTCGCCGACGACGGCTGATTCCGTCCGGTCAACGCAGCAGGGCGAAGACGACCGCCGCGACCAGACCACCGAGTGCACCACCGGCGAGCACCTGGGCAGGAGTGTGATCGCCCAGTCGGACCCGCGACCAGCCGACCAGCCCGAGCAGCGGAGTGGCGACGAGCAGCCAGGCGCCGAAAGTGACCATCAGTATCACCAGCGCACCGACCGCGACCGCCGAGTGGATCGACATCTTCCACCAGTGGCTGACCGTCACCGCCACCACCAGGCCCACCAGTCCGGCGGCGACCAGGGCCAGCACGGGTCGCGGCGCGCCCAGCACCGAGAGCAGGGCCAGCCCGGCGGCGACCGATCCGAGCCCGAACAGCAGCGGAACCCGCCGCTGTTCGCGTACCCGGACGTGGTGATCGGTGAGCCGGCCACGACGTACCCCGCCGAGGATGTAGGACATCGGAATCAGGCTGACGAAGACGACGGCGACCAGGCCCCATCCGACGCCGCTCATCGCGCCCCGGGCGCTGTGCCAGCCGATCACGACGGTGAGCAGCGACACCAGGACGGCGGGCGCGGTCAGCTCGGTGATGATCCGGGCCAGTCGCAGCCCTGGGCCGGGCCGGGCCGCAGCGACGTCGTCAACGACCGGGTCACGGTCGGCCAAGATCCGATCCCCCGCTCCGCTCCGGTCCGCCGACGGCGATGTGACGCCGTCCTCACCGTACCGTCGGCGACCCGGCACTTCCTGGGTGATCTCGCGTGGCGGGTGCCGGCTCGGTGGACGCCCCCGGGCCCGCCGAGGCGCCGGGCTCCGCCGGGGTACGAAGGTCGCCGGGCGTGCTGGGGTCCGCCGACGTGGACGGGTCGGTCGTGGCGGGCGGCGCTGTGCTTGCCGACGGGTCGGTCGTGTCCGGCGGCTCCGCCGACGCGCTCGGCCCGGCACCGCCGGCCGGGTCGGCCGAAGCGGGCGGGCTGGTGGAGTCGCTCGGGGCGGGCGACGAGGTGGGTGTGGCCGTCGGCGACGGGGAGGTTCCGGGCAGCGGCCGGCTCGGTGTGGGGTTGGGCGCCGGGGTCGGGCGCGGATGCGGTGCGGGCACCGGGCCGGGCGTCGGCAGCCTGGGCCGGGGGGAGGTCACCGGCGGCTCAGCGCGACGCTCCGGTGTCAGGTCGGCCGGTATGCGGGTCGGCCGTCGGCCGTGCAGGTCCACCGGCGGGGCCGGCGCGGTCGACGGCACCGCCGTCGAGGTGGCGGCCGGAGCGCCGGTGGGTGGCGGCGGGATGACCACCGGCCCGACGGAGGGCGTCGGAATGAACAGCGTGCCGCTGTCCGGCAGGGCGGTGCTGCCCACCGTCGCCGAGCCGGTGCTGATCGCGGCGAGAACCGGCAACGAGGCCGTGCCGGCGAGCAGCGCCACGGTCAGCAGGTAACCCCGGGAGGGGCCGGAGGTGCGGGTGGCGCGATGGGCACCCACCACCCGACGGTAATCGCCGGGTGTCCGGTGCCGACCGGGAATTCCGGCTCCCTCGTCTGGTTCCGACACCACGCACTCCTCGTCGTCGCCCCGTGCCGGAACCGCCATGAGCAGCGCCGACGGACCGCCGAGGCTGGCTCGGGGCCCACCCGAAACAGCGTGGGTGAGTGGCTCTGCGTCAGCCAACCCCCACCGCGTGTCGAAACGCGCATCTGACCGAATGGTGACGAACCACCACCGGATCGGCCGGGCGTCGCTCGACCAGTCACCTCGGCATTTCGGGTAACGAACCGGGTCGGACCTGGGATGCGGGGCAGGCAGGGTGTGGGACGGCTCACCTGTGATGCGAATATGGGAGCCACGACGGCAGTGCAGCCGCGACCTCCGCGCACCCACGCGGTAGGCGCGACTGGGCGCCGGCGCTCCCCGAACCGGGTTCGGCCATGAATCCGGCTCACGCCGCGCGGCAACCCCCACCGGGGCTAGGCGCGGTCGCCAGGAACCGATCCCGGCACCAGCCGGGGCCGGCGTACGAGTCGCGTGGCCGGGTGATCCCCCGGTGCCGACGCAGACACGACAGGGAGAGACGGATGGCAAAGGGCGACCCCGGGGCCAGCACCCGCGGCCGGCGCGCCGCACCCCGATCCAAGAAGGCCGTGACCGGCGATCCGGAACTGGTGCAGTTGCTCACCCCAGCCGGTGCGCGGATCGACAGTGTGACCGGCCCGGACGGCACCGAGTACCGCGTCGACTTCACCGACGAGGAGTACCGCGGCCTCTACCGCGACCTGGTACTCGTCCGGAAGTTGGACGCCGAGGCCACCGCCCTGCAACGGCAGGGCGAACTGGGCCTGTGGGCCAGCCTGCTGGGCCAGGAGGCCGCGCAGGTCGGTTCCGGCCGGGCGCTGCGCGCGCAGGACATGGCCTTCCCGACCTACCGGGAGCACGGCGTCCTGTACTGCCGCGGCATCGACCCGATCATGCCCTTGGGCCTGTTCCGCGGCGTCGATCAGGGCGGCTGGGATCCGAACGAGTTCAAGTTCAACATGTACACGATCGTGATCGGGGCGCAGACCCTGCACGCGACCGGGTATGCCATGGGCGTCACCATGGACGGCAAGACCGGCGGCGAGGACGGCGAGGCGGTCATCGCCTACTTCGGTGACGGTGCCACCAGCCAGGGCGACGTCAACGAGTCGTTCGTCTGGGCCAGCGTGTTCAACGCCCCGCTGGTCTTCTTCTGCCAGAACAACCAGTACGCCATCTCCGAGCCGCTGGAACGCCAGACCCGGGTCCCGCTGTACCGGCGGGCCGCCGGCTTCGGCTTCCCCGGCATCCGGGTGGACGGCAACGACGTGCTGGCCACGTACGCGGTGACCCGGCACGCGTTGGACAACGCCCGGCACGGGCAGGGCCCGACCCTGATCGAGGCGTACACCTACCGGATGGGGGCGCACACCACCTCGGACGACCCGACCCGTTACCGGATCGCCAGCGAGGTCGAGGCGTGGCAGGCCAAGGACCCGATCGCCCGGATGAAGGCGTTCCTGGATCAGGAGAAGATCGCCGACAGCGGCTTCTTCGCCGAGGTCGACGAGCAGGCCCGCCAAGAGGCGATCGACCTGCGCGAGCGGGTGCTGGCCATGCCGAACCCGGAGCCGGTCACCATGTTCGACAACGTCTACCCCAACGGGTCGCCGCTGCTCGACGAGCAGCGTGCACAGTTCAGCAAGTACTTTGACTCGTTCGAGGGGAGCGCACACTGATGGCCACGGAGACGCTCACCCTCGGCAAGGCCCTCAACATCGGCCTGCGCAAGGCCCTGGAGAACGACCCGAAGGTCGTCATCATGGGCGAGGACGTCGGCAAGCTCGGCGGCGTCTTCCGGATCACCGACGGCCTCCAGAAGGACTTCGGCGACCAGCGGGTGATCGACACCCCGTTGGCCGAGTCCGGCATTGTCGGCACCGCGGTGGGCCTCGCCATCCGCGGCTACCGGCCGATCTGCGAGATCCAGTTCGACGGCTTCGTCTACCCGGCGTACGACCAGATCGTCTCGCAGGTGGCAAAGATGCACTACCGATCGGGCGGCAGGCTGAGCATCCCGATGGTCATCCGGATCCCGTTCGGTGGCGGCATCGGTGCGGTGGAGCACCACTCGGAGTCGCCCGAGGCGTACTTCGCACACACCGCCGGGCTGAAGGTCGTCTCCTGCTCCAACCCGCAGGACGCGTACGTGATGATCCAGCAGGCGATCGCCTCGGACGATCCGATCGTGTTCCTGGAGCCGAAGCGGCGCTACTGGGAGAAGGGGCAGGTGGACCTGGACGCCCCGCTGGCCGAGGCGTACCCGCTGCACGCCGCCCGCGTCGCGCGGCCCGGCACGGATGCCACCCTGCTGGCGTACGGCCCGATGGTGCGTACCTGCCTGGATGCCGCGACCGCCGCCGCCGAGGACGGCCGCGACCTGGAGGTCATCGACCTGCGTACGCTCTCCCCGCTGGACCTGGGCGTGGTGTACGAGTCGGTGCGGCGCACCGGCCGCGCGGTGGTGGTGCACGAGGCACCGTCCAACGTCGGCCTGGGCGCGGAGATCGCGGCCCGGATCACCGAGGAGTGCTTCTACTCGCTGGAGTCGCCGGTGCTACGGGTGACCGGCTTCGACACCCCCTACCCGGCCGCCCGGGTGGAGGAGGAGTACCTTCCCGACCTCGACCGGGTGCTCGACGCCGTCGACCGCACCTTCGGCTGGTGAGCGGCATGTCCCGGATCAAAGAGTTCAACCTCCCCGACCTGGGCGAGGGTCTGACCGAGGGCGAGATCCTCGCCTGGCTGGTCAAGGTGGGCGACATCATCGAGCTGAACCAGCCGATCGTCGAGGTGGAGACCGCCAAGGCGGCGGTGGAGATCCCGGCGAAGTGGGCCGGTCAGGTGCAGGCGATCTTCCACCCGGAGGGCACCACGGTCGAGGTCGGTACGCCGATCATCGCGATCGACACCGACCCGGGCGCCGGGCCGGTCGAGTCCTCGACCGAGGATCTGCCCGCGCCCTCGGCGGCTTCGCTGGCCGCCGTCGACATCGCCCCGGCGGAGGGTGCGGTCGAGCCGGGTCTGATCGGTGGGCCCGCCCCCGGCGGTCGTACCGCCGTCCTGGTCGGCTACGGCCCGCGCACCACCGCCGCGAAGCGCCGTCCTCGCAAGGGTGCGGCCCCGGCTCAGGCCACCGCCCCGGTCACGTCGACCCCGGTCACCTCGGCCCCGGCCGCGCCGGCTTCGGTGCCGGTCCAGGTCGCGCCGGCGTCAACCGCGACGACGGTGAACGGCAACGGCCATCTCGCCGGTCCGGTGCTGGCCAAGCCTCCGGTACGCAAGCTCGCCAAGGATCTCGGCGTCGACCTGCGTACGCTGACCGGCTCGGGCCCGCTCGGCTCGATCACCCGGGAGGACGTACAGCGGGCCGTGTCGGCCCCGGCGGCGACCGAGCCGCTGACGGTCAGCGCGCCGACCACCTCCGCCGCGAGCTTCGGTGCCGACCGCGAGCAGCGCATCCCGGTCAAGGGGGTACGCAAGCTCACCGCCGAGAACATGTCCCGCTCGGCGTTCACCGCCCCACACGTCACCGAGTTCCTCACCATCGACATGACCCGGGCGATGAAGGCGCTGGACCGGTTGCGTGGTCGGCGGGAGTGGCGCGACGTACGGGTCTCGCCGCTGCTGCTGGTGGCGAAGGCGGTGCTGCTGGCGGTCAAGCGGCACCCGATGGTCAACTCGACCTGGGCCGGCGACGAGATCGTCGTCAAGGAGTACGTCAACCTGGGCATCGCGGCGGCCACCGAGCGCGGCCTGATCGTGCCGAACATCAAGGACGCCGGCCGGCTGACCCTGCGTGAGTTGGCGGACGCGATGACCGACCTGGTGCAGACGGCCAAGGCCGGCAAGACCTCGCCGGCCGCCATGTCCGGCGGCACGCTGACCATCACCAACGTCGGTGTGTTCGGGGTGGACACCGGGACCCCGATCCTGCCGCCGGGCGAGTCGGCGATCCTGGCCTTCGGCGCGGTGCGCGAGCAGCCGTGGGTGCACAAGGGCAAGGTCAAGCCACGCATGGTCACCACGCTCGCGCTCTCCTTCGACCACCGGATCATCGACGGTGAGCTGGGCTCGAAGTTCCTCCGCGACATCGGTGACTTCCTCACCGACCCCGAGGCGGCACTGCTCGCCTGGACCTGACGCACCACGCAGTACGACGACGGCCGGTGTGCCACGGGTGAACGCCCGGCACACCGGCCGTTACCGTTGGGCGAAGAAAGTCGCTCCACACTCCACCTCGAACCTAAGATTCTTAGGCTGGTGTTGCAGCTCACCTAATAATCGATGGATCCTGACGTGGTTTTGCGGTTCAATAGAGACAACGACGGGCCGACAACCGAATAGCCAGGAGGAGAGACCCACCATGAGCATGATCGAGCGAATCCGTAGCCGCCGCGACGCCAACCGCCGCGCCCGGGCCATCGAGCGGGCCCTGCGCTCCGCCAGCTCGCCGGCCGTACGCGACGAGATCCTCGCCATCGCCCAGCGTCACATGCACTGACGCCACACGACGTTATTCACCTCCTCCCCACGACGACCCGCCCGGAGCACCGGGCGGGTCGTCGGCATTGCGCCCGGGCGCTGACACCGGGATACCGCCTCGCCCCAGCGCCCGGTACGGTGGGGCACGGTCGTCTTCCCCCGCCCGGGCAGGCCGATGCGATAGATGCGAATCGACACCGCCCGGCAACAGACAGTGACGATCGGCGCTCCCCGGAAGCGCCCCGGTGACCACCGGATACGGTGCGGGGGAGCCGGCACGGCCGGCACGCCGGCACCGCCGGCTGCCCGGCCGAGACGATCGGCGACGGCGGCCGACATGTGATGGAGGAGGCGCACGCATGACGTCCGAGGGCCCGCACCACCCCGGCCACGAGCCGGACGAGGTGCCGCCGGGCGGCGGCGGATCGGCGCCGTATGGCGACCGCCCGGTTCAGCAGGACAACGGATACGGCGCACCCGCCCCGGACCTGGGCTGGGCTCCCCCACCGCCGGCCCGACCCGATCCGGCCGCTCCCGCCTGGGCGAACCAGCCCGGAGCGAGCTGGGGCAACCCGCAGGCGACCCGGCAGGCGCAGAGCCCGAACTCCGGCACCTGGGCTCCGGCCACCGGCGGTCAGCCGTCCTGGGCCGCACAGGGCGAGCAGCCGCCCGCCAACTGGGCGACGCCGTCCACGTCGGACCAGCCCGCCTGGGCCAACGGTGGGCAGAGCAACCCCGGCTGGGGTGGTGCCACCACATCAGACGCCGCCCGACCAACAGAGTGGACGCCCAACCAGACCTCGTCCGACCAGTCGACCGGCGGCCAGCCAGGGGCGCCCCAGTCGGCCGGCTGGTCTGCCGGCCAGCAGCCGGAGTGGAACGGCGTACCCCGACCCGGTGACCAACCGGCCGGCTGGGCCGCCACTGCGGGCCCGCCCGAGTCGGCGCAGCCGGAGTGGGCGCAGGCCAAGCCTGCGACGCCGCAGCCCGACTGGGCACAGGCCGGTGCGCCCGCGCAGCCCGACTGGGCCCAGAACAGCCCACCCGCTGAACCGGAGTGGGCCCAGGCCGGTGCGCCCGCACAGCCCGGCTGGGCACAGGGCAGTCCGGCTGGGCAGCCCGACTGGGCACAGGGCAACCCGCCCGCACAGCCCGACTGGGCGCAGGCGAACCCACCGGCGCAGCCCGACTGGGCACAGGGCGGTCCGTCCGCGCAGCCCGACTGGGCCCAGACCGATCACTCGACGACGCGCGCCGAGCCGGCGGCCCGGGCCACGGCCCAGGTGCCACAGGCCGACCCGGCACTTCAGCAACTGTCCGCTCCCGACGATGCGGCCCGGGCCGGTGCCTGGCCGGGCGAGCAGCAGGAGCAACCCGGCTGGGCCACCGGCCAGGCACGGCAGCCGGAGAACGGCGGTTGGGGCGGCGAGCAACGGGCGACCGAGGAGCGGCAGACCGGCGGTGACCGGCCCACACAGCCCGACTGGGCCACCCCGCAGCCGGCCGGCTGGTCCGGTGGCGGCCCGACGGCCGACGAGCGGCCTCAGTGGTCGTCTCCGGCTCAGGACCGCCCGGCGGCGGCATGGACGCCCACCGAGAGCACCACCGGATCGGCATCGCCGCTGCCGTCCCGCACCGCCGCCGACCGCGCGCCGCTGACCGAGGTCGAGCCGTGGGCACCCGGTGAGGCATGGGGCAGCGGCGGATCCCCCGAGGTCGGGTCGCCCCGATCCGACACCGGGCGCTCCGGTGAGAACCCCGTCTATCAGCCCGCGCCGGGGCCGGGAATCTCGCCGGCCAACATGGTCCCGCTGCCGCCGCAGGAACAGCGGGTCCCGGGTGCCAGCCTGGCCGCCGTGCCCCCCGCCGACTACCCCGCCCCGGCCCAGTTCGCCGGTGACCAGGCCGCGCCGAATCCACGTCCGGGTGTCGAGCAGCCAGCTGGCGGCATCGGCTGGGGTCAGCCCGAGTCGCGGCAGGACGATCCGCAGCCCTCAGCTGAGGCCGCGATCCCCGGGCCCCGTACCTCGCCCGAATCCGTCGGCCGGGCCACCCCTCCTGCGGGTGCTGGTGGCGTCTCGGCGAGCGCGTCGGTGCCGACGGCCAGCCGGGTCACGCCGCCGGCCGACCACGCGGTACGTCCGACCGGTACGGCGGCACCACGGGTGTACGGCCGCCCGGCCCGGCCGGAGCCGGAGGAGTCGGCTCAGGACCGGGATGAGCAAGCCTCGGCGCCCCGGTTCGATCAGGGCCCAGATCCACGCTTTGCGGATCACGAGCAGTCCGGACCGGCCGCCTTCACCGGCGCGGCCGCTCCCGCTGCACCGGCCTTCCCGCCGGGCCTGCCTTCCTTCGCCGACGCGCCGGCCAGTGACCGGCCGGTCAACGGTGTCAAGCCGCACGCGGAACCGGAGCGCCCGGCCGACCGCTTCGGCGGCCCGGTCGGTGACCCGTTCGGCGGCGCGTCTCGTGACCCCTTCGCCGGCCCGACCGACCGCCCCGGTGTCACCTACGGTTCACCCGCCCGCCCCGAGTCCGGCGGGGACCACACCTCGGCCTTCCCGCCGGCACCCCAGGCGAACGCGCCATGGAGCCCGAGCGCGCCGGCGTCCGAGGCGGAGCAGGGTCGCTTCGACGCGTTCAAGCCGGTCGCCGAGCCGGCCGCCGACGCGCCGCCACCGAAGGTGCGCAACGGTCGGGTGCTCGCCGCGGTGCTGGTCGCCGCAGTGCTCATCCTCGCCATCCCGCTCGGCCTGCTCCTGCTGCTCGGCAAGTTCGGCGGATCGGACGACGGCGCCTTCGACCCGGCGGTCGGCTCCTGTGTCAAGCGCTCGGGCGAGACCGCCGTCGAGGCGGTCTGCGGCGAGCCGGAGTCGTTCAGCGTGGTGTCGAAGGTCGAGTCGAAGGACAAGTGCCCCGACCCGGCCCTGCCGTACGTCGAGTTGCGCGGCAACGTGGCGAACCCGGTGCTCTGTCTGAAGAACGCCGCCAGCTGATCACTCGCTGCCAACCGCGCCGTTACGACCAACGCGAAGCGCCCGCCCCCACCAAGGGGCGGGCGCTTTCGCATACTCGGGTGGTCCAGAGGCGGCCCGATCGTGGCAGTGCAACTGCTCCCGGCCCGGCGTGTCGAACAGCAGGACTGCGGTGGCTTAGCAAGGGTGATCGGCTCCGTTGCGGCGAAGTTGCGGTATCCCGGCGGCTTGGATACCGCAATTTCGGCGCAACTGTGCGGATCATCCGGGGATCACGCCCAGCGGGTCGGTCACGACCGGCGGTACGGCACGATGGGGGCATGAGTGCACGGGTACGGGCGCCGGAACTGCGGGGCCGAGGCTGGCTGAACACCGGCGGGCGGGAGCTGACGCTCGCCGACCTGCGCGGCAAGATCGTAATCGCCGACTTCTGGACCTTCTGCTGCATCAACTGCCTGCACGTACTGGACGAACTGCGCCCGCTTGAGGAGAAGTACGCGGACGTCCTCGTCGTGATCGGGGTGCACTCGCCGAAGTTCGAGCACGAGAAGGATCCGGACGCGCTCGTCGACGCCGTCGAACGGTACGGGGTGCACCATCCCGTACTCGATGATCCCGAGCTGGACATGTGGCAGCAGTACGCGGCTCGCGCCTGGCCGACCCTCGCGGTGGTCGATCCTGAGGGTTACGTGGTGGCCACGATGGCCGGTGAGGGCCACGCCGAAGGGCTGGCCCGGCTGATCGACGACCTGATCGCCACCCACGAGACCAAGGGCACCCTGCACCGGGGCGACGGCCCGTACGTCCCGCCGGCGCAGCCGCAGACCATCCTGCGTTTCCCCGGCAAGCTGGTGGTCGGGCCGGACGGCAACCTGCTGGTGTCGGACTCCGCCCGGCACCGGGTGGTCGAACTGGCCGCCGACGGGGAGACCCTGCTGCGTGCGATCGGCACCGGCAGCCGAGGCCGGGTCGACGGTACGGCCGACACCGCGACCTTTTCCGAGCCGCAGGGGCTGTGCCTGCTCCCGACGCACGTGGCCGAGGTGGCCGGCTACGACCTGGTGGTCGCCGACACGGTCAACCACCTGCTGCGCGGCGTACGCCTGGGCAGCGGTGAGGTGGTCACCGTCGCCGGCACCGGGCGGCAGTGGCGGTCCACGGTCGACGACCACGCCCACGACGCGCTCTCGGTCGACCTCTCCTCACCCTGGGACCTCGCCTGGTACGACGGCAAGGTCGTCATCGCCATGGCCGGTATCCACCAGCTGTGGTGGTTCGACCCGATCAAGCGGACCGCCGGCATGTACGCCGGTACGACGGTGGAGGCACTGCGCGACGGGCCGCTGGCGCAGGCGTGGCTGGCCCAGCCGTCCGGGCTCGCCGTCTCCGCCGACGGCGCCCGACTCTGGGTCGCCGACAGCGAAACCAGCGCCATCCGGTACGTCGAGGACGGCGTGCTGGGTACGGCGGTCGGCCAGGGTCTGTTCGACTTCGGTCATGTGGACGGGCCGGCGGCGCAGGCGCTGCTCCAGCATCCGCTCGGCGTCTGCGCACTGCCCGACGGTTCGGTGCTGATCGCGGACACCTACAACGGGGCGGTACGGCGCTACGACCCGGCCACGGATCAGGTGTCCACCGTGGCCACCGCCCTGGCCGAGCCGAGTGACCTGGTGCTCACCCCGGACGGTGCGGTGCTGGTCGTGGAGTCCGCCGGGCACCGGATCACCCGGCTGGCCCCGGGCGCGCTCTCCGCCGCCGGCGCGAACACCGTCGACGGTCCTCGACACCGCACCGAACGTAAGCCGACCGAACTGGCTGCCGGCGAGGTGGTGCTGGATGTGATCTTCACTCCGGCGCCCGGGCAGAAGCTGGACGAGACGTACGGCCCATCCACCCGCCTGGTGGTTTCGGCGTCCCCGCCCGAGTTGCTGATCGAGGGGGCCGGCACCGGCACCGAGTTGTCCCGCCGTCTGGTGATCTCCGACTCGGTGACCGACGGGGTGCTTCAGGTGACCGCCCAGGCGGCGACCTGCGACGCCGACGTGGAGCACGCGGCGTGCCACCTGACCCGGCAGGACTGGGGCGTGCCGGTGCGCGTCGTCGCCGACAGCGCGACCCGCCTACCCCTGGTGCTACGCGGCCTCGACGCCAGCTGACGCCGCAAACGGTCAGTTTCCGCTCCGGGCGGTTTGTTAACAGGGGGCCCCTTATCTACCGCAGGCGTTAATAAGGGGCCCTTCCTTTCAAAACGGCCGGGGGGTGGCTCCGGCGTCGATGAGGGCGGCGCGGACGAGTTCCGCGGCGGCCACCGCACCGGGGCTGTCGCCGTGCAGGCAGATGGATTCCACGGTGCAGGGGATGATGCTGCCGTCGATGGCGACCACCGTCCGCTCGGTCGCCATGCGTACCGCCTGGCGGGCCACCTGATGCGGGTCGGTGACCAGGGCGTTGGCCGAGGTACGCGGCACCAGTTGACCGTTGGGCAGGTAGTTACGGTCGGCGAAGCCCTCGGCCACCACCCGTAGTCCCGCCCCCTGGGCGAGTTGGGCCAGCACCGAGCCGGGCAGGCAGAGCAGGGGCAGTTCCGGGTCGTAGTCGTTGACGGCGGCGACCAACGCCGCCGCCTGGGTCTCGTCGCGGGCCGCCGCGTGGTAGAGCGCGCCGTGCGGCTTCAGATAGCGGACCCGGGTGCGGTACGGACGGCAGAAGGCATCGAGCGCGCCGAGTTGGTAGAGGACCTCGTCACGCAGCTCCGCGAACTCGTACGCGATGTGTCGACGGCCGAATCCGGCCAGGTCGCGGTAGCCGACCTGGGCTCCGACGGCCACCCGGCGCTCTGCGGCGGCGGCACAGACCCGGCGCATCGTGGTGGGGTCACCGGCGTGGAAGCCGCAGGCGACGTTGGCCGAGGTGACCAGGTCCAGCAACGCCTCGTCGTCGCCGAGCTGCCAGACACCGAAGCCTTCACCGAGATCAGCGTTGAGGTCCATGGAACCTGACGGTAGTCCCTGGGCGGGCCTGGGCGAGCGGGGTCACGTCGTCCACCACGGCGATGACGGGATATCCGCCGGTCGTGGGATGGTCGGCGAGGAAGATCAACGGTTGGCCGTCCGCCGGCACCTGCACCGCGCCGAGGACGACTCCTTCGCTGGGCAGTTCCCCGGGCACCGTCCGGGGCAGCGGTGCGCCGGTCAGTCGCGCGCCGACCCGGTTGCTCAACGGACTCACCGTGTACGCCGAGCTGTAGAGCAGGTCGAACGCGACGGTGTCGAACCAGTCGTGCCGGGGGCCGAGCCGGGCGGTCAGGTGCAGTTGGGCCGGGTGCGCCACCGGCACGGTGACGTCGACCGGTGCGGGTGGACCGGCCGGGACGCCCAGCGGCAGCCGGTCGCCGTCACGCAGCGGCGCCGGTCCGAGTCCGGCGAGGGTGTCGGTGGCCCGGCTGCCCAGCACCGGGTCCACCGCGATTCCTCCGGCCACGGCCAGCCAACAGCGCAGGCCCCGTCGGGCAGGACCGATCCGCAGCACCGCCCCGGCCGGTACGGCCAGCGGGCGACCGGTGTCGCCGGGCCGGGCGCCCACCCGTACGTCGACCTCGGCCCCTACTACGGCGACGGTGGTGGCCCGGGTGGGGCGCAGTTCACAGCCGGTCATGGTGATCTCCAGACCGGCTGCCGACTCCGGATTGCCGACAAGTCGGTTGGCCAGCCGCATCGCGTCGGGGTCGAGCGCACCGGAACGGGGAACTCCCAGGTGCGCCCACCCCGGCCGGCCCAGATCCTGCACGGTGGTCAGCGCCCCGGCGCGAAGGACCTCGATCTCACTCATGCCGGTACCAGGCGGACCTGGGTTCCGGGGGTGAGTCGGGCCGGCGGGTCGGCGTGTACGTCGAACAGGGTCAGCGGGGTACGCCCGACCAGCAGCCAACCGCCGGGCGAGGCGGTGGGGTAGATGCCGGCGTACGGGCCGGCCAGTGCCACCGAGCCGGCCGGCACCCGGGGTCGCGGCGAGGCCAGCCGGGGCACCGCCAGTTCGGCGGGGAGCCCGGTCAGGTAGCCGAAGCCGGGTGCGAAGCCGCAGAACGCCACCCGGAACTCGGTCTGGCCGAGTCGACGCACCACGGACGGCACATCCGTGTGCCAGTGCGCGGCCACGCGGGGCAGATCCTCCCCGTCGTACGTCACGGGGACCTCGACCAGCTCAGCGTCGGGTGCCGTGGCGGCTGCGGGCGACGCCGGAGTCCAGGTCATGATGGTGGCGGCCGTGGCGGTCGGGTCCGGTACGCCGTCGAGCAGCACGGTGGCGGCCGCCGGAACGATCTCGCTGGCCACCAGTTCGCCCCGCTCCCGGCGGCGCCACAGCTCGGCTCGCCACCTCTCCACCAGCGCGGGGTCGACCGGCTCGACCGGGGTCGGCGGGTCGAGGTCGGCGGGCTCGGGCGACGGCGCGGTGAAGTCGAGGAGCAGGGCGTGCCCGCCGACGGGTCTGATCCGCATGCCGCTATCCTTCCGGACCCGGGTACCACGGTCGTCATCCCGCCGTCGACAGGCGTGACCCGTTGCACTACCCGAAGGTAACCTACGGTGTCGTAACCTAGGGTTGTGACGACCTCAGCACCGTCCCGGCTCAGGCCGGTCGACATCGGGAAACCCCGGATGCGCGGCTGGCTGCACACGTACGCGTTCTTCGTCGCCGTGGTCTGTGGCATAGTGCTCTGCTCGATCGCCGCCGCCCGACCCGGCTGGACACCTCTGCTCAGCTGCGCCGTCTACAGCTTCACCGTCTGCGGTCTCTTCGGCACCAGCGCGCTCTACCACCGTCGAGTGTGGTCCAAGCGCGGCTTCCAGATCATGCGCCGGATGGATCACTCGATGATCTTCCTGTTCATCGCCGGCACGTACACACCGTTCTGCCTGCTGCTGCTCGACACCCGCGCCACCGTGACCATGCTGGCGGTGGTCTGGGGCGGCGCGCTGGCCGGTGTGGCCCTCAAGATGATCTGGCCGCACGTCTCACGTTGGGTCTCCGCACCGCTCTATCTGGCGCTCGGCTGGGTGGCGGTGGCGATCCTGCCCGACATCCTCCACCAGGGCGGCGTCACCGCGTTGGTGCTGCTCAGCGTCGGTGGTGCGATCTACACCGTCGGTGCCGTCTTCTACGCGCTGCGCCGCCCGAACCCGTGGCCGACCGTGTTCGGGCATCACGAGTTCTTCCACGCCTGCACCCTGGTCGCGGCGATCTGTCACCACATCGCCATCTACTTCGCACTCTTCGCCTGACCGCACGCCACGGGGTTGGCGGGCGAACCCACCAACCCCGGGTGGCGTGGATCAGACCGTGGGACCAGGCCGGCGCACCTCGCGGTACTCCTGCACCACCCGGTCCTCCTGAACCGGTACGGCCCGGTCGGCGACCACCCGCTCCTGACGGACCGGGGTGACCACGGCCCGGCGGCGCGAGTTCCAGAAGTAGAGGGTCATGAGCAGGCCGGCGACCCCGGTGAGCATCAGCACCCAGCCGACGACACTCACGTTGAGCCAGCCGAGATCCGCCTCCACGGCGAACGCGAAGATCGCGCCGAGCGCGATCAGGAAGATACTGCCACCGATGCCCATCTCTCGTCTCCTCGGCTATCGAAGCTGGCATTCCACTTCGCCGCGGCCATAGATGAGGTTGCGGCATGCCTGGACTTACCCCGACACGGAGATCGCCAATCGGGCAAGCTGGGGGCATGACGGACAGCCCGGTGCAGGAACGGACGCTCGTGCTGCTGCGCCACGCCAAGGCGGAACCGCCCACGGCGGACGGTCTCGACGTCGAACGCCCACTGTCCGCGCAGGGACGTGCCGACGCCGCCGCGGCAGGTGCCTGGCTGGCCCGGCACGGGCTGCTGCCCGAGGTGGTGCTCTGCTCGGCGGCGCTGCGTACCCGGCAGACCTGGCACGGCGTGGAGATGGGTGTGACCGGGTCACCCCCGGAGGGTGGCCCGGCCGGTTCGGTACCGAGAGTCCGTTACGAGCCGGATGCGTACGAGGCGCATCCGGAGGATCTGCTGACCCTGGTTCGACGGGTCGAGCCGACGGTCCGCACGGTCCTGCTGGTCGCCCACAACCCGGGCATCTCGCTGCTGTCCGAGTTGCTCGACCCGCAACGCGCCGATCGGAACGGGTTGCGCACCTGCGACCTGGTGGTGCATCGTACGACGCTGCCCTGGGCGGAACTGGCTCGCGCCACGGCAGCGATCAACGCCCGACACACCGTCCGAGGCTGAGTACGACCGACCACGCGGTCCGGCCGGCTGTTCCGTGCAGACACGAACGCGCGCTGAGCCGGCGGGCCGATCGGTGGCCCCGCTGGCTCAGCGCGCTGTTGTCTCAGCTCGGTGGTGCGGTGGGCGGCGGCGGATCGGGAGGTGGCGGCATCATCGCGGTCGGATGCGACAGCCGGTTCTCCTCCACGATCAGCGTCCTCGCCCGCTTACGGCGGTCCTGCCAGAACCAGAGCGTGGTGAGCAGGACGCCCAGCCCGGCCAGGATGAACACCCAACCGACCGCGCGTAGATCGACCCACCAGACATTTGCCCGGATGGCGAAGGTCAGGATCGCGCCGATGGCGATCAGGAAGATCCCACTACCAATGCCCATGTGCTCGGCACTCCCCCGTGCGGTTGCTCTGGGCGTACGTTGACTGGCCCGCGACGGTTACCCGTCCGATCCGCGGTTACCCGCGCGACGCCCGGCGAACACCGCCGACCACCGGGGCGAATCGGACGAACCGCATCGGGTCGGCGCTACCGACCGCCGAAGGGCAGAAACGGTCGGAAGACGACCGGCGCGTCAACGGCCGGACGGCCGGTGGGCGTCACGCCCACCGGCCGTCGGCGAGGCCGTAGCCCCGAGGATCAGAAGACCTCCTCCGGGAGGTCCATGATGTCCAGATCGGTGCCCTCGATGATCCGCCGGTCGGCGCCGATACGCGGCAGCACCTCGCGGGAGAAGAACCGGGCGGCAGCCACCTTGCCGGTGTAGAACGCCTTGTCCGCCGCCGAGACCTCACCGGCCAGCGCCTTGAGCGCCACGTCAGCCTGCTTCTGCAGCAGCCAGCCGACCACCAGGTCACCGATCGCCAGCAGGAAGCGCCGGCTGGCGAGCCCGACCTTGTACAGGGCGCGGGCGTCACCACCCTGCGCCTCGCCCAGCCAGCCGGTGAGCACGCCGAGGATGTTCTGGATCTCGGCGAGCGCCTTGCCGAGCGCCTGGCGCTCCTGCTTGAGCTGGCCGTTGCCACCCTCGGTGGTGATGAACTCCTGGATCTCGGCGGCCACCGCCATCAGGGCCTTGCCGTTGTCCCGGACGATCTTCCGGAAGATCAGGTCGAGGCTCTGGATCGCCGTGGTGCCCTCGTACAGGGTGTCGATCTTCGCGTCCCGGACGTACTGCTCCAGCGGGTAGTCCTGGAGGAAACCGGAGCCACCGAAGGTCTGCAACGACTCGTGCCCGAGCAGTTCGTACGCCCGCTCCGAGCCGACCCCCTTGACCAGCGGAAGCAGCAGGTCGTTGACCCGCTTGGCCAGCTTGGTGGCCTTCTCGTCACCGGCCGCCTCGGCGATGGCGACCTTGTCCTGCCAGGAGGCGGTGTAGCAGACCAGCGCCCGCAGACCTTCGGCGTACGACTTCTGCAGCAGCAGCGAGCGCCGTACGTCGGGGTGGTGGGTGATGGTGACCCGGGGCGCGGTCTTATCCGTCGACTGAAGCAGGTCGGCGCCCTGCACCCGGTTCTTGGCGTACTCCAGGGCGTTCAGGTAGCCGGTGGAGAGGGTGGCGATCGCCTTGGTGCCGACGAGCATCCGGGCGTACTCAATGATCATGAACATCTGCCGGATGCCGTCGTGCTTGTCGCCCATCAGCCAACCCTTGGCCGGCACACCGTGCTCGCCGAAGGTCAACTCACAGGTGTTGGAGACCTTCAGGCCCATCTTGTGCTCGACGTTCGTGGCGTACACGCCGTTGCGCTCGCCCAGCTCGCCGGTCTCGGAGTCGAAGTGGTACTTCGGCACGACGAACAGCGACAGGCCCTTGGTGCCCGGGCCGCCCACGCCCTCCACCCCGACCGGACGGGCCAGTACGTAGTGGACGATGTTGTCGCTCAGGTCGTGCTCACCTGAGGTGATGAAGCGCTTGACGCCCTCGATGTGCCACGAGCCGTCCGGCTGCGGGATGGCGCGGGCCCGGCCGGCGCCCACGTCCGATCCGGCGTCCGGCTCGGTGAGCACCATCGTCGAGCCCCACTGCTTGTCGACGAAGAGCTTCGCCCACTTCTTCTGCCGCTCGGTGCCCTCGACGCGCAGTACGTGCGCGAAGGACGGGCCGGAGGCGTACATCCAGATCGGGGCGTTCGAGCCGAGCACCAACTCGGCGAGCGCCCACCACAGCATCCGGGGGGCGTTGCTGCCGTCCAGGTCCGCAGGGAGGTCCAGGCGCCAGAACTCGGCGTCCATGAACGCCTGGTACGACTTCTTGAACGACTCCGGCAGCGGCGCGGTGTGCGTGGCAGGGTCGAAGACCGGCGGGTTGCGGTCGCTGTCGGTGTAGCTGGCGGCCAGGTCCTCGCGTGCCAGGCGGTCCATCTCGGCGAGGAAGGTCCGCGCCGTGTCGACGTCGAGGTCGGTGTACGGCTCCTGGCCGAACGCCCGGTCCGCCCCGAACACCTCGAACAGGTTGAACTCGAGGTCCCGAAGGTTGCTCTTGTAGTGGGTCATGCCGCTGGCCCCGCTTCCGGACAGGTGTTACCGATCAGTAACCCCGACTGTATTACCCGTGGGTAGACAGCGACAAGTCGCCCGTCGAAGTGACGGCAATTACACACGAGCGAATACGGCCGACGCCGTCAGCTCTCGGCCGCACCGACCTCCCAGCTCGGCACCACCGCCGTCACGCCGCTCGGCGTGCCCGTGTACTCCATCAACACCAGCGCGATGTCGTCGTCGAGCCGACCGT
Source organism: Micromonospora sp. NPDC051196 (assembly GCF_040682415.1). NCBI lineage: Bacteria > Bacillati > Actinomycetota > Actinomycetes > Micromonosporales > Micromonosporaceae > Micromonospora > Micromonospora sp. NPDC051196. Next base: position 268,158 of record NZ_JBFBAY010000002.1, read on the forward strand.
GCACCCACTCCTTCAGCGCGGTCTCCAGGGAGGCCAGGCCGTCGGCGACCGTCCCGTGCCCGAGCAGCCGCCAGGCACGGTCCGCAGTCGGGAAGAACTCGCCGTCCCGGCGCGCCTCGCCGAGGCCGTCGGTGAACAACAGCAGACGATCGCCCGGCTCCAGCCGCTCGACCCGAGGACGGACCACCGGCATGAAGCCCAGCGGCGGCGCGGGGGCGGGCGGTTCCAGCGGGATCACCGCACCACCGCGCAACAGCAGCGGAGCGGGATGCCCGCAGTTCACGATGGTCAGCGTGCCGCCACGCTCCTCCACCAGCGCCGCGGTGACGAAGTCCTCGTCGCCGACGTTGCGGGCCACCGCGCGGTCCAGGTCCGCCACCACGGCCCGCAGGTCGGCCCGCTCGTAGGCCACGTGCCGGTAGGAGCCCAGCACGATGCTGGCCAGCCGGACCGCCTCCAGCCCCTTGCCGCGTACGTCTCCGATGATCATGCGGACGCCGTACGGGGTGTCGATCGCCTCGTACAGATCGCCACCGATCTCCGCTCGCGCGGTCGAGGAGATGTACCGTCCGGCCACCGAAAGGGTGCCCACCCGGGGACCGAGCGGGCGCAGCACCGCCTGCTGGGCGACCGCCGCGAGCTTGGACAGCTCAGCGATCTGCTTGTCCTGCCGCTCCCGCACCGACGCCACCGCGACCGCGATACCGGTGCCCACCACGATGCCCGCCACGGCAACTGCGGCAGAGAACGACAGCGTCCGCTCGGCCAGCGCGAAGCCGGCACCGAGCAGGGACGCCGCGGCGCCGGCGCCGAGCACCACCCGCCAGTACGCCAACGCAGCGGCCAGGAAGGGCACGGCCACCAGCAACGCGATGTAGTTCGCCGCACGGCCGTCCGCCAGCTCCACGGCGGAGACGATCGCGAGCAGAACGAGGGCCGCGCCGAGGCCGGCGCGGGATCCGGGGCTCAGCGGGCTATGGCCCGGCTGGAGGAGTCGTTTACGTACGTCCGACAGCATGCCTGATGGATGTGAACGAAAGCACGAACCTGACCCGTCGTACGAGCGGGATCTGGCCGCCAGGATCGCGGCCCAGAGCCGATCGCCGGCCGGAACCACGTCAGCCGAGCACCTCGTACCGGACCTCGATGTGCCCCAGGTCGAGCGACGCGATCTCGGCGAACGCGGCCCGCGACAGGTCCAGGCAACGACCGTCGATGAACGGACCCCGGTCGTTGATCCGGACGGTGACCGACTTTCCGTTTGCCGGATTGGTCACCCGCACCTTGGAGTTGAAGGGCAACGTCTTGTGCGCGGCCGTCAGTTCCTCCGGGTTGAACGTCTCGCCGTTGGCGGTCATCTGACCCTGCCAGTAGAACGAGGCGCCGCACGATCCGGTCTCCACCACCGGCCGAGCCGTCGTCTTCTTCGCGGTGGGCGTCGGCTTCGTGGTGGGCGTCGCCTTGGGGCTGGGCGTACGCGGCTTGCTGCGCGACGGTGCCTGCGCGGTGCGGCTCGGGGTCGGGCTCGCGGTCGCGCTCGGCAAGACGCTGGCGCTCGGACTGGGCGAGCCGGTTGCCGGGTCAGACTCGGCGAGGGTGGGCGAGAGGTCGATCGCCGCCGGCCGGACCGGCTCCGACCCGGCGGTCAGCCGTACGGCGCCCACAGTACCGCCGACGGCGAGCGCGACGGCCACCACCGCGCTGGCCGCGATACCGGCCGGCGAGGTGATCCTGCGGATACGAGTGTGCCTACCAGTCACCGGCCCGGTCCTTTCCTCAACGGATCAAATCGGGTCGGACCATAACGAGAGAAGCACTTCGGAAGTCAACGTGATCACGGTGATATCACCGGAATTGCGGCGATACCTGAAGCCGATCATCCGACCCGCGATGGGCCGGGCGGCCCGGTGCCGAACGCGGTGCGAGCGCAGGATAGGAAGATGTCCGCTGAGCTGAGCAAACGTCTCGCCGAGCTGTTCCGTTGGGTCGATCCGGGCCCGGACGCGAGCCATCTAGTCAGCGACGTCTCCGGCTGGTGGCGGGACCCGACCGTCCTCGCCGAGCTGGGCCCCGCGCTGGTCGCACCGTTCCGGTCAGCCCGACCCACCGTGGTCGTCGCTCCGGCGGTCACCGGCTTTCTGCTCGGCCCGCTGGCCGCCACCGCGCTCGGCGTGGGCTTCGTGCCGGCACACAAGCCGGGCGACGGACGGCTGCCCGCCGGGCCGCTGACCTGGGCGCAGAGCCCACCCGACTTCCGCGGTCGGCGCGTCGACCTGGCGGTGCAGAACCGGCACCTCGGCGTGGGTGACCGAGTCCTGGTGGTGGACGACTGGGTCGCCACCGCCGCCCAGGTCCAAGCGCTCTACGAAATCTGCACCACCCTGGGCGCCGAACCGCTGGGCACCTCCGCCGTGGTCGCCGACTGCCCTCCCGCCGTCGCCACCGCCCTCCGCATCCACGCCCTCACCACCCTGCCCGAGTGAAAGGAAGGGCACCTTATTAACGCCTCAGGTAGAGGAAGGGCCCCTTGTTAACACCAGCACCCTGCCCGCCCCACTCAGCGGACGAAGCCCTCGACCACGGTGCAGACCCGGCCGAGCGCCTCGGCGGAATGGGCCAGCGGCCCGGGCACCATCAGCGCGTGATCGGCGGCCGGGATCTCCAGCACGTGCGGAGTCAGCCGCCGGGCGGTATCGCCGTCCCAGGACGAGTCCGCCGTACCACCGACCAGGATGAACGGGGCGGTGGCCCGACGCAGCGCGTCGACCAGCTCGCCACGGTGCAGCAGCGGGGTGAGCCAGACGGCGGGCAACCCGCGCGCCGCCGCCAACGGCGCGGCCAGGGTGCCGAGCGACTTACCGACCAGCAGGTCCGTGCGTTCGGTCAGGGACGGGGCCACCTGGTCGCACACCCACCTGCCGATGGTGTCCACGTCGAAGTTCTCCGGCACCTGCCAGGAGATCCCGTGCAGCCCGAAACCGGCCCGCCGCAGTGCCTCACCCAGATAGAGAAAAAGTGGGTACCGGGTGTCGTAACCACGGCCCGGAATGAGCACCGCACGTCGGTCCGCCATGGACATCTCCTTCTTGTCGGGCATCGACCGTACCGCCAGGAAAGCCGCAGCGGCATGGCCGAAGCGCCACCGGCCGCCGACCGGCTGGTCGGCCGGTACCCTCGGCAGAATGTGGCCACGGATCGGCGACCTGCGCGCCCTCGCTCTCGGCACCCCCGGTGAGCTGCGGACCAACCTCAACACCCTGGTGTTGAACGGCGTGAAGGTTGCGACTGCCGGTCTGCTCGACGAGTACGCCGAGGACGGCGAGGAACTTGAGCACGTCGGCGAGCGGCTGGCTCTCGTCGACGACCACGACGTGCTGGTGGGTGTCGTCGAGGTGACCGATGTGCAGGTGTGCCGCTTCGCCGAGGTGCCCTGGGACTTCGCCCGCGCCGAGGGTGAGGGTGACCGCTCGATCGAGGAATGGCGGGCCGGTCACGCCGCCTACTGGGCCCGCATCGGCACCCCGGTCACCGACGACACCCAGATCGTCTGCATCCGCTTCCGCCTGGTCAGCGCCGGTGCGGGTGGCATCGCCACCGGCGACCTCAGCACCTGAGCCCGGCCTGGTCGCAGGCCGGCGCTCTGGCGGGCAACCGGCGAGCGTTCTCAGCCGCGTAGCTGCGGTAGCAGGCGGGTGGCGACGTCCGCCAGGATCGCCTCGTCACCGGCGTACCAACTGCTCTCCCGGGGCCAGTGGGTGATCACGTCGGTGAAACCCAGCTCAGCCGCCCGCCCCACCTGGTCGGCGAAGAACTGAGCGCTGCTCAGCGAGAAGACCGGAGCCGCGTCCAAGGAGAGATAGCGGTCCAGACCGGCCGGGTCACGCCCCTGCGCCTCCAGCACCGCGTTGAACCGGGTCACCGTCTCGGCCACCCCCGCCCACCAGGCGTCGAGGTCGTCGCCGCCGACACCGATGGTCACCCAACCCTGGCCGTACCGGGCGGCGAGCCGCATCGACCGCGGCCCGTTCGCAGCGACCACGAACGGCACCCGAGGCTGCTGCACGCAGCCCGGGTTGTTGCGCGCGTCGACCGCCGCGAACCAGTCGCCGCGCCAGGTCGTACCGTCGTGGCGCAGGATCGCGTCGAGCAGTTCGGTGAACTCGGCGAACCGGTCCACCCGCTGCCGTGGCGGCAGGGTCTCGCCGCCGAGCACCGCAGAGTCGAAGCCGATGCCACCCGCACCGATCCCGAGCAGCACCCGCCCGTCGGAGACGTCGTCGAGCGCCGTCACCTGCCGGGCGAACCCGGCCGGATGCCGGAAGTTGGGCGACGCCACCAGCGTCCCGAGCCGGATCCGGGAGGTCACCGTCGCCGCGGCGGTCAGCGTGGCCATCGAGTCGAACCAGGGCCCGTCCACCAGATCCCGCCAGCCCAGATGGTCGTACGTCCAGGCGTGGTCGAACCCCCACTCGTCGGCCTGCTGCCAGCGGTGCCGAGCCACCGACCAGCGTTGGTCGGGCAGAATCACGATGCCAATCCGCATGATCACCAGGGTACGGCGGACATCGGGCGCGCTGAACCCTCGGCTCAATTCCGTCGGAGCGCGTGATCACTACTTGCGGTCACGTCGCGCCACCCAGAGGCCGGCGACGGCTACCGCGGCGAGCGGCACCAGACAGCACAGGCTGAGGATGAACAGTTGCCACGGCTTGATCGCACCCACGGCCGGCAGCGTATCGACCGTCGGCCACCGACCGCTTCCGGTGACCGACGGAGCCAGCGGCCCAGCATGGCCCTTTCGGGTCAATGCGGACGCTCATGTCGGCATCGGTGTGGCGGACATGGTTGCTGTCCTCGCTGCTGTACCGCTGGCGGCTGCCTGGTCCAGTCGATAAAGCGGCGGTGTAGTGCCCAGGGGCATGTCCTCGGCGGCCTGAACAGCGGGAACACTTTCGCCGCACGTACCGGGAGCGACCGGGGGATAGTCCGGCGCGGTGATGGCCCGTGGATGTCCATCGCATGATCACAGAGGGCCGGGCAGCCTTGAGTGGATGCCGTTTGCGCGCGATGTCCTGAGCATGGTCACCGCACAGCTGACCGTGCGGCGACCCGCCCGATCATCTACAGGCACCGCTTCGCTGACGCGCCGTATCGCCGAAACGGCGGAGTGCACAGCGGTCGGAAACCGCTGTTTCGGCGGAACGGAGTTGATCACCGTCGGCCGCCTGATCGATCCGGGCACGTAGCGGGGCACGGCAGCCCAAGAACCGACCGGATCGATGAAGCCCAGGTCGGGGAACATATCCTGACCTGGGCTTCAGCGTGGAGCGGGTGACGGGAATCGAACCCGCACTGTCAGCTTGGGAACCGTACAAGGGCCTCAGGTGATTACCCCGGTGGGCAGCTTAGCGAGAGATCGAGTGGCCTGGAGTACCACCGCGTAGCCTGTCGTAATGGCCCGCTAATGGCCCGCTCGCTCGATCATCGGTCTGCTCGCTTGGGGACACCGGCTTGCCCCCTGTCTCCCAAGTTTACCCAGTTCAGAAGCCATCGGGGGACACGGGGGACAGGAGGGACAACAGAGACACGGCCGGGCGTGTCCACGAGGATCGTTGCATGACACGACCGTCCATACTGAGAGGTCCATGGAGGCACCCTGTCGAGTCCAGGAGGAGCCTGCCGGTATGGCCGCTCAAGTAAACCCGTACCTGATCAGCTTGATAGCTGTTGGCGGTACGTTGTTCGGCGCGTTAGTTGCTGGTGGATTTCAATACCTCACGACCAGGAGGCAGTTGCGCTGGCAGGCAAGGGAAGCCGAGCTCAAGCGGTTGACCGAGTTAGAGAAATGGGCGCACGCTGCTCTTGAAGATCGGAACAAAGTTCTGTGGTCCGAGCGTAAGGGCGCATATGCGCGGCTAATCGAGGCCGCTGACGAGTGGATGGATGCAAATCGAGACCTCGCCAGTGCGGAATTACCTAAGGTGCAGGTTGGAAGTGCTAGCGAAGCGTCAGCAGCTTCTCCGCACGTTGCAGCATATATGACTGCGAGTCGAAATTTCCGAGCTGGTCTGCGCGACCTTGAGCTATTCGGCCACGAAACTGTAGTCAAGCTAGCCCGCGAACTCAACGTTCGCTTAATCTCTTCCTCTAGAGCTGCACTTGACGGCCGAAATGAGCGAGAGGAATTGGAGAGGTCAAAGGCGCGAATGCTATCGGCAATGAGGTTTCACATGATTGAAGTTCACATGCCGGAGCAGCGCAGCTCTGGTGAATCGACGATGAAAGACGCAGCAAGCGGCGGAAGTGCCTCGGCGGGCGGGCGGTAAGACGTGAAAATTAGCAGGTCAGATCAAATGGGGCTTATAGCGCTATCCAGCGGGAAGTGTTACTACCCTGGCTGCAATGAGCCCATCGTTAGGATGATCGATGGCAATCCCGCCCTCAACGCCAACATTGTCCACATATCGGGGGCGAGTCCCGGGTCTCCGCGATTCGATCCTTCATTACCCCGCAAGGATGTCAACTCATTCTCAAATCTCCTTCTACTATGCCTCGCCCACCACTCCTTAATTGACAACCTTGCTAGCGACCGTTTTCCGGCGGACTTGCTACGCTCTTGGAAGAGGGAGCGCGAAGCGCCTCTTGATTGGGATCCTCCTGAGCAGATCTTGGAGCCTGAGCCGCCGGACGGCTTGCGCGAGGCTGCGCAAAGGCATTTGCAGGACCTACTGTCCGAATCGTACGAAATCGCCGATTGTCGTATCGAATACGCGCTTACGGAGTTCGAGAAGCTTAATGCCGAAGCGGCAGACGCTCTTCGTGCTCTGTTCCGAAGTTTCCCAGATACAAGAGACAAGTAGAGGTGCCGCACTGCCGTAGGCCCCGTCACCGGGACAGCTACCAACTGAGCTGCCCCCGTTGTTTTGGCAGCTCAGCCATTCCCTGGGGACACGGGTGGCAGCGCACCGCGCAGCCGGACAGCCGCGTCGATCCGCCGCGCGGCCTGCTCGGCGGACAGGCGATCAGTGTTGATCTCAATGTCTGCGTCAACCGGCGGGGTCGCGTCCCATGCGGCGAGACGCTCCGCTGTGTCACCGGTTTGCCGCGCCTCGATCCTTTCTGCTGCGATGCTCCGCGACGACCATACATAGACGACGATCCAAGAGCCCGAAGGGAACGCGCCTAGCACGGCGTCGATGCCGCCGGGTTGCCCTAGATGCAGTACGGGAATACTCCGCGAGAGATCATTGGCCAACGCCGCGTAGTCAACTATGTACGTTGATCCATAGCGCTCGTTCTCCCACAGGAGATCGCCATTCGCGCGCAGGCGTTCGACGTCGGCAGCCGTTGCCATCCGATATCCGTCCGTGCGACCACGCCCCACCTTGATTCGACGGAAGGGGGCGTATTCGTTCGCCAGCTTGACCAATTCTTGCGTAACGGTGTCTTTTCCTGCGGCTGGCGGACCGTAAAGGATTACGCCCAGAGTCATGGCTGCTCTCCGCCGAGGACGGTCTTAATCAGCTCTGCGGCTTGACTTTGCAGCGGTTCGCCTGACGTGCAGTTGTTGACGACTATGTGAGGGGCCGAGGGTCGGAAGTCAAGGTTGATGCTGGCGACGTAACCCGGCCAGTCGGCAAGCTTCGCTCCGTCTCTCGCTGCGCCCCGCTGCCTGATATAGCCATTCATCGAGTCAGCATCGCAGTAAACCCACACCAGCGTAGTCACAGCCTTCAGTCCGGCAAACATGGCTTGCGTGCGGGAGATCCAAGATGCGTCGTTGAACTCCCGAATGAACGGGGCGGTCACGATGGCACTATTCCCGCAGCCGACATTCTCTAGCGCGGCAGCCATCAGAGATTCGTATTCCCTAGGCCGGATAAGCGTCAAATACCTCTCGGATTCGCGGTCGTTCGGCGACAGCCCGAGGATTTCTAGCGCGGCCTCGACGACTGGTCGCGTCAGCGTGTCCTTATCGAGCATCGGCCAGCCGGTCTCCTTGGCGAGAATTCTGCCTAGCTCCGTCTTGCCGCTCCCGGCATAACCGCCAACAAAGATTACCTGCGGCTGGGGCAGCCGAATCTCATTACGGCGATTTTGGTCCGGCGCGTGCACTACACGCTTGGACCTTGACTTGCTGACCACTAAGCCTTCATCGGTCAGGACTCGCATTGCCTCGGTAATGGTGAAGACGCTTACATCCCATTGCTTGGCTAGCTCTCGGGTAGATGGCAGCGTTTCCCCGTCTCGGAGTATTCCGGCCCCGATGTCGTTTCGCAGCTTGCGGGCTACTTGCAGATGCAGCGCTTCCGACCTAGACAGCCGGGGTTCAGGGGACGTCATGTCTCGGGACCTCGCATCTCACGGCAGCCAGCGAACCTGAGCAGCCTACCAGCGGCCTACCAGATGGTAGGTCGCTGTCACGCGTTCTACCTGGTCACGGCCGACCTTTGGCCTAACAGTTGACCTGCTGGCATATCAGTTGTTAGGTTGCGTAGGTCACAGCCCAGCAGGGCGGACCGGCCTTCTAGGCCGCGCCAGCTAACAGCAGAGGAAGCCATCGATGCACAGGAAGCGCCTGCCATCCGAACTCCAAGGTCCTACTGTTGCCGACCTTGCCGCGATCGAGCGCGAGATGCCGCTGATCGACGCAGAGATCGACCTCGTTGACGCCGAGATCCGAGTGTTGACCGCCGAGGGCGGCCCGTCGCCGCTGGACTGGCGGCGGCTGCGCCGGGCCGAGGCCCGCGTGACCCGTGTCGCCGCCGAGCTGGCCGCGCGTCTCGCCGCCCGGAAGGCGGTCGCGTGATGACTCAGGACCTCAAGCGCCTAAAGCGCATCGGGTGGGGCGTCCGTTCGGTGTTCGCCCTCGGCATTGCGGCGTCACTGGCGGGCAACGTGCTTCACGCCGCCGACAATGTGATCAGCCAGGCCATCTCCGCGTGGTCGCCGGTGGCGCTGCTGCTGGCAGTCGAGCTGATCTCCCGGATTCCGGCCCGTCGCGGCGCACTGTCCGCCGTCCGTCTCGGCGCTACCGCCGTCATCGCGGGCATCGCGGCGTGGGTGTCGTACTGGCACATGGTGGGCGTGGCCATCCGGTACGGCGAGGCCGATTCCTCGGCCTACCTGCTGCCGTTCAGCGTGGATGGCCTGATCGTGGTCGCGTCGATCAGCCTGGTCGAGATCGGCGGCCGGATTCGCACCCTCACCGAGGCCGCATCGGTCAGCGAGCCTGCCCCGGACCCCGCCGACCTGATCGGGTCAAAGCCGGTCTACACCAACGAGGACGTCTGGGGACCGGAGACGCCTGCCGCACCGGCTCCCACGGTCGAGGTCGCTCCGGCTTCGGCAGTCAAGAAGACGCCGGTCAAGCGGGTCACACCGCGCCCGGTGTCGGCCGAGAAGGTCGCCAAGGTTGCCGCCAAGATGCCCGACGCGCCGGTCTCGCAGATCGCCGCCAAGGCCGGTGTCTCGGTCTCGACCGCGCGGCGTCACCTCGCCGCCCTGCGCGTCACCGATGCGTCACCATCTGCCCCGGTACCTGCGGAAACGCCCACTCTCGCCGCCGCCTAGCTCCGCCCGGTGACGCGGCCACCAGCCGCCAAGCAAGCGCCGCGTCACCGGCCCTCCGATCAGTCACCAGACCTCAGGAGAGACCTCCATCATGACTGCATCCAGCCCGAACCCCGAGAACTTCGACCGGACCGCCGCCGAGGCCGACGTCGCCGACGTGGTCGACCTAGACGCCGCGCGCACCCGCCGGGCCGCCGACGCGGGCACGCACTTCGAGGTGAACCTGGACGAGACCCCGCAGCGCGGCGGGATGCCCGTTGAGCTGCCGCCGGTCGACGCGTCCGGCAAGCGGCCGATCGTGCCGGCCAACTGGTCGACGTGGCCGAACATCCGACACAGCCTCGCGCAGGCCGCCGCGCTGACCGGCTACCGCGCGGGGTTCCACGCCGTCCGCGCACCCTGGTACGCCACCCTCGCCACGTTCTGGGCCAGCGTCGGCGCGTTCCGACTGATCGGCCGCCAGCTCAAGTGGTGGTGGGTGTCGGAGCAGTACGGACTGCGGCAGGCCGCCGCCGACGCTAACGACCCTGCCATGTGGCTCAAGCTGCACCGCGAGGTCAAGGCCACCCGTATGTGGCGCGGCATCGTGCTCGCCGCCGAGGCCGTCGCGGTGTGCGTTGGCGGCCCGGTGCTCTACGCCGTCGCCCCGGTGTGGGCGCTGGTGCTGACCGCCTGCCTGCTGGTCGCGTTCCTGGCACACGTCGGCCGCCCCGAGGATCGGCGCATCATCACCCCGGCCACCGTCTCGGGCCGCTTCCGCCGGGTGAACCCGGACATCATCCTGCGGGCCTACTACGCCGCCGGTCTCGGGCACCCGGACAAGGCACACCAGCAGATCGGGTTTGGCTCGACCATGGCCCGTGACGCCTCGGGCACCGGTTCTCAGGTGTCGATCGACCTGCCGTACGGCAAGACGTTCGACGACGCGGTGAAGGCGCGTGGCGCGATCGCCTCGGGCCTGGACGTGGCGGTCTCGCAGGTGTTCATCACCCGCGATCCCAGCTCGCACCGGCGGCACACGCTGTGGGTCGCCGACCGCGACCCGCTCGCCCAGGGCGCGGGTCGGACGCCGCTGCTGCGGTGCAAGCCCACTGACATCTGGCAGCCCGCCCCGTTCGGGCTGGACGAGCGCGGCAACAAGGTGAGCGTCGACCTGATGTGGAACAGCATCTTGATCGGCGCGCAGCCTCGGCAGGGCAAGACGTTCGCCGCGCGCTCGCTGGCCTTGTACGCCGCGCTGGACCCGTACGTGAAGCTGACGGTGCTGGACGGTGGCGGCAAGCCGGACTGGCGCAAGTTCTCCCTGGTCGCCGATCGGTACGCGTTCGGTCTGGCGATGACCCGCGACGGCGATCCCGCCGAGATCGCGCTCGAAGCGCTGCGCGAAATCAAGGCCGACGTGCAGGACCGCTACGAGCGGCTGTCCAAGCTGCCGGTCGACATCTGCCCCGAGGGCAAGCTGACCCGCGAGATCGCCCGTGACCCGAAGTACCGGATGCCGGTGCGGCTGGTGGTCCTGGACGAGTTCCAGGAGTACTTCGACCTCGGCGACATCAGCAAGGAGATCGCATCACTGCTGGTCTACCTGGTCAAGGTCGCCCCGGCGGCCGGTGTCGGGTTCGTTGACGCCACCCAGCGGCCCTCGGGTGTTGGCGGCGGGCAGGTCGCTACGCAGTTCATCAGCTTCCGCGACAACCACCAGGTGCGGTTCTCCCTGCGTACCGGCTCGTGGAACGTCTCCGACCTGGTCCTTGGGGCCGGGGCGAACTCCGAGGGCTACGACTCGTCGACGCTGCTGCCCAGCTACAAGGGCGTCGGCATCCTGCGCGGCGCGTCCGACGCCACCCCGACTGTGCGTACGTACCTCGCCGACGCCGACGACGCGGAAAAGATCCTGATCGCCGCCCGGAAGCTGCGCGAAGCGGCCGGGACTCTGTCCGGCATGGCGGCAGGAGAGGACGTCGCCCGCGAGATCCGCGACGTGCTCGCCGACGTCCGCAGCGTGATCGAGCGCGGCGAGACCGGCGCGCAGTGGGAAGAGATCGCGGCCCGCCTCGCCGACCGGCTGCCCGAGGCGTACGCGGACGTGACCGCCGAGTCGGTCTCGGCTCAGGTCCGCTCGTTCGGTGTACGCAGCGTAGACGTCAAGCGCTCCGGCAAGGCCCTCAAGGGAGCCAAGGCCGACGACATCGACGCCGCGATCGCCCGCCGCAAGGCCGCGTAGCCGGTCGCGGCCCGTCCGCGACCGGTCGCGTCACCGCGACTCAACCCGCGACCGGCCTGGTCAGCGCAGACATTGACCGGTCGCGGGTTGCGCCGCCAGCCCTTCACGCCCAAAAACCGCCTCAGGAGGCTCACTGTGCCTGCCCTCGCCGCGACCGCGACCCCCGAAACCACCATGATCGGCGTACTGATCCTCGCCGCCATGATCGCCACTCTGTGTTACGCCCTCGGCTGCTGGCTCTGGCCGTTCGGAGCCTGCCGCAAGTGCTCCGGCACCGGCACGCGCCGTAGCCCGTTCGGCCGCGCGTTCGGCCTCTGCCGCCGCTGCCACGGCGACGGACGCCGGCTGCGTGTCGGCCGCCGGATCATCAACAGCCTGCGCGAGTTGCACGGCAAGGGCACGCGCTGATGGCCGCCCGGACCATGGCCCGGTTCAGCCGGACCGCGACGCCGCACACCAACTGGTGCACCCGCGATCACCGCTGCGGGGTCACTCTGCACCAGGCCCCGGACATCATCGCCGATGGGCCGCTCGGCGGCCGGGCCATCATCACCCGCGTCCGCGCTGCCGACGCCGACTACGCCGAGATCCGTATCCGCGTGCCGCTCAGCCCGACCGAGGACACCGCCCGGCGGCAACTCGGTCTCGCGCTGCACCTGTGCCGCGAGCTGCTGGCCGCCGTCGCCGCGATCCGGCCCGCCGCTCTGCGCGGCCGGGCCGCCGACCGGCCTGCGCTCGGCAGGAGGGCCGCCTGATGCCGCGAATCCGGGCCTCCTACTTCGATCCCGAGGGCGACCGGTACGGGATCCCTACGTTCTGGTGGCAGGGCGCGCCGGACGGCTACGCCACCCGGCGGCAGCTCACCGCACGTGGCCTGCGGCCGGGCGGTCAGCCGATCGCCGCGCAGATCCTCTGGCGCGGCGTCGGCGGCACCCGCGTGGCGTACCTCTACCGGCTCGACCTCGCCCGCCCCAAGCGGACCGCCACCCCGGCCCAGCGCCGCGCGATCTCGGCCGCGCTACGCGCCCGCCGCACCTGCCCGACCTGCGGCCAGGTGCGCGGCTACTACATCCCGCACTCGCTCGGCGAGTGCCTGGACTGCCACGACGGGCGGCCGGGCCGATGAACCGCGGGCACTGGATCGGCGCGAGCAAGGCCCTCGGCCGCCTCGTGCCAGCCGACCTGCCGTACCCGCACATCTGCGACCGGACCGTCGCCGCCGAAGACACCATGTCCGGCCTGCCGTTGCAGGTCACCCGGTGGGAGAAGGCCCGCTACTGCACCGCGTGCGCCCACGACAAGCACCTCAAGACCCAGCCATCCACACCCGACACCCGGAGGCCGAACACCATGCCCGACACCGCGACCCTGCGCGAAACGGCTCTCGCCGCCGCCGCGTGCGGCTGGCACGTCTTCCCCCTACGGCCCGACGACAAGCGACCCGCGTTCCCCGACCACGTCGCCGACGCCTGCACCGGCCGAGACCCGCGCTGCCGCAACGGACACACCGGCTGGGAAGCCCGCGCCACCACCGACCCTGACCGGATCCGGCGCGGCTGGTCCGAAACCCCATACGGTGTCGGCATCGCCTGCGGCCCGTCCGGGCTAGTCGTCGTCGACCTGGACGTGCGCAAGCCCGACCAGGTCCCGCCGCCCGGCTGCCCACACCCGACCGCGACGAACGGCGTCGAGGTGTTCGCCGCGCTGTGCAAGGCCGCCGGACATCCGCTGCCCGACGACACCTACGCCGTGACCACGGGCCGAGGCGGCGCACACCTGTACTTCCGGCACCCGGCCGCTGGGCTGGCCCTGCGCAACACGGCCGGAGAGCGCGGCAACGGCCTCGGCTGGCTGGTCGACACCCGCGCCCACGGCGGCTACGTCGTCGCGGCCGGGAGCACCGTCGCGGGCCGCCCGTACGCGGTCGCCCGTGACCTGCCGGTCGCCGACCTGCCAGGCTGGCTCGCCGAACGCCTCGCCCCCGCGCCGCTACCTGCGCAACGGCCGGTTGTCGTCGATCTGCCGACCGGGCGGGCCGGCGCCTACCTGGACGCCGCAATCGGCCGCCAGCTCGACCACCTGCGGCACGCCACCGAGGGCGAGCGCAACCACACCCTCTACGTCTCCGCAGTCGCCCTCGGCCAGCTCGCCGCCGGGGGAGCGCTGCCCGTCGACCAGGCCGCCGCGCTACTCGAAGAGACCGCGCTGTCGATCGGCCTCACCCGGTTCGAGACGCTACGCACGATCCGCTCCGGCCTCGCCGCCGGTGCCCGTCGCCCCCGGACGGTGGCCGCATGAGCCGCGTACCGGCCGAACGGCCCGACCGCCCCAACCTGCACGTCGCCGGGCCAGACGACGCCGCCGAGGTTCTGTCGCCGGAGCAGACGCGGCCCGCCCGGATTCGCACATCCTGGTCGGCCGCCGACATCATGGCGATGGAGTTCGCCCCGCCCAAGTGGGCAGTGCCCGGTGTGCTGTCCGAGGGCGTCAACCTGCTTTGCGGGCCGCCGAAGGTCGGTAAGTCGTGGATGTCGCTCGGCCTCGGTCTCGACGTTGCCCTCGGCGGCAAGGCGTTCGGCGCGATCCCGGTCGAGCGCGGCCCGGTGCTGTACCTCGCCCTGGAAGACACCGCCCGCCGCCTGCAAAACCGGCTCGGCAAGGTCCTCGGCCAGCGCAAGGCCCCGGCTGGACTCACGCTCGCCACCGAGTGCCCGCCGCTGCCGCAGGGTGGCGACCAGGCCATCGCCGCGTGGCTCGACCGCAACCCGGCCGCGCGGATGGTCATCATCGACGTGTTCGCCAAGCTGCGAGGCCACTCAGCCCCCGGCGCGTCTGCCTACGACGCCGACTATGCAGCCGTGGGCCGGGCAAAGAAGGTCGCCGACGACTACGGCGTGGCGTTCGTCCTGGTCCATCACGTACGCAAGGCCGGATCCGACGACTTCCTCACCGAGGTCTCGGGGACCAACGGCCTCGCAGGGGCCGCCGACGCCACCCTCGTGCTCAAGCGGGCGCGTAACCAGGGTGACGGCGTGCTGCACGTGACCGGCCGCGACGTCGACGAGAACGAGTACGCCCTGACGTTCGACCCGGCCGCCGGGGCGTGGCAAATGCTCGATGGCCCGGCCGAAGACCATCAGGTGGGCGAGACGCGCGCGACGATCCTGCGCTTCCTGCGGACCGCACCCGGCAGCACGCCCAAGGTCATCGCCGAGGGGGTCGGCCTCGCCTACGACAACGTCAAGCGGACCTGTCAGCGGATGCTCGCCGACGGGCAACTCGCCGCCGACACCGGCGGCCGGTACCGAGTCCCCGGTGTCCCCGCTGTCCCCGGTGTCCCCCAACCGGCTCTGAGCAGGGAAAACGAGGGGGACACCTCGAAGACAGCCGGACTCCGGCCGTGACCCTGTCGAACGTGCTGAAACAGGGGGTTATATGGCTGTTTCAGCACAGACCCATACGAAGACACCAGGACACCCGAGATCTTGGCTCAGCGTGGCTCTCAGCGGGCCGCCGTACGGCTCTCTGCCAGCGTGGCCCGCCGCCCCTCCCCGAACCGCCCCCGCCGTCAGAGAGGCCGCTACCGGCGCTCTCAACGCCCTACCGCATCACCCCTGATTGGCCGCACTGCCCGGAAAGGACACCCGATGGCTAAGCGGATCATCCAGAACACGCCGGTCCTGGAGTTGCCCGCCGAGTTGCTGACCATCGAAGAAGCCGCAAGCCGCATCGGCATGAGCGTGCGCTACGTACGCCGCGCCGTCGCCGAGCGACAGATCGCGTTCCACCGTCTCGGCCGGTCGATCCGGATCGACCCCGCCGACCTGGCCGCATTCGTCCACGCCGGACGGGTCGAGCCCATGACCGCAGAGACTGTCTGGCGCGGATTGAGGAGTGTCGCCTGATCATGGCCAACCAAGAGGGACACCGCCGATTCGGCAACATCCGTAAGCGCGAGTCCGGCCGTTACCAGGCTCGCTACCCCGGCCCGGACGGACGGATGCGTTCCGCCCCGCAGACGTTCGCCCGCAAGGCTGAGGCCGAAAAGTACCTGTCGCTGATCGAGGCTCAGATGGTGCGGGGCGAGTGGATCGACCCTGAGCGCGGCAAGATCCGGCTACGCGACTACGCCGAGCGGTGGATCACCGAACGGCCGAACCTGCGGCCCCGGACCGTGCACCTGTACCGCTGGACGCTCGGCAGGCACATCACGCCGCACCTCGGCGACATGCCGCTCAACCGGATCGACACGCCCATGGTCCGCGAGTGGCGGGCACGGCTGCTGGCCGAGGGCGTATCGGTGACCATGGCTGCCAAGGCGTACCGGCTGCTGCGCGCGGTCCTGATGACCGCCGTCAAGGAGGACGAACTGATCAGGGTCAACCCGTGCCGCGTCGTCGGTGCCGACCAGGAGAAGCCCGCAGAGCGGCCGGTTCTCACCGTTCCGCAGATCTTCGCGCTGGCCGAGCGGATGCCGGAGCGCTTCCGGGCGCTAATCCTGGTCACCACGTTCGGGTGCCTGCGGTGGGGCGAGGCGATCGCCCTGCAACGCTGCGACGTCGACCTAGCGGCTGGCACGGTGCGGGTGCGACAGGCGTTCGTGGAGCACCGAGGTAACGGCCTGATCCTCGGCCCGCCGAAGTCGCGGGCGGGCGTGCGGACCGTCGCCCTACCCAAGGCGGCCCTGCCTGTGCTGAAACAGCACATGAGCAGCCACGTCGGCGAGGCACCCGAGGCGTTTGTGTTCACTGGCGAGAGCGGCCGGAACCTCTGGCGCGGCAACTTCAACAAGCTGGTCAAGTGGCCCGAGGTGGTCGCTTCCGTGGGAGTGCCCGGCCTGCACTTTCACGACCTGCGGCACACCGGCAACACGCTCGCGTCGCGGGCACCAGGGGCAAGCCTGCGGGACATCATGGCGCGGATGGGGCACGACAGTCCGCGCGCCGCGCTGATCTACCAACATGCCAACAGGGAGGCCGACCAGGGCATCGCCGACGCGATCGACAAGGCGGTCAAGGCGGCCCGGCGCAAGCCGAGCAAGCGCAAGGTCAAGCGGGTTGCCGAGGGCGACGGACCGGCCGCCGAGGCGAGCTAATGGCCCGCTAATGGCCCATCCCTGTTTCAGCATGACCTAGAACCACGGAAGCCCTGGCGGGACATCGGTCCTGACCAGGGCTTCCGTACGTGGAGCGGGTGACGGGAATCGAACCCGCACTGTCAGCTTGGGAAGCTGATGTTCTGCCATTGAACTACACCCGCAAGCGGGACCACTGTACCTGAGTCACTGCCCCCGTGCACCCAGGCACCCCGCCCGCCACCCAACCGCCGGCCAACCCAGGGAGCGACCCACCGACCGGCAAGAAGTTTCAGGCCAGCAACATATGCCCATTCTCAAATCTATCGATGGGTTGTAACGTCTGCCCCACGTTTTCCGCACGGCGCGACACAACCCCCCGGTCGCGTCGACAGAAAGAGGTGGGCTTATGGGACTCCGTCCCGTCCTGCTGAACCGGCGCCTCGCCGGCATCGCATCGACGTCACTGGTCATGGCGCTCGGCCTGGTAACGGTGGGCGCGCTGCCGGCCGCCACCATCTCCGCCAGCCCGGCGATGGCCGCCGGGCACGCGCACGCCGACGAGGAGTGTGCGGACCCGACCGGCAGCGCGGCCCGGGTCCGTGGTGGCGGTGTCCTCGCGCACGACCCGAACGAGCTGACCAAGAGCCAGGTCATCCAGCGGGAGGCCGAGTTCGCCGACCTGCTCCAGGAGCGGGCCAAGCGGGTCGGTCAGCGTTCGCTCGGCACCCAGGCCGCCGCCGCGTCGGTCACCATCCCGGTCGTGGTGCACGTGATCCGGCGGGACACCACCCGGGCCGGCGGGAACATCCCCGACTCGATGATCCAGTCGCAGATCAACGTGCTCAACCAGGCGTTCAGCGGTGCGTCGGGCGGAGCGGCGACCGCCTTCGCCTTCCAGTTGCAGAGCATCAACCGGGTCACCAACACCTCGTGGTACCCGATCCGGCAGGGCACCACCGCCGAGCGGCAGATGAAGACCCAGTTGCGGGTCGGCGGCAAGAACACGCTGAACATCTACCTTGGTGCGCTGAGCAACAACCTGCTCGGCTGGGCCACCTTCCCGCAGCGCACGCTGAACAGCATGGACGGCGTCGTGGTGCTGAGCGAGTCGCTGCCCGGCGGCACGGCCACCAACTACAACCAGGGCGACACCGGCACCCACGAGGTCGGTCACTGGCTGAACCTGTACCACACCTTCCAGGGCGGCTGCTCCGGCTCGGGTGACCAGGTTTCGGACACCCCGGCGGAGGCTTCGCCGGCGAGCGGCTGCCCGACCGGTCGGGACACCTGCTCCGCCCCGGGTCTCGACCCGATCACCAACTTCATGGACTACTCGTACGACTCCTGCATGTACCAGTTCACTCCGGGCCAGGCCAGCCGCATGATCAGCGCCTGGAACACCTACCGAGCCGCCTGACGCGAGCCCTTCGGCACGTACCGCTCCGGTGCCGGTCCCGTTCGACGGGGCCGGCACCGGCTGGCGTCAGGCCGCGCAGCGGGCGCGCCGGGCGGAGTGGGCGGTCAACGACGTGGGGCGCTGCGTCTGCGGGGTGGTGGCCGCCGGATCGAGCCAGACCTGGACGGCCGACTCCCCACCGTGCTCGCCCGGCACGTCGGAGTTGGCGTGCCCGCGGCGGCTGAGCATCGCCACCTCGATCGTGAACTCGAACAACCGCCAGTCGACGTGCGGCGCGGCGCGGGCGGCAAGCGCCAGGCGTGCCACGGTGGCGTCGTCGGTGACCGGCCAGGCCCGACCGGCGACGTAGGCCTCGTCGTCGCGCTCCTCGGGCGGGAAGGAGTGCAGTGCGTAGCGCCCGTCGCGTTCCAGGTCGCGCCGCTTCGGTGAGTCGATCAAGAAGCAGTAGAGACCGTCGTCGGTGATCACCGGGGAGACCGGGTGCACCCGGGGCCCGCCGTCGGCGCGGACCGTGGCCAGGTAGCCGAAGCCCGGGCCGTACTGCTGCATGAGAAGGCGGATCGCGTCGGCGAGTCGAGGCTCGTCAGCGGCGAAATCGGACCAGGAAGCCATGCCGACATCTTATCGAACATACGTTCTAGCCAGGTAGCGCGACACGCAGGTCAGCCATATCGGTATGGTGTGGCGATGCTGCTCTCCGACCGCGACCTGGTCTCCGAGATCAAGGCGGGCACCCTCGCGCTGGAGCCCTTCGAGCCCACGCTGGTGCAGCCGTCCAGCATCGACGTACGCCTGGACAAGTTGTTCCGGGTCTTCAACAACCACCTCTACACGCACATCGACCCGTCGACCCGGCAGGACGACCTGACCTCCCCGGTGGAGGTGCCCGACGGCGAGCCCTTCGTGCTGCACCCGGGTGAGTTCGTGCTCGCCTCCACACTGGAGGTCATCTCCCTCGGCGACCAGCTGGCCGGTCGACTCGAAGGCAAGTCGAGCCTGGGTCGACTCGGCCTGCTCACCCACTCCACCGCCGGCTTCATCGACCCCGGCTTCTCCGGGCACGTCACGCTGGAGCTGTCCAACGTGGCGAATCTGCCGATCACCCTCTGGCCCGGCATGAAGATCGGTCAGCTCTGCATCTTCCGGCTCTCCTCGCCCGCCGAGCACCCGTACGGATCGGCCGTCTACGGCTCCCGCTACCAGGGCCAGCGCGGCCCGACGCCGAGCCGGGCCTGGCAGAACTGGCGCACCTGGCCGACTCGCTGACCGCAGCTCAGCCAGGATCACACCTCAGCCAGGCCGGCCGAAGCTGTGGATGGGGCTGCTGTCCATCTGTTTCAACTTCACCGGCTGGCCTGCGCGAGAGGCGTGCACCACCCAGCCGCCGCCCACGTACATGCCCACGTGGTGCAGATCGCGGTAGTAGAAGACCAGGTCACCCGGGCGCAGGTCGCTCCGGCCCACCGACACGGTCACCTGACGCTGCCGGACGGCGTTGTGCGGCAATGCCACCCCGGCCCGCGCCCATGCGGCCAGCATCAGACCCGAGCAGTCGTACGCGTTCGGCCCCTCGGCCCCCCACGAGTACGGTTTGCCGATCTGGGCGCAGGCGAACTTCACCGCTACTCCAGCGGGCCCGCCCGGATAGCTCGCCGGACAGGGCGCTGGGCGTAGCGGGCCGCCGCCTCCGTTGCCGTACGCCCGCAGGCGCAGCCGCTGCAACCGGTCGATTTCGGCGTCGATCTGCCGCCGCTTCCCCGCAAGATCGGTCTCCGTGCGGGTCAACACGCCGATGGTGCGGTCCAGCCCGGCCTTGGCGGCGGTGAGTTCGTCGCGCAGTTCGCTCGCCTGTCGTACGTCCTGTTGCTGGTAGTGGGCGTAGCGGTCGAGCAGTCCGATCTGCTCCACGACTTCGCCCGGCGACCGGCTGCCCAACAGGGCGTTGACGGCGCCGACCGTGCCGCCCTTGTACGCCCGCGCCGCCAGCGCACCCACCCGGGTCATCGCGACGTCGACCTGCTGCTGAAGTGGCACGATCCGGGCGGCCAGGGCGTCGGCCTCCCGACGCTTGCCGGCGAGGTCCTGCCGGGTGGCGTTGTGTCGTTCGATCAGTGGTTCGAGCCGGTTCCAGTCCGCGTCGATCTGGCGCTCGATGGCGTCGACCGACGGCTCGGCGTGAGCCGCCGTCGCGCCGCCGGTCACCATGACGGCGGTCGCGGACAGGGCGGCGAGTGCGGTGGTGCAGCGGTACCAGCGGGATCGCGGCGCAGCCGTCATCGGGCCGGGCGTCGCCGGCCGTGGTGACGGTAGCCGCGGGGCATGGTGTGCCACCGGGCTCCGTACTCCTTCTTCCCAGACCGCCTACCGGGTTAGCTGACGGGTTCGGGCGGGAAGGGGGCGCCCTACCGCGGTGATCGCGGATTCACCCCGGGTACCTGGGTCCCCGGCTCGTGCAAGCGACTCGGCGGTGTCGGACCGTTACCGCCCCTGGTGGGCAGAGCTGCCATCGGGCCGACGATTGCCCAGCGTAGGGACGACCCCTGTCGATACGCAACACATCCACGCCATCACTCTCGGTGCTCAATTCCGACAACGAACACGGCCCCCGGTCGCTTGACCGGGGGCCGTGGTGATGTTCCTGTGCGAGGGCTCAGCCGGGTCGGCGGAAGCCGGCGATCGGCATGGTGGTGATCGGGGAGACGTTGACCGGCTTGCCCGCTCTGGGTGCGTGGACCATCTGGTTGTTGCCCAGATAGAGGCCGACGTGACTCAGGTCACTGCGGAAGAAGACCAGATCGCCGGGGCGGGCGTCGGAGCGGGAGATCGCCTTGCCCTCGTTCCACTGCGCCCCGGTGAAGTGCGTCAGGTAGATGCCGGCGGCCTTGTACGCGTACTGGGTCAGCCCGGAGCAGTCGAACGAGTTCGGGCCGGTGGCCCCCCAGACGTACGGCTTGCCGACCTGGGCGCAGGCGACCCTGATGGCCGTCCGGGCCGCCTCGCTGACCACCCCGTTGATGGTCGGGCAGTTGGTGGTCTTCACCGTGGTCACCGGCAGCGACCGCTCAAGTTCCTTGATCTTGGCGTCGATCTGCTTCTTCTTCGCCGCCAGCTGCTTTTCCTTGGTTTCCTGGTCGGCGATCAGCGCGTCGAGCTTGGCCTTCTGGTCGTCGTACTTCTTGCGGACCTTCATCACGCTCTCGAGCTGCTGGCGCTCGTACGACGCCAACCGCTCCAGGAAGGCCATCTGCTCGCCGAGCGTGTCCGGCTTCGCGTTCAGCAGCACCGCGCCGAGTTCCTGCGACGGCCCGTTGACGTAGTACCGGGAGGCGAGGTCGGCGACCCGGTTCATCGCCAGCTCGGCCTCCAGGGCCAGCGGCTGGATCTTCTTCTGCAGATCGCCCGACTTCTTCCGGTTGACCTTCAGCTGCGAACGCACCTTGTTGTACTGCTCGATCGTGGGCTCAAGCTGCTGCCACTGCTTGTCGATCTGGCGCTCGATCTCCTCCACCGAAGGCTCGGCGTACGCGGGGGCGGAGAGCAGGCCAGCGCCGACCGCGGCGGCGGCCACCAGGACGACCAGACGGTGAGCGGCTCTCCGCAGGCCACCTGGACGGCTGGACCGTCCGGGCAGATGACGATGGAGGGGCATGGTTGCCACCGGCAGCGACTCCTTTGCAACCGACCACCGGGCGTCCCGCGAGCGGTTGGGTGCGGGACAGACGACCTACGGCGGTCGGTGCCTCACATTAGGGAAGGAGCGGTGCGGAATCAAGGCGACCAACGGTCGATTCACGTTTGCGCGACCGGTCGCACACAAAGGGTGTCGATCATTTCGTTATAGTCACGCACGTCAATTTGAATACGATGGTGCGGCGGGCCACGCCGGCCCGCCGTCCTCGTACCGTAAAGCCTGGTCAGCTGCTGGTGACCGGCTCGCTCTCCGCGGCGCCACGGCCCTGCTCGGGCCGGACCGACCGCAGTAGGACGCTCGCCACATCGACCACTTCGACCTGCTCGCCGGCGCCCTTGCCGTTCACCCCGTCGGTGAGCATCGTCGAGCAGAACGGACAGCCGACCGCGATGGTCCGGGCCCCGGTGGACATGGCCTCCTCGACCCGGTCCACGTTGATCCGCTTGCCGATCCGCTCTTCCATCCACATCCGGGCACCACCGGCACCGCAGCAGAAGGACCGCTCACTGTTACGCGGCATCTCGGTGATCTCGCCGTCGCCCAAGGCACTTCCAAGCACCTCACGTGGCGGAGTGAAGACCCGGTTGTGTCGCCCGAGGTAACACGGGTCGTGGTAGGTGACTCCACCGTCGACCGGCTGCACCGGGGTGAGCTTGCCCGTGGCGACCAGGTGCGCCAGCAACTGGGTGTGGTGTACCACCTCGAACTCGCCGCCGAGCTGGCCGTACTCGTTGCCGAGGGTGTTGAAGCAGTGCGGGCAGGTTGCGACGATCTTGCGCTTGGCCTTCTCCCGGCCCTCGAACGCCTCGTTGAGGGTCTCGACGTTCTGCTGGGCGAGCATCTGGAAGACGAACTCGTTGCCGATGCGGCGGGCCGGGTCACCCGAACAGGTCTCGCCCTCGCCGAGGATGGCGAAGGAGACGCCGGCCTCGTTCAGCAGCGTGGCGACCGCCCGGGTGGTCTTCTTGGCCCGGTCCTCGAACGCACCGGCGCAGCCCACCCAGAACAGGTACTCGAAGTCCTCCACCTCGCCGACCCGGGGAACCTCGAAGTCGAGGCCCTTGGTCCAGTCCTCGCGGGTGTTCTGCGGGGCACCCCAGGGGTTGCCCTTGTTCTCCAGGTTGCGCAGCATCACGCCGGCCTCGGACGGGAAGCTGGACTCGATGAGCACCTGGTAACGCCGCATGTCGACGATGTGGTCGACGTGCTCGATGTCCACCGGGCACTGCTCGACGCAGGCGCCGCAGGTGGTGCACGACCAGAGCACGTCCGGGTCGATCACCCCGCCCGCCTCGGCGTCACCGATCAGCGGCTTCTCCGCCTCGGCGAGCGCCAGCACGTCGACGTGGGCCAACTGCGCGGCGGTGGCCTTCTCCTCGCCGGTGAGGTCCTTGCCGCCGCCGGCCAGCAGGTAGGGCGCCTTGGCGTACGCGTGATCCCGCAGGCTGAGCACGAGCAGCTTCGGCGACAACGGCTTGCCGGTGTTCCACGCCGGGCACTGCGACTGGCACCGGCCGCACTCGGTGCAGGTGCTGAAGTCCAGCAGGCCCTTCCAGGTGAACTGCTCGACCTGAGCCACCCCGAACTGGTCCTTCTCGGGGTCGGCCTCCTCGAAGTCCAGGGGCTTGCCGTCGCTCATCATCGGCCGCAGCGGGCCGAGGCCGGAGCCGGCCGCCCCCGGCTTGCGCTTGAAGAAGATGTTCGGGAAGGCCAGGAAGCGGTGCCAGGCCACGCCCATCGTCACGTTCAGCGAGATCACGATGAGCCAGGTCATCGAGATGGCGATCTTGATGAGGGCGGCGACGCTGACCCCGGACTCCCAGTCCGGCAGCGCCGAGCCGACCGCGTGGCTCAGCGGGGTGGCCCAGGTCGGGTACTCGAAGTGGTCGGTGGCCACCTTGAAGCCCCGGATCAGGAAACCCATGATCAGTACGGCGAGGACGACGGCCTCGACGAAGTAGCCCTGCCACATCGTCGACCCGGTGAAGCGCGAGCGGCGACCGGCCCGGGTGGGCCGGTTGGCGAGCCGGATCGCGATCAGCACCACGATGCCGACCACGCCCAGGATGCCGATCCACTCGGTGACCAGGCCGTAGAGTGCCCAGCCGCCGATCAGCGGCAGCCCACCGGTCGGGGACACCACCTCGAAGTACGCCTCGAGCACCAGCAGCGACAGCACGATGAAACCGACCATCACGAACCAGTGCGCCGCGCCGACCACACTCCAGCGCAGCATCCGGGTATGCCCGGCGGTCTCCGCGAGCATGGTCCTGGTGCGGCTGGCCTTGTCGCCGAACCGGGACGGGTCGGGCTGACCCAGCCGGATCACGGCCGTCATCTGCATGACCGCGCGCACCGCAAGCCACACCGCAACGGCGGTGATGGCGGCCGCGAGGATCGTGGTGACGATCTGGACGCTGCCCATCGAGTTGGCCTCCCGGTCTGCTGCCTGGCGAGCGGCTCGGCGACCGGAGTCGGGTCAGAGATGCGTACGGGACCTCACCCGCTGCCGCGCCTCGAACCGGACCGGTCGATGACCTTCCCGCTCGGTCATGCAGTGCAGCCTACGCGCAAGGTTACTCGGCAGTAACGTGAGTCTTCTCGCACCTGGGCCACGCCGCCCTGCGCACACCTTAGGAGGCAGCCGCAGCGACCGCTCACCGGGCCCTCGGCGAGTGACCCGGGAAACTGCCGGATGGCCTGCGGATCAGCGCCAGCGGGAAAGCAGGATCAGAGAGCCGACCATCGCGCCGAAACCCACCGCCAGGTTCCAGTACCCCAGTTCCATGACCGGGTACTCCTGCTCGGAGAGGTAGTAGACCACCAGCCAGCCGATGCCGAACACGATCAGCGAAACGGCGGTGACCGGCAGCCAGAGAGGGCTGGGCTTGCGCGTCGCCGCTGTTGCCGCCGGGCGGACGTCCGTGGGCGGGGTGTACACCTTCTTCTTGCGGACCTGAGACTTGGGCACGACGCTCTCCAGAGGGGTTACGACCTCGTCCGGCCTGACAACCGGGCGCGAGGGCGACGGTCCATGGCCAATAATGTTCGAGAGCTAGCGTAGTCCGGAAGCCCCGCTCAATCCACGAATGGGGCCAGACCATTGCCGGGCAGCCCGGCAACGGTTGGCGGGACGAGGCCCGCCAGGACCGCACGGGTGTGGTCGTCGGAGCCGGAGACAGGGGGAAAACGGTCGTGGAGTACACGTCCGGCGCGGCCTCGTGGCAGAAGGTGCTGCGACGCCTCGTCGCCGGTCTGCTGCGGCGCGGGCGGCAGCGGCGTCCTGGCTGGTCGATCGGCGTACCGCTGATCGCCGCCGCCGCCGGCCTGCTGTTCACCACCACGGCCACCACCGCTGGCGGCACCGCGTTGCGCGAGGACCGTCGCCCGCAGCTCACCGAGCTGATCGAGGACCGCAGAGACCGGGTGGCTGCGAACGAGCAGCGGGCCGCGACGCTCCGCCGGCAGGTCGAGAGTCGTACGACCGACCTCGCGGACTCGGACACTCCGATCAAGGAGCAGCAGGAACGGGCCGCCAAGAGTCTCGCAGCCGCCGGCTTCACCGCCCTCACCGGTCCCGGGCTGACGGTCGAACTCAACGACGCGCCACAGCTCAGCAAGCTTCCCGAAGGGGCCAGCAACGACGATCTCGTCGTGCACCAGGGCGACGTGCAAGCGGTGGTGAACGCGCTCTGGGCCGGCGGTGCCGAAGCGATGTCAATCATGAATGTCCGCGTTCTGGCGACCAGCGCGGTACGCTGCGTGGGTAACACCCTGCTGTTGCACGGCCGGGTGTACTCCCCACCTTTCAAGATCGTAGCAATTGGCGATCCCGGCGCGCTTCGGCAGGCCCTCGCCGCTTCCGAGGGAGTCCGGTGGTTCAGGAACGCGGTGGAAAACTACCAACTCGGCTACTCCGAGTATGCGTCCACGGTCACCGTGCCCGCGTTCGAGGACTCCACCACCCTGCGCTCGGCGACGGTGCCGGAATGAGGCCGTCATGAGCGAACGTCAGCTCAGCCTGTCGGTGTCTCGTGACGGGGCCGAAGCGCTGTCATGAGCGAACGCCCCGACGGTCGGCACCACGACCAGGCTGACGAGGCGACCGCCTTCCTGCCCCGGATCGAGCGAGCCGAGCCGGGCCTGACTCCCACCCGCCCGGGTGGTGCCTGGCCTGATCCGGTGCCGCCACGTTCGCCTTCCCACGCGCCCACCGGCGACCCGACGCCGGCCAACCGACGCGAGACCGCGCCGGGCCAGGAGCACGGCGCGGCACCGGGACGCTGGGATGCCGGGCCAGCCACGGATCGTACGGCGGCAGGACCGTGGAACGCCTTCACCGACCAACGGAGCAGCGACGCCGCCGGTTGGCGGTCGAACACCGGCAGCATCCAGAACACCGGCGTACCGCTGCCGTCGGGTCAGCCGGACATCCCCGTCGGGCCGACACCCTGGCGGGGAGCGTTCGAGCCGAGCCGGCCGACCGACCAGGGCTCGCAGAGCAGCCAGCCGCAGGCCGCACAGAGCTACGGACAACCGGCGCAGGCCGGGCAGAGCTACGGACAACCGTCCCAGGCCGGGCAGAGCTACGGACAATCGTCCCAGGCCGGGCCCCCGACGGAGCGGTCGTCCCACGTGCCTCAGCCACTGGCCGGACACCGGTCTCAGGGCGACGCACCAGCCCGCCAACGGCCCTCGGCCGACGACTTCATTCCGCAGCGAGCCCAGCCCGGCACACCAGCCCCGCAAGGCCCCTACCCCGGCTCAGCAGCCCCGCACGGACCTCAGTCCGGCACAACGGCCCAGCAGGGCCCCCCTGCCAACACGTTCATTCGGCAGGAAGCCCAGGGCGGGTGGCAGCCGCAAGGGCAGCCCGCAGGCGGGCTCGCCGGTGGTCCGGCGACCGCACACACCGCGCCACCGGGGCCGAGCGGGCACCGACCCACCGGGCCGCATGGCCCCACCGCATCGCAAAGCCCCGCCGCATCGCAAGGTCACGCCGCGCCGCAGGGACTCAGGGGACCGCTCGGGCCCACAGCGCCACACGGTTCCACGCCGGCGCACCGCCCCATGGCGCCGCACATGCCTGCTGAGCCAGACGGGTTCACCGCACCACACCCGTCCGCCTCGCCGCACGCGAGTGGCAGGCCGTACCCGCACGGCATGTCCCAGGGGCACGGCGCGACGCCGGGGCACGGCATTTCCCAGGGGCACGGCGCGACGCCGGGGCAGGGGGCACCGACCGGGCCGGAGGCGCCGCAACGGATCGGCAGCCAGCAGTGGCCGGGCGATCCCGCAACGCAGCAGGCTCAGGGCTTCCGGCCGCAGTCGACGCCGGCCTGGCCGTCGCAAGGACCCGGCACTGCGGCTGCCGCGCCCGCCCCGGACAACCGCGCCGCCGCGAATCCGGAGGGCCGGCCCGACGAGGGCCCGACCGCGCTGATGCCCATGATCAATAGCGCCACCACGGGGGCGGCAGCGGCCTCGGCAGGGCGTAGCAGCCGGTCACCGGACCCGGCCGGCCCGACCCCGGCCGGCGTCAATCAGCAACCCGGTCTGACGACGCCGAACCATCAAGGGAGCAGCCAGCAACCCGGTCCGGCAACGCCGAACCATCAGGCTGGTCCGGCGGGGCCCGACCAGCAGCCTGCCTGGCCCGGGCCACACCAGCAGGTCGGCCCCGCCGGGGCCGACGGGCGGGCCGACGAGGCGGCCACCGCCCTGATTCCGGCGGTCACCGGTGTCCGGCGGGGTACTCCGCCCGCTATGGAATCGACGGCCCTGATGGGCGCGGTACCCAAGACGCCGAAGATCGAGGAGCCCGACGGCGCCGGCCAACCGGCCGAGCCGCCCAAGCCACGCCGGGGCGACCGGGTGGTGCAGTTGCGGCCGCAGCAGACGGGTGAGGGCTATAAGAGCGTCTACTCGGAGCTGACCCGCCCGTCCTTCTGGTCCCGGGTGCGCACCGGGCTGCGCTTCGGTGGTGAGCTGCTGATCACCTTCGGCCTGGTGGTGTTGCTCTTCGCCGGCTACGAGATCTGGGGTAAGTCGGCGATCGTCGACGCTCATCAGGACGAACTGAGCCAGCAGTTGGCCCAGGCATGGGGGCCCGAAGGGGACCCGACAGTGGCCCCCTCGGCCAGTCCTTCCGCCTCCGCCTCACCCAAGCCGCCGGTCCAGGGCAAGCCCATCGCCGGTCTCTACATTCCGAAGTTCGACAAGGAATGGATCGTGGTCGAGGGCGTGACCCAGAAGGACATCCGGTACGCCCCGGGCCACTACCCGGAGAGCGCCATGCCGGGCCAGGTAGGGAACTTCTCCGTCGCCGGGCACCGCAATCGGGCCACCTTCTGGCGTCTGGACGAGCTTCGCAAGGGCGATCCGATCATCGTGCAGAGCCGGGACGAGTGGTACGTCTACCAGGTGACCGAGAACCTGATCGTGAAGCCGAACCAGGTCGAGGTGGTGGCACCGGTGCCCGGGCGCCCCGGGGTGAAGCCGACGAAACGGATGCTGACCCTGACCACCTGCAACCCGAAGTTCGACAACTACGAGCGGTTGATCATCCACGCAGAGTTGACGCGTACCCAGTCGAAGGACGAGGGACGCCCGGCCGAGCTGGGGACCTGACGATGTACTCCTGGATCTGGCGCAAGCTGCCCTTCGGGCTGCCCGGCAAGCTGGTCGGCAGTCTGCTGCTCGCCACCACGGCGGTCGCGCTGCTCTGGTACGTGATCTTCCCCTGGGCCGGGCCACTGCTGCCCTTCACCGGCGAGGACGTGCAGGTCACCCAGCAGGACTCCGAGGTGCCGGGTGCCCCCGGTGACGTGGGGCCCGGCACCGATCCGGCCGACGATGCCCCGGCGGGCGACGAACACGACCTGCCGTACGACACCGAGCAGAACAACACCCCACCCCCTGACGAGGACGAGTGAGACCGATGCGCGTCCTGGTGATCGACAACTACGATTCGTTCGTCTTCAACCTGGTCCAGTACCTCGGCCAGCTTGGCGTGGACTGCGACGTACGACGCAACGACGAGATCGACCTCGCCGAAGTGGGCCGGCTCGGCGAAGCCGGCGTGCTGCTCTCGCCGGGTCCCGGGAGCCCGGACCGGGCCGGCATCTGCCTGGACGTCATCCGCGAGTACGCCGGGAAGCTGCCGATCTTCGGCGTGTGTCTGGGGCACCAGGCGATCGGAGAGGCGTTCGGAGCCACCGTCACCCGGGCGCCGGAGTTGCTGCACGGCAAGACCTCGCAGGTCCACCACCACAACAGCGGGGTCCTCACCGGGCTGCCCGATCCGTTCACGGCGACCCGCTATCACTCTCTCGCGGTGCTGCGCGAGACGCTGCCGGACGAGCTGGAAGTCACCGGCTGGACCGACTCCGGCATCGTGATGGCGATGCGCCACCGCACCCTGCCCGTCGAGGGGGTCCAGTTCCATCCCGAGTCGGTGCTCACCGAGGGCGGTCATCTGATGTTGGCCAACTGGCTCGCCACCTGCGGTCACCCTGAGGCGTTGGAGCGCGCCCCGGAACTGGCCGCCGAGGTCGACGCCCGTCGTCTGGCCGCCTTCGCCACCACCTGAGCCGGATTCGAGGTCGGCGCCGGGGCGCGGGTCGAAGTCCGCCCGATAGTGGCGGCCCGGTCCGCCGCGCGGAAGCAGCCTCAGTTGGTCAGCGCGTCCCGCACACCGGAGTGTGCCGGCGAGTCGACTGCGGCGGGCCGGCTTCGGATCGCGTCCCAGGCTGCCTTGCCGCTGGCGAAGTAGTCCCGTACCGCCTTCTCCAGCAGCAGGCCGGTGCCACAGCCGGAGCAGCGGGCGGGCACCCCGTCAGCGTCCACGCCCAGGTGCCGGCAGAGCGTCACCGCTCGGGACAGGTGGTAGGACTGGGTGACGATCAGGGCCCGCTCGACCCCGTACACCTCCCGCGCGCGGCGGCAACTGTCGTACGTGTCCAGGCCGTACGGGTCGGCGACGATGCGCTGCGGATCGACGCCGAGTTTCTCGGTGAGGTGTGTGGTCATCGCCGCTGTCTCGTCCCCGGACGCCCCGTGCCCGTCGCCCGAGACGAGCACCACCCGGGCCCGCTGACTGTGTACCAGGTCGGCGGCGGTCTCCAGCCGACCCGCCAACCGGATGCCCGGCTGACGTCCGTCCTCGGTCACCGCCGTGCCGAGGACGATCACCACGTCCACCGCCGGCGCCTCGTCGACCGCGTGGACGTGGCCGTACGCGGCGACGGTCGTCCAGATCCACGGCAGGCTGGCGAGCAGAAGCGCAGCCAGCCCCAGGGCGGCCACCCGGCGCACCGGTCGCCAGCGACTCGCCCGGGCCACCGGGCTGACCGGTGGTTCGTGCGGTCCGCTTGGCGCGGTCACTCTCCGGGCAGGCGGAACGGCGGGAAGGTCGGCAGTTCCGGAGCGTCACCGCTGCCACCACCGCTGCCACCGCTGCCACCACCGTCGCCGTCCGGCGGCGGGGTGGTCGGCTCCCCGGTCGGCGGCTCTCCGGTCGGCGGGTCGTCGTCTTCGGGCTCCGGCACCGACACGAAAATCGTCACCTTGCTGCCCTTGGTCCGCTGGCTGCCGGCGTTCGGATTCTGGTCGGTCACCCGACCGGCTCGGTCGGCGGGCACCTCCGGGCCGATCTCCACCTCCCACCCGAAGCCGGCGTTCTCGAGTTCCCGCTTCGCGTCGGCCTCGGTGAGGTTCTCCACGTTCGGTACCCGGACCACGTTGCCCTTGGAGACGGTGAGGGTGATCACGGTGTTCTCGGCGACCTTCTCGCCTTCCTTCGGGTCGACCTCGAGCACCAGCCCGGCGGCGTCCGGGCTGTCCTTCTCCACGATCTTGACCCGGAGCTTGCGCTCCTCAATGCGGAGCTTGGCGCTGTCGACCTTGCCGCCGACGAGGCCCTCCGGAACGATCGCCTCCGGCTTGCCGCCGCAGACCTGCACGGTGACTGTGCTGTTCGGGGCGACCCGTTCCCCGGCGGGCGGGGCCTGGGTGGTCACCCGTCCCTTGCGGCAGTCCGAGGTGAACACGTCGTCACCGCGCGCCGGCTGGAAGCCGTCCGCCTCCAGCCGGGCGAACGCCTCCTGTTGGGTCATCCCGCTGAGCGTGGGCACCGGCACGTCCTCGACCGTCTTGTCGTTGAACAGCAGCGCGGCCACCAGGGCGATCACCGCGAGCACACCGAGCGCGGCGAACATGGCGATCAGCCAGGACGAGGCGCGCCGCTGACGCGGGTCACCCACCCGGGCCGGGATCTGCCGGGTCTGCGTCGCCCCGGCCGACGGGTAGCCCGGGCCGCCGGCTGCGGACATCGGTACGGTCTCGTCGTCGCGCAGTACCGGGGTGGCCATCACCGGCCGGCCGGCCGCCGCCCGGAGCAGGTCCGCGCGCATCTCGCCAGCGCTCTGGTAGCGGTTGAGCGGGTTCTTCGACAGCGCCTTGAGCACGATCGCGTCGACCGCCGGGTTGACCTCCGGGTTGAGGTCGCTCGGCGTCGGCGGGGCCTCCCGGACGTGCTGGTACGCGACGCTGACCGGGCTGTCGCCGACGAACGGCGGATGCCCGCAGAGCAGCTCGAAGAGCACACAACCGGCGGCGTACACGTCGGAGCGGGCGTCGACGGCCTCGCCGCGGGCCTGCTCGGGGGAGAGATACTGTGCGGTGCCGATGACCGCGCTGGTCTGCGTCATCGTGGTCGCGCCGCTGGCCAGGGCGCGGGCGATGCCGAAGTCCATCACCTTGACCTGGCCGGTCTGGGTGAGCATCACGTTGCCGGGCTTGATGTCGCGGTGGATGATGCCGTGCCGGTGGCTGAACTCCAGGGCGGCGCAGATGTCGGCGCAGATCTCCAACGCCCGCCGGGGCTGCAGTCGGCCCTCGGCGCCGAGCACCTCCTTGAGGGTGCGCCCGTTGACGAACTCCATCACGATGAACGGAAGGGTTTCGCCGGTGGGTGCCTGTTCCTCGCCGGTGTCGTAGACCGCGACGATCGCCGGGTGGTTCAGCGAGGCGGCGTTCTGTGCCTCGCGGCGGAAACGCATCTGGAAGGTGGCGTCCCGGGCGAGGTCCGTACGAAGCATCTTGATCGCGACGTCCCGGCCGAGCCGAAGGTCGCGACCACGGTGCACCTCGGCCATGCCGCCATACCCGAGCAGCTCGCCGACCTGGTACCTGCCACCGAGCAGGCGGGCCTGCGCTGTCATCGCGTCCGTCGTCCTTCGCTCGTCGTCGTCTCGTCGCCCGGTCGGGGCTGATCCAGTCGACGGTACGCCGTCTGGGCCGGATCGTCTCGCCCGTCGGGCCGCAGCGCGCCGGACGTCACCGCCTGCACGGACACCTCAACCGGCATGCCGCTGTTGATACTGTCCCGCAGCCTGTAGGAAACCACGCCCGAGCAGACCACGACCAGTGTGCCCAGCAGGATCGCCAGGAACACCATGCCGGAACGTGACCGCTTGGGTGCCGGCCGTGACTGCCCGGGCTGCGGGGCGTACGCCGGTGGGATCGGGGCCGCGCCGCGTGGATAGCCGGTCACCGCCGGTGCGACCGTCGTCGGACGCGGCTGCGCCATCGGCGGACGCGCGGTGACCGGCCGGTGACCCGCCGCCGGAGCGTGTGGTGCGGCCGGGTTGTGGCCGACGACCGGCGGACGGGGCGCGGCCGGTGAGTGGGGCGCCGCCGGCGGGCGGGGCGGCTGCGGCGGCGGTACCTGGGCCCGGCCGGGAGTCGATGCCGTCGGGGCACGCCCGGGTGCCGGTGACGCCGGGGCCGCCGAGATGGGCGCCGGCCCACCGGACCGTGCCTGCCGGGACAGCGCCGCCTTCAGTTGTCGGGCGGCCCCGGCCAGTACGGCGGCGCTCGCCCAGCGGTCCTTCGGGTCCTTGGCCATCGCCCGCTCGACCAGCGCGCAGACCTGCGGCGGGATGTCCGACGGCAGCGGGCGGGGAGTCTCCCGGACGTGCCGCATGGCGATGTCGAGGGGATTGTCGCCCTCGAACGGCCGACGTCCGGCGAGGCACTGATAGGCGACCACACCGAGGGCGTACACGTCGGAGGCGGGGGTGGCGACCTGACCGGTGGCCTGCTCCGGCGAGATGTACGAGGCGGTACCGAGCACCGAACCGGCCGCGGTCAGCTGACCGACCAGTTCGGATCGGGCGATGCCGAAGTCGGTCAGCACCAGCGTGCCGTTGGGGCGGACCAGCAGGTTGCCCGGCTTCACGTCCCGGTGCACGATGCCCTTGAGGTGGGCGGCGTGCAGGGCGTCGGCGGCCTGCGCGACCAGCGCCATCGTCCGGGCCGGGGTGAGCCGGCCGACCCGGCTGAGGGTGGCCGACAGCGGATCGCCCTCGATGTACTCCATCACCAGGAAGGCGATCTGCTGGTCGCTGCCGAAGTCGTAGACGTCGACCACGCCCGGGTGGTTGATCGTCGCCATGGTCCGGGCCTCGCCCCGGAACCGCTCGGCGAACCCCGGCTCGTCCAGCAACGCCGGGAGCAGGCTCTTGACCGCGACCGTACGGCCCAGCACCTGATCGGTGCCGCGCCAGACGTCGCCCATGCCGCCGCTGGCGATCCGCTCGTCGAGGCGGTACCGGTTGCCGAGCTGTACTCCCGGACTGAGCATGTCAGCGCCCTCCGGGGTCGGCGATTGCGGCGCGCATGATCTGGCCGGCGATCCGGGCGGCCTCGGCGCTGCCGCCGCTGCCGGCCTCTTCGAGCACGACGCAGACGGCGGAGACAGGGTTGCCGTCGGAGTCCAGTGCGAAACCGATGAACCAGCCGTGGTCGGGCCGGTCCGGCGCGGACTGGGCGGTGCCCGTCTTGCCGCCCACGGTGTAGCCGTTGATCTGCGCGTTGCGGCCGGTGCCGTTGCGCACCACGCTGACCATCATCTCCCGCAGGTCGGCGGCGACCTGGCCGCTGACCGGCCGACGCAGCTCGCGCGGGTTCGCGGTGTCGTAGACGGTGGTGCGGTCCGGCGCGAGCAGCTGACGCACCAGGTACGGCCGCATCTGACTGCCGTTGTTGGCCACCGCCGCAGCGATCATGGCCCCCTCCAACGGGGTCATCCGCACGTCACGCTGCCCGATCGAGGACTGGGCCAGCGCGGCCGGGTCAGGGCCGCCGTCCGGATTCTCCATGGTGCCGGTGCGGCTCGCCGCCACCGGATGACCGCCCTCGCCGAGCCGGCCGACGGTCAGGTCCTCCTGCTCGAAGCCGAAGTCCTGGGCCTTCTTCTTGATCACGTCGGGGCCGAGCTGCACACCGAGCTTGGCGAACCCGGTGTTGCAGGAGTCGGTGACCGCCGTCATGAGGGTCACCTGGGCCTGGGGGCAGATCGACGGCGCCGCGTTGGTGATCGACTGCCCGGAGGTGGGCGGGGTGTAGCTCGGCCCGGCCGGGATGTTGGTGTCCTTGCCGATGCCGTTCTCCAGCGCTGCGGCGGCCACCACGATCTTGAAGGTGGAGCCGGGCGGCAGCACCTCACCGAGAGCCCGGTTGCGCAGCGGGCGGGCCCGGTCCTGTTCCAGCTTGTTGTACGCCGCAGTGGCCTCGTTGGTGTTGTGGCTGGCCAGCGGGTTCGGGTCGAAGCTGGGCATGGAGACCATCGCCTGCACGGCACCGGTACGCGGATCGATGGCGATCGCCGCCCCCTTGCTCGCTCCCCGGTTGTTGTTGCGCAACTGGTCGTACGCGACGTCCTGGGCGCGGGGGGAGAGGGTGAGCAGCACGTTGCCCCCGGCGGTGCGGTCGCCGGTGAACATGTCCTTGATCCGGTTGGCGAAAAGCTTGTCGCTGGTGCCGGCGAGGAAGTCGTTCTCGGACCTCTCGATGCCGGTGTCGGCGAGGTTGACCGGCTTGTAGCCGAGCACGTGGGCGTACTTGGCCCCACCCGGGTAGGTGCGCAGGAAGGTCAGCTTGCCGTCGGTCTCCTTGCTGACCGCCAGCGCGGTGCCGCCGGCCTCGATGTTGCCCCGGCGGCGCTCGTACTCGGCGACCTGGACCCGACTGTTGTAGTCGCTGGTGCGGTACTCGTCGGCCTTGTACGCCTGAATCCAGTTCAGGTTGGCGAAGAGCAGGCCGAACAGGACGATGACGACGACGCCGACCCGGCGCAGGGGTGCGTTCACGGCCTGATCACCTCCGTGGGGGCACCGTGCAACTGCTCGGGCGGGCCCCCGGCCGGACGGTTCACCTTGCCGCCGCCGGTGACCGGCCGGCGGCCGGCGTCGGAGACCCGCATCAGCACCGCGATGAGCAGCCAGTTGGCCATCAGCGAGGAGCCACCGGCAGAAAGGAACGGCGTGGTCTGACCGGTCAACGGGATGAGCTTGCTGATCCCGCCGACGATCACGAAGACCTGTAGCGCGAGGGTGAACGCCAGACCGCCGGCGAGCAGCTTGCCGAACGAGTCCCGCACCGCCAGAGCGGCGCGCAACCCGCGCTCGACGATCAGCAGGTAGATCACCAGCAGGGCCGACAGCCCGAACAGGCCGATCTCCTCACCGAGGCCGGCGAAGATGAAGTCGTTCTGCACCTCGGGCAGCTCCATCGGCTGGCCGCCGCCCGGACCGGCCCCGAACAGCCCGCCGGTGCCCAACGCGAGCAGCCCCTGCACGAGCTGGTAGCCCTCGTCGTACGGCTTGGCGAACGGGTCGAGCCAGATCTGCGCCCGTACGTAGAAGTTGGCGAACGGCCCACCGATCGCCTCGCCGAGCACATACGCGAGGTAGGCGCCACCGAAGAAGAGGACCAGACCGATGAGCAGCCAACTGACCCGTTCGGTGGCGATGTAGACCGTCGCCACGAACATGCCGAAGTAGAGCAGCGAGGTGCCCAGGTCCTTCTCGAAGATCAGGACCAGCAGGCTGATCGCCCAGACCACCAGCACCGGGCCGAGGTCACGGCCGCGCGGGAAGTCGATGCCGAGGAACCGGTGACTGGCCAGCGAGAGCACCTCGCGCTTGCGAACCAGGTAGTAGGCGAAGAAGGCCAGCAGGGCGAGCTTGGCGAACTCGCCGGGCTGGATCGAGAAGCTGCCGATGCGTACCCAGAGCTTCGCGCCGTTGATCTCGGAAATGCTGGCCGGCAGCACTGCCGGGAGCATGACCAGCACGATGCCGGACAGCCCCAGGGTGTACGCGTACCGCGAGATCGAGCGGTGGTCGCGCACCAGGGCCAGCAGCCCGGCCGCGAGGACCACCGAGATCAGCGTCCAGGCCAGTTGCCGACCACCGGTGCCGGCGAAGACGGCCAGTTCCGCGCGGTCCTCCGGAGCGGCGCGGGCCAGGTCGAGCCGGCGCAGGAAGCCGACCCCCAGACCGTTGAGCAGCGCCACCGCCGGCAGCAGGGCCGGGTCGGCGAACGGCGCCAGGAACCGGATCACCATGTGCACGCCGAGGAACACGGCGGTGAGCACGGCGGCCGGCACCCAGAAATCCGAGGTGACCGTGTCGAGCACGTTCGCCTCGACCATCGCCCCGTACGCGGCGACCAGCGCCATGGCCAGCAGCAGCAGCGACAGTTCGGCGTTGCGCCGGGACCGCGCCAGGCGTACGCCAGGCCGCTCGCCCGCGGTGGCGGGCGAGGATGCCGGGGTGGCCGCTGCGGTCACGATCGTCCTCGGGTCGGAAGCCGACGCCTACTCGGGCGACCGGCAGGCCGCCGGGTCGACCGTGGGCGTGAAGGCGTCGGTGGGCGGGGCGTCCGGTGTGCTCACCGGTGGGGCCAACGAGCCACTGTCGGGCGACGGCGAGCCGCTGCCGACCGGGCTCGCCGAGCCGGCCGGAGTGCTCGGCGGCGGGGAGGTCGACTCTGTTGTGGGGTCGACGCTCGGAGTCGAGGTGGGCGGGCAGAGCGGCTTGAGGTTGACGTTGGTCGGGCTGTCCATCGTCAACTCCGCCAGCCGGCGTGCCGCGTCCGGCTCGTTCCTGGCCGGAATGCCCTGCTTGACCTGCTCCTGAGCGGCGAGGGTGAGATCGTCCAGCTGGGCCGTGCTCTTGGAGTGCACGGTGGAGAGATCCATGCCGGCGATCTCGCCCTGGATGCCCCGGAACACGGCCACCTGGCCGTCCTCGGTCGCCCCGACGTAGTACTGCCGCTGGGTGTAGTCGTACCCGGCGAAGACACCACCCCCGATGATCACCAGGAGGGCGGTGGTCATCGCCAGGGCACGCAGCGGGCGACGGCGCACCTCCGGCTCGTCGTCGCCGGTTCCGGCCGGCTCCTCGGGCACGGGCGGCCGGGGAGCGGAGAGCGCCGAGGCACGGGCGGCCGGGGTGGAGACGTCGGCCGAGGTCGCCATGCCCCGGTCCCGCGCGGCCGCGCCGCCGACGATCGGGGCCGCTTCGACGATGTCCCGGTCGGTGGCGTCGGCGATGATCACGGTGATGTTGTCCGGACCACCGCCGCGCAGGGCGAGCTGGACGAGTCGCTCGACGCACTGCTGCGGGTCGGCATACTCGCGCATGGTCTCGGCGATGGTTTCCGCACTGACCACCCCGGACAGGCCGTCCGAGCAGATCAGGTAACGGTCACCGGGCAACACCTGACGGACCGAGTACTCCGGGTCGATGTCCCGGCCGTCGAGGGCACGGGTGAGCAGCGACCGCTGCGGGTGGCTGCTCGCCTCCTCCGGGCTGATCCGACCCTCGTCGACGAGCATCTGGACGTACGTGTCGTCCTTGGTGATCTGGTTGAAGTCGCCGTCGCGCAGGAGATAGGCACGCGAGTCACCGATGTGGACCATGCCCAGCTTGCTGCCGGAGAAGAGGGTCGCGGTGAGTGTGGTGCCCATCCCCTCCAACTGCGGGTTGGCGTCCACGGTCTCGCGGAGCTGTTGGTTGGCGGTGCCCACGGCGGAGCGCAGCGCGTCGACCAGGGCGTCACCAGGGACGTCCTCGTCGAGCGGCGCCATGGCACCGATGACGATGTTGCTGGCGACGTCACCGGCGGCCATACCGCCCATGCCGTCGGCGACGGCGAGTAGCCGCGGTCCGGCGTAGACGGAATCCTGATTGCCGTCTCGGATCAGACCGCGGTCGCTGTGGGCCGCATAGCGCAGGGTCAGAGTCATGGCCGTAATTCGAGAGAGGTGCGGCCGATCCGGATCGGCACGCCGAGGGGTACGGGGGTCGGTCCGGTGACCTTAGCGCGATCCAGGTACGTCCCGTTAGTCGAACCGAGGTCTTCGACGAACCACTGCCCTTCACGGGGCAAGAGCCGGGCGTGTCGCGCCGAGGCGTAGTCGTCGGTGATGACGAGGGTGGAATCCTCGGCACGACCGATGGTTATCTGAGCCTCACCCAAAGTGATCCTGGTGCCGGCCAGTTGACCGGCGGTCACCACCAGCTGGTGGGCCGCCCGGCCCCGCTTCACCTTCGCCGGTTTCGCCGCACCCTGACCGGTCGACGCGCCCACCGCCCGGGGCGCGGCCACCAGTCGGCCCGACCGGGCCCCGGCGAAGAGGTCCCGGCGGATGACGCCGACCACCGTGAACACGAAGATCCACAACAGGACGAGAAATCCGAACCGGGCGACGGTGATGACGAGTTCCGGCAAGGCGGATCAGCCGTCCACGCGGAAGGTCAGCGTGGTGGTGCCGAGCTGGATCATGTCACCGGGGTTCAGCGCCACGGCGGAGACGCGCTGGCCGTTGACCATGGTGCCGTTGGTGGAGCCGAGATCGGTCAGCACGACCTGCCCACCGTCGAAATCCAGCCGGGCGTGTCGGCGGGAGATGCCGACATCCGGCAGGCGCAGGTTGGCCTGATCCCCGCGACCGATCACGGTCGAACCCATCTGCAGCGGGTAGGTGCGGCCGTCGCCGGAGACCAGTCGCACGTTACGACCGGCACCGTGCCCCGGCGGCGGGCCGTAGCCGCCACCCTGGTCGTACGCGGGATAACCGCCCGGGCCGGCGTCGTAGCCGGGCGCCGAGACCGGGGCGACCTCGCCACCGGTGTAGACCTCTGCGGTGACCCGGAACATGCCGGTGTCCAGCCCTTCACCGCGCTCGATCTCGACGATCACGTCGCCGTAGACGGTCCACGCCTGCTCGCCGATGAACTCCGCCTGCGACTGGGCCAACTCCTGGGCCAGCGCGGCGGCGTACGGCGCCAGCCGACTGTGGTCGTACGGCGAGAGATCGATCACGTAGCGGTTGGGCACCAACGTGCGCCCGCCAGCCAGGATGGCCTTGTGCGCCTCGGCCTCCCGCTGCATGGCGTTGAGGATCTCCACGGGGTGCACGACCCCTTTGAAGACCTTGGCAAAAGCCCCTTCGACCAGGCCTTCCAGACGCTTCTCGAAGCGTTGCAGCACGCTCACCGGCTCCTCCTCGGGTCCCGAGGACATGATGGTATCCGTCCAGAGCGCACGCAGCTCACACGCCGCTCGGCCGGCAGGCCACGCCTCGTTCGGACGGCTCAGGATTGTCGTGCTACTCTTTCGTCCGCCACGAACGGTAACCGCTGCGAGCAGCGAACGCCATTCGCGGCGAAGACCGGAGCCACGTAATATGGCCGAGGCCCCGCTGGCGACAGCGGTGTCGGCACTGATTACGCTGTCCGAGGTCATGCCACGGGGAAGTGGCGGAATGGCAGACGCGCACGGTTCAGGTCCGTGTGCCCGAAAGGGCGTGGGGGTTCAACTCCCCCCTTCCCCACCAGCGACGAGGGCTCCGCAAATATGCGGGGCCCTCGCTCTTTATCTGGGCGTACCGGACGTCACGCTATGCTTCGCTGGTTTCTGCCTTCAACGGACCAGGAGTGGCTCGTGAGTGTCGCATTCGTGACCGGTTCGGGCGGGTTGATCGGCTCTGAGGCGGTCCGGCACTTCGCCGGCCTGGGTCTCGATGTGGTCGGCATCGACAACGACATGCGGCAGGAGTTCTTCGGCGAGGAGGCGTCCACCGCGTGGAACGTACGCCGGCTCACCGACGACCTGGGTGACGCGTACTCGCACCACAGCATCGACATCCGCGACCGGGGCGCGCTCGGTGCGCTGTTCAAGCGGTACGGCAGGGACGTGTCGGTGGTGATCCACACCGCCGCGCAGCCCTCGCACGACTGGGCGGTACGCGATCCGTTCACCGACTTCGACGTGAACGCCGCAGGCACCCTGAACGTGCTTCAGAACGTGCGCGAGCACTGCATCGAGGCGCCGGTCATCCACTGCTCGACCAACAAGGTCTACGGTGACCGGCCGAACAGCCTGCCTCTGATCGAGCTGGAGACCCGCTGGGAGATCGAGCCGGGGCACCCGTACGAGCGGGGCATCCGGGAGGACATGTCGATCGACGCCTGCCTGCACTCGATCTTCGGCGCCTCGAAGGTCGCGGCGGACGTGATGGTGCAGGAGTACGGCCGGTACTTCGGGATGAAGACGGCCTGTTTCCGGGGTGGCACGCTGACCGGGCCGGCGCACTCGGCGACCGAGTTGCACGGCTTCCTCGGTTACGTGATGCGGGCCAACATGGAGCGCCGCACCTACAAGATCTTCGGCTACCAGGGCAAGCAGGTCCGGGATGCCATCCACAGCTCGGACGTGGTCTCCGCGTTCGAGGCCTTCTTCCGCAACCCGCGCTCGGCGGCGGTCTACAACCTGGGTGGCGGCCGGCACTCCAACACCTCCAACCGGGAGGCGTTCGCGCTGGCCGAGCAGATCACCGGCCAGGAGATGATCACCGAGTACGTCGAGGCCAACCGGATCGGCGACCACAAGTGGTGGATCGGCTCCAACGAGGCGTTCCAGGCCGACTACCCGGACTGGAAACAGGTGTACGACGTACCCATGATCATGCGAGAGATCTACGAGGCCAACGTGGACAAGTGGGTCCCGGCGAACGACGGCGAGGTCCGGCCGTGAGCAAGCGCAACGTGCTCGGCGTCCTGGTCGACGCCACCGACTATGCGACGGCGACCGAGCAGGTCATTGCCGCCGCGCAGGATCGCCGACCGCTGGCGCTGACCGCACTGGCCGTGCACGGGGTGATGACCGGGGTGCTGGACCCGGCGCACAATGCCCGGTTGAACTCCTTCGACCTGGTGACTCCGGACGGCCAGCCGGTCCGTTGGGCGCTGAACCTGTTGCACGGCGCAGGGCTCACCGACCGGGTCTACGGGCCGCAGCTGACCCTGCACGTGCTCTCCCGCTGTGCCGACGAGGGCCTGCCCGTCTACCTGTACGGCTCGACCGAACAGACCCTGGCCCGGTTGATCCCGGCGCTGGAGCGGATGTTCCCGGCACTCAAGATCGCCGGGGTGGAGCCGTCCAAGTTCCGTGCCGTCCAGCCGGGCGAGGACGTGGAGATCGCCGACCGGATCAAGGCCAGCGGCGCCCGGCTCGTCCTGGTCGGCCTGGGCTGCCCCCGCCAGGAGATCTTCACGTACGCGATGCGCCCCCTGCTGGACATGCCGCTGATGGCCGTCGGTGCGGCCTTCGACTACCACGCCGGGCTGCTGCGCCAGCCACCGCCGTGGATGCAGCGGGCCGGACTGGAGTGGTTCTGGCGGTTCGGCCTGGAGCCGAAGCGACTGTGGCGGCGGTACGTCATCCTCAACCCGGCGTACCTGAGCCGGTTGTTCGCCCAGAAGACCGGCCTGTGGAAGGCCCGGCCGCCCGCGCCGGCCACCGAACGGCCGGCCGGTTTCGCGGTCTGACGGTACGCCGACCCCGCGCCCCGGAGTTGACGACGATCGGGCCCCCGGCTGTGCAGCCGGGGGCCCGATGTCGTACCAGTGTCAGAGGTTCAGGGTCCAGGTGTTGATGTAGCCGGTGTCAGCGAGGTACACGTCGCGCACCTGCAACCGCCAGGTGCCGTTCGCCGCCTCGCTGGACAGGTTCACCGTGTAGGTGGCGTTCACGTTGTCCGTGCTGTCCGAGCCGCTGCTGTTCTTCAGCCGGTAGGACGAGCCGTCCGGGGCGAGCAGGTCGATGACCAGGTCGCCACGGTAGGTGTGCACGATGTTCACCGCCACGGTCGAGCTCGACGAAGCGTTGCGGTTGCAGCCGGAGATCGTGATCGAGCTGGTCACCGCCGAGCCGGCGTCCGGGATCGAGACGTCGGTGCCGTTGGTGCCGGAGCAGCTGCCGCTACCGCTGCCGGTCACCGTCAGCGTGTAGGTGGCGGTCTTGGTGCCGGAGGCCGCGCTACCGGTGATGGTCACCGGGTACGTGCCGGCCGGAGTGCTGGCCGAGGTGCTGATGGTCAGCGCCGAGGACCCGCCCGAGGTAACCGTGGCCGGGCTGAACGAGGCGGACGCCCCGGACGGCAGGCCGCTGGCCGAGAGGCTGACCGACTGGGCGGAGCCGTTGGTGGTGGCGGTGGACACCGTGGCGGTCGCCGAACCGCCCGGCGCAACCGAACCCGAGGTCGGCGACACCGACACCGAGAAGTCGTTGGTCGGCGGCGGGGTGCTGCCGTTGACCACGTAGAGCAGCTGGTTGGGGGTACCGGTGCCCACGTTGCTGATCACGTTCGGCGTGGAGTTGTTGACCAGGTAGTCCCGCACCTGCTGGTTGCTCCAGGACGGGTTGGCCGAGAGCACCAGGGCGGCGGCACCGGCGACGTGCGGCGAGGCCATCGAGGTACCGCTGATGGTGTTCGTCGAGGTGTCGTTGGTGATCCACGGGGCCGTGATGCTCACGCCGGGCGCCAGGATGTCGACGCAGGTGCCGAAGTTGGAGAAGCTCGCGGCGGCGTCGTTGTTCTGGGTGGCACCGACGGTGATCGCCGGCGCGGTCCGGGCCGGGGAGTAGTTGCAGGCGTTCTGCCGGACACCGAGGCTGTTGCCGTTACCGGCGGCCACCACGAAGGTGACACCCGAGTTGATCGAGTTGATCACCGCGTTGTCGAGCGTGGCGTTCGCCCCGCCACCGAGGCTCATGTTGGCCACGGCAGGCTTGACCGCGTTCGCGGTGACCCAGTCGACCCCGGCGATGACTCCGGCGTTGGTGCCGCTGCCGGCGCAGTTGAGCACCTTGACGGCCACCAGTCGGGTCGCCTTGGCGACGCCGTACGCGGTGCCGCCGACCGTACCGGCGACGTGGGTGCCGTGGCCGTTGCAGTCGGTGTTGTTGGAGTCGACCGCGTTGGTGCCCCAGGTCGCCCGGCCCCCGAAGTCCGAGTGGGACGTCCGGATGCCGGTGTCGATGATGTACGACGTCACGTTCGAGGCCGTGTTGGGGTACGTGTAGGAGCTGTTCAGCGGCAGATTGCGCTGGTCGATCCGGTCCAGACCCCAGGACGGGGGGTTCGTCTGGGTGGCGGCGAGTTGCACGGTGTGGTTCTGCTCGACGTACGCGACCGCCGGATCTGCGGCGATCCGGGCCGCCGCCTTGGCGCTGAGCCGCAGCTCGGCGCCGCGGATGGCCGCGCTGTACGTACGGGCCGTCGCTCCGCCGTGCCGGCTCAGCAGCCGGGCCACCGAGGAGCCGACCGCGGCACGGCTCACTTCGCTGTCCTTGAACACGACGATGTAGCTGTCTTTGACGGCGGTGGCGCCGCCGGCGCTTCGGATCGTGCCGACCGGCTCGGCGGCCATGGCGGGCGTCGCTGCCGCCACCATGGCCAACGCGGCCAGTCCGACGAAAACGGACCTCTGTCGAAGAACCATCTTCCTACCTCCCTCTGTCGGCAGCCCTCGTCGCATTGCTCATGGCCAATTGATCGATGACTGCCGATCAAGGAGAGGGTAGTTCGAGGCATGGACACAGATAAACATGTCGGATCCCTCATAACATGAAACGATGGTTCCCCTACGGGGGCGGCTACGGGACGAACGGGGGGCGGTCCCGGATTCGGCGAGCCGGAGAACGGGCAAGGCTGACAGGCATGCAGAACCACCTCGTCCTCCTGCTCCCGGTCGCCGTCGTCTGGTGGGCCGCCGGCTACCTCGCGGAGGGGTTGCCCCGGATGACACACGCGCGCGAGCTTCGTCGACATGCCAGCTGGCTGCTCGGGCTCACGCTGGTCGGGCTCGGCCTGACGGTGGCTCTGCCGATCGCCGGTCTGACCACCGCCGGGGCGACCCTGGCTGACCGAGCCGCCGCTGGGCTGGCGCTCGCCGCGCTACCGGCGCTGGTCGTGGCGCTCTGCACCGTACGCCGGGTGCGTCGGCTTCGCGCCGGAGCGGGCGCGCTGGCCGTCACCGCTCGGACGCCCGCGCCACACGGGCTACGGGCCGCCGCCGCCCACCCGCTGATCGGACTGCCGTTGCAGGTGACCGGCCTGGCCCTGCTGCCCGCGCTGATCACGGCCAGCGGTGCCGCCGAGTTCTTCGGGCCGGGCATCACCGGGCCGGCGGTCACCATCGGGGTGCTGGGCGTCGGGGCCATCGGCGTCCGCCACGCGCTACGGCACAATCGGCTCGCCGAGCGGGCCATGCCGCAGCGGTCCGCGAACTCAGCGAGCCCGGCCGGCGCCCTGCACGTATAGCAGCTCCAGGATCGCCCGCGTCGCCTCGAACCAGCGGTCGAGCCAGCCCGGAGGCGGCACGCTGCCCCTCGGCGGCAATTCCAGCAGCAGACCGCGCAGCAGCGGATGGTCCGCCAGGGAGCCGTCGTCAACCGTCGACCATCCGGTGGCTGGGAACGACGGCTCGGTGAGCGGGTTCGGATCCAACGACGGCAGGGTCAGCGGCGACGTGACCTGCTCGGTCGGCGGCGCGGCATCCCGCCCGGCGTGTTCGGCGTCCGTCGACACCACCTCGGTCAACACGGTGTCCCGTCGAGCCCCGCGATATTTCCCGCCGAACCGTTCCGGCTTGCCCGGCCCGTTGGTGAGGTTGTCCGATCCGATACTCGTCATCAGTCTCGCCTGCCTCGCTCGGTTACCCGCCCTGCTCGGGGGGATGTCGACCAGCGCGTACCGAGAGGTACAACGAGACGGATACGAAGTGGCGACGGCAGCCGGGT
The DNA here is from genome assembly GCF_040682415.1 of Micromonospora sp. NPDC051196. NCBI lineage: Bacteria > Bacillati > Actinomycetota > Actinomycetes > Micromonosporales > Micromonosporaceae > Micromonospora > Micromonospora sp. NPDC051196. Next base: position 313,081 of record NZ_JBFBAY010000002.1, read on the forward strand.
CATACGCTGCGGCAGGACGCCCGAGCGGCCCGGAAATACGACGTGGTCCCCGACCGGCCGTGCCGATCGGGGACCACGTCACTGCTACGGGATCAACCCCGCCCGAAGACGCCGTCCCGTGTGCTGGCGACGAAGGCGTGCCAGTCACCCGGGGCGAAGACCAGGGCCGGACCGGCCTTGTCCTTCGAGTCCCGGACGCCGACCGCCCCGGTCACGTAGGCGACCTCAACGCAGTTGTCACAGTTCGGCCCGCTCTTCGAGCTCTTGAACCAGTGCGCCTGCGTCAGGTCCACGGGGAATCCTTGCGTCGCCATTTCCACAGCGGCTCCTCTGCCAGTTTTGCAATGTATCCGACGGACTCCTCCGGACGCATGGCCGCTGCTCGAATGTGATCGAAGATGAAGCTGTACTTCTGTAGTTCGTCGCTCTTCTCCAGGAAGAGCCCACCCGTGGCGTTCTCCGCGTACACGACATCCGGATCACCGGGTTCGGGGAAGCTCAGGATCGTGAAGGTGCCGTCCATGCCCGCGTGGGCCCCGACGTCGAACGGCAGGACCTGCAACGTCACGTTCGGCAGCTGTGCTACCTCCACCAACCGCTTGAGCTGGTCACGCATGACCGTGTCCCCGCCCACCGGACGGCTCATCACCGCCTCATCGAGCACCACCCACAGATCGACCGGATCATCCTGGGTCAACAACGACTGACGACCGAGTCGGACACGCACCCGTTGCCGAACCTGCTCCGCGGTGAAATCAGGGCGGGCGGCACGGATCATCGCGCTGGCGTAGTCCTCGGTCTCCAGTAGGCCCGGAACCACCTGCTGTTCGTACGCACGGATCGAACTGGCCGCAGCCTCCAGGCCCACGTAGGCCCCGACCAACACCGTGCTGTACGGATGCCACCAGCCCTTCTGCCGTGCCTCCCGAGCGATCTGCACCAGCTCGTCGCTCTCGGCACCGACCACACCGTAGATCCGCAGCATGTCCCGTACGTCCCGGGGTGTCGCACTGGTGTGACCGGTCTCGATCCGGGAGATCTTCGACGCCGAGCATTCCAGTTGCTCGGCGACGGCCTCGATGGTGATTCCGGCGGTTTCGCGCTGGCGGCGTAGTTCCGCGCCGAGACGGCGCCGCCGGATGGTCGGACTGCGCCGCTCGCTCACGGTGTCACCTTCCGCCTCGACGCGCCGCTGCTTGCCGCCCGCCTGGGGCGCGACCTTATGCGGCGGGCGTTTCGCGGCAATGGGGTGGAGCCGGTCCTCGACCGGCCGCGACGGGCGAAACCGGTCTCAGTGTGCCGTTTGGGTGGCAGCACGTTCAAGCGCCGTTTCGCGCGAGCCGCTCACGTATCGGCAAAAGTCGACATGCAACTTGCATGAAGCACGACACTGATGCACTCTGTCCGTATGACACGGGCTACGCACCGTCCCGACCCAGTCTCCCACTGTGATCACCATCGTGCAGACGGGGAAGACGGTCGGGCCTGTGAATCCGGCGGCCGGTCACCAACGCCCGACGGTCGCAGCGGCCTCAGTCATCTTCCCTGAACAGCCGAGACATCGCGGGGCCGAGTACGCCACCAGCGCAGCGAGACCCGTCAAGGTTCCGAGACGCGACCTCGTCGCCGGAGCCCCCACCTCCCCAGATCAGCCCCGCCGGCCTTCCCCGCCGGCCGACCCTTCAGGAGCCCATGTGCTTCCCCGCTCCGGTGACGTACTGCACGTGACAAGCGCGGCGAGTGTCCAGTTCATCAAACCCATTCACTTCCGGGTGATCCGGGTGCTGGACCGGCCCACCTATGACGGCTGGCTCTGGCTCGAAGGCTACGAGTTAAACGCGGCGGGGGACGCGGTCAACCGTCGTTCGATCTTCGTCCAGCGGGCTGGGCTGCAACTGGTGCAGGCCGCCCCGCAGCCGCGACAGCACACTGTCCGCTCGGCCCGCCGACCGGTCACCCGGACTCCGATCCGCGTGGGCTGAGCATCCGGAACACCCGCCGACGGGCACACCGGCGCCATAGAATCGGTGTGCCCACCCCGGCACGTCTCCACCCCGCGCGTCCAGGACCCCGAACCTGGGATGGCCATGGTCAATCTGTCCGCGCGGCGGCCCCATCGGTCCCGTATCACCTACGCCTTCGGAATCCTGGCACTGCTCGGTGCCGCCACCACCCTGATGGTGCTGGTCCGGGATCCCGCCCTGTCGTCCACCCGGCTGGCCGAGCCGGTTCCCGCCCCCGAGATCACGGTGGTGGAAACCACGCCGACGGGGCCGGGAGGCTTACCACCCGCCTGGGACGAGTTCGCCGACGACGGCTCCGCCGTGCTGACGCCCGACAACTCGGCCGTGTTGCCCGGCGACTCCGAACCGTCCGCCGGCACCCCGCACCGGGCGGCGACGTCGCACGGTTCCGCCGGTGCACACAGCTCCGACGAGCTCAGCCGGTCACTGTTCTGGTCCGGGGTGTTCGGGCTGGCCATCTCCCTCGCCGGACTCGGTCTGGTCGGCACCAGACGGCGGATGTGGTGAGTACGCCGATCATCCGGTAGGGCTCGACGTGACCGTCGGATCAGCGGTCGGCTCGGTGGTCGTCGGCCCTGCGGTCGGTGCCGTCGTCGACGGGCTCGGACTGGCCGTGGCGACCACCAACCTGACCACGTCGCCCGACTCGACCGGATCACCCGCCGCCGGATCGGTGGCGATCACGGTGCCGGCCGGCTGCTCCGACGGGCGGTACTCCACCTGGTGTTCGAGATCGAGCTGGTCCAGCAACGCCCGGGCCGCCTCCTCGGAGAGTCCGATCAGTGGCGGCATCGGCAGCGCAGCCGGCGCCGAGCTGGTCGTCGGCGCAGCCGAGGGCGAGCGGGTCGGTGAAGCCGAGACGCTCGTCGGTGCCGTCGACGTCGTCGGTTGCGGCGATGGCGGCGCGGAGCCTCCCTCGTCCACCGCCTGACGCGCCAGCCACAGCCCGACCCCGAGCAGACCGACCAACAACAGCAGGACGATGCCCCAGACGATCGGCAGCCACCAGCGCCGCCCGGCCTGTTCGTCGCCGTACCATTCGCCGGCCGCCAGTTCACGGTCGTCACCCGGGCGCAGCGGCGGCACCTCCGCACGTCCCGACCACGGCGCCGAATCGGACCGCCGCGTCGGTGGCACGAGCACGGTCTCGTCCGCCTCCGGGCCGGGCGTACCGCCCAGTGCAGCGGTCTCGTCGGGATCCCCGGCGGCCGGAGGCAGCGGACGTGTCTGGTCGTCCGGCTGCGCCTCGCCCCGCTCGCTCATGACGGCATCCCCACGTGGGTCAACCTAGCGGTTCCGCAGGCCATCGGTCGGCATCAGCGTGTCGGGTGCCCGTCACTGCGGCGAAGGACTCTCCGCGTCTGGCGGTGGAGTGCCGCAGAAGATGGATACGACGTCATCCCATCGTCCGACGGTGCCACCGACGGGTTCCTGGGCGGTGACGGTCCCGGACCGCCCGGAAGGGTAGCGGGGCGAGAAGCCGTCGTCGACGAGTTCGGCCGCCGCCTCCCGGCACCTCTTCCCGACCAGGTCCGGCACCTCGTTCAGCGGTGCCGCCCCGGCCACGGTGATCGAGACGGTGACACCGCGCTTCACCGGTGTACCGGCCGCCGGGTCAGTGCTCCGTACGCTGGGGTTGTCGCCGCTGCCGAAAACGAACTTCCAGCCCAGTCCCCGCTTGCGCAGCTCGTCCCGGGCCTCCTCGAAGTCCATGCCGACCAGGTCCGGCACGGTCAGTCCGGTCGGACGCGGTGCGGTGGCGCTGGTCGACGCGGACGTTGGCGTGGGCCGCTCACGCGGTGTCGGAGTTGCCTGTGCGCTGGGGCTGCGGCTCCCGTCCGCGACGACGGACCGATTTGTCGTCGGCTTCTGGTCGCCGGCGAGCACCCAGCCACCGGCGGCACCGATCACCGAGAGCAGCACTGCGGCAACGCCACCACCGACCAGCATCGTCCTGCGGTCGGTGCCAGCCCGCTCCGGCCCCGCGTCCGTGATCCCGTCCGTCATTACGCCCACCGCCTCATCACCGGCGACCGTACTCACCGATGCCAAGCACCGTCCGTCACCTTCATCGCCCCGGTATGGCGTACGACTCGCCGCACCGAGCACAGGAGGTTACGCTGCCCGGCATGGCCAGACAGGGCTGGGGAGCATCGATCGCCACCGCAGCCGGCGTGGCAGCCGGCGCCGGTGCCGCCCAACTGGGTTTCGGGTACGGCCTGGGCATTCTGAACTGGGCACCGGCCGATCCGACCGCCGGCACGGCGGCCTGGGTCGCCAGCCTGATCTGGGCCACCTGGATCGCCGCCACGTCGACCATCTTCGGTGCGGTCTGCGCGCAGCGGCTGCGCGACCGGCGCCCGAGCACGTCCCCGTCCGACGCCGGGCCGGCCGATGCAGGTCAACTGCCGGAGGCCGGCGAACCCAGTGGTGACGGCCTGTGGTGGATCGCGTTGGCCGGGGCCGCCGCGCTGGGCGCACTGATCACCGTCCTGCTGGTCGCCGTGCCCGCCCGGGTCGCGGTGGTGCCGGACACCCCCGATCCCCGGGACATGGCCGCCGGGTACGCCGCAGTCGGCGTGCTGGTGGGGGCGTTGGTGGCGCTCTGGTCACTGCGCTGCCGGGCGGCAGCCACCAATGTCATCGCCACCGCCAGTTGGCTGTGGCTGCTCGCGGTGGTCGCCGTGGTCGACTCGGTGCTCGCCGGCCGCGGCCTGACCACCGCCCAGCTGGGCATCTGGCAGCTCAGCTCCGACAGCGACCAGTTCTGGATCCGGGACTACTTCTACTGGCCCGGGGCGATCCTCTCCCTCGGGTCGGCACTGGTGATCGGGGTGCTGGCCGCCCGTCGTGGCGTACGCGACTCCCGTCGACGGGTCGGCGCCACCGCTTCCGGTGCGGCCGGTCCACTGCTGGTGGCGGTCGCCTACTTCCTGGCGGTACCGAGGTTGACGGCGATCAGCCCGGAGCAGGTGTCCGCTCACCTCATCGCCCCGTACGCCGCGATAGTCGGAGTCGGCGGTTCCGTTCTCGTCGCGGCGCTCGCCCAACGGACTGCCGGGCGCGGGTCGGCCCGTCCGGCCACCGACCAGGCACCCACCCCGCTCGTGCCTCGACAGCGTGTCGGCGACAACGACCGCACGGACACACCAGCCACCGGCGAGCCGGCCGAGGACGGCACCGGCGGGCAGACCGGACGCAACACCATCGAGCCGGCGTCGACCGGCGTCACCACCGAGCCGGCACCGGCTGGGCATGCGTCGGAGGTGTCGACGGAGATCACCTCGACCGAGGCGCAGGGCGGTTCGGCTGCGGGCCGGCAGGCCGAGCCGGCATCCGATACCGAGCCGGAGACTCCGGGCCGACGGGCCCGCCCACCGCGTCGGGCTCGCTGAGCGTCAGTCGATCGGCCAGGTGTGCACCGGCTCGTTGGTGCCCTGCAACTCGGCGTAGCGCTGGAGCATGTGGTGCAGGGCGGTCCGCCGGTCGAGGCCCCGTCGCCGCTCGGCGGCCCATACCGTCGCCGTCTGCCACACCGCACCGTTGCGGCCGGTACGACAGCGCTGCTCGATGATGCCGAGTAGCCGATCGCGCTCGGCCGGGGCCACCCCGAAGCCGTCGAGCCCGGCGGCCGCGATGGGCAACAGCACGTCGAGAACCAACCCCGTCACCGGCACCTCGCCGAGGCGTGGCCAGTGCAGGACGGCGTCCATGCCCCGTCGGGCGGCGGCGTGGAAGTTCTCCTCGGCGGAGCTGAAGGTGAGCTGACTCCAGATCGGACGGTCGGCCTCGGCCAGGCCGCGTACCAGCCCGAAGTAGAAGGCGGCGTTGGCCAGCATGTCGACCACGGTGGGCCCGGCCGGCAGCACCCGGTTCTCGACCCGCAGATGCGGACGGCCGTTCATGATGTCGTACACCGGGCGGTTCCAGCGGTAGACGGTGCCGTTGTGCAGTCGCAGCTCGGCCAACTCGGGCACCCCACCGGCGTGCAGGACCTCGACCGGGTCCTCGCTCTCGCAGATGGGCAGCAACGGCGGAAAGTAGCGGACGTTCTCCTCGAAAAGATCGAAGATCGAGGTGATCCAGCGTTCCCCGAACCACACCCGAGGTCGTACGCCCTGCGCCTTCAGCTCGTCCGGGCGGGTGTCGGTGGCCTGTTCGAAGAGGGCGATCCGGGTTTCCGCCCAGAGCTGTCGGCCGTACAGGAAGGGCGAGTTGGCGCCCACCGCGACCTGGGCGCCGGCGATCGCCTGGGAGGCGTTCCAGTAGTCGGCGAAGCTGTCCGGTGCCACCTGGAGGTGGAACTGGAGGCTGGTGCAGGCGGCCTCGGGCGCGATCGAGTCGGTGTGCGTACGCAGCCGCTCGACACCACGGATGTCGAGTTCGATGTCCTCGCCCCGCGCACCGACGATCTGGTCGTTGAGCACTCGGTAACGTTCGTTCGTGGACAGGTTGTCGGCCACCAGGTGACACTCGGTCAGCGTCGGCAGGATGCCGACCAGGACGATCCGGGTGTCCGACCGGGCCGCCCGCTCGCCCGCCCGGTTGAGGCTGCCGAGCAGGCCGCGCTCGTAGTCGCTGAATCCCCCACCGGAAATCAGTCGCGGGTTGGCGTTCAACTCCAGATTGAACTGTCCCAGCTCGGTCTGGAACAGCGGATCGGCGATGGCGGCGAGGATCTCCTCGTTGCGCATCGCGGGTTCGGCCGTCGGATCCACCAGGTTGAGTTCGATCTCCAGGCCGGTCATCGGCCGGTCTGCGTCGAAGCCGAAGTCATCCAGCATCAGAGCGAAGACGTCCAGGCAGCGGCGGACCTTCTGCCGGTAGAGAACCCGGTCCTCACGGGAGAATGTGGCTCGGTCGACATCCCTGCCCATATGTTCCTCCCGGCGCGCGGCGCGACGGAACGGTGCCGTTCCGCAGCGCAGTGTGAACCTTACTCGCTGACCTGCCGAACAAGGCTGCCCGAAGATCGGTCCGTTGCCGCAGTCCACCGCCCGGCAACGCCGCCTTGACCAGCGACTTAACCAGGTCGGAAGCGCTGGATCGCCTCCTACCCAGCCGTGTTGCCGCGGCCAACCGGTCACCCGGCTAACAATCTGTGACATTTTGCACCGACGATGGCGGCTTGCACGAGCGGAAGTGAGCCGACGTGGACGACCAGCGGTGGTCCCGGCGGCGGACAGCCGACAGGCCCGCGCAGCGTGGGCGCGGGCCTGTCGGTCGTACCGGGGTCAGGCCTGGCGGACGGCCTCACCTTCGATCTCGATCTTGATCTTCTTGCCGACCAGGACGCCACCCGACTCCAGGGCGACGTTCCAGGTCAGACCGAAGTCCTCACGGTCGATCTCGGCGCTCGCCGAGAAACCGAAGATGTCCTGCCCGAACGGGCTGCGGCCGACACCCTCGAACTCGACCTTCAGGTCGACCGGACGGGTCACGTCCTTGACGGTGAGTTCGCCGGCGAGGACGAACTCGTTGCCGCTGTGGGACTTCACACCGGTGCTGCGGTATTCCAGCGTGGCGAACTTCTCGACGTCGAGGAACTCCGGGCTGCGCAGGTGAGCGTCCCGGTCGGCCTGGGCAGTGGTGATGCTGGCCGCCTGGAGGGTCGCGTTGACCGTGGACTCCAGGGGGTCCTCGGCGATGGTGATGGTCGCGCTGGCCTCGGTGAACTCACCACGCACCTTGGACACCATCATGTGCCGGGCCACGAAGCCGACCCGCTTGTGCGCGGCGTCCAGCAGGTAGGTGCCGGCCGCCGGGATGGTAAGGCCGTTCCACTCGCGGGTAACCGACTCGGTGCTGCTGGTCATGAGAAACTGCCCTCCGGGAGATTGTTAGTAGCCCAACGACTTCCTAAGCAACTATACTCGAAGCAATATTCCATGTGTCAAGTACTGCTAGGATGGCCTGGTGAACCCGAACGTGTTCGATGACCCTCGCATCACGGCAGTTGGCCTCCTCTTCGAAGTACACGCCGGGCTGTCCGCCCGATTCGCCGCCCAACTGGAAGAACACGGGCTGTCCTCGGTCGAGTTCGAGGTGCTCACCCGACTCACCCGCTCGCCCGGCAATCAACTGAGAATGACCGACCTCGCCGCCCAGACCTCGCTGTCCACCAGCGGCGTGACCCGGGTGGTCGACCGGATGGAGCGCGACGGGCTGATCACCAGACGCGCCTGCCCGTCCGACCGGCGTAGCTCGTTCGCGGTGGTGACGCCGGCCGGCCTGCGCCGCCTCGACGAGTGCCTACCAGGCCACCTCCAACTCATCGAGGACTGGTTCACCGGCCAGTTGGATCCGGCGGCGCTCAATGCGCTGCTCGACGGTCTGCGGCGGGTGCGCGACGCGGTACATCCCTGCGCCACGGCCGGCAGCGGCGACTCAGCCACCCTCACCGAGGATGCCGACCCCACCCAGTGCTGATCATCCCCGCGTAGCGGTTGTTCTGTCCACAACCCCGGCCGGGAACTACCGGTGTTCGGCTGACCAGCCGAGGGTGACGCCAGCGGCAGAAAGAGCGGCAGAACCAGTCGGTCAAACGGTGATAGGCCATCAAAACCGACAGATGGCCTCGCACCGCATCGCTAGTCTCGGGTCAGCGGGGGCGCAACGGGGGGTGCCGGCGCGGGCGATGAGCGAGGGGTGGCAACAGGGGGCTTCCTCGCCCGCGCCACCACCCCACGTTGCCCGGACCGATCGCGGGCCCTCGACGACTTTTCCACGGCAGCGCCGTGCTCATCGGCGAGCGACGCCACTCCGAGCGACGCCCGAGCGCGCAGCGCCGGCTCGGCATCGGCGGTACGCGGATCGGCGAGCAGCCGCAGCAGCCACTGCCGGCCCGGAACGGCCCGCCCGCGAAGCCGCCACCAGAGCGGCAGGCCGGCCGCCAGACGCAACGCGGTGTGGGGGTCGTCGACCGCCGCGTACACCATCGCGGAGCTGATATCCCCGGAGACCTCGTCGAGTCGGTGCGCTGCCTCGGTGGCCTCGTCGCCGGCCAGCCCTGGTGCAGTGTGCTCCACGAGACGGGTGATGACGCGGGCATGCCGACGACGGATCACCGTCGACTCACCGGCGCCGGACGCCCGCTCGATGGCATAGTCCCGGACCGCGTCGAGCAGCCGGAAGCGAAACGGGCCATCCCCGCGTACGTTCAGCAGCCCCAGTTCGAGGAACCGGTTGAGCAACCGTACGGGATCGGCGGTGATGGCCGTATTCGCGAGCATCTCCTCCGCCAGTTCGATCGACCAGCGGTTGCCGAACGCGGCGAACCGGCGCAGCGCCGCGCGCTCCTCGTCGTCGAGCAGTCGATAGCTCGTCGCCACCGCGTCGCGCAGCGTCTCCACCACCGCCGCTCGGGCCTCGTCCGGCCGCGCCTGACCGGTCTCCCAACCGCTACGGGCCGCTACCGAGGTGTCCAGGTCCAGCACCCGGTCGCCGTACCGGTCAAGTAGCTCGGTCAAGCTGAGCAGCCGGCCACGCGCCGCCATCAGCTCGATGGCCAGCGGAAGCCCGCCCAGTCGCCGTACCAGTGCGGCCAGCGCGGGCAGTTCGGCGGCGGTCGGTGGTTCCCGACGGACCTGGGTCAGCCGGGCGGTGAACAGCGCCACCGCCGGATAGCCGGCAAGCGTCGACGGGTCGGTGACATCCGGCGGCGGCTCCTCCAACGGCGACACCGGCCGGACCCACTCGTCCGGCAAGCCCACCGGATGCCGACCGGTGACCAGGATCCGCAGCGAGGGCACGGCATCGACGAGCCGCTGCAACGCCCCGGCCACCGAATCGGGCGCCCGTTCGGCCGCGTCCACCAGCAGCAACGCCGGGCGGTCGCCGAGTCGGGCAGCCAACTCGGTCATCCGGGCCGCCCCGAAGACGCTCAACGAGGCGGCGAGCACGTCGGCGGCGTCCGACCCGGCACCGACCAGCATCCCACTCGCGCCACCCGGGTGGGCGGCGGCGACGGCGTGTCCGACGGCCAGCGCGAGTGCGGTCTTGCCGACACCGGCCAGTCCCACCAGGCTGACCACCTGCGGCCCACGCGACTCGGTCAGCAGGGTGACCAACTCAGCCAGCTCCCGTTCCCGCCCGATCAGCTCCGGTGGTGGCGGGATGGGCCTCGGCGTACCGAGGTCGGACCGGGCGCTGCCGACAGCGGTTCTTCGAGCGGCGGCCACGAAGGCCCTACGGGCGGCACCGGCCAGTTCGAGCGCGTCGGCAAGCAGTTCGACGGTGGTGCGCTGCGGACGCGAGGAGCGTCCCCGTTCCAGGTCACGGATCGTCCGCACGCCTACGCCGGCACGAATCGCCAGTTCGGCCTGGGTGAGGCCGGCGGCCCGCCGGTGCCCTCGCAACAGCTCCGCGAGGCCGGACGGCTCGGTCGAACCCGATGAACGATCATGACCCAAAGTCATGGCCAGGGACATTACGGGCCAGGACCGACAACCGACACGCGAGCGTCAACCACCCGACCGGCCGATGCGGAAACCCGACAGGAAGGGCCGGGGTCAGCCAGACACCGGCGCCCCGCAAATCCTCACATCCCCAGGTCCCGCGCGATGATCATGCGCTGCACCTCGGAGGTACCCTCGCCGATCTCAAGAATCTTGGAATCCCGCCAGAACCGGGCCACCGGGTACTCGTTCATGAAGCCGTACCCGCCGTGGATCTGCGTCGCTTCCCGGGCGTTGTCCACCGCGATCGTGCTGGCGTGCAACTTGGCGATCGCCGCCTGCCGCTTGAACGGCTCGCCGGCCAGCATCCGGGCCGCCGCGTCGTAGTAGGCCAGTCGCGCGGTGTGCGCCTTCATCTCCATGTCCGCGACCTTGAACTGGATCGCCTGGTAGTTGCCGATCGGCCGGCCGAAGGCGTGCCGCTGGCCGGCGTACTTGACCGACTCGTCGACGCAGCCCTGAGCGAGGCCGACGGCCAGTGCGGCAATGGCGATCCGGCCCTCGTCGAGGATGCGCAGGAACTGGGCGAAGCCCCGGCCGCGCTCACCGAGCAGGTTCCCCGCCGGCACCCGACAGTCGTCGAAGGTCAGCTCATGGGTGTCAGAGGCGGTCCAACCGACCTTCGAGTAGCCGGGAGCGACGGTGAAGCCCGGCGTACCGCTCGGCACGATGATGGTGGACAGTTCCTTCGAGCCGTCCGGTCGGATGCCGGTGACGGCGGTGACGGTGACCAGGGCGGTGATGTCCGTTCCCGAGTTCGTGATGAACGCCTTCGAGCCGTTGATCACCCACTCGTCTCCGTCCAGCACGGCCCGGGTCTCGGTGCCCCCGGCGTCCGAGCCGGTGCCAGGCTCGGTGAGCCCGAACCCGGCCAGCGCCTCGCCGCTGAGCAGCTTCGGCAGCCAGCGGGCCTTCTGCTCGTCGGTGCCGAACCGGTAGATCGGCATCGCGCCGAGCGAGACCGCCGCCTCCAGGGTGATCGCCACGCTGGAGTCGACCCGGGCCAACTCCTCCAACGCCAGGCAGAGGGCGAAGTAATCGCCGCCCATGCCGCCGTACTCCTCGCCGAAGGGCAGGCCGAACAGCCCCATCTTGCCCATCTGCCGGATGATCTCGTACGGAAAGGTGTGCTGCTCGTAGTGCTCGGCGATGACCGGCGCGACCACCTCGCGGGCGAAGTCCCGCACGCTGTCGCGCAGCGCCTGGTGCTCCTCGGAGAGCCGGAAGTCCATCGGGGGTTCCTCCTGGGTGGACGGGCCGCCGGGCGCTCGTGACGCCGCTGACGGTGATTGTGCTGGCTGGTGCGGTCGACGGTTCGGACGGTTGTTTGCCCGACCTGGCCGACGGTTCAGACCGGAGTGACGCCGTGCCGGCGCCGGGAGAAGTGGCGATCCTTGCTGCGGGCTGCGGTGAACCGGCGGACCAGTTCGGCGCGCAGTTCGTGCGGCTCGACGATCGTGTCGATCACCAGTTCGCTGGCCAGCCGGACGATGTCGATGTCCTGCTCGTACTCGGCGCGCTTGGCGGCGACGAAGGCGGCCCGCTCGGCCTCGTCCTCGATCGCGGCGATCTTGTTCGCGTACACCGCGTTGACCGCGGCCTCCGCGCCCATCACCGCGATCTTCGCGGTGGGCAGCGCGATGGTGGCGTCCGGCTCGAAGCCCGGCCCGGCCATGGCATAAAGACCCGCACCGTACGCCTTGCGGACCACCACGCAGATCTTGGGTACGGTCGCCTCGGAGATCGCGGTGATCATCTTCGCGCCGTGCCGGATGATGCCCTGCTTCTCCACCGCGCTGCCGACCATGAAGCCGGGCACGTCGGACAGGAACAGCAGCGGCACGTTGAACGCGTCGCAGAGCTGCACGAACCGGGTCGCCTTGTCCGCCGAGTCGACGAAGAGCACCCCGCCCTTGAACATCGAGTTGTTGCCGACCACGCCGACGACCTCGCCGTTCAGCCGACCGAACCCGATGGTCAACTCCTTGGCCCAGAGCGCCTGGATCTCGAAGAAGGAACCCTCGTCGAGCAGGCCCTTGACGTACCGTCGCATGTCGAACGCCTGCCGCTCGCTCGCCGGCACCAGCGCGGCCAGGTCCGCCTTGGCGGGCGCCTCGACCGCCTCGGCGGTCGGCGGCTGCTGGGTCCAGTTCGCCGGCAGGTACGACAGGTAGCGCTTGACCACGTCGAGCGCCTCGGCCTCGGACTTGCAGAGGAAGTGGCCGACGCCCGACTCGGCACAATGCACCTTGGCCCCACCCATCGCCTCCAGGGTGGTCTTCTCACCGGTGACCATCTCGACCATCCGGTCGGAGCCGAGGTACATGCTGGCGTTGCCGTCCACCATGGCCACCACGTCGCAGAACGCCGGGATGTACGCGCCACCGGCCGCGCTCGGCCCGAACAGCGCGCAGACCTGGGGAATCGAGCCGGAGGCGCGTACCTGATTCCAGAAGATCTTGCCGGCGCCACGGCGGCCGGGGAACAGCTCGACCTGGTCGGTGATCCGGGCCCCGGCCGAGTCGACCAGGTAGACCATCGGCACACCGGTGTCGTACGCCCGCTCGATGACCCGGATGATCTTCTCGACGGTACGCGCACCCCAGCTGCCGGCCTTGACGGTGGAATCGTTGGCCATCAGGCAGACCTGACGACCGTCGACGGTGGCGGTGCCGGTCACCACCCCGTCGGCGGGCAGCCCGTCGGCGAGCGCGTTGGCATAGAGCCCGTCCTCGACGAACGATCCCTCGTCGACCAGCAGCGCGACCCGCTCCCGCGCGAACAGCTTCCCCTTGGCAGCGTTCGCCGCATGGTACTTCTCCGCACCACCGGCCCGAACCCGCTTGCCGAGCTGCTCCAGCGCCCCACCGTCAACCGTCACCACGGCTCCCAACCCGATCGGCCTGAACGATCGTTAATCTACCCCACCCCACCCACCCCCCACCACGCCCCGCGCCCACCCCGCCTTCGCGATCTTGCACTTTCGGTCGCCGCATATCACCTCAAAGGCCACGTTCACGCGACACAAAGTGCATGATCGCGGGCGCAGTGGGGGTGGGGTGGGGTGGGGTTAGGGGAGGGGGGTTTTGTGGGTGCGGGGGCCGGCGCGGAGGACGCCGGAGGGGAGGCGGCGGGCGGTTAGTTCCTCGGCCAGCCTGGCGGCGTCGATCAGGGCTTCGAGGTCGATGCCGGTGTCGATGCCCATGTCGTGCAGCATGTGCACCGCCTCCTCGGTCGCCAGGTTTCCGCTGGCGCCCGGGGCGTACGGGCAGCCGCCGAGACCGCCGACGCTGGCGTCGAACTCGGTCACCCCGAACTCCAGCGCGGTCAACAGGTTCGCCAGTGCGGTGCCCCGGGTGTTGTGGAAGTGCAGCAGCACCGGGATGTCCGCGTTGCGGTCGCGTACGGCGGTGAGCAGGTCACGGACCCGTCGGGGCGTACCCATGCCGGTGGTGTCGCCGAAGGCCACGCGGTCGGCGCCGTCGCGGACCACCCGGTCCACGATGGCCGCGACCCGGGCCGGGTCGATGTCCCCCTCGTACGGGCAGCCGAAGCTGGTCGCGATGATCACTTCGGCCCGCGCGCCGGCGCTGTGCAGCAGGTCGATCAGTTCGGCGATGTCGTCCAGCGACTCGTCGGTGCCGCGGTTGACGTTGCGCCGATTGTGCGTGTCGCTGGCCGAGACGACGACTTCGATCTCGGTGAACCCGGCGGCCAGGGCACGCTGGGCACCTCGCGTGTTCGGCACCAGCGCCGAATAGCGGACCCCGTCAACCTTCGTCGCCTGTCGCCACACCTCGTCGGCGTCGGCCATCTGCGGGATCGCCTTGGGGTGCACGAACGACACCGCCTCGATCCGCCGTACGCCGGTGCGGGAGAGAGCGTCGAGCAGCCGCACCTTCGCCTCGGTCGGAATCGGCTCCTCGTTCTGGAGCCCGTCGCGCGGCCCGACCTCCCGGATGGACACGAACTCCGGCAGTTCCCTCATCCCGGCCACCTCACTGTGCACCTCAACCTCTCCTCTTCCTCTCCTCAGCATGGCACCCCACCCGCCTGCCCTCGTTGATCAAGAAGTTTGCGTCTGGGAGCCGCCCGGATCAGACGCGAACTTCTTGATCAACCGGGCAGAGCGGGGTCAGCGCATGCGGGTGATCAGGGCGGTGTCGTAGGTGCCGGAGGTGAACTCCTGGTTGTCCAGGAGTTCGGTGAAGAAGGGAAGGTTGTTCTTGGGGCCGGCCAGGGCGAAATCGGCTACGGCGGTGCGGGCACGGGCGAGCGCCTCGGTGCGGGTGGCGCCGTACACGATGAGCTTGGCCATCAGGCTGTCGTAGAACGGGGTGACCGTGTTGCCCTCGACGTAGCCGGAGTCGACGCGTACCCCCTCGCCGGTGGGCTCCACCCAGGTCTTGATCACCCCAGGGCCGGGCAGGAACCGCTTCGGGTCCTCGGCGTTGATCCGCAACTCGATGGCGTGGCCGCGTGGGCTGAGCGCGTCCGGGTCGAAGGAGGGCGCCAGGCCTGCGGCCACCCGCAGTTGCTCCTCGACCAGGTCCAGGCCGTAGACCAGCTCGGTCACCGGGTGCTCCACCTGGAGCCGGGTGTTCATCTCCAGGAAGAAGAACTCGTCGGCGCCCGGGACGAGCAGACATTCCACCGTGCCCGCGTTGCGGTAGTTGACCGCCTCGCCGGCCCGTACCGCCGCAGCGAGCAGACGGGCCCGCAGTTCCGGCGACACCGCCGGGGAGGGCGACTCCTCGACCAGCTTCTGGTTGCGGCGCTGCACCGAGCACTCCCGCTCGCCGAGGGCCACCACCCGGCCGTCGGCCAGCCCGAGGATCTGCACCTCGACGTGCCGCACGCGGGGGAAGTAACGCTCGATCAGCACCGACCCGTCGCCGAACATCCGCTCCGCGAACGCGCGCACCTTGTCGTACTCGGTGCGCAGCGCGCTCTCGTCGGAGGCCACACCCATGCCCATACCGCCACCTCCGGCGGCGGCCTTCACCATGACCGGATAGCCGATCTCGTCCGCAGCCGCGAGCGCCGCCGTCAGGTCGGCCGCCGGCTCGGTGGTGCCGGGGGCCACCGGAACCTCGGCGGCGGCCATCAGGTTCCGCGCGTTGATCTTGTCGCCCATCGCGCTGATCGCGTCCGCCCCCGGTCCGACCCAGATCAGGCCGGCGGCCTCGACCGTACGGGCGAAGTCGGCGTTCTCCGACAGGAAGCCGTAGCCGGGGTGGATGGCCTGCGCACCGGTCGACTCGGCGGCGGCGAGGATCGCCTCGGTGTTGCGGTAGCTCTGCGCCGGGTTGGCCGGCCCGACGCAGACCGCCTCGTCGGCCTCGCGCACGAACGGCAGATCGGCGTCGGCCTCCGAGTGCACCGCGATCGCGCGTACGCCGAGCCGCCTCGCGGTACGGATGATCCGGCGGGCGATCTCGCCCCGGTTGGCGACCAGCAACGACTCGATCATGGGTCCTCCGAGCGTCCAGATGGTGGGACCGCATGCTAGGCAGGCGCACCGCCACGGAGCAAGGAAGGGCCCCCTCAACGCCTCCGGTAGAGCAAGGGCTCCTTATTGACACTGCTGAACAGCTGGCCGCGCCGCAGATGCCGGCGGAGAGTGAACCTCAGGCTGGTTCGGTGGGAGCGAGGAGGGCGGCGAGGGTGGCGGCGCGCAGCAGCTCGGCGCGGCGGCGACGATCGACCTCACCGCCGAGGAACGGGGTGGAGTTCATCAGGCCGAACGCGGCGTGGGCCAGCACCCGCGCCTCCCCGTCGGGCAACCCGGCATGCAGGGCGGTCAACACCGTGACCCACTCCTCCACGTAGAGCCGCTGAAGGCGACGGATCCGCCGTCGGGGTTCCTCGGGCAGCCGGTCCAGCTCGTGCAGGTGCAACGCGATGACAGCGGGATTGGCCAATGCGAAGTCGACGTGGAAGTCGATCAACGACTCCAGTACGGCGCGCGGTTCACCCGGGTGGGCGGCGGCGCGCTGTCGACCGCCGTCGAGCAACCCTTCGCTCACCGGCACCAGCGCGGCGACCAGCATCGCCTCCTTGCCGGCGAAGTGGTGGTAGAGAGCAGGGCCGGTCACCCCGGCCGCCGCGCCGATGTCGTCCATCGACACGCCGTGGTAGCCGCGCGAGGCGAAAAGCCCCACCGCGATCTCCAGGATCTCGTCCTTGCGGGACCGGCGCCGCCCCGTCCCCGTGGCCCCGCTGTTCGCGCCGCGGGCCCGCTGCTCCACCGTCACCGGGCAAGCGTAGACCCAGGCTGATGACGGGGGGCAGGCTCGGTTACCCGCCAGTCCGCCTGCCGGGAACGCCAGCCCGACAGCGCTCCCGAAAACCTCCCGGGGTGGCAGGCCGCACCCGCCCAGAGGGACAAATCGACCCCAGCGGTCACGCCCGTTGGTGCAGCCCGGACAGCCGCAGGGCGACCCGGCGGCGTACCGGCGGCAGCGTCGAAACCAGGCGCAGCAGTGCGTCCCGAGCCGGTCGGGCAGGCGGCGGCACCACGGCGAGCCGGGTCAGCCGGTCGGCGAAGCCGGCCACCTCGTCGGCGAGTGGACGGCGCCGGGCGGCGTACTCGTCGAGCAGGCTGTCGGGACCGCCGGCCAGCACCTCGGCGAGGGTTTCCCCGAGGTCGACCGCGTCACAGATGCCGAGATTCATACCCTGACCACCGGCGGGGCTGTGGACGTGACCGGCATCACCGGCGAGCAGGATCGGCCCGGCGCGGAACGTCTCGGCGATCCGACGGTGCTGTCGGAAGCGCGAGGACCACAGAACCTCGTGAACCCGGTCGGGCCGGGCGGCGGGGCCGCGTTGGTCGAGGATCCGTTGCAGGTACGCGGCGTCGGGCTCGGCCGGCGGGTCGGTCACCGTGGCGACCAGGCGCACCTGTTCGTCGGGGAGCGGCACCCAGACCAGTGGCCCGCCCCGGGCGAGGAAGATCGACGCCCCCTCGCGGGGCAACGTGCTGTCCATGAGCACGTCGGCCAGCACGAACGATTCCGCGTCGGCTTGTCCGGTGAAGGGGATGCCGACCGCCGTGCGTACGGTGCTGTGGATTCCGTCGGCCGCGATCACCCACCGGGTCCGCACGGTTGCAGCGTCGAACCGCGCCACCGCGCCGGCAGCGTCGTGATCCAGGCCGGTCAGCCGGTACGGGCGCAGCACCTCACCGCCCACCTCGGCGAGTTGCTCGGCGAGCACCTGCTCGGTGACCGACTGGGACACCGTCAGCGCGTACCGATGCCGGCTCGGCAATCCATCGAACGGCACCGCCGAGCTACGCAGTTGGCTGGCCCCACCATCCAGCGCTATCTGAAGGGCGACATCCCCATCGATCGATCATGAAGTCGCCGAGCAGCCCGCCCGGCAACTTCATGATCGATCTCCCGGGTCAGGTCGGGTTCGGGCCCTTCACCACGGGGGCGCGGACCAGGTTGCCCCATTCGGTCCAGGAGCCGTCGTAGTTGCGGACCTGCGGGTAGCCGAGCAGGTGGCGCAGCACGAACCAGGTGTGGCTGGAACGCTCCCCGATCCGGCAGTACGCGATCACGTCGTCGTCGGGGCTCAGCCCGAGCTGGTCGGCGTAGATGGCGCGCAGCTCCTCGGCCGGCTTGAAGGTGCCGTCGTCGTTGGCGGCGGACTTCCACGGCTTGCTCACCGCGCCCGGGATGTGCCCACCGCGCAGCGCACCCTCCTGCGGGTAGTCCGGCATGTGCAGCATCTCGCCGGTGTACTCACCCGGTGAACGCACGTCCACCAGCGGGCGACCCGCCGCGACGTGCGTCGCCACCTCCTCGCGGAACGCCCGCACCGGCGCATCGTCGCGCTGCGGCACCGGGTACTGCGCCCGCGGCCGGTTCGGCTTGTCGCGGGTCAACTCCCGCCCCTCGGCGATCCACTTCTGCCGCCCGCCGTCGAGCAGGCGCACGTCGGCGTGGCCGAAAAGCGTGAAAACCCAGAGGGCGTACGCGGCCCACCAGTTGTAATTGTCGCCGTAGAAGACGACGGTGTCATCACGGCCGATGCCCTTGGCGGCACAGAGTTCGGCGAACCGTTCGGCATCCAGATAGTCGCGGGTCACCTGGTCGTTCAACTCCAGGTGCCAGTCGACCTTTACCGCACCGGGAATGTGCCCGGTGTCGTAGAGCAGTACGTCCTCGTCGGACTCGACGACGACGAGCCCCTGATCGTGCAGGTGCTCGGCCAGCCACTCGGTGGTGACCAGCCGCTGCGGGTCGGCGTAGGACTGGAGTCGGGGATCGGGATCACTCGGCACAGGCATGATCCCCAAGGTACCCAGTTGCGGGCTGCCGGGTGGCACGCTCCGGTGACGGGACAGCGCGACGAGGCCCTCAGGAATATCGTCTGCAACAACCCTGGCCGTTCACTTGGAAGGTTTCGCTGTGACTGTTGGTCGTCGCTGGCTGTCACGAACCGTGGCCGCCACGTTGCTAGTTCTTGCCGGTACGGCTCTCCCCGCTGGTCCCGCCGCTGCGGTTGACCCGGAACCGAAATTCGCTTTCGATCTGACCAGCACGACGGCTCCGCTGGGAGTCGATAAGAAGAGGATCCATCTGAGATTCACCAACCTGACGACTGACGAAACCCCGACCGCGTGGCAGTTCAATCTCGGCCCCAACAACTTGGAACCGTTCCAGGACGCCTCCATCCAGTGGCCAGGGAGGGGTACTGCCATCGGCGAGTGCGACGGTGAGCCCGACCGTTTCTACTGCTTCCTCGCTGCATCCGTGTATCCGGAGTTCACGCCGGGACCCGGCGAGACGGTCGAGATTCCGCTTGACCTGCACGTCCGCAAGAAGGACGAGCCGTTTGAGGCCACGGTCAACGTCATCGTGCACGCGTACTGGGGGAACGTGCGGTCGCCCGACGTCAGAAAGACGTTCCCGATCAAGATCGTCGACGAGGCCGAGGCTGACCTGTCGGTGCTCGCCCCGGACGTGAAGCAGTCCGTGCGGGTAGCGGCGGACGGCAAGCTCGAAGCGACCGGTCCGCTGAACCCGGGCGAGACGGCCGCCGTGCGCTACCGGATCGTCAACCAGGGCCGAAAGGCGGTCAGCGGGGTCAAAGTCACCCTGGGCCTGCCCGAGGGCGTCACCTTCACCGAGCCGCCCAAGGAGTGTGCGGTCGAAGAGGACGGACGCTCGGCGGTCTGCACCTACGACAGCCTGGCCCTCGTACCGGTCGCCGAGGACACCGACCCCAAGGACGACATCCACTCCGCGGTCGAGTTGCACAATCTGGTGACTGTGCCGGCCGACACCAAGGCCCCCGTCACGTTGCAGGGCGGCACCGTGCAGGTCGAGGGCCTGACCGAGGAGGTCGTCGCCAAGTCCGACCGGGTGCGTACCAAGCTGCCGGCGAACGCGGTAGCCGTACCGGCGGCGGATGTGGATGCCAGCGACAACCAGGACGGTTTCTCCGTCGTGGTCGCCGCCCCCCGCAGCGGTGGGGACGACGGCGGCAACGGAGGCGGGGGCGAGCTGCCGATCACCGGATCGCAGACCACGCTGATCGCCGGAATCGGCGTCGTCCTACTGGCCGGTGGCGGCCTCATGCTGCTGCTCGCCCGACGCCGCAACCGCCTGCCGCACGCGTAACGGCTGAGGCACCCACCCGCTTGACCAGGAAGTCGTCGTGCTGACGGCTTCCTGGTCAGCGAGGCGACTCTGGTGAAAGTGGGCCGAGTACGGGACGTTTGGCGGTCAGGGTGTCGCCGGACGAGCGGCCGGTGATGCGTCGCTTGACCCAGGGAGCCAGGTGCTGTCCGGCCCAGCGCAGGTCGGCCGCGCGGGCGGACAACCAGGGCGTCGGCTGCGGGTACGGCGGTACCAGCAACCATTCCTCGTCGCAGCCGACGCCGAGAGCGCTGAGCACCTGGCCGGCGACCCGACGGTGACCGGCCGGAGACAGGTGCAGCCGGTCGGTGCTCCACAGCATCGGGTTCAGGTAGGTGTCGTCGGCGTACAGGTCGACCAGGATCGCGCCGTGCCGCTGCGCGGTCTCGCCGACCGCGCGGTTGAGCAGCGCGACCCGGGGTGCGATGAACCGCTGGCCGGGCAGCCGGGCCATCACGTCGGCGAACCGGAACAGCACCACGTCGGCGCCGTCAGCGCGCAGTCGGCTTACCACCTGGTCGAAGCGATCGACCAGGGCGTCCGGGTCGAAGGTCCGGCGCAGCACGTCGTTACCGCCGGCGGCGAAACTGATCAGGTCGGGCTTCATCGCCAGTGCCATGGGTACCTGCTCGGCCACCACGTTCGGGAAGGTGCGACCCCGGATGGCCAGGTTGGCGTACTGGAAATCGGGGCCGGCCTCGGCGGCGAGCCGGGTGGCGACCAGATCAGCCCAGCCCCGGAAGCTGCCGTCCGGGTACGGGTCGTCCAGGCCTTCGGTGAAGCTGTCCCCGACCGCGACGTAACTGCGCCAGCGCACCACTGCTCCTTCATCAGAGGAGTTTCGGAGGTGTAAGGAAGGGCCCCTAGTTAACGCCTGCGGTATAGGAAGGGCCCCTTCTTAACGTCGCAGAGTCTGGCACCAGGCAGGCATCCCCGGCTGCCCCTGAGGCCGGATCGTGGCGGAGGTCATCGCCTGCCGATTCGAGTACGCTCGCTGCTCGTGACGGTGGAGCTTGCCATGATCCCCATCTCGGCCGGGCTGGTGACGCTGTCGGATCGGCGTACTCAGCGGCGCTGGTCGGTGCGGCTCCAGCCGTACGACATCGCCGCGGTCCCGATCACCCAGGAGCAGTACGCACAGGTCACCGGCGAACGCCCCAGCGCGGCAGCCGGCGATCGGCTTCCCGTGGAGAGCGTCTCCTGGTGGGACGCGATCCGCTTCTGCAACGCGCTGTCCCAGCGGGAGGGCCTGACACCGGCGTACCGGCTCGACGGCGAGCGAATCGACTGGGACGTCGACGCCGACGGATACCGGCTGCCGACCGAGGCCGAGTGGGAGTACGCCTGCCGCGCCGGCACGACCGGACCGCGTTACGGGCCGTTGGACGAGATCGCCTGGTATCGCGGCAACTCGGCCGAGCGGATCCACGAGGTGGCGGGCAAACAGCCCAATGCCTGGGGCCTGTACGACATGTTGGGCAACGTGTGGAACTGGTGCTGGGACGTCTACGACGCCGAGGTCTACGGCAGCTACCGGGTGCTGCGCGGCGGGGGTTGGTTCGACGAGCAGTGGAGTTGCCGCGCCTCCGTACGCCGTCGCAGCCATCCGACGTTCACCGTCGACGATGTCGGTTTTCGCGTCGCGCGCTCTGCATGATCGACGGATAGCACTGCGGCTCGGGCACGAATAGTGTTTCCAGCCACACTGTCCGCTCACCCGAAGGATTCCGCTGTGGCCTCAGGTAATCGTCGGTGGCTGTCGCGAACAGCCGCCGCCACGCTTCTCCTGCTCACCGGTCTGGCCGTCCCCGCCGCTCCCGCCTCGGCGGTCGAGCCGGAAGCGAAATTCGCCTTCGAGCTGTCCAGCACGACGATTGCGCTGGGGTCGTTGGAGAAGAGGATCTACCTGAGGTTGACCAACCTGACCGACGAGGCCCCGGGTGCGATCTCCTTCTCCGTCGGCGGCTTCGGACCGGAGTGGTTCTTCACCAGTGGGGGCGGGTTCAGGGCCACCGTGGAGTGGGCGCGCGGCTCCGGCCTTTGCGACGGGGACTGGGGGGCCTGGGGGTGTGACATCAATTCGGTCGATGACCCTCACCTCATTCCGGCCCCCGGCGGGACCGTCGAAATTCCCCTCCTCATTACCGTCAGCACAAATACGAAGGAGCCTTTCGAAGGCGAGTTCGGTGTCTCGGCCGGCATGTCCTGGGATGACCACAGGCCCGTCGAGACCAGGAAGCGGTTCACGCTCAACGTGGTCGACAACTCCGAAGCCGACCTGTCGGTGAAGGCACCGGACGTGACTCAGTCGGTGCCCGTCGATCCGGGCCCGCTCGAACCTCATGGACCGTTGAACCCCGGGGAGGCGGGCGGGTTGGGATACCTGGTCGCCAACCACGGCCGAAAGGCGGTCAGCGGCCTCAAGGTCACGATCCGCCTGCCCGAGGGCGTGACGTTCAATCAGCCGGAGGAAGCATGTGTGATCGGCAGTGACGGACGGACGGCGGTCTGCACCTACGACCGCCTTGCGCTCGTACCAGCGGAGGAGGAGAACCACAATGAGGATCTTTACTCCGCTGTCGAGTTGGGCATGGTGATAGATGTACCGGCCGACACCAAGGCGCCTGTCACGTTGAAGGGCGGCATGGTCCAGGTCGAAGGATTGACCGAGCGGGCGGAAGCCCGCTCCGCTGCCAAGCGGACCCGACTGCCGGCGAACGCGGTCGCCGTACCGGCAGCCGATGTGGACGTCAGCGACAACCAGGACGGTTTCGCCGTCGTGGTCGCCGCATTCCCCAAGGACGACGGCGGCGGGGGTGGGGGTGGTTTGCCGGTCACCGGTCCACCGGCCGGGCTGATCACCGGTGTCGGTCTCGCCATGCTGGCGGTTGGCGGCATCCTGCTGCTCCTGGCTCGACGCCGCACCCGACTGCCGCACGCTTAGCAGCACAACCATGCTGTCACCCGGTGGCTCCGAACAGGAACCACCGGGTGACACGTCGTCTGTGGCGATCACTGCCTGCGGCTCGCCGCCGCGCCCCGACCGGCCCGGCCCGATCCCCGGCGCACCGGGCCGGGTTGAGCGAGCCACCTGACCACCGCTGGTGCGCAATGCGTTCGCCGACACCGGCCCTGCGGTCGTACGCTGCGGCAATGCTGTTGCGGATGTCCACCACGCTGCTCCGGACCCTGCGCGAGGACCCGGCCGACGCCGAGGTGCCGAGCCATCGGCTGCTGCTGCGCGCCGGCTACCTGCGGCGGCCCGCACCGGGCGGCTACACCTGGCTGCCGTTGGGCAAGCTGGTCCTGGATCGGGTCACCGAGATCGTCCGGGCCGAGATGACCGCGATCGGCGGCCAGGAGGTGCACTTCCCGGCGCTGCTGCCGGCCGAGCCGTACCGCACCAGCGGGCGGTGGACGGAGTACGGCGACGACATCTTCACCCTGGCCGACCGGCGCGGCGCCGAGCACCTGCTCGCGCCCACCCACGAGGAGCTGGCCGCGTTGCTGGTGAAGGACCTGTTCAGCTCGTACCGGGATCTTCCGGTGACGCTGTTCCAGATCCAGACCAAGTTCCGCGACGAGGCCCGCCCCCGCGCCGGGCTGCTGCGTGGCCGCGAGTTCCTGATGAAGGACGCGTACTCCTTCGACCTGGACGACGACGGGCTACGGACGGCGTACGGCCGGCACCGCGAGGCGTACCAGAAGATCTTCGACCGGCTCGGCCTGGACTACACGGTGGTGCACGCCGTGTCGGGGGCGATGGGCGGTTCCGCATCGGAGGAGTTCCTGGCCGCCGCGCCGGTCGGCGAGGACACCTATGTCGGCTGCACCGGCTGTGCCTATGCGGCCAACACCGAGGCGGTCACGACCGTCGCCCCGCCGACCGGCGACCCGCACCGGCAGCCGGCCGTCGATGTGCACGACACTCCGGAGACGCCGACCATCTCCGGCCTGGTCGCGCTCGCCAACGACCGGGCGCTCGCCGGTCGGACCGACTGGACCGCCGCCGACACCCTGAAGAACGTGGTGCTGACCGTACGCCGTCCGGGCGCCGACGAGGCGGAACTGCTCGTCGTCGGGGTGCCCGGCGACCGAGAGGTGGACCTGAAGCGGCTGGGTGCCGCGCTGTCGCCGGCCGCCGTGGACATCTTCGACGGCTGGGACACCCGTCCCGAGCTGGTCCGTGGCTACATCGGGCCGCAGGTGCTCGACAAGCTCGGCATCCGGTATCTGGTCGATCCCCGGGTCGTGGCCGGGACGGCCTGGCTGACCGGCGCCAACGAGCCGGGCCGGCACGCCACAAACGTGGTGTGCGGCCGGGACTTCACCCCCGACGGCACGGTCGAGGCCGCCGAGGTGCGCGCCGGTGACCCCTGCCCGGCCTGCGCCGACGGTCGGCTGACCATGCGTCGGGGTATCGAGATCGGACACATCTTCCAACTCGGCCGCCGCTACACCGACGCCTTCGCCGTCGACGTGCTCGGTCCGCAGGGCAAGCCGGTGCGACTCACCATGGGCTGCTACGGCATCGGGGTGTCCCGGGCGGTGGCGGCCATCGCCGAGCAGCATCACGACGAGCGGGGACTGGTCTGGCCGACCTCGGTGGCACCGTGCGACGTACACCTGGTGGCTGCGGGCAAGGGTCCGCAGCTCGACGCGGCGCTCGACCTCGGCGCACGGCTGTCCGCCGCCGGCCTGCGAGTGCTCGTGGACGACCGGGCCGGTGTCTCGGCCGGGGTGAAGTTCACCGACGCCGAGCTGATCGGCATCCCGCGCACCGTCGTGGTCGGACGCCGCCTCGCCGACGGGTACGTCGAGCTACGCGACCGGGCCACCGGCGAGCGCACCGAACTGCCGCTGGCCGACCTGTTCGCCCACCTGGCGCCGCCGGTAGACCGGTGACCCGTGTGCCGGATGGGGTGTAGTCGCCGGAGAACGGGGTACCGCATTTCGATCGGCCGAACGTTGCATGGAGGCTCTCATGTCCGACTACCGCGTCGCTGACGTGATGACCCGACAGGTCATCTACCTGCCGGCGGAAACCACCCTCGACGAGGCGGCCCGGGTGATGAAGGAGGCCGACATCGGTGACGTCGTCGTCACCGACGGCGCCACCCTCGCCGGGCTGCTCACCGACCGCGACATCGTGGTCCGGGCGGTCGCCGCCAACAGCGACCCCACCAGTACGACGATCGGCTCGATCACCACCCGCGAAGTGGTGATGATCGAGCAGAACTGCTCCGCGGGCGACGCGGCGGCACTGATGCGCGAACGGGGCGTACGCCGGGTGCTGGTCTGCGACGCCGAGCGCAAGCTGGTCGGCATCGTCTCCCTCGGCGACCTGGCCGTGCAGTTCGACCCGCAGTCCGCCCTCGGGCAGATCAGTGAGCAAGCCCCCACGCTGTGAGGACGGCACGCCGGTAGCCTGGCGGGATGCCCGAGATGCCGAGCAAGCTGGCCGAGATCGTGGACGAGTTCGCCGCCGCGCCGCGTGACGTGGTGTTGGAGATGCTGCTTGAGTACTCCGACGCGGTGCCGCCGCTGCCTGCCGGTCAGGAGGGCCACGAAGGCATGGAGCAGGTACCGGAGTGCCAGACGCCGTTCTTCCTGCGCGCCGAGTTGACGCCTGAGGGCACGGTACGCACCCTGTTCGACTGTCCGCCGGAGGCACCGACCACTCGGGCGTTCGCCGGCATCCTCGCCGAGGGGCTGGCCGGAGCCAGCCCCGAGCAGGTGCTCGCCGTGCCGGACGACCTGTATCAGCGGATGGGCCTGGCGCAGGCGATCAGCCCGCTGCGGGTGCGCGGCGGCACCGCCATCCTGGGCCGACTCAAGCGGCAGGTGCGGGAACAGATCGCCGAACCGGCGAGTTGACGCCGGTTATGGAGATCGACATCTACGCCGACGTGGTCTGCCCCTGGTGCTGGATCGGCCGGCGGCAACTCGACATGGCCTTGGCCTCGTACGACGGCAAGGTCACCGTCCGGCAGCGGCCCTTCCAGCTCGATCCGACGCCGGTCAGCGAGCCCCGACCGCTGCTGGACGCGCTGGGCGAGAAGTTCGGCGGAGCGGATCGTGTCGGGCAGATGGTCGGCCGGGTCACCGAGATCGGTGCGGGCATCGGGCTGGACTTCCACTTCGAGCGGGCGATCGCGGCCAACACCTTCGACGCGCACCGGCTGATCACCTGGGCCGACGAGCGAGGTCGCGGCGGTGAGACGGTCGAGGCACTGCACCGCGCCCACTTCACCGACGGCGTCGACATCGGGTCAGCCGAGGCGCTCGCCGCCCTCGCCACCGAAGTCGGCCTGGACGGCACCGAAGCCCGCCGCTTCCTCGGCTCCGACGAGGGGGTCACCGAACTCACCGCCGAACTGGCCGCCGCCCGTCAGATCGGGGTGACCAGCGTGCCCACCTTCGTGCTCGCCGGCAAGTACGCGGTCTCCGGCGCCCAGGCGCCGGCCACGCTGCTGGCCGCCCTGGCCGAGGTCGAGCAGCGCGAGGCTGCTGACAACTGAGTGATCGCCCCGATGTTTCACGTGCAACAACATCGAGGAAGATCAGCATCTAGGCCGGCTTGGCCAGGTCCTCCACCACCCGCGCGTTCGGCAGGGCGGCCAGCGCCGCCCCGGGCAGCGCGATCTTGCTGTGCCGTACGCCCGACCCGATGATGACGTACGGCGCGGCCACCACCCGCGCGTCGACCAGGATCGGCCACTGCGCCGGTAGGCCGATCGGCGTGATCCCGCCGTACTCCATGCCGGTCAACTCGACCGCGTCGGCCATCGGCGCGAAGCTGGCCTTGCGTACGTCCAGGGCCCGCCGGGCCACTCCGTTGACGTCGACCCGGGTGGTGGCGAGCACCAGGCAGGCCGCGTAGCGGATCACACCCTCACGCTTGCCGGCGACCACGACACAGTTGGCCGACTCGTCCAGCCCCACTTCGTACGCGGCGCAGAACTCGGCGGTGTCGGCGAGTTCTGCGTCGATCGGTGCGACCAGCACCGAGTCGACCTCCGCCGGAGCGTCGGTCGGCCATGCGGCCAGCGCGGCGGCGACGGGCGCGGCCAGCAGGTCGGGGCGGGTACGGGCGGGCTCGGTCTTCAACGTTCCCATCACAGCTGAGATCGTCGCATCCCCCGCAGGTCACACCGCCGGCAGCCGCCCGAATCACCCGAGCCATCCCGGCTGCAGGACCAGCCGAGCGTCCCTCAGCCGTTGTTGGTGAGGTAGCCGTGCTTGTTCAGCAACGCGCGATCCCGGGCCGCGGCCATCTCCTCCGCCCGCTGGGCCTGGACGCGGCGCGTCTCGACATCCTCAAGGGCATGTCGGACGGCGAGCCGGATCACCCCGTACAGGAAGACGAACCCACAGACGTACAGGATGCTGGTGGCGACGAACGTGAGCATGATCCGACCCTAGGACGGGCCTAACGGGAAAGAGGCTCGCCTTCCCGCCGTTCCCTCGAACGTGTCATCGCACCAGATCAAGAACGGTGATCACGAAGAAGAGTGCGATCACCGCCTCGCTGACTATCCACGCGTGGGTGTCGGCCCAGTTCCTGATCCTGGGCAGCACCGTCGCCGCCCGGCGCCCGAGCAGCAGCAGCGCGAGCAGTGGCAGGGCGAGCAGGATCAAGGTGAGCAGCACGAACGGCAGCAGATGCCACCAGGCCTGATCATGCCGGGCGGCAGCCGCCCCGACCGCGATCATCGTCAGGCCGTCGGTCGGCATGGCCAGAAAGAGCAGCAGACCGATCCGGAACGCGTACCGAGGGCTGGCATGCTGGAGCCGGCCCATCCAGTCAGGCGGACCACGGTGGCGAAGCAGATACACCACGATCGCCAGCACCACGAGCAGCCCGAGGACGAGCCAGTCGATGTTCCGTTCGATACCGCTCCGTCCACCACCGGTCGATAACCTGATCTTGAATAGGCGGATGGCCAGCCAGGCCAGCGTCGTACCGCCACCCACCACGATCGCCGCACCCGCCAGGTAGCCCAGCGACGCGGCCCTGGGCCGGTCGGACGAGGCGAAGAAGACCGCCGCCACCAACTGGGTGCCAGCGACCATGACCACCGCCAGCGGCAGCAGCGTCAGGAAGCTCATCGGCGGCCGATCACGGGATTCGCCAGGCCTCCCCGGCCCCCACTCATCTCGACCTCCCCTTGCCCGTTGGTCATCCGGCATTCCACCTACCGGACCGGCTCATGCCCACCCGAACAGGAAAACTTCCCCCACCCGGACGGGCATAAGGGACGCCCGGGCGGGAAGCCAGGCCGCCGGGCACGATCGGTAGGAGGCGAGATGCGGTACGGCAGAAGCAGCGGGAGGCTGAGCAACCACCCGATCCGTCCTACCCGTCGATGACGTCGCTCGGCGGCCTCGTCCGCCGCCTCCGGCCACCGGTCGACGTACCGCTGGTGCACGATGTCGCCCGTGACGCCGGCGCGGCCGTCACCCGGCTGGCCCGCACGATCGGGCTGAGCAGCCGCCGGGTCTGGTCCCGGCCGGGACGACACCACATCGAGGTGCACGGCGTCTGCCAGGACGGTGGCGACGTCCTCGCCCGCCAGGTCGAAACGGCGCTGCAACGGATGCCTGGCGTGCTCTGGGCCCGGGTCAACGCACCCTCCGGCCGGGTCATCGTCGCCGTCGACACACCCGGGCCGAAGGTACGCGAACTCATCGCCACCATCGCCCGCACCGAACGCACCTGCCCGCACGAGCCGGACCCGGAGATCCCACCGCCGCAACCGCCCGAGGAGGGACCGCGAACCGCCCGTACCCTTGGCGCGCTCGCCTCCGACGCGCTCGGCCTGACCATCTCGGCAGCCACCCGCATCCTGCCCATCACGCCGATTCCCGCCGAGGTCGCCGGCCTGCTCGGCGCCGTCGACCTGCACCCCCGGCTGCACACTCTCGCCGGCCTGGGCGTGCGCAGCGATCCCCGCGCCGACCTGCTGTTCCCGCTCGCCGAAGCGGTGGTGCAGGGTCTCGCCGGTGGCTGGACGGGAATCGTGCTCGACGGGGCGCAACGGGTCGTGCAGTGGGGCGAAGGACTGGCCCAGCTGCGCGCTTGGGAGAAGGCCGAGCCGCGACTCACCGGAGCACCGGACCGGGCCGTCGCCCGTACGCCCGAAGGTGAACGTCCCTGCCCGAAGCCGGACAGCATCGTCGACCGTTACAAGACCCGGATGCTCGGCAGCGGTGCCGCGGCCTTCGCCGCGGCCACGCCGGTGATCGGCGCGAAACGGGCCGCCGCGCTGGGCCTGTCCGCGCTGCCGAAGGCACCGGGCAGCGGCCGTGAAGGGTACGGCGCCCAGCTCGGCCGGATCCTCGCCAAGCGCGGCGTCATCGCCATGGACCGAAGCGTTCTGCGCGAGCTCGACCGGATCGACACCCTGGTGCTGGACACCCGGGTACTCGGCACCGACCGGGGCGTACTGGCCGACCTGGCCCCGCTGCCCGGCGCCGACACATCTCAGGTGGCCGCACGGGCGTTCGCCCTCTTCGAGCCGGACGCTCCACGCGAGGTACGCCGTCTCGACGGATGGCAACTCGGCCCGCTCGAACAGCTCGACGCACACGACCCCGGCGACACCGACGACAGCCGCCGGTTGCGCGAGCGTGGTGGAGACCTGCTCGGCCTCGCCCAGGGTGACACCCTGGCGGCCGTGCTGCGGGTGGAGCCGGAACCCGCGCCGGGCGTCGACAGCCTGCCGGCCGTCGCTCGGCAGGCGGGCCTGCGGCTCATCGTGGCCGGCAGCATTGCGCCGCGACACACCTCCGCTGATGCGCTGCTGCCCGGCGGCGACGAATTGGCCGCATCGATTCGCGTGCTGCAACGCGAAGGCGCGATGGTGATGCTCGTCTCCGGCGACCGGGCGGCGCTCGCCGCAGCGGACTGCGGCCTCGGCGTCGCCGACCCGGAAGCGCTGCCACCCTGGGGTGCCCATCTGCTGATCGGCACCGACCTGCGGGTGGCCGCACTGATCATCGAAGCGGCCGGGGTGGCCCGTCGGATGACCGCACAGAACATGCGCGTCGGCCTGGCCGGCACCGGTCTGGGCGCACTGAGTGCACTGACCGCCGACCGTGCCGCACTTCCCATTCGTACCCTCGCCGCAGTCAACGGCGCCGCGGCACTGGCGTTCGGCCACGGCGTCTGGCGGGCCACTCGGCTGTCCGAGCACACCGAAACACCCGCTCCGGCGATCACCGCCTGGCACCTGATGCCGGTGCCGACCGTCCTCGACCAACTCGACAGCGGGCCTGACGGGTTGACCGACACCGAGGCGGAACGCCGCCAGAGCGCCGGCCCCGGCGAGGTGGCCGGCCCGGGTGGACTGTTCCACGCCTTCGCCGACGAACTGGTCAACCCGCTCACACCGGTACTCATCGCCGGGGCGGCACTGTCCGCCAGCTTCGGCTCCCTGGTCGACGCGGCCCTGGTCGGCGGGGTGGTCGGCGGTTCCGCGCTGGTCGGCGCCGTGCACCAACGCAACACCGAGAAGGCGCTGGCCCAACTGCTGTCCCGCTCGGCGGTCACCGCCCGGGTCCGCCGATCCGGCACCGAACGGGTGGTACCCGCCGACGACCTCGTACCCGGTGACGTGATCGTGCTCGAATCCGGCGATGCCGTACCGGCCGACTGCCGGGTGCTGGACTCCGTCGGGTTGGAGGCCGACGAATCCTCCCTGACCGGCGAATCGCTGCCGGTCAGCAAGACCGACCAGCCGGTGGTCGCCGCAGCCGTCGCCGAACGCCGATCGATGCTCTACGAAGGAACCACCATCGCCGCCGGGCAGGGCACCGCCGTGGTGGTGGCCACCGGCACCGACACCGAAGCCGGACGCAGCCTCGCCCTGGCCCGACAGGCACCACCCGCCAGCGGAGTCGAAGCCCGGCTGGGCAACCTGACCCGCGCCGCGATCCCCCTGGCCGCCGGATCGGCCGTGGCGGTGGTCGGTGCCGGGCTGCTGCGCGGCGTACCCCTGGCCCAGACGGCCGCGACCGCCGCGAACCTGGCCGTGGCCTCGGTGCCCGAGGGACTGCCGTTCCTGGTCAGCGCCGCCCAACTGGCTGCCGCTCGACGGCTGGCCGAGCACGGCGCGCTGGTCCGCAACCCGCGCACCATCGAGGCGCTGGGCCGCGTCGACGTCCTCTGCTTCGACAAGACCGGCACCCTCACCGAGGGGCATCTGCTGCTGGCCGGCGTCGGCGACGCGGACGGTTACGCCTCGACAGAGCAACTCGACGACCGGTTGCGGCGGACCCTCGCGGCAGCGTTGCGTGCCACTCCCGCCGCCGAGGATCCGAAGGAACTGTCCATGCAGACCGACCGCGCGGTGCTACGGGGCGCCCGCGCCGCCGGAGTCCACGAGCAGGACGCAGCGCCGGGCTGGCGGGAATCGGGCGGCCTGCCGTTCGAACCGTCCCGGGGCTACCACGCCAGCGTCGGCGAGACCCAGGGCCGGATGCTGCTGAGTGTGAAGGGCGCGCCCGAGAAGGTGTTGCCCCGTTGTGCCGCCCGCCGCACGGGCGGCCGGGAGGAGCCGCTGGACGACGCAGGCCGGGCCGAACTCCAGCGGCAGCTCGGCGAACGCGCCGGGGCCGGACACCGCATCCTCGCCGTCGCCGAATGCGTCGTCGGCGATTCCGTCATCACCGACGACGACGTGACCGGCCTGACCTTCACCGGGTTCCTGGCCATCGCCGACGGGGTGCGCGCCAGTGCCGCGCCGGCCGTACGCCGCATCCGGCAGGCCGGCGTGCACACCATCATGATCACCGGGGACCATCCGGCGACCGCCGAGGCGATCGCCGCCACCATCAGCGAAGGTGACGCCCAACGTGTCGTCACCGCCACCGACCTCGACGAACTCGACGACGACACCCTCGCCGACCGGCTGGCCGCGACCGACGTGGTGGCCCGGTGCACCCCGACCCACAAGGTCCGGATCATCCAGGCGTTGCAGAAGCGTGGAAGAACCGTGGCGATGACCGGTGACGGCGCCAACGACGCGCCCGCGATCCGGCTCGCCGACGTGGGCATCGCCCTCGGTCAACGCGGCACCCCCGCCGCCCGGGCCGCCGCCGACCTGGTCGTCACCGACGACCGGCTGGAAACCATCATCGCCACCCTGGTCGAAGGCCGTGCGATGTGGTCCTCGGTACGTCACGCGCTGAGCATTCTGGTCGGCGGCAACCTCGGCGAGATCGCGTTCAGCGTGCTGACCGCCGCCGCCACCGGTCAGGCGGCGCTCAACGGACGTCAACTGCTGCTGGTCAACCTGCTCACCGACATGGCACCCGCGATGGCCATCGCCGTCCGACCACCCGCCGCCGAGCACGCCGACGGCATGCTGCGTGAAGGGCCGGACACCTCGCTCGGCCAGACCATGACCAGGGAGATCGGGCTGCGGGCCGCCGCTACCACGCTGGGCGCGACCGCAGGTTGGACGTTGGCCCGTTACACCGGCCGTCGTCGGCGCGCCGGCACCGTCGCCCTGGTCTCCCTGGTCGGTACGCAACTCGGGCAGACCGTGTTGGCCGGCGGCACCAGCCCGACCGTGCTCGCCTCGACCGCCGCGTCGTTCGGCGTACTGGTCGCGGTGGTGCAGACGCCCGGGGTGAGCCAGTTCTTCGGGTGCACCCCGCTCGGGCCCGTCGGTTGGACCATCGCCACCGGTTCCGCCCTCGGCGCCACCTTCGCCAACGGCGCCCTGACCCGCCTGGTGGCCCGGCTGCCGCAGCCCGACGGAACACCCCGCCGTCCACCCGAGCCGGACGGCGGGGCCGAGCCGGTCCACACCAGTTAGCCGGCGAGCTGTCGCCGCACCGAGTCGGTGTCCATCAGGTACCACATGAACTTGAACTTGCCGTCCTCGAGCTGGTAGAAGGCGGTCTCGGCGAACGTCACCGACGCCCCGGAGGGGGTCAGGCCGTTCCACTCCTTGACCGGCGTCCCGGTGTCGATCAGACGGGCGGCGATCCGGTCGCCCTCGACGACGATCTCCTGGATCTCCCAGTGGAGATCCGGCACGGCGTCGACGTGCTTGTAGAACTCGGCCACCATGTCGGCCATCTTGACCGGGGTGCCGTTCATGATGACCTCTTCGTGGGCGAAATCAGCCATGCGCTCGAACTCGCGCTTGTTCGCCAGCTCGACATACCGGAGGTAGAAGTCGCGCAGTTCCTGGGTCGACATACGCGAGTCAGTCGCAACAGAGCTCATGATCATTTTTCCGTTCTCTTGACGCCGATCGGTTGATCCCGATCGACCGTCCGAGTGGAGCGGACCCATGTCCGCGTTTTGTACCGCTCGGTTCTAAGTCAACCGTAGCAGGATTCTGTACCGATCGGTTGGTGAGCTGGACCACGTTCTGTACCGATCGGTACATCGGATGTAGGAAGCACTCGACGGACACTGCCGGCCACCGGCACCGCGCCGCCCGCCCGAGCCGGCCGGCCCGGTCCACCCGGCCCTAGTGGGGCCGCCAGGTGGCGGCGGCCCGCCGCAGCCGGTCGTTGACCGCCCGGCCGACACCGTTCTCCGGCACCGGCTCGGCCACGATCTCGCCGACGCCGGCCGCGTCCAGCCGGTGCAGCGCCTCGAAGAGTCGTGCCGCCGCCTCGGTCAGGTCACCGGAGACCGAGAGCACCTCCACCGCCGCCCAGTCGCCCGCCGGCCGGTCCCGAAAGGCCAGGTAACCCCGCCGCTCTCCGCCCTCGGCCGGCGGCTCACCGGCGCCCAGCAGCCGCAACGGCGTACGCGGGGCATAGTGGGCGGCCAGCGTACCCGGCGCCACCGGCTGCCCCGAGCTACCCGGACGGATCGTCACCGGGCCGGTCACCTTCTCCAACTCCTCGACCGGCAACGCGCCGAGACGCAGCACCACCGGACGCTCCCCCCGGGCGTCCACAATCGTCGACTCGATCCCACAGCGGGTCGGCCCACCGTCGAGCACCACGTCCACGGCGGCGCCCAGCCCGCGTACCACGTGCTCGGCCCGGGTCGGGCTGAGCTGACCGAACCGGTTGGCGCTCGGCGCGGCCACCGGCACCCCCGCTGCCGCGATCAGCCGCCGCGCGTACTCGTTGTCCGGCACCCGCACCGCCATGGTCGCCAGCCCAGAGGTGACGATCGGCGGAACCACCGCCGGCCGGTCCACGATCAGTGTCAACGGCCCCGGCCAGAACCGCGCCGCCAACGCGGCCACCGCCTGCGGCACCGCCCCGACCAGCGGCTCCAGGTCGGCGACGTCCGCCAGATGGGTGATCAGCGGATCGAAGCTGGGCCGTGCCTTCGCCTCGAAGATCCGGGCCGCCGCCCGCGCGTCCAACGCGTTCGCCCCCAGGCCGTAGACGGTCTCGGTGGGAAAAGCCACCAACCCGCCGGTACGCAGCACGGACGCCGCCTCGGCGAGATCACCGTCGGCGGGCAGGACACGAGGAGAGCGGCTGTTCACGCCCTCGACGCTAGCCTGCGACCACCGGATTCCCGCCGCAGCCCCGGTAAAGTCCAGATCGACTCGCCCTGGCCCGGCCCGCATCCGGCAGCCCCGTCCTCCCCTGCCACCCGCGATCAATGCAGCTTCCGCCTCCTGCTCTCGAATCCGACATAGGGAAGGATGAGCGTCATGCTGCGATCGCCTCGTGCGCTCCTGTTGGACTTCGGTGGCGTCCTGGCCGACGCTCCGCGACAGACACCGGCTCCACCGGGCCTGGTTCGGCGGCTGTCCGACCTGGTCGGCGACACCGTTCCGGTCGAGCAGATCACCGCAGACCTGACCGAGGGCAGCAGGGCCTACGCCCGGTGGCGCGACGACGCCGGCCGCACCGACGAACCGATCGAACTGCCACACACCCAGGTGTGGGCGGACTTCGTGACCCAGGCTTGGCCCGAGCAGGCCCGCACCGCAGTCGAGGAAGCGGCGACCCCGCTGGCGTACGCCTGGGCCTGGCGACCGGAATGGCAGATCCGTCCCGGAATCCCGGAAGCGTTGCGGGCCGCAGCGGATGCGGGCCTGCCCATGGCGGTGGTCAGTAACGCGCTCTGCGGAGCCGCGCATCGGGACTTCCTCGCCACCGCCGGGCTCTCCGACCTCTTCGCGGCCGAGTTCTACAGCGACGAGGCCGGACTCCGCAAACCCAACCCCCGGCTGGCCTGGTTGGCCGCCGACTCCATCGGCGTACCGATCAGCGAATGCTGGTTCGTCGGAGACACCGTGCACCGCGACATCGCCTGCGCCCGTCAGGCGGGTGCCGGTGCCGCGATCCTCATGCGCTCACCTCGCACCGACCACGAGCCGCCCCACCCCGACCTGCAACCAGATGCCCGAGTCGAGGACGGTCACGGCCTCCTCGCCCTGCTATCAGGTCACGAAGCCTGACCGGTGAACTGACCCCGGACCCACGACTCACCCTGGCCGCCGCCCTCGGCCTACCCCACCTTCATCACGCTCCACGAACAGACGGACCCCGCCCATAGACTCGAATGATGGTGACCGGGCAGGGTCGCAGACTGCGGTGGCTGGCCGGCGTCGCGGTCGTCGCCGTCGTCGTGGCGGCGTGCCTGGTCATCGGATTCACCGTCCCGCCCACCGCGAACACCCGCGAGCTGCCGCAGTCGATCACCGTAAACGGCGTTGGCTACGACCGAGTCCACTTGGTCATGCTGAAGACGACCTCCCAGAACTCGGTGGCCGTCCAGGTGCCGGCGACCTCGCGACCGATAGTGGTGCGTGCCTCCTGCCGGCTCCCCGTCCTACACACCAACAGCGCGAGGTCCGCGCTCAAGCTGGGAATGTCGTGGACGCACACTGGCGGAAGCGCGGCCGACATCCCGGACACCCAAGGCGCTCAATTCCTTGTCTGCCCGCACCGTCACGGCCCGGAGCTGACGCAGACCATCGACCCTGCCTGGTTACCGCGGGACGGGGACCAGCTCCGGCTCGAATGGCAGCAGCTGGACACTTTGGCCGACGCCCCCTCGGACTCTCCCACGTCCTGGGCGCTGGCCGTGTACACCGCGCGCTAAGGCACCGCCCGCTATGTGATCAGCGGCCCGGCGGACGTTCCAGCGAGCCGACGAGGCCTGGCATTCCTGCCTGCAAATGACGCATCGGTCCAGTCGGCCAGTCCTGCTGCGGAGACCCTGGCCACTCGGGCGTTGAACTCGCAGCGGAAGTTGGTGGAGCCCAGGGGACTCGAACCCCTAACCCCTGCCTTGCAAAGATCAAGACCTCTGTCGGCTGGCGTCGGTGACCGTGGCTGGCCTGCTCGCTGTGTCGCCTACCGTCGGCCCCTGACCGCGTCCGTCGGTCGTCTTGGCTGTACGGATGGCTGTACAGCCGTCAGGCCTCGCGGTCGCTCCTGGCGTGCTTGCGTCGCTCGTCAAGCCGCCGCAACTTACGGAGGTACTGCCCGGCGTAGGACCGCTGCGCATCGTCCACCGCCTGCGCGTCCGGGTCCGCGAACGCTTCGTAGTACGCGACCTCAGACGGGTCACGGTCGTACTCGATCAGCCGACCGAGCACCTGGGCGTCATGAGCCAGCGGCACTCTCTTCGCCACCTCTTCGCGCCAGATGTGCCCGCTGCTGTCGTCTTGCACATGGCAAATGGTAAGGCCAAGCAGCTCGGCAGTATCAGTTCGGCAGGACGAAGCCGGCCACTTCGTCCCGAACGCCAGCACGGTGCACCCTCGGCTGTCGGCCGTTGTCGTCTGGCGCCACTGAGCCTGCCCGTGGTGCCAACCAGCGCCAGGCGTCGTTGGCGACTGCTGGCTGATTAGCTGCCTCTGCGCTGCCTTTGTCCATGCATCACTTGATCGGCCCACGCACCTTAGCCTCACCTGACCTGCTGGCCCGAAATGGCATACCCTGCCCGGTCCTGCGTCTCGTCGGGGTCACGCGCAGCCCCCTACTGATCGAATCACTTCGATGTTACTGGGGATTGAGGGTATCCACCGCCCCAAACTCGCCCCGCGAAATCAAATCAGCCACTATGGAATCCGTCTTAAGTAAATCAGAAACAGTCGTTAGAGCAATCAAGCCATGAACCGGCCCTCGCTCGACCGCCCGATAGTCATCCAATAGGCGAGAAATCAGTCGCCTAACCGAGAGCACGGTCTTCTCGGAGGGGTTTTGGTTGAACACAAATAACACTACAGGCTTAACATCGGCATGCAGTTCAGTGGCAGCCACGTCCTTTACTTGAGACATCCACCGAAGGCTCTCTTGGAATCTGCGGCGGAAGTGAGTAAGCCAATCAGGGCGGACGAGCACTGTCCGAATATCAAGAATCAAGCTCGGCATATCCGGCGATCGTGACATCGCTAGCGCATCGGCCCGTACGTTACCGATTCGGACATCACGAACCATATCGAGGTGTCCCCGATAAAGAGAACGGACCTTCCGAAGAACTAGCTCCTCCGCCTCCACTTGAAGTGTCATGGCGCGGAGCTGCTTCTTACTGGCAGTCTCCTCGTCGGCCCGCTGCTCTGGAACCGAAGGCTGCGAGGGCCCCGCAGAAGTTCCGTCGTCGTCGTCGGCGGCAGGCACAGATGGCCGGCCTTCAGAATTCTCCTCTCCTACCGATTCGGCCGCCTTTTCCTCTAGGCTGACATCAGCCTGACTTGGTGACTCTTGGTGTTGCCGGGCGAGGAGTAAAGTCTCTTGATGGAACTTTTCTCGCTCCGCCTTCACGCGATCAATTTCTGCGTCATCTCTCTCGTTAAGGCGATCCTGTCGACGTTTCCACATGATGGCGCCTTTTACGACGAGCGAGGCGCCTAGAACTACTAATACCACCGATACGATCGGCCAGTAACGAATAAGCCACGCCAACTGATCCTGCTGCGAGCGAACGGCCTTCGCGGCCGACGGCGCCAGAAGTGAGATGTCTTTTTCGGACACCAGTAGGGCTTTTTGGGATCGCAATAAGAGCAGAGGTAACGCAATCCCGCTCGCAAGGGATAGGCCGCCGACACTTACAAGGAATTTGTGAAAGTCGGTGAATTGCAGCCCTGGGAGCACGGGTCGAGTGTATCGACAAGGCTCCGCCTTTGCTGATGCCATCCCGTCTGCCGCCGACCCACACCTCGGTGGAGCGGGCCAGGGCCAGGGTGACAAGGTGGAGCGCCCTACCGGACGAACGACCTTGTCACCCTGGCCCTGGTCTGCTCGGCTTGCCTGGGTCGGCGGTAGGCGGGATGGCATCCCCTCAACCACTACCACCCACGGCCGCAACCGTTCGGCAACTCCATCCTGGAGTCGTCTGGCCCCCGCCAGAGGCGACAAGGACTAACCCCAACCCGCCCTCATCCTCCGCACCCTTTCCCACCTTCACCTCTTTCCCACCTCGGACCCGTGAGCGGTCGGCGTGATTTCGTTCGGCAACTCGACCGGCCTGGCCGTCGACCGGTCCGCGCGGTTCCCGTCGTGAGGCTGGATGCGTGACGTGAGGTAGGACGTTGTCGTCCTGGTCCCGGTCGACCTCCGGGACTCGTCACCGGTTCCCTTCACGGAACCAGTGGGTGACGCGCGGGGCGGGCGTGGCTTTCGGGCCGGCTGACTTACCGCCCCGCCGCCGAAGGCGGGCGGGGCGGCGGCTCCGTCAGGAGCCGGTTACCGCGCCCGGCCCGCGCCGCGCGGAGCGCGCTTGATCTAATACAGGCCAATTCGGCAACAGATCACAGAAAGCTCCGAGTCGACCAAGGCCACACACGACACCAAC
The DNA here is from genome assembly GCF_040682415.1 of Micromonospora sp. NPDC051196. Lineage (NCBI taxonomy): Bacteria > Bacillati > Actinomycetota > Actinomycetes > Micromonosporales > Micromonosporaceae > Micromonospora > Micromonospora sp. NPDC051196. Next base: position 351,962 of record NZ_JBFBAY010000002.1, read on the forward strand.
CCAACCGACCGGCGCTCTGTCAGGCATCCCGTGACCCGCACCGGCGTCCGTGCAGCACGGCTGTCCGCCGCAATCGCGGCCTGACTGCTCACTCGATCGTCTTCCGCTGATCGCCGAGGTGCTCCGCTGGCTATCCGCCTACCCGCCCCACGGCTGTTCAGCATCCTGTCCCGTCTGGTCGAACCCATTCGGCAGCGCATCAGCCCGAGACGGCTTGTCCCGATCGGGACAACAGGCGCACCATCGGGACATGGGTAAGCGCCAGCGCCAGCGCGACCGACAGGTGGTCGCGGAGACGGCTGAGACGCCAACGTCCGCAGACAACCACTCGTTCACCGCCGGACGCTATCGGTTCGAAGTGATCTCGACTCCCGACCTACCCGAGCATGACCGAGCGGCAGCTGTGAGTGCGATTGCAGGTCTTGGAGCCGAACGCCTTCGCCTGCTCGATGAGTTGAACCATGTGGACGGAGCCCTGCGCCCCCGCGTTCAACATGCTGTGGCCGCAGGGGTGCCTTACCGGCGCATCGCCGAACTCACTGGCTACTCCCGATCTGCGATCAGCCGCTGGGGTCAGCCGGCCAATGACGGTCACGAGGTGACACCTAGATAGAGAAGTGGGGCTACGTCCGCTGCAACGGACGTAGCCCCTGGACCGATTCGAAGGAGTCCAGCCATGCCGAACCGACCCGCAACAAGTCTTGCACCTCAAGACCAAGACGCCACCTGGTGCCGGAACCCGGACAACCCGCGTTGCCTCTGCCCTGCCTGCCGATCAGTCTTCGCTGAGGAGGACGACCGGTGGATCGTCCAGTACCCCACGCACCCTGGAAGTCCGTACAGCGGCGCGATGCACCTGTGACGACCGCTCCGCGCCCCGCCAAGGCGTCATAGCGGTCTTGAGAGCCCTCGGTCAGGGTCGATACCTTCGGTATGTGACTACTGACCGAGGGCTACTCATTGAAGTGCACATCCAGCTCGCTCCCGCCGACGAGGAGCGGTGGGAAGCTCAGCGGAAACTGGCGAAGAGCACGGGCGCCACGTTCGACGCTCGCTCAAGCGCATGGGGACTGCTCATCGGTGATCCAGACGAGGCGCTCCGAGTCCTAGGCAAGCTCGCGAATGCTCGTGAGACGTACGGCACCGCTGTCGCTCTCCGCCTAGTGGCCGCCCCACCCGCCTGGGCTGGCCCAGTGCTCACGCCAGAGGTCTTGGACGTGCCCCTGCAACGGTCGTAGTCCAACCGAATCAGGGGACAACGTGACCGGCTTGGCTGTACGGATGGCTGCACTCGGACCGAGATCAACCAAGGAAAGTGCTGGTGGAGCCCAGGGGACTCGAACCCCTAACCCCTGCCTTGCAAAGGCAGTGCTCTGCCAGTTGAGCTAGGGCCCCGTGACGGGCGGTGCCGCCCAGGTGGTCGGAGCGTACGCGGTCAGCGCAGATCCGGCGAGGTGGTCGCCTCGTGCCAGAGAGCGCGCTCGTCGTTGGCTTCCTTCATCTTCATGGCCACCACAGCGACCACACCGACGACACCAGCCAGGATCAACAGCTTCTTGAACATCGGGGCTACCCCTCACGCTCGACGTGGCCGTCGGACCATGTGCGGTGGGGCTAGCTGGAATCGAACCAGCGACCTCAGAGTTATCAGCTCTGCGCTCTAACCGACTGAGCTATAGCCCCGCGTAGCGACGAGCAAGGTTAACCCATCCGCCCACGCCGCCCCAAATCGGGGGTCGGCCGGGCCCTGCTCAACGCCGTTGCCCCTGAACCTACCGGAGAACAGGCGGTGAGCCCACCGAGATACCTACGGCCGGCGGGGTCGTCCGGGCACAGACAGGCGGCCGTGAGAGCAAGCACAGTGATCAACTCCGTTCCGCCGGAACGGTGGCTTCCGGGACACTGCGCACCCCGCCGTTTCGGCGATACGGCGTGTGTCAGCGACGACCACGGTGCGGCAAGCGGAACGCAGTCAGCCGGGCCGACCTACGTGGTCGGCCCGGCTGCATGTGCAGAGAGCTGTCAGTCGCGCTCGGCGAGGGTCAGCTCGATGCCGCCCACCAGGTCGGCGCAGACGTTGTAGACGAACGCACCGAGCGTGGCGAGGGCCGTGAACAGCACGACGTTGACCGCGCCGATCAGCATCGAGCTGAAGATCACGCCCTTCGCGGTGATCTGGAAGCCGCTGGTGCCCTGACCACCACCGGCGTTGACCAGATCGCTCAGGCTGTCGTTCACGCTGGAGAACACACCCATCGCGTCCAAGGCCAGGTACAGCACCGAGGTCGCGACGACGATGACGATGAACAGCACCACCGACACGGCGAACGCGAACTTCATCACGGACCACGGGTCGATCCGCTTGAGGTTCAGCCGGGCCCGGCGCGGTCCGCGCGAAGCGGCCGAGCTCACCGAGGTACGCGCTGCGCGTACCGCCTCACCCACGCGCGCCGCGCCCACGGCGGCCGTGCCGACCCCCGGGGGAAGCCCGCCACCGTTCGCCGGGCGACCGGTGTTCAGCGGCCGGGTCGCGTCCGGCTTCGGGCTCAGCCCGGTCACCCGCGGCTGAGTGCCGGTCGTACCCGTACCGGCTGTCGGCAGCACACCTGTGGTGCCCGACGTCATGCCGGACGGAGACTGCCCTGCCCGAGTGGCGATCGGCTGGGTGACCGATGGCTTACCGGCGGTTGCAGTGGCGGTGGCGGCACCCGCCGCACCGGCAGTCTCGCCGCCGGCCTTCTCCTCCGCAGCATCGGCCCCCGGGTCGTCACCGGGCTTGTCGGGCGGCGGGGCCATACCGGGAGCCCGGGTGAACTTCGGGGCAGGCGCGTCGGCGGGGACCGTGGCCCGGCCTACGGCCGCGCGGCCGGTCGTTGGCGTGCCGTTCTGCGCGGCTTCCTCGTCGACCGGGTTGGCCGAGGTTCCCGCGTTCCCCGACTTCGCCTGTGTCTCCGTCATTCAACTAGTCCTGTTCGTCAGGCTCGTCGGCATTGCGAGCAATCGCCACGATAGTCACGCCATCCGGAAGGTCCATCAGCTTGACCCCCATTGTGTTCCGGTCACGCGTACGGCGTACAGGCTTCACCGGAGTCCGGATGACGCCACCGTTACTGGTGATGGCGAACAGCTCGTCGTCCGGGTCGATCACCACAGCACCGACCAGACCACCGCGCCGCTCGGTGATCTTCGCAGTCAGTACACCCTTACCTCCCCGGCCCTGCACCGGGTATTCCTCGATCGGGGTACGTTTCGCGTATCCACCGTTCGTGGCCACTAGGACGTCCAGGCCCTCCCGGACGACCTCCATGGCCAACAGCTCGTCGTCATCGCTGAACCGCATGCCGATCACACCCGAGGTGGCCCGGCCCATCGGCCGTAGCGCCTCGTCGGTGGCGTTGAACCGGATCGCCTGGGCGTTCTTGGAGACCAGCAGCAGGTCGTCGGTGGGGCCGACCAACGCAGCACCGACCAGCTCGTCCTCATCGCGCAGGTTGATCGCGATGATGCCGCCGGATCGGTTGGAGTCGAACTCCTCAAGCCGCGTCTTCTTCACCAGGCCGTTCTTCGTCGCCAGGACCAGATAGGGAGCCACCTGGTAGTTCGGAATCTCGATGATCTGCGCGATCTGCTCATCCGGTTGGAAGGCGAGCAGATTCGCCACGTGCTGACCCTTGGCCACCCTACTGGCCTCCGGGAGCTCGTACGCCTTGGCCCGGTACACCCGCCCCTTGTTGGTGAAGAACAGTATCCAGTCGTGCGTCGAGCAGACGAAGAAGTGGCTGACGATGTCGTCCTGGCGCAGCGTCGCACCGCTGACGCCCTTGCCCCCACGCCGCTGCGAGCGGTACAGGTCGACCTTCGTCCGCTTGGCGTACCCGGTCCGGGTGATCGTGACCACCACGTCCTCCCGGGCGATGAGGTCCTCCATGGAGACCTCGCCGTCGAACGGGATGATCTGCGTACGCCGATCGTCGCCCCACTTCGCGACGATCTCGCCCAACTCCTCGGAAACGATCCGCCGCTGCCGCTCCGGCTTGGCCAGAATGTCCTTCAGGTCGGCGATCTCCAGCTCCAGCTTGGCCAGATCGTCGAGGATCCGCTGCCGTTCCAACGCGGCGAGCCGACGCAGCTGCATGTCCAGGATCGCGGTCGCCTGGATCTCGTCGATCTCCAGCAGCCGGATCAGGCCCTGGCGCGCATCCTCGACCGTGGGTGAACGCCGGATCAGAGCGATCACCTCGTCCAGTGCGTCCAACGCCTTGGACAGGCCGCGCAGGATGTGCGCCCGCTCCTCCGCCTTACGCAGCCGGAACGCCGTCCGCCGCCGGATCACCTCGATCTGGTGCTCGACGTAGTAGCGGAGGAACTGGGCCAGGTTCAACGTACGCGGCACCCCGTCGACCAGCGCCAGCATGTTCGCGCCGAAGGTCTCCTGGAGCTGGGTGTGCTTGTAGAGGTTGTTCAGCACCACCTTCGCGACCGCGTCGCGCTTGAGCACCAGCACGATCCGCATGCCCGTACGCCCGGAGGACTCGTCGCGGATGTCGGCGATGCCGGCGAGCTTGCCCTCCTTGATCAGCTCGGCGATCCGCTCGGCGAGGTTGTCCGGGTTCACCTGGTACGGCAGTTCGCTGACCACCAACGCCGGCCGCCCGCGCTTGTCCTCCTCGACCTCCACCACGGCGCGCATCCGGATCGAACCCCGACCGGTGCGGTACGCGTCCTGGATGCCCGCCTGGCCGACGATCAGACCGTAGGTGGGGAAGTCCGGGCCCTTGACGATCTCCAGCAGCGCTTCGAGCGTGGTGGGCTCGTCCGCCTCCGGATTCTCCAGGCACCATTGCACCGCCGCGCCGATCTCGCGCAGGTTGTGCGGCGGGATCTTGGTAGCCATGCCGACCGCGATGCCCTCGGAGCCGTTGATCAGCAGGTTCGGAATCCTCGACGGCAGGATGGTGGGCTCCTTGGCCCGGCCGTCGTAGTTGTCCTGCAGGTCGACGGTGTCCTCGTCGATGTCCCGCAGCATCTCCATCGCCAGCGGGTCGAGCTTGCATTCCGTGTATCTCATGGCGGCAGCCGGATCGTTTCCGGGCGAACCGAAGTTGCCGTTGCCGTCGACCAGGGGGTAGCGCAGTGACCAGGGCTGGGCCATCCGGACCAGCGCGTCGTAGATGGCCGAGTCGCCGTGCGGGTGGAACTGGCCCATCACGTCGCCGACGACGCGGGAGCACTTCACGTAGCCACGGTCGGGCCGGTAGCCCGAGTCGAACATGGCGTAGAGGATCTTGCGGTGGACCGGCTTGAGCCCGTCCCGGACGTCCGGCAGCGCCCGCCCGACGATGACGCTCATCGCGTAGTCGAGGTAGGAGCGCTGCATCTCCACCTCGAGCCCGACCGGCTCGATCCGGTCGTGCGAGACGACGGCGGCCTGCGCCTCGGGGACCTCGGGCTCGTTAGGTGTGGACTCGGGGGATTCGGTCACTGTTTACCCTTATCAGACTCAGAGTCGTTTTCGTGCTGTGGATAACGGCTGTGGATAACGACCAACCTGTGGATAACTCTGTGGACCGGCGGCCGGTCGGTCAGCTCCGACCTGGCCACCGCGCCCGTCAGATGTCCAGGAAGCGGACGTCCTTGGCGTTGCGCTGGATGAACGAGCGGCGCGCCTCGACGTCCTCACCCATCAGCACGCTGAACAGCTCGTCGGCGGTTGCCGCGTCGTCCAGGGTGACCTGACGCAGGGTACGCGTGGCCGGGTTCATCGTGGTCTCCCACAGCTCCGGGTAGTTCATCTCGCCGAGGCCCTTGAACCGCTGGATGTCGTCCGGCTTGGCGTTCGGCTTCTTCTGCTGGCGCAGCGCGATCAGCCCGTCGCGTTCCCGGTCGGAGTACGCGTACTGCGCGTCGTCGCCCTTCTTGTTCCACTTGATCTTGTAAAGCGGAGGTGCGGCGAGGTAGACGTGACCCAGCTCGACCAGCGGGCGCATGAACCGGAACAGCAGGGTGAGCAGCAGCGTCTGGATGTGCTGGCCGTCGACGTCGGCGTCGGCCATCAGCACCACCTTGTGGTAGCGCAGCTTCTCCATGTCGAAGTCGTCGTGGATGCCGGTGCCCAGCGCGGTGATCAGCGCCTGGACCTCGTTGTTCTTCAGCACCCGGTCGATTCGGGCCTTCTCCACGTTCAGGATCTTGCCGCGGATCGGCAGGATCGCCTGGGTACGCGGGTCACGTCCCTGCTTGGCCGAGCCGCCGGCCGAGTCGCCCTCGACGATGAAGACCTCGGATTCGCGCGGGTCGGTGGACTGGCAGTCGGCCAGCTTGCCGGGCATCGAGCCGGACTCCAACAGCGACTTGCGGCGGGCCAGCTTGCGTGCCTGCTGGGCGGCGATCCGGGCGCGGGCGGCCTGGGACGCCTTGGTGATGATGATCTTCGCTTCGGCGGGGTTGCGGTCCAGCCAGTCGACCAACCGGTCGTTGCAGACCCGCTGGACGAAGCTTTTGACCGGGGTGTTGCCGAGCTTGGTCTTGGTCTGACCCTCGAACTGCGGGTTGGTCAGCTTGACCGAGATGATCGCCGCGAGGCCTTCGCGGATGTCCTCACCGGAGAGCTTCTCGTCGCCCTTGAGCAGCTTCTTGTCTGCGCCGTAGCGGTTGACGACGCTGGTCAGCGCGGCCCGGAAGCCCTCTTCGTGGGTGCCACCCTCGTGGGTGTTGATGTTGTTGGCGAAGGTGTAGACCGACTCGCCGTACGACTCGTTCCACTGCATGGCGATCTCGAGCGACATGCCCTCTTCCTCGGAACCGAACTCGATCACGGTCTTGTGGATCGGGGTCTTCGAGGCGTTGAGGTGGCGGACGAAGTCGGCGATACCGCCGTCGTACTTGAAGGTGACCTCGCGCAGCTTGCCGTCCTCGCCCTCGGCGACCCGCTCGTCGAGCAGGTGGATGGTGAGGCCGCGGGTGAGAAAGGCCATCTCCTGGAGGCGCCGGTAGATGGTCTGAAAGTCGAAGTCGACGGTCTCGAAGACGTCCGGGTCGGGCCAGAAGGAGACCGCCGAGCCGGTCCGGTCGGTGGGCTCGCCCTTCTCCAGCGCGGAGGGCTTGGAGTGGTCGTACTGCTGCCGCCAGACGAAGCCGTCCTTGTGGATCTCGACGGCCATCTTGGTGGAGAGCGCGTTCACCACGGAGACGCCGACACCGTGCAGGCCGCCGGAGACCGCGTACGCCTTGCCGTCGAACTTGCCGCCCGCGTGCAGCACGGTCAACGCGACCTCGACACCCGGCTTCTTCAGCTTGGGGTGCAGGTCGACCGGGAAGCCACGGCCGTTGTCGGTGACCCGGACACCACCGTCGGCGAGCAGCACCACGTCGATGGTGTCGCAGTGTCCGGCCAGCGCCTCGTCCACCGCGTTGTCGACGACTTCCCACACCAGGTGGTGCAGGCCGCGTTCACCGGTGGAGCCGATGTACATACCGGGCCGCTTGCGGACCGCCTCCAGCCCTTCGAGGACGGTGATCGACTCGGCCCCGTACTGCTGATTTTCCTGCGCTGCCACCCTCGGCCACTTTCTCGCACCCGGGCGTGCCGGCAGGCACGTCGGGCGCGGGTTCGGCGGACAGGGCGCGACGTCGGCACGCGGACCGGTACCTGGGACAATTCCGGAGTACGGGTCGAACGCGCCGGTCGCCGCGGTTGCCCGCGGATCGCGATCGGCTCGACCCGAGTCGGACAATGTTCGTGGGCCCGCACCGGGCCCACGAAGCGTCGCTCCGCACCGGGTCTTCGTCTCACACCAATCTTACTGTGCGCGGGCGACAGAACCACCACTCGGCACCCCTTCGCGGCGGCTCAGATTCACGTAGCGGGCCGAACCGCGCCGTCTGCGACTCCCCCTACACGCCAAGGCATGATCAGCCGATCTGCCGCGTGACGGCGATGCAGCCGAGGGTCCGACACTCGCCGACAGTGAGCCGGTACCGTCCACGGCGGGCGTTTTCCGGCACTCAGGTCAGCGGTCGGCCTTGATCTTTCCCGGCCAGAACCGGACGATCGACCCGATCGACACGACCCGTGCTTGTGGAGAGGTGGACACCAGATGGGGCTGGACAACGTCGCGGTCCAGTGGCCGCGGACCGGCCGCTTCTACGACCCGGTCGCACCGGCCGAGTTCGTCGATTTCGGCGACATCGTCGACGTGCCGGGGATCTCGGCGCCGACCGCCGCGCTCGCGGAGCTGATCGCGAAGACCGGCACCGTCCGGGCCACCGCGTACACCGAGGTGGTGGATCTGATCCTCGGTCTGGACGGAGTGCTCTACGCCACCGAGGCGGCCGCGGAGGACGAGGACCCGGTCATCGACCCGGACGGGTGCGCCTGGATCGCCAGCGGCATCGAGCGGTTCGTCGCCGCGCACCGGCCGCACGGCGAGGCGGTCGGCTTCGAGTCGGTCGGCATCGTGCTGCGTTCGCTGCTGTCCGACGGCCGCCTGGCCGAGCAGCAGCTGCGTTGGCTGGACAGCCGGCTGGAGGCGCTGCGCGACGACAGTGGGGCCGCACCGCAGTGGACCTTCACATGTGCGGAGTTGAGCGTGGTGGCGGCCTTCTACCGGCGCTGCGCCGACCGGGGCTTCGCCGTGTACGCCGAGTCGGCAGCGCCGCGCCGGGCCGCCCAGTCGTAGCCCGTCGTCGGCTTCCTGAGGGCTCGGCCCGGCGGCGGCCCGCAGGTCGGGTCAGCCGTAGGTGTCGCGCGGGCCGCGGCCGCGTACTCGGCGGGGCCCCCGGGACCAGGACGGCGCGGCCGGGCCGTGAATGTGCAGTTTGCGTACGACGTTGTGGCCGATCTCACGTCCGATCTGTTGCAGCAGTGAGCCGGCGAGCAGACGCAGTTGGGTCGCCCAGGCGGTGGACCGGGCTTCCACGGTCAGCTCGCCGTTCTCCAGCTTCACCGGCCGGCTGTGCTGGGCCACCTCCGGTCCGACGACCCGCTCCCAGGCACCGAAGACTGTCGCCTCGGCCGCCGGTTGTTGCCAGCCACGTGCCTTGACCAGCCGGTTCAGCACGGCGCCGAGCGGTTGCGGGTCGCGCGGGTCCGGCCCGGGGCCGGAGTAGCCGCGTAGTCGCCGCTCGCCGCCGGCACCACCGGTCGGGCGGCGGGGTCGCCCGGTCGCGGCCCGTCGGGCCTTCGCCGCGTCGAGTACCGCACGCGCCAGTTCCGGCCCGGAAACCCCGTCCGGTACGTCGGCGGGCTTCGGGTCACCGCCGTTGGCGGGGCTTTTCGGCTCATCCGGCACGGCGCACCGTCCCCTCTGCCACCTCGTACCGGGCACCGCGCAGTGCGGCGGGTACGTCGTCGGCGACGGCACAGGTCACCAGCAGTTGACTCGCGCCGCCGACCAGGTCGGCCAGCCGGTCCCGCCGTCCGGCGTCCAACTCGGCGAAGACGTCGTCGAGGACGAGCACGGGTTCGATGCCGTCGCTGCGCAGCAGGTCGTAGCCGGCGAGCCGGAGCGCGAGCGCGTACGACCATGACTCGCCGTGGCTGGCGTACCCCTTGGCGGGTAGTGGGCCGAGGCTGAGGGTGAGGTCGTCGCGGTGTGGGCCGACCAGCGTGGTGCCCCGCTCGATCTCGGCGGAGCGCTGTTCCTCCAGTGCTGCGGCGAGCACCTTGGCAAGGTTCTCCCGGTCGGTGGTCGCCTCGGTAAGCTCGACGGACGGCCGGTACGCGATCGCGGCCGCGCCGCGCCCGGCGGCCACCGCGTCGTACGCCTTGGTGACGTGTGGGGTGAGCGCGGCGACCAGTTCCAGCCGGCCGGCGAGCAGTTCGGCGCCGTGTCGGGCGAGGTGGGTGTCCCAGACGGCCAGCGTCGACAGGTCACCGCCGCGGGTACCTCCGGTCTTGCGGGCCAGGTACGCGGTGCGCAGCAGCGCGTTGCGCTGTTTGACCACCCGGTCGTAGTCGGCGCGTACGCCCGCGTAGCGGGGTTGGCGCAGCACCAGCAGTTCATCGAGGTAGCGGCGGCGTTCGGTCGGGTCGCCCCGGACTAGTTCGAGGTCCTCCGGGGCGAAGAGCACCAGCCGCAGCGCGCCGAGCACGTCGCGGGCCCGGCGGGCCGGTGATCGGCCGAGTCGGGCCCGGTTGGCTTTGCCGGGCACGATTTCCAGTTCGACCAGCAGTTCCCGGCCCTCGTGCACCACGGCGCAGCGGATCACCGCTGCGGAGGCGCCCATCCGCACCAGCGGCGCGTCGGTGGCGACCCGGTGCGAGTCCAGCGTCGCCACGTAGCCGAGCGCCTCGACCAGGTTGGTCTTGCCGACGCCGTTGGCACCGATGAGGATGTTCGGCCCCGGTTCGAGGTCGACACCGACCCGCTCGTACGAGCGGAAGTCGACCAGTTCGAGCCGGCGGACGTACACGGGGGCCGGGTGCCGGTCAGCGCTTGCGGACGGCGTGGCCGCCGAACTGCTGCCGCAGTGCGGAGACGGCCTTCAGGGCCGGCGACTCGTCCTGACGGGAGGCGAACCGGGCGAACAGCGAGGCGGTGATGACGTGCAGCGGTACGGCGAGGCGGACCGCCTCGTCGACCGTCCAGCGGCCCTCGCCGGTGTCCTCGGTGTAGTCGGTCAGCTGTGCCAGCTCCGGGTCCTCGTCGAGTGCGCGGTCGAGCAGGTCCAGCAGCCAGGAACGCACGACGGTGCCTTCCCGCCAGGACTTGATCACGCCGGGCACGTTGGTCACCAGCTCGGAGGCGGTCATCAGCTCGTAGCCTTCGGCGTACGCGTGCATCAGGCCGTACTCGATGCCGTTGTGCACCATCTTGGCGTAATGGCCGGCGCCGACCGGGCCGGCGTGCACGAATCCGAACTCGCCCTCGGGCTTGAGCGCCTCGAAGATCGGCATGAGCCGGTCGACGTGCTCCTGGGAGCCGCCGACCATCAGGCCGTAGCCGTTCTGCCGGCCCCAGACGCCCCCGGACACCCCCACGTCGACATAGCCGATGCCGCGCTCGTTGAGCCGAACGGCTCGGGGAGCGTCATCGCTGAACCGCGAGTTGCCGCCGTCGATGACGATGTCGCCCTCGCCGAGCACTTCCGCCAACTCGTCGATGGTGGCGTCGGTGACAGCGGCGGGCACCATCACCCAGACCGCCCGAGGTGCCGCCAACTTGTCGGCCAGTTCCGACGCGTTCGCAACGTCACTCAGCTCCGCGTTGTGGTCAAGACCGACCACCTCGTGCCCGGCGGCGCGCAGACGCTCGCGCATGTTGCCGCCCATCCGGCCGAGTCCTACCAGGCCGAGCTGCATCTCGTGGTTACCTTTCGTGGGTGCGGGTGTCTCTGCGATCAGCGGGACACGCGGATCGGCATGATGAGGTACCGGTACCCAGCGATGAGCTCGCCATCCTCGCCGGCGGGGGAAATAACCGCAGGCTTGAAGGCGTCGACGAACTGCAGTACGGCGAACTGGGCGCCGAGGTTTGCCAGCCCGTCGATGAGGTACTGCGGGTTGAAGCCGATGGTGAGCGGCTCGCCGGTAAAGGTGGCCTCCATCGCCTCGCTGGCCCGTGCCTCTTCGGTGCCACCGGCCTCGACGACCAGTCCGTCGGCGCTGAAGCTGAGCAGCACGGGGGTGGTTCGCTCGGCGACCAGGGCGACCCGCTTGACCACCTCGATGAGGGTGCTGACCGGCACCCGGGCCTCGGCGTTGTGGCTGGCCGGGAAGAGTGAGCGCACCGGTGGGTAGTTGGCCCCGTCGAGCAGGCGGCTGGTGGTACGCCGGGTGCCGCCGGAGAATCCGATCATGCCCTCACCGGCCGAGCCCTGGGACAGGGCCAGAGTGACCTGGCCGCCGAGCGGACCGAGGGCCTTGGCGGTGTCGTTGAGGGTACGGGCCGGCACCAGCGCGTTGATGCTGATCTCCGGGTCGTCCGGGTTCCACTCCATCTCGCGCAGCGCGAGCCGGTAGCGGTCGGTGGCGAGCATGGCGAGCGTGCCACCGGACAACTCGACGCGGACGCCGGTCATCATCGGCAGCGTCTCGTCCCGGCTGGCCGCGATGGCCACCTGAGCGACAGCGGCGGCGAAGGCGGCCGCGTCGATCGTGCCGGCGCTCTCCGGCATCTCCGGCAGGGTCGGGTAATCCTCCACCGGCATGGTGGGCAGGGTGAACCGGGCGCTGCCGCAGACCAGTTCGAGGTGCGCACCCACCGCGGCGATGTCGACCGGTTTGGCGGGCAGCGCCTTGGTGATCTCGGCCAACAGCCGGCCGGAGACGAGCGCGGCGCCGTCGGCGTCGCCCTGCACCTCCACGGTCACCTGGCTGGAGACCTCGTAGTCGAAGCCGGAAACCTGCAGGCTGCCGTCGGTGACACGGAGCATCACGCCGGCCAGCACCGGTACGGACGGCCGGTTGGGCAGGCTCTTTGCGGTCCAGGCCACGGCCTCGGCGAGCGCGTCGCGCTCCACTCGGAACTTCATCAATGCCTCCGCGTCGACGTCGACGTCGTCAACTCTCTCATGCCGGCCGCTGCCCACCGACCCGCCTGGCGTGCGGTACCCATCGCACCTTAGGGCGCGAGGGTATCGGCTGTGCGTCCGACCCCGTGGATCGTGTCGATGCTGACGGGTTTCTCCGGCAGCGATCGGCCGATCCACAGGAAGTCCAACGGTGATGATTGGTTTTCGTTCTTTCAGAAGAGATAACCCATCGTCTTCATCGCACCTGTGCAAACTGTGGAGAACCCTCATCTGCCCAGGTCAGCGCGTTATCCACCGGTGGGTTTGCTGTGGAGAACCCGGGGTACAACTGGGCCCTCGGTCCACAGGTGGGTCCGGTGTCCCCAGTTGTCCACCGCTGTCCACCGGTTATCCACCGGTTATCCACCGACTTTCTCCCCAGCCCTGTGGATCGCGGTGGCCGTCGCGATGCCGGTTTTCCCCAGAACCTTCAACAGCTTCCCCACAGGTGCATCGTCCGCGGTGGACAGAGCGGACGGTTGTCCACAGGCGTCCACAGGCGTCCACAGCGTTGTCCCCAGCTTTTCTCCACAGCCTGTGGGTAACCGGCCATATGCAGTACGTGGTTGTCCACAGGCTGTGAGTTACGAGCTGTGGACAACGAGTGGGAACTTGTGTGGTCACGGTCTCGATGCTGTGGTCTACACCTCATCGAGAGTCAACCTGCGAGCACGAAAAAGCCCGGCCGGGTGATCCCAGCCGGGCCCGCTCGGGGCGCGTACGCCCCTCAGGTGTTCTGTTTGATCCGGTTGGTCAGCTCGGCGATCTGGTTGTAGAGCGAGCGCCGTTCGGCCATCTGCTGACGGATCTTGCGATCGGCGTGCATGACCGTGGTGTGGTCCCGGCCACCGAAAGCCTGGCCGATCCGGGGCAGCGACAGGTCGGTCAGCTCGCGACACAGGTACATGGCCACCTGGCGGGCGTTGACGAGCACCCGGGAGCGGGAGTGTCCCCGCAGGTCCTCCAGGCTGACCCCGAAGTAGTCGGCGGTGGAGACCATGATCTGGTCGGCGGTGATCTCCGGGCCTGTACCGTCCGGGATGAAATCCCGCAGCACCTCCTCGGCCAGCGACAACTCGACGCTCGATCGGGTCAGGCTGGCGAAGGCGGTGACCCTGATCAGCGCACCCTCCAGTTCCCGGATCGAGTTCGACACCCGCGAGGCGATGAACTCCAGCACGTCCGGCGGGGCGTAGAGCCGCTCCTGCGCCGCCTTCTTCTGCAGGATCGCGATCCGGGTCTCCAGGTCCGGTGGCTGGATGTCGGCCAGCAGCCCCCACTCGAACCGGGTCCGCAGGCGGTCCTCCAGCGTCGCCAGTTGCTTCGGTGAGCGGTCGGAGGTGATCACGATCTGCTTGTTGGCGTTGTGCAGGGTGTTGAAGGTGTGGAAGAACTCCTCCTGGGTCCGCTCGCGGTTCTCCAGGAACTGGATGTCGTCGATCAGCAGGATGTCGACGTCGCGGTAGCGGCGCTGGAACGCGCTGGTCTTGTCGTCCCGCAGCGAGTTGATGAAGTCGTTGGTGAATTCCTCGGTCGAGACGTACCGGACCGAGCGGGCGTTGCCCAGCGTGGTGGCGTAGTGCCCGATGGCGTGCAGCAGGTGGGTCTTGCCCAGCCCGGAACTGCCGTAAATGAACAGCGGGTTGTACGCCTTCGCCGGCGACTCGGCCACCGCCACCGAGGCGGCGTGCGCGAACCGGTTGGACGAGCCGATGACGAACGTCTCAAACATGTACTTGGGGTTGAGGCGGTTACCGCCGCTGTCCGCGCCGGTGGGCAGCCGCCGGTCGTCGCGGGGGCGATGGTCCGTGCCGCTGCGGCCGGGCCCGCTGTCGGTGCCACTGTCGCCGGGCAGCGGCCGGATCACGTGCTGGTCGCGGGGGGAGACCCCGGGTTCGTCGCCGTACCGGTTGCCGAAGCCACGCGGGCCGGTGGCCGGCGGGTCCAGCCGGCCGGCCTGCTCGGTGAAGCCGAGTCGCTGGGGTGACCGCCGGACTTCACCCGGCCGGTTCGTCGGCCGCGACGGCTCGACGAACGCCGTGCCGAAGAGGGCTTCCTGACCGTCGGCCACGGGTGGACCGGTACGCGGGCCGCCCTCGGCGGCGTTGGCGGGGTCCGGTACGGGTCGGTCGAACCGGTTGGGGTGGTGCTGCTCGGGAATGAGCGGGAGCTGCTGACGGTCGTCGGCCATCGCGTCCTGCTCGGCCGCAGGATCGCTGTAGTGGACCGGGCCGTTGTAGTCGACCGGGCCGTTGTCGTGAACGTTCGGCCCCGGCTCGGTCGCGCTGTGATAGACGGTGCCCTCGGTACGGCCGTCCTCGGGTACCCGAACGGTGACCGCTACCTGGATCGGTCGGCCGAGCCGGCGGGTGAGCGCCTCGGTGATGGCCGGCCGCAGTCGCGATTCGATCACGTCTCGGGTGAAGGCGTCGGGTACGGACAGCAGCACGGTGTCCTCGACGATGGCCCGCAGCCGGGTCAACCGTAGGTACGCCCGCTGCTGTGCAGAGATGATCTCGTCGGCGAGTTCATCCGTGGTCGCCGTCCACACCGCGGCAAGGTCGGTCGTACCGGCCACCGTCGTGCCACCCCCTCGCCTCTGCTCCCGGATGCCGCCGTCCCCCGGCCATCCGGAGGCCCAGTGCCGGGCAGGTGTGACCGGTAACCCACCCGTCGTCCCACCCGGTCGTTCTCCACAAGTTATCCACAGCCTGTGTACCGACCGATTGTGGCCGCCTGCCGGGCGTGGGTCGGACCTACCCCCCTGCCGTGGCCGGGTGCTGAAGCGGGGTTCACCGTGCCGAACGATTCACCACCGTGTCCGGTCTTGCCCTGCCGGCGACATCCCGGACCTGGAGACGCTGACCGCAATCGGGCACGGTAACAGCGTTGTCGCCGCATCATCAACCGTCGACGCGCCTGGCCCCTTGTCGGCATCAGTGAAAACCACCGCTTCGGTCGTACTTCGGTGCAGGTAGACCGTACGGATCCGCCGGTTTGACGGTGATTGCACCCCGACCTAGGCTGGAGGGGCTGCTCTCACGCCCTCTGCTAGGGTGATGGGTGCTCGCTGCCTGTGATGGCTTCCGGCTGATGGCTTCCGGTGTCCTTGAGATACTGCGGAGTGTGCGGCCATCGCGCCGTCCGGGCAGCACCGATCGAGGTCGCCACCGCGGCGGCCTGGACCACCACGACCTCGGCGTTTCACGCCGTGGCCGTCCGACAACGGAGAGCCTGACGTGAGCAAGCGCACCTACCAGCCGAACAACCGCCGGCGCGCGAAGACCCACGGCTTCCGGCTGCGTATGCGCACCCGGGCCGGCCGCGCCATCATCTCGACTCGTCGCGCCAAGGGTCGCGCCCGCCTGTCGGCCTGAGGCCGACCGGGCCCGCTCCCGGGGGACTGGCAGTCGTGCTGACAGCCGCGCAGCGACTGCGGCGCAGTAGCGACTTCGCCGCAGCGGTCCGCAGTGGCCGTCGGGCTGGTCGGGGCACGGTGGTCGTGCACCTGACACTGCCGGGGACAGCCGGGGGCACACCAGACGTAGCGCCGGAACCGGTGCGGGGCGGCACGGAGGAGAACTCCGCGCCGATTTCCCGTGCCGGTTTCGTGGTTTCCAAGGCTGTCGGGCCGGCAGTGACCCGGAACAAGGTCCGTCGCCGGTTGCGGCACCTGGTCCGGGAACGGCTTCAGGACCTGCCGGCCGGAAGCACTCTCGTCGTACGAGCCCTGCCGGCCGCCGCCGAGGCCACGTACCAGCGGCTCGGTGCCGACCTGGGCGACGCGCTGAGCGCTGCCCGGACCAGTCGGGGACGGCGGCGGTGAGCACAGACCCGAATGGGGGGCGTCCGGCTACCGGCGGTGCCCGAGTGCTGACCCTTCCTATCATCGCGTACCGTCGGTGGATAAGTCCGGCGCTGCCGGCCCGCTGTCGGTTCTACCCGTCGTGTAGTGCGTATGCCCTGGAGGCGGTCACCCGACACGGCGCGCTTCGGGGAGCCGGTCTGACGGTCCGGCGGTTGTCGCGCTGCCATCCATTCAATCCTGGTGGATACGACCCGGTGCCGGAGCCGGGCGTCCGCCGAGCTGCCGACGTGACTGGAGCCTGAGTGTTTAGTCTCGACTGGATCTACTACGCGATCTCGTGGATCCTGCTGGCCTGGCATTCGGCCTGGGACGCCATCGGGGTCCCGGAGACCGCGGTCATCGGCACCAACTGGTCCTGGATCCTGGCCATCGTCTTCCTGGTGGTCACCGTTCGGGTGATCCTCTTCCCGATCTTCGTCAAGCAGATCAAGTCGCAGCGGGCGATGCAGGCGCTTCAGCCGCAGGTGAAGGCCCTGCAGGAGAAGCACAAGGGTGACCGGGAGACGCTCCAGAAAGAAATGATGGAGCTCTATCGGAAGGAAAAGGCCAACCCGCTGATGGGCTGCCTTCCGATGTTCCTCCAGATCCCGGTCTTCCTCGGCCTGTTCCACGTGCTGCGCCGCCTCAACCCGGACCCGGCGAAGGCCAACAAGGACATCTACGGGTGGACGGTCGAGCAGTTCAACAGCGCCTCCGACGCGACGCTGTTCACCGCTCCGATCGCCAGCAAGTTCGGCTCGACGGCGGCTGAGCTGGCCCAGCTGGGTGCGAACGGCACCACGGTCAAGATCATGGCCGGCATCCTGGTGCTGGTGATGATGGGCACCACCTACCTCACCAGCCGCCAGATGATTCTCAAGACCGGTTGGGCGGAGGATCCGCAGCAGCGGATGATCCAGCGCCTGATGCTCTACGGCATCCCGCTGTCGCTGCTGGTCTCCGGTGCGATCTTCCCGATCGGTGTGATCATCTACTGGGTCACCAACAACCTCTTCACCCTCGGCCAGCAGCAGTGGGTACTGCGTAAGTTCCCCCCGCCGGTGACCGCGACCAGCAAGCCGGGCACCGGCGCGCAGCCGGCGAAGACCACCGGTCTGTTCGGCCGCAGCAAGCCCGCGCCGGCACCGACCAAGCCGGCTGCGCCGAAGGTCGCCGGCCCGAAGCCGGGCGCCAAGCCGGCCAACCCGAAGAAGGGCCGCCCCGCCAAGCGGCAGGGCTGAACCGTCCGGGCCGTCGCCGAGAAGCCGGCGGCGGCCTGTCGCATGACGTGCAGCCGCCGAAAGGCTGGCGCCGCAAGCGCGAAGGGCCGCGCAGGTCGCGGTGAACGGGCGAAACTGCCCTACAGACGTGCCCGTGGGCACCGGCGACGTCCCGCCGGCCCCGGGGAACCAGCGGACCGCAGGTCCGGCCGAGCGAGTACGGAGATGACACCGTGACCGACACCAGCATCCCCCGCGCCGACCAGTCCTTGGACGACGAGCCGACTGCGGCGGCTCCGGTCGACGGCGAGCCTGAGGAGACCGACGCGGAGGCGGTGCCGTCCAAGGGTGACGGCGACCTCTTCCGGCAGAGTGAGATCGCAGCCGACTATATCGAGGGACTCCTCGACATCCTCGACTACGACGGTGACATCGACGAGTTGGTGTCGGGTGGTCGGCCGGTCGTAGAGGTGGTCGGCGGCCGGCTGCAGAACCTCGTCGGCCAGCGCGGCGCCACCCTCGAAGCGCTCCAGGAATTGGCCCGACTCGCCGTGTTCCGGCAGACCGGGTCGCCGAGCCGACTGCTGCTCGACGTGGGGGGCTACCGGGCCAGCCGGCGTAAGGAACTCGCGGCGGTGGCGCGTAACGCCGTCGAGAAGGTCAAGGAGCACGGCGAGTCGGTGCGGCTGGAGGCGATGTCCGCGTTCGAGCGCAAGTGCGTGCACGACGTGGTGAACGCGATCGACGGGGTGGAGAGCGAGTCCGAAGGTGTCGAGCCCAACCGGCGGATCGTCGTCCGCCCCGCGGGCTGAGCGGGTGAACCGAGACGACTTCAGGGGTGGTACCCCGACCGGCCCGGGTGGCACGCCGCCCGGGCCGCCGGCTGTCCGTCCCGAGCTCCCTGGCCCGCCACCCGACCCGGCCTCGGCGCTGTTGCCGCCCGAGTTGACCGAGGCGGCCGCGCGACTCTTCGGTGACCGCCTCGACCTGGCTGCCGCGTACGCCGAACTGCTGGTCACCGACGGGGTCGTGCGCGGCCTGATCGGGCCTCGCGAGGCACCTCGGATCTGGGACCGGCATCTGCTCAACTGCGCGGTGGTGGGCGAGCTGATCCCGACCGATGCGACCGTGATCGACGTGGGTTCCGGGGCTGGACTACCCGGACTGGTGCTCGCCATCGCCCGCCCTGACCTCCAGGTGACGCTGCTCGAACCGCTGGCCCGGCGCACCGCCTTCCTTGCCGAGGCGGTGGAGACGTTGGGGCTGCACGATTCGGTTCAGGTGTTGCGCGGGCGGGCCGAGGAGGTCGCTGCGGGGCCCGATCCGGTACGCGGTGACGTGGTGACCGCCCGCGCGGTGGCACCCCTGGACCGGCTGGCCGCCTGGTGCCTGCCGCTGGCGGTACTCGGCGGACGGCTGGTGGCCCTCAAGGGCGCCTCGGCTGCCGAAGAGGTCGTCGAGCATGCATCTGCGGTGCATCGTCTCGGTGGCGCGGAGCCCGTGCTGCGTCGCTGCGGTGAGGGCATCGTGGACCCGCCCACCGTCGTGGTCGAGATCGTGCGGGACCGCATGGTGGGCCCGACGCCTCGGGCGTCGGCGAAGAAGACCCGGGCAAGTAGGTCCCGGCATCGCCGGTGACTGTGCCTCACGTCCCTCTCGACTTGACCCCGACGTGGGTGTGGGCCGGCGGGTTGCGAACCCAACATGGACCGGCCACGCCCATGGGCCGTAGGCTGGCCGCGCGTCGATAGTGTGGAGCGGGCGGCGATGGATCTCCTCCGGGGCCTGCCGCTCCTGCCGGGCGACACCTCTGCGAAACAGCGCGAGTGGCCCGGCTGGCGGGTGCGGACCGACCATCCGAAGCGGGCAGGGATGACAGGTGCATGACGACGGTAGGTATGACGATCCTCGCGTGACCGGGTCAGCGAGCGACCCTGTTTCACGTGAAACCGAATACCCGGGTTGGCGGCCCTCCGGGGCCTCACCGAACCCGTCAGACCCTCGCGGAGAGGCTCCCCCGCCGGATGCTCCGTGGCCCCGGGGCGGGGAGGGGTCACCGGGCCGGGACGGATCGGATGCCGGGGCTCGCCCGGTCAATGCCAGTCCCGACGCACGCGTGATCCCGATCCGCCGAAACACCTCGGCTTCGGCACGATTCGAGCCGGCGCCGTCGTACCAGCCGGTGCCGGATCCGCGGCCTCCGGCCGACACGCCCGCCGGGCCCTACGAGCCGGCAACCGCCGAGGCCGCGTA
The DNA here is from genome assembly GCF_040682415.1 of Micromonospora sp. NPDC051196. Taxonomy (NCBI): domain Bacteria; kingdom Bacillati; phylum Actinomycetota; class Actinomycetes; order Micromonosporales; family Micromonosporaceae; genus Micromonospora; species Micromonospora sp. NPDC051196. The sequence goes on from NZ_JBFBAY010000002.1 coordinate 371,795, forward strand.
CGTTTCACGTGAAACCCCGACGCGCGAAGAGGATGACCCACCGTTGGCTATGGAGGCGATGCGCGCCGTGCAGATTCTGAATCCGAGTGGCGAGGTGACCATGCCTCGGCCGGAGCGGACCCGGGTCATGTGCGTCGCGAACCAGAAGGGCGGCGTGGGTAAGACCACAACCACGGTCAACCTTGCGGTGGCGCTTGCCCTGCACGGGAACCGGGTACTAGTGGTCGACCTCGACCCACAGGGCAACGCCTCCACCGGGCTCAACGTCCCGCACCACACCGGTGTGCCCGATGTGTACGACTGCCTCATCAACAGCGTGCCCTTGGAGGATGTGGCCCAGGCGGTCGAGGGCATCCCCAACCTGTGGTGCGTACCGGCCACGATCGACCTGGCCGGCGCGGAGATCGAACTGGTCTCCGTGGTGGCCCGTGAATCGCGGCTGGCCCGGGCCATCGCCGCCTACCCCGGGCACTTCGACTACGTCTTCATCGACTGCCCGCCGTCGCTGGGCCTGTTGACGGTGAACGCGTTGGTGGCCGCCCAGGAGGTCCTCATCCCCATTCAGTGCGAGTACTACGCGCTGGAGGGGCTGAACCAGCTGATCAACAACATCAACCTGGTCCGCCAACACCTCAACCCTCGGCTTGAGGTGTCCACGATCCTGCTCACCATGTACGACCGCCGGACCCGGCTCGCCGATGCGGTCGAGCAGGACGTGCGGAACCACTTCGGCGACAAGGTGCTCCAGGCGGTCATTCCGCGTAACGTCCGGGTCTCCGAGGCGCCCAGCTACGGCCAGTCGGTGATGACCTACGATCCCGGTTCACGGGGGGCGACGAGTTACTTCGAGGCCGCCCAGGAGATTGCCGAGCGAGGCGTCAAGGAGCCGGTGGGCCGGAATGCGTAGTGCGGATGAGGCGCTGGGAGGCGTGGCATGAAGAACCGTCCTCGGGGCGGTCTGGGACGAGGCCTGGGCGCGTTGATCCCGACCGGGCCGGCACCGGAAGCTGCCGCTGGCTCCGCCGCGATCACAGGCGGGGCGAGCGCGGCGCCGACCGTCGACGACGTACCACCCACGGTGTCATCGCCGGCTCCGGCGAGCGTGCCTGACCCGATCCTGAGCCCGGTACCCGGCGCGCGCTTCGCCGAGATCCCGGTCGACTCGATCGTGCCCAACCCGAAGCAACCCCGGCAGGTCTTCGACGAGGAGGCGTTGGAGGAACTGAAGACCTCCATCCGAGAGGTCGGTTTCCTTCAACCGATCGTGGTGCGGCAGCTCGACGACGAGAAGTTCGAACTCGTCATGGGCGAACGGCGGTGGCGAGCTGCCCAGGCCGTAGACCGCGAGACCATCCCGGCGATCGTTCGGGACACCCGCGACGACGCCATGCTGCGCGACGCGCTGCTGGAGAACATCCACCGGGCCAACCTGAACCCGCTGGAGGAGGCCGCGGCCTATCAGCAGTTGCTGGAGGAGTTCGGTGCGACCCACGAGGAGTTGGCCCGCCGGATCGGGCGGAGCCGGCCACAGATCTCCAACACCATCAGACTGCTGAACCTGCCGGCGCAGGTGCAGCGACGGGTCGCCGCGGGAGTGCTCTCCGCAGGGCACGCACGGGCACTGTTGAGCCTGGAGGATCCGCAGGCGCAGGAACAGCTCGCGCTGCGGATCGTGGCCGAGGGCCTGTCGGTGCGGGCGACGGAAGAGATCGTCGCGCTGTCGTTGAGCGACGGGACGGGCAAGAAGGAGTCGGCCAAGCGTCGCGCCAAGCCGCACGCTCCCGGGCTCAACGATCTAGCCGATCGGCTCTCCGATCGCTTCGACACCCGGGTGAAGGTCGACATCGGTCGGAGCAAAGGCAAGATCACAATCGAGTTCGCCACGGTTGACGACCTGGAGCGGATCGTTGACCTCATCGGGGTCAACCGGGAGCAGTCGGAAGACTGAACGCCGCCCCCAGTGAACGGCCGCACGCTCCTTCCGGAGATGCGGCCGTTTCTTTGGGCCCGTTTCACGTGAAACAGGCTGCCGGACGCTTCCGCTTCGGCGCAGCCGGTCCAGGAACTCCCGCACCCGGTCGCCGCGCAGGGTGACCTTCGCGCCAGCCTCCTCCCCTCGCGCTGCTCGCGTTGATAGATAGCCGAACTGGCTGTGGCTCGAACGTGACATGGGCCGGAAAGCCGCTCTGGACACGACTGGACCAGCTGAGAAGCTACGGGGTTGCTGGGGGTGGCGTGAACACCTTCGAGGCCGTCCACCTGGACCACAGCGGCGTTTACGAGTGCGGGCTGCGGCTGCGCTGGCGTGCGGTCTCAGGGCCGCCGATCAGCTGCGCTTTTCGTGGGCGTCGACTTGTTGGACCAAGGTCGCTACCGATGACGCACCCGTCGTTCGGTGAGACGGGCACAGAAGCGCAGGCGCCCGCAGCCAACTGCCGACGCCAGTTGCAGATGGGATCGGCAGCGGGAACCCGGACGGCATGAGGCGGGATGTGGTCAGGGCCGGCGGGCCACCGTCACGAACTTGTTGTAGGTGAAGACCCGGCCAGCCGCCCACCGAATCCGCGCGAGCCTCGTGGGCCCTGAGACTCAACATGACCTACGTGGCGCAGGCGTCGTCGTGTCAATGAAGGCGGACACGGTTTCACGTGAAACGCACTGCGGTCCGGGGCGGGTGGAAGGCGTGCACCAAGCGCCCGAGGCCCAAAATGTTATCCACACCGGTTATCCACAGCCTGCCGTCGTTTCACGTGGAACACCGACTAAAACCCCTTGTCGAAGCAGGCTTAGCAGGTGCGCCGAGAGCATCGGGCAGCCTGTGGATATCTCTGGGGACAACGGGTGGGATGGCCGGGTCCACGCGAAATTTCCGCCAGCGGAGGCGAACTCGATTCGGGTAGGGGACAGGGGTGTCGGACTCGGTTAGGGTCAGCCTCGTGCACGACACCCCTCCCTCAGTTCCGGACTTCACCCAGTGGCCGTCCTTCCCCTTCGAGGGCGACCTCCGAGTCAAACGCCTCGACGACCCGGTCTCGGTCGAACCGCCCCGCAAGGGCGAGGCACACCGGGATTGCACTGCCTGCCAGGCGCCGGATGACGCCTACATCTGGGTTGGCGAGCGGTGGCGCGTACGCGCCATGGATCGTCCGACCGGCCTGCCCATGGTCCTCATCCTGGAATCCCGGTCGCACCTGGATCTCGGGGATCTGCCCAATCTGCTCGCCGCCGAACTGGGTGTGATGACGGTCAGACTCGAACGCGCTATCCGGTCGTTGGACGGGGTGGCCCGAGTCCACGTCAACCGCTGGGGTGACGGCTCGGCTCACCTGCACATGTGGTTCCTCGCCCGCCCGTACGGGCGGCTCCAGTTGCGGGGTACCTTCCTGTCCCTCTGGGACTCGATCCTGCCGCCCATCTCGGAGGAGAAATGGCGGGAGAATCTGGCCCTGGTGGCCGCCTGGCTCGCGGAGTTCGGTGGGCGTCCGCTGGCCGAGCCGCCCCGCATCCAGTGGCAGGCTCCGTCCAGTCTTGCCGCGCAGTCGGCGCCGGCCCAGCGCGAGCCGACCGAGGGCGGATCGCTGCTGGACGCCATCGGGGAGACGGCAGACCCACCCGATGCGCCGGGCGCCGTGACCGTGCCTCCCGCTGACGGTAAGACAGCGCAGACCGTAACGAGCTCAGCCAGCCCGACCGAGGACCCGGCACCGCGGCCGGCAGCGGGCCGTACCATCCCGGAACAGGAGGCCGCAGCCGACGCGGACGCCCCCTTGTCACGACCCGAGCAGCCGGCTGACGAGGCGCCGCGCAGCGGAGCCGGTGTTGTGGCCGCTGGGGCGGATGCGACCGGCTCATCTTCCGGGCGGCCCGGACAGAGCGACACGTCGACACCGGGTCCGGCTGACAAGGCGCACGGGGACGACACTGCCGGGCCGGCCGACGCGGTCAAGTCCTGAACGTGGCGCGGTGGGCCGACCAGGCACACACCCAGAGTTGAATTCAACAGGGCCAGCAGTGCGGCAGGCGGCCGAAGGGTTGCGCTGCCCTCGGGACGATCAGCGGCGGGTGGCGGCGCGGGTGACCAGAGCGCCGAGCACTCGTCCGAAGTCCAGCCCGGCCGCCTGTATCGCCAGGGGCAGCAGCGACGTCTCGGTCATCCCCGGCGAGACGTTGACCTCAAGGACATGAGGTTGACCGGTCGAGTCGACGATGAGGTCGACCCGGCTGAGGTCGCGTAGCCCGAGCGCCGTGTGGGCGGCCAGCGCGACCTGGGCCACCGCCTCGGCGACCGCCGGTTCAAGTCGCGCCGGCGTGTGCCAGGTGGTCCGACCGGCGGTGTAGCGCGCGGCGTAGTCGTAGACGCCGTTGCGCGGCACGATCTCGACCGGCGGCAGAGCCTGAGGGCCGTCGCCCAGGTCGATGACGGAGACGGCGACGTCCATGCCGGGCACGTAGCGTTCCACGAGGGCGGTGGGGTCGTACGCGAAACAACCGACCATGGCGGCTGGCAGCGACGCCGCGTCCCGGACCACGGCGGCGCCGAGACCGGAGCCACCCTGGGCGGGCTTCACCATCAACGGCAGCCCCAACCGGTCGACGATGCGATCCAGCACCGCCACCGCGCCCAACTCGCTGAACCGGTCGTGCGGCAGCGCGACCCAGTCGGGGGTGGCGATGCCGGCTTCCCGGAGCACCGCCTTCGCCGACGGCTTGTCCCAGGCGAGGCGGGACGCCCGCGCGTCACACCCGACATATGGCACGCCGCAGAGATCGAGCACGCCACGCAGCGACCCGTCCTCCCCGGTGGCACCATGCAACGCGATCACCACGGCGTCGGGCGGATCGGCGGTCAGTGCCGGAAGCAGAGCCACATCGGCGTCGCGTAGCTCAGCGTCCACCCCGACCGATCGCAGCGCGTCCAGCACCCGCCGACCCGAGCGCAGGGACACGTCCCGCTCGTACGACAGGCCACCGGCGAGCACGACCACGTGCAGGTCTTCGGCGGCGTGACCGGACACAGGAGTTTCTTCGGCAGCGGTGGCACCCATGCCGGGCATCATGCCAAGTCGGGTCCTGGGGTGTCCGAGCCGGCCTGGCCACGCCGCGTGCCCGGCCCGCCGACCGCGCCGAACACCCGCCGCATGGCGATGTCCTGCTCCATCACACCGGCCAGCCGGCGAACACCCTCCCGGATCCGCTCCGGCGGCGGGAAGGAGAAGTTGAGCCGCATGTGGCCGGTACCGTTGCCGTCGGCGTAGAAGCCGGTGCCCGGCACGTAGGCGACCCGCGCGGCGATGGCCCGAGGCATCATCGCCTTCGAGTCGAGCCCTTCCGGCAGGGTCGCCCAGACGAAGAGGCCGCCGCCCGGGGTGGTCCACCTGGTCCCGGCCGGCATCAGGTCCGCCAGTGCGGCCAGCATCGCGTCCCGCCGCTCCCGGTAGACCTCCTGGTACACCTTCAGCTGCTCGCGCCAGGGCATGGTGCTCAGGTACGTGCTGACGGCCGACTGCGCGTACGCGCTGGGGCAGAGGATCTGCGCCTCGCTGGCGATGACCAGCTTGTCGCGTACGGCGTGCGGGGCGAGGATCCAACCGACCCGCAGCCCCGGAGCGAACGTCTTGGAGAAGGTGCTGAGATAGAAGACACCGTGCCGGCGCCGGGCCCGCAGCGGTGCGGGCGCCTCCCCCTCGAAGCCCAACTGGCCGTACGGGTCGTCCTCGACGACCAGCAGTCCGGCGCGTTCGCAGATGTCCAGCACCCGCTCCCGGCGCTCCTCGGTCAGCGTCACGCCGGCCGGGTTCTGGTACGTCGGGATGGTGTAGAGGAACTTCACCCGCCGGCCGGCCCGGGCCTGGTCCGCGATGGCCGTCTCCAATGCCTCCGGGATCAGGCCGTCCTCGTCCATCGGCACGTGTACGACCTGCGCCTGGGCGGCCTGGAAGACCCCGAGAGCGCCGACGTAGGTCGGACCCTCGGCGAGTACTACGTCACCCGGGTCGAGGAAGAGTCGAGCCACCAGGTCGAGTGCCTGCTGCCCGCCGACAGTCACCACCACGTCGTCCGGTGAGGCGCCGCAGGAGGCGTCGATGCCGGAGAGAGCCATCACCTCGCAGATCCGCTCGCGCAACTCCAGCGTGCCCTGGCCGATGCCGTACTGGAGGGTGGTGGTGCCGTGCTCGCTGCTGAGCCGGCCGAGCATCTCGCCCACGGCGTCCAGCGGGAGCGCGGCGATGTACGGGGCGCCGCCGGCGAGGGAGACGACCTCCGGTCGGCTGGCGACCGCGAACAGTGCCCGGATCTCCGAGGCGGTCATCCCCCGCACCCGGCGGGCGTACCGGTCGGTGTAGTCGTCGAGCGTTGTGCCGGTCATGACATCACCTCGATGCTGCGCGGACGGCTCTCGTCCCGAATACCCGGGACACCGGCGACCATGGCGGCACGGCGCGCCGAGTGCCGATCCTAGCCCCCGAACAGTGCCCACGGCGCGTGTGATTCCACGCCCTTCCACATACCGGGCCGGTCGAGGAGCGCCCTGAGGTGGGCGTTTACGTGTCCTCTCCCGCGCCGCCGATCGGCGGCGTACGATCGCTCGTCGGGGCAGGAATGCGGCGGGTGGCGTCCGAGCCGGTCCCACTGCCGAGCCTAGTGTGGGGAAGCACACGATGTCGCGACGTCTGGTCAGCCTGACCCTGGACACGCTGGAGGACCTGCCCCGTCCTTGCCGGCAATGCGTCTACTGGGAGCTTGATCCGGTTTCCGCCGACCGTGCCTGCGCGGCCGGCGATCCCGGCCTCGAAAAGGAAGCCTGGGTCTCACAGACCCTGCTGGAGTGGGGCTCCTGCGGCAAACTCATCTACGTCGACGGGATGCCGGCCGGGTTCGTCATGTACGCCCCGCCGGCGTACGTGCCCCGCTCCATGGCGTTCCCCACCTCCCCGGTCTCCGCCGACGCGGCGCTGCTGATGACGGCGAACGTGGTACCAGCCTTTGCCGGTGGTGGACTGGGCCGGATGCTGGTGCAGGGAGTCGCCCGCGACCTCACCAAGCGAGGGATCAAGGCGATCGAGGCGTTCGGCGACGCCAAGTTCGGCGACGCGGCCGACCCGGCGGGCGCCTGTGTCGCACCTGCCGACTTCTTCCTCTCGGTCGGCTTCAAGACCGTCCGGCCGCACCCCCGTTATCCCCGGCTGCGGCTGGAACTGCGGACGGCGTTGAGCTGGAAGTCGGACGTCGAGTACGCGTTGGAGAAACTGCTCGGCTCAATGAGCCCGGAGTCGCTGCTGCGCCCCGTACGCCCCACCCCGGCCACCCGCACCACCACAGGCTGATCCGCCGAACACCAGGCTGAGCCGCAGAACACCACGGCCGGGCGCGGGACACCACGGGCTGGGCGGGAGGCCCGAGCGTTGCTCAGTCGACCACGTTCCCGGCGGCGACGGCGGCCCGCAGCTCGCTGACATCGAGCGAACCGGTCGGCACGTCGCGTTCGACCGGCAGGTACATCCGTTGCACGGCGGCCACGATCGCCTCGACGAGCTTGTCCCGAAACCGAGGATCGATCAGCCGCCCGCGGTCCTTCGGCGAGGTGAGGTAGCCGACCTCGATGCGTACCGCCGGCATGCGGGTGAGCCTGAGCAGATCCCACGCCTTGGCGTGGGTACGGCAGTCCCGCAGCCCGGCGCGCGTGACGATCTCCCGCTGGACCAGTCCGGCCAGCCGTTCGCCGGTTGCCGAGGTCACCCCGTTGTCGGTGCCGTAGTGGTACGTCGCGACCCCCTCGGCGTCCGGATTGGCGTGCCCGTCGGTGTGCAGCGAGATGAACACGTCCGCGCCGAGGGAGTTGGCCAACTGGGCCCGGTCGATGTCGGGCAGGCAAGTCTCGGGCGCGGGTCCCCGGGTGAGCTGCACCCGTACGCCCGACGCCGCGAGCCGGCCCTCCAGGCGGCTGGCGAGGTCGTGCATCAGATCCGCCTCGGTCCAACACAGTGCCCCGTCGGGCACGACCACACCGGGGTCGGTGCCGCCGTGGCCTGGGTCGATGACCACCGTCCGGCCGACCAACGTGGGACCGGACTGCCGGATGGCGTCGGACTCGCGCAGCCACTGCGGTCGGCCGCCGACCACCTTGCGGCCGAGCCGGCGGAGCGCCCCCATGGTGTGCGGGCCGCAGGTGCCGTCCGGGGTCAGCCCCACCTCACGCTGGAACTGGGCTACCGCCCGCGAGGTTCGGATGCCGTAGATGGCGTCGGCTCGACCGACGTCGTACCCCATCTCCAGGAGCCGTTCCTGCAATGACCGGACATCCTCGCCGGTGAGCGGCACCGGCACCGCGTGGTAGAGGGTGCGGGCACCGAGACGCCAGCGGGCAGCGTCGAGGGCACGCCAGGTCTCGGCGCCGACCCGACCGTCGACGCTGAGCCCCCGGGACTGTTGGAAGGCGCGTACCGCCCGCTCGGTGGCGGCGTCGAACTCGTCGTTGTACGGGCCGGTGGCCTTCGAGAGCAGGTCGAGGCTGGTCAGCACCGCACGGATTTCGGTAACAGCGGGTCCCCGGTCACCGGGACGGATCGGACGCACGCACGACCCCCTCTGTACGGTCGGTGGCTGGCCGGGCCCGTCGGCGGCGCGCGAACCGCGACGAGGACCAGGTGGTCACCGGCGTCCGGCGTCCCCTGGATTCGAGGTTATGCGCTGGCGATCCGCAGGGATGGAAAACGCCTCGACCCCGTGCCGGCGAGCCGGACACGGGGTCGAAATGGCGGTGTTGCCGGTCTCAGAGAGCCGACTGGATCAACTTGACCAGCTCACCCTTGGGCTTGGCGCCCGCGATCGACTGCACCGGCTCGCCGTTCTTGAACACGGTGAGGGTCGGTACCGACATCACCCGGTAGGCACGCGCCGTCTCCGGGTTCTCGTCGATGTTGAGCTTGACGATGCTGACCTGGTCACCCATCTCGCCGGCGATCTCCTCCAGCAGCGGCGACACCTTCCGGCACGGTCCGCACCACTCGGCCCAGAAATCCACCAGGACCGGCTTGTCGGACTTGAGTACGTCGACGGCGAAACTAGCGTCGGTGACCGACTTGGTTGCTCCCACTGTTTGGTCCCTCCTGCATCGGTGTGTCTCGTTCAGTCCTGGGGCAGCGTGGCGATGAAGCGTTCCGCGTCGAGTGCGGCCGCGCAGCCGGTGCCGGCGGCGGTGATGGCCTGCCGGTAGGTGTGGTCGACCAGGTCACCTGCGGCGAACACACCCGGGATGCTGGTCCGGGTGCTGGGTGCCTCGACCTTCACGTACCCCTCGTCGTCCAGTTCCACCTGCCCGCGGAACAGCTCACTGCGCGGGTCGTGGCCGATCGCCACGAAGACGCCGGTCACGTCGAGCACCTTGGTCTCGCCGGTGTGCACGTTGCGGACCCGCGCCCCGGAGACCTTGCCGTCCGCGCCGAGGATCTCCTCCACCACGGAGTTCCACTCGACCTTGATCTTGTCGTTGCCCAGCGCCCGCTCGGCCATGATCTTGCTGGCGCGGAACGAGTCCCGACGGTGGATGATGGTCACCGACTCGGCGAAGCGGGTCAGGAAGCTGGCCTCCTCCATCGCCGAGTCACCGCCGCCGACGACCACGATGTGCTGGTTACGGAAGAAGAAGCCGTCGCAGGTGGCGCAGGAGGAGACACCGTGGCCCAGGTACTCCTGTTCACCCGGTACGCCCAGCGGACGCCAGGCGGAGCCGGTGGCGAGGATGACGGCCCTGGCCTGGTAGGTGGTGTCGCCGACCCAGACGGTGCTGAGCGCGCCCGGGTGGCCGGTGTCGGTCAGCTCGACCCGGGTGACGTCATCGGTCAGGAACTCCGCGCCGAACCGCTCGGCCTGCTTGCGCATGTTGTCCATCAGCTCGGGGCCGAGGATGCCGTCGGCGAAGCCGGGGAAGTTCTCCACCTCGGTGGTGGTCATCAGCGCGCCGCCGGACTGCACGCCCTCGATGATCAGAGGCTTGAGGTTGGCACGGGCTGCGTAGACCGCTGCGGTGTAGCCGGCCGGCCCGGAGCCGATGATGATCAGGTTGCGGACCTCGTCCACTGCCGTCTCCCAATCGTGTTGACTGTCGACATCGACGAATGCGCCGATGTCGAACCGAGTGCCGACGCGGCGGCAACTGACTTCCAGAACGTCATCGTAGGAACCGGGGATTCCCGAGCCGGTCATCCGGTGGGTCACGTCACGTGGACGGCCAAACGTCCGGTGACTGCCGACTCACCCTACCCGCGTACGGTAGCGGCTGTCCGAGCCGGACCCGGGGATACCACACTCGGGGCCGCTGACCCACGCCCAGCGGGTGCCGGAGGCGTCGGTGAAGCGGACCACCAGCGCCGGGAGTCCCTGGAAGCGGGCGTACTCGATGTCCTCGAAGACCAGCGGCGGTGAGCCGTGTTCGGTGCCGATGTCAGCCAGGCAGGCGGTCAGCGCCGACTGGTCGTCGAGTCTGGCCAGGTCTGCGGGGCCGGCCATCCGCTCGCTGCTGGCGCTGGCGTCCGGTGCCTCAGGGCCGGCGAACGTGCTGATCTTTGCGTCCGGCTCCGTGGCCAGTTCCTGCGGGGTGTAGTCCGTCTCGGTGTGCCGCTGGGGAGTGCCTCCCGGCACCGAACTCCGCTCCGGCCAGGCGCCCGCCGCAGCCTGCTCGGGGCCGTCCGGGCGTTCCTGTGCGTACGGGGTGACGACCTGATCGCTCAGCGCGGTGCCCGCTGCCGTGTCGCCGCCCTGGTCCGGCCGGACCAGTTGCAGCGCCCCCAATCCGACGACCGCCGCGGCGGCGAGGGCGACCGGCCCGGCGACCCGGGCCCAGCGGCGGCTTCGCCGACCCGGCCGGGTGGCGGTCCGATCCTGACCGGGCCGTGGTGTGCCGCCGGGCCGACGGCCACCGAGTGGTTGGGCCGGCACCAGGGACGGCCGCCCGATACCGGTGGAAGCGTGATCATCGGTGTGGTCCGAGCCCACTGCCGGGGCGTCCGAGACCAGCAGGTCGGTGTCGCCGTCGTCGGGTAGGGCAGCGGGAAGATCGGCGGCGTCGAGCGCGGCGTGGATCCGATCGGCGATCTCGGCCGGCATCTCCAGCGTGCTCTCGCCCCAGCCGAGCAGATCGGTGCGGACCTCGGCGACGGCCGGAGCCAGCAGCGCGTGCGCCCGCGCCCAGGACGGATCCTGCGCGATCAGTCGGGCGATCTCGGCCTGCTCCGGGGTGCCTTCCAGAGCACCGCCGAGGTAGTCGGCGAGCAGGTCGTGGTCGACCTCGCTGAACTCCCCGGCAGTCACGTTTCCTCCTGGTTGACATCCGGCCCCCAGGACCGTCCCGACCCCGATCGGACGCCCCGCTGGGCTCTCGGGTTCCCTCGGGTGACCGCCGGCACTTCCGAAGCTGCCTCATCACTGTTGGTCCGCAAGTGCCCGAGCAGCACGGCCAACCGGGCTCGCCCTCGGGCGCACCGGCTCTTGACCGTCCCCTCGGCCACGCCGAGGATCCGTGCGACCTCGGCGACCGGGTAACCCTGCACGTCCACCAGGACCAACGCGGCCCGCTGCTCGATCGGCAGCGTGGCCAGGGCATCCCGGACGACCAGCGCGGTGTCGTGGTCGCGTACCGGTGCGGCGGGCTCGACCCCACCGGTGCCGTGGCCGTCGCTCGGCTCCCGGACCCCGTCGGGCAGTGGCACGGTGGGATGGGCCTGGCGTCGGCGAATCCGGTCGAGGCAGGCGTTCACCACGATCCGGTGCAGCCAGGTGGTGACGGCCGCATCGCCCCGGAACCGGCCGGCGGCCCGGTGCGCCGACAACATGGCGTCCTGGAGGGCGTCGGCGGCCTCCTCGCGGTCGCCGAGCGTACGCAGGGCCACCGCCCAGAGCCGGTCCCGGTGCCGCTGGAACAGCTCACCGAAGGCATGCCGGTCACCAGCCACGTGGGCGTGCAGCAGGTCGAGGTCACTGACCGTCTCGTCCACCGCTGCTCCACCTGCCCGGCCCGAACCGCTACCCCTCGCTGCCGCCATCGTCAGGCCCGATCGGGGCACCACTTCGGCCGGGCTCGGCTCATGACCCCTGGACCGTGATCTCGTTGACCCCGACCTTGTAGCCACTCCCGTTCGGCGGCAGGTCGGTGATCCAGAACAGCAGGTAACGGTACTTCTGGTCGGCGTCGAAACCGTTGAAGGTCATCGTGGTCCCGTCGTGCGCCTCGAACGGCTGACCGATCGGGTTCTTCTTGTACGCCTGGAGAATCGCGTCGTCGCCCTTGTTGGTCGAGGGCTGGTCGATGGTGCCGGTGAGCAGTTCGGCGGAGGCGCCGGTGTCGGAGAGGTTCACCTGCACCGACTTGATGGTGTGCTCGCCGCCCAGGTCGATCCAGACGCCCATGCCGCGCTTGTAGTTGCCGAAGTTGCTGCTGCCCCGATAGGTCTGCGTCGACCAGCCTTCGTCCCGGTCGCCGTCGAACACCTTCTCGGCGTCACGGACCTCGGCCCGGTCCCGGCTGTCCGGGTCGATGATCCGGGCGGCGCTGATCTTCAAGTTCCGGATCGTCGGCGCCGCTGGCTCCTCGCTCACCGGCGTGCTGGAACTGGGCGCGGCGACAGGGTTGGCCTGCGGAGTGTCCTCGCCGTCGCCGAGGGTGCTGATGCCTATGAGCAGGCCGACCAGGGCGACCGCGAGCAGACCCGCGATGCCCAGGGCGACCTTGCGGCCACCGGCGGCGGCCAACGGCGACGGCTCGTCACCGGTCTCGGCGGCGAAGCGCAGCGGACCGTTGGTGTCGAGGTAGTCGTCGTCGGGTACGTCGAGCCGGGCCAGTTCCGCCGCCAGGACGTCCGAGGAGGGCGGCGCGATGTCGGCGTCGAGCAGATCCATGGTGAGGTCGTCCAGGTAGGCCGGCACACCGGCACGTACCTGACGCGGGGCCGCAGCGGCACCATTGGCGTCGCGTACGGCGTCGGGGATGGCCGCCCGGCCGTGCCCGGCGGTGGCGCCCCGCAGCGGCGCCTCGGCGTGCGGCCAGTAGCCGGTCAGGGCGAAGTAGAGGAGGCCGCCGACCGCGCGGACGTCGCTCTGCTGGCTGTCCGCACCGTCGGTCCGGGCGTCGGCCAACACCACCCGGCCGTCGTCGCTGATCATCACCGTGCCCGGGTGCACGTTGCCGTGCACCATGCCGGTGGCGTGCACTGCCGCCAGGGCACTGGCGACCGCGTTGCCGACAGCGGTGGCCCGGGCGGCGTCCAGGGGGCCGCCGGAAACCAGTTCCCGCAGCGACTGCCCGTCGACCCACTCGCGTACCACGTAGGCCCGCTCGGCCTCGTCGATCGCGTCGTAGACGCCGACCAGGTTGGGGTGGATGACCCGACTGGCCGCGACCGCGGCCTGGAGCATCTCGGTGGCGGAATCGCCACCCGGATAGCGCAGCACGACCGCTACGGGACGGCGCAGCACCACATCGACCCCACGCCAGACCAGCCGGCCGGCGCTGTCGTTGTTGATGTGCTCGACCAGTTCGTAACGCTCGGCGAGGACCTCACCGGCCGTCGGAGCACCGAAGGTCATGACCGGCGGAGTGGTCTCGTCCGCGTCCTGACCCTCGCCGACCTGGGTCACCCGTCCTCCCTCGGTGATCTTGTCGATCGATGGACCCGCGCTGCTGGGCATGTGACTTCCCGCTCCGCATTCGTCTGACACGGGGCGACCGGTTCCGACGCGAGCCGGTGCCTGCCGTACCCGTCGAGAGCGACCTTACCTGGGTTGGCCGTCTCCCCGACATGTCATCTTCCCGCCGTGACCGACAGAGGAGTTCGCAGTAGGGCGCACTCGTCCGGTTGCGACCGATGTCAGCCACGTTGCTGGTACATGTACCAGCCAATCTAGAGGCCGCCAACAACCAGCCGTCGCCGGGGCGGAGCGGGCTGTACGCGGTGGGTCAGGTGCCAGCGGGGTTCCCGTCGATCGGCTGACCACACTCGGACTTCCGGTTGGTTATCCACAGGCCGATCCGGTAGCTGAGCGGCGACGCGCGGAGTTATCCACAGGCGCATCCCCAGCCTGGTGATCCTCGATCACGCTGGGTGAACCTGACGATCAGCGCCCGAGCCGGCGACGGATCAGGCCGATCACATCGGTGATCTCGGAGATCCGGAGCGCCATCGCCAGGCCGAGGTACGTACCACCGATCACCGCGCCGCCCACCACCAGTTGGACGATCGCCTCCAGCCGGGTCGGCGTGTCGCCGCCGGGCAGCAGAGCGACCACCAGCAGACCGACCAGCGCGGCACCGAGCGCGGCCACCGCCACCCGGCCCAGGGTGCGCAGGATCGCGCCGAGCCCGATCCGACCCACCTTCGGGCGCAGCAGCCAGGCGGAGGCGATGGCGGCGGCCAGGTACGAGATCGTATTGCCGATCATCATTCCGGACGCGGCGAAGCTCGCCGAGAAGGCCGCGAACAGCCCGATCTGTACCAGCGCACGCAGCGCCACCACCGGGATGTTCACCAGGGCCGGCGTGCGGGTGTCCGGCAGCGCGTAGAAGGCGAAGGTGAACAGTTGGCTCACCGCGAACGGCACCAGCGCCACCGCCGCGAACAACAGCACCGGGGCGGTGGCCTTCGCGTTCTGGTCGGTGAATGCTCCCCAACGGAACAGCGTGAAGGCGAGCGGGGTGGCCAGCACGGCGTAGCAGACGGCGATCGGGGCGAGCACCGCCGACACGGTGCGGGTGCCCCGGGACAGGTCGGCCGCGAGGTCGGCGAACCGGCCGTCGGCGGCGGCGGCGCTCATCCGAGGCATCAGCGCGGTGATGATCGAGACGGCGATGATCCCGTGCGCCATCATCAGCAACAGGAACACGTTGTTGTAGATCAGTGCGCCGGCGGCCTGCCCGCTGGTGCGGCTGAGCAGGTTGAAGACCACGATCAGGCCGATCTGGCTGACCGCCACGTAACAGAACATCCACGCGCCCAGCCGGCCCAGCTCACCCAGGCCGAGTGCCCGGAAGTCGAACCGGAAACGCCACCGGAAGCCGACCTTGCGCAGGGCGGGCAGCAGCCCGGCGGCCTGGATCGCCACACCGAGCAGGGTGCCGCCGCCGATCAACAGGATCCGGCCGGTGGTCATCTCGTCGGGGGCGAGGATGTCGGTGCTGAAGATCGCGATGTAGAGCCCGGCGGTGGCGATCACCACGATGTTGTTCAGGATCGGCGCCCACATCGGGGCGGCGAAGTGTCCCCGGGTGTTGAGCACCGCGCTGATCAGAGCGCTCAGGCCGGTGAAGAAAATCATCGGCAGCATCAGCCGGGCCAGCGAGGTGACCAGCGCCCGATAGTCGCCGGGCGCCTGGTCGCTCGCGTAGAGCCAGGTGAGCACCGGTGCCATGGCGACCGCGAGCAACGCCGCCGCGCCGAGCGCGACCACCGCCAGGGTGAGCAACCGCTGGGTGTACGCCTGACCGCCGTCCTGGTCGAACTTGCGCCGCCGCACCAGCACCGGGATCAGCACGCTGGTGAGGATGCCGCCGAGCAGGAACTCGTACACCATCCCGGGCAGGATCTGGGCGGTGGTGTACGCGTCACCGATCGCCGAGCCGAGCGCAGCGGTGATCGCCAAGGTGCGTAGGAAACCCGTACCTCGGCTGACCAGGCTGCCGATCGCCATGACCGCACTGTTGGTCGCGGCGCTGCTCTCGGCGACCTGCTCCGGTGGCGGGGCGACCGACTCGGCGGCGGGCTGGTTGAGCGGATCGGCGGAGATGAACGTGGCACCGTCGCCCGGCCGGCCGCCGGGCGCACCGCCCTGCTGGGCGTTCGCGCTGCGGTAGAGCCCGCCGCTCATCTGTGCCTCCAAAGGGGGTACACCGGAGCCCGCACCGGCCCGCACGCCACAGACCTTAGTCAACCCCGGCCCGTTACCCGCGCCCGGCGGAGGAGATGCCCGTCAGGACCGATAGGCTGCTGATCCGATGTCCGACGCCGCCGCATCCCACGCCACCGACCGCCGCGAACTCAGCGCCGCGCAGCGCAACGCCGTCGCCGAACTGCTCCGGGTCTCCCCGGTCGCCGACGAGTTGGGCCGCCGCTTCGCCGCCGCCGGTCACGAACTGCACCTCGTGGGCGGTTCGGTGCGCGACGCTCTGCTCGGCCGCCTCGGCGAGGATCTCGACTTCTGCACCGACGCGCACCCGGATCAGACGCTGGACATCGTGCGCGGCTGGGCCGAGGCGATCTGGGAGACCGGACGCGAGTTCGGCACCATCGGCTGCCAGCGGGACGGCCTGCGGCTGGAGATAACCACCTTCCGCGCCGAGTCGTACGACCAGGTGAGCCGGAACCCGGTGGTCGAGTACGGCACCAGCCTGACCGAGGACCTGCGTCGGCGGGATTTCACCATCAACGCGATGGCGGTGAGCCTGCCGGATCATCGGTTCACCGATCCGTACGGCGGCCTGGCCGACCTGGCCGCGAAGGTGATGCGTACCCCGGGCACGCCGGCCGAGTCGTTCGGTGACGACCCGCTGCGGATGCTGCGGGCCGCCCGCTTCGCCGCGCAACTGCGGTTCGCGGTACATCCGGACGTGTACGCGGCGATGACCCGGATGGCCACCGACCTGGACCGGATCACCGCCGAGCGGATCCGCGACGAGTTCACCAAGCTGCTCTGCGGTGCCGACCCGATCACCGGTCTGCGGCTGTTGGTCGACACCGGCCTGGCCGAGCGCTTCCTGCCCGAGTTGACCGGCCTCAAGCTGGAGATCGACGAGCACGCCCAGCACAAGGACGTCTACGAGCACACCCTCACGGTGGTACGCAACGCGATCTCGTACGAGCAGGAGGGGCCGGACTTCATCCTGCGGATGGCGGCGTTGATGCACGACGTCGGCAAGCCGGCGACCAAGGCGGTCGGTTCGGACGGTCGGGTCAGCTTCCATCACCACGAGGTGGTCGGTGCCCGGTTGACCAAGGCGCGGATGAAGGCGCTGCGCTACCCGAAGGACGTCACCGCCAAGGTCACCGCCCTGGTCGCGCTGCATCTGCGCTTCTACGGGTACGGCCGGGGCGAGTGGACCGACTCGGCGGTCCGCCGGTACGTCACCGACGCCGGTGATCTGCTGTCCCGGCTGCACAAGCTGACCCGGTCGGACTGCACCACCCGCAACCGGCGCAAGGCGGCCCAACTGTCGGCGGACTACGACGCGCTGGAGGAGCGGATCGCCCGGATCGCCGCCGAGGAGGACCTGGCCCGGGTCCGGCCCGACCTGGACGGTAACGCGATCATGGAGTTGCTCGGCGTACCGCCGGGTCCGATCGTGGGGCGGGCCTGGAAGTACCTGAAGGACCTGCGCCTGGAGCGCGGGCCGCTGGACCGCGACACGGCCGAGGCCGAACTGCTGCGCTGGGCACGCGAGCAGGGCATCGGTAGCTGAGCGTCGGCCGGGGCGGTCCGGGAAAATCTCATCTGTCCGTGCCTGGCGCCGTCCTGTGTCGACGGTCGATACGACGAAACGCCCACGTTCCGACCAAACGGTTGAGCCGCGCCTTGCGCGGCTCATTCATGATGTTGGGGCGTCTCTACTCGCGTCATCTGCCGGAGTGGGACATTCCATTGCCCGTTCGACCGCCGGTAGCGGTCGACGACAAACGGGGAGATCGCCTAGTGAAACGACGTGGCGTACTGCGCCGCTCGGCGGCAGCGGGGCTTGCCCTCGCCACCGCCTCCTCCATCCTGACCGTCGCCACCGGCGGTGTCGCGATGGCCGCTCCCGCCGACTCGGCTCGCGCCGAGGTGCGCGGCAGTGAAGGCACCGGTGTCGTGCCGGGCCGCTACATCGTCGTCCTCAAGGACAAGAAGGCCGGCTACAGCAAGGTCCGGGCGCTCGCCTCGACGCTCGCCAAGCAGAACGGCGGCACCGTCCGGCAGGTGTTCGACAAGGCTCTTGTCGGCTACTCGGCCGCGATGGACCAGCGGCAGGCGGACAAGATCTCGGCGCATCCCGCTGTGGCCTACGTCGAGCCGGTACGCCGGCTGTCGGCCAACGGTACGCAGAGCAGCCCGCCGTGGGGCCTCGACCGGCTCGACCAGTACACGGCGAAGCTGAACAAGACCTACAAGTACCCGAACACGGGCAGCAAGGTCACCGCGTACATCCTGGACACCGGCATCAACGTCAAGCACCAGGACTTCGGCGGCCGGGCCAGCATGGGGTACGACGCCATCGACCCGCCGCCGCCCACTCCGGACCCCGAGCCCACCGAGCCGACCGACCCTCCGGGCAGCGTTCAGGCCAACGCGAACGGTGACTGCAACGGCCACGGTACGCACGTGGCGGGCACCGTCGGTGGCACGAAGTACGGTGTCGCCAAGAGCGTCAAGCTGGTCGGCGTACGGGTGCTCGACTGCGACGGCTACGGCACGACCGAGCAGGTCATCGCCGGCGTCGACTGGGTGACCGCGAACGCACAGAAGCCGGCCGTGGCCAACATGAGCCTCGGCGACGTCGTCACGATCCCGTCGCTCGACGAGGCCGTGAAGCGCTCCATCGCTTCCGGCATCACCTACTCGCTCGCTGCCGGCAACTCGATGATGGACGCCTGCAAGACGTCCCCCGCCCGGGTGCCGGACGCGATCACCGTCGGGGCGACGGACCGGGTCGACATGCGTGCCTGGTTCTCGAACTACGGCAAGTGCCTCGACGTGTTCGCACCGGGCGTCAGCATCGTCTCGGCGCGGCACGACAGCAACACCGGCAGCGTGGGCTACAGCGGCACCTCGATGGCCGCTCCGCACGTGGCGGGAGCGGCGGCTCTGCTGCTGCACTCCAACCCGAGCTGGACGCCGAAGCAGGTCCGTGACCGCATCGTCACCACCGGCGTCGCGGGCGCGGTCTACGACACGAAGGGCTCGATCGACCGGATGTTGACGGTCGGCTCGATCACCTCGACCCGCAGCGGCTTCGCCTTCAAGGCCACGTCCAACGGGAAGTTCGTCACCGCCGCCAGCACCACGAAGGCGTTGGTCAACAACGGCAAGAGCCTGGGCACCGCGCAGCGCTACGACTTCGTCAACGCCGGTAGCGGCCTGATCGCGCTGCGCTCCAAGAACACCGGCCGGTACGTGGTGGCGCCGAGCAAGGGCACCAAGCCGCTGATCGCCAGCCACAAGACGATCGTCACGTCGGCGAAGTTCCAGATCATCAACCACACCGACGGTACGGTCAGCCTCAAGTCCAAGATCAACGGCAAGTACGTCACGGCGCCGAAGTCCGGCACCTCGTCGTTGAAGGCGAGCAAGACCAGCATCGGTACGTCGGAGAAGTTCACCATCGACCGGCCGGCTCCGGTGATCAGCATCAAGTCGAAGGCCAACGGCAAGTACGTCGTGGCCGGCAGCAAGCCGCTGATCGCCAGCAGCAGCAAGGTCACCACGTCGGCGAAGTTCCAGATCGTCAACGTCGGTGACGGCTTCTTCGGCCTCAAGGCCCTGGCCAACGGCAAGTACGTGACCGCCGCGAGCAAGGGCACCAAGCCGCTGATCGCCAGCGCCAAGTCGCGCGGCGTGTGGGAGACCTTCGACTTCCTCGACTACAACGGCGACGGCACGGTCTTCTTCCGGGCCAGCGACAACCAGGCGGTCTCCGCCGGATCGGCCGGCACCAAGCAGCTGATCTCGAACAAGACCATCAAGTGGTTCGAGTTCGAGCTGGGTCTCGGCAAGGGCGAGAAGTTCACCGTCTCGGCCGCGTAGCACAGCACGCACCATCCGGCGCCCGCCGGAGCACCCGGACACTCCGGGCCGCTCCGGCGGGCGTCGCCCGTTGAGGCATCAGGTGCCACGTCGGTGCGGTCTGCGCGTCGCGTTCGCGGTCGAGTGCAAGTCGTGGTCGCGAGGGCGGCGACGGCCCGGCGCGTGTTCGATGTCGGTGGCCGGGGGACAATGGGGAGATGCGTTGGACGCTGCTCGACTCGCCGATCGGAATCTTCTCCGTGGCCACCGACGGTGGCAGCGTGTGCGGGACTCACTTCGGCCCGGTCGAGACCGCGACCGAGACGCCGGCCGACGAGGTGTCCCGGCGGGCGGTGGCCGAGCTGCGGGCCTACTTCGCCGGGGAGTTGACCGAGTTCGGTGTTCCGGTGACGGTGCCTCGCGGCTCCGACTTCGAGCGGGCGGTGTGGCGGGAGATGACCCACATCCCGTACGGGGAGACGCTGACCTACGGGCAGGTGGCCCGGCTGGTGGGTGACCCCGGCGCGGCACGGGCGGTCGGGGTGGCCTGCAACCGCAACCCGATCCCGGTCATCGTGCCCTGCCATCGCATCATCGGCGCGGGCGGCAAGCTGGTCGGCTTCGGCGGCGGCCTGGACCGCAAGGTCAAGCTGCTGGAGTTGGAAGCCCGGGTCGCCCTCCAGCAAGCCTGGTCCTGACCGTCAAGCTGGCGGGTGCCAGCCGTTGCCGCTGGCCGTACCGCCTCATCCTCGGGCTCGTCCGGACCATCCTGGTGCGAAGACGCCCTTCCGTACCAGGATTTCTCTGCTTGGGGCGGGGTGCGGGTAGCTGTGAGGGCCGGGTCCGTGCGGACCCGGCCCTCACAGGTGTTGCTGTGTCAGCGCGTCAGCGCTCGGTCTCGCCGGCGATGAACGCCTCGACGGCAGCGTGCGCGTCGTGGTCGGCGTACTGCACGGGCGGGGACTTCATGAAGTACGACGAGGCCGACAGGATCGGGCCGCCGATCTTCCGGTCCAGGGCGATCTTGGCGGCGCGGACCGCGTCGATGATGACACCGGCCGAGTTCGGCGAGTCCCACACCTCGAGCTTGAGCTCGGCGTTGAGCGGGGTGTCGCCGAACGAGCGACCCTCCAGGCGGATGTACGCCCACTTGCGGTCGTCCAGCCACGGCACGTGGTCGGACGGGCCGATGTGCACGTCGCTCTTGGCCATCTCGTGCGGCACCTGGGAGGTCACCGACTGGGTCTTCGAGATCTTCTTCGAGACCAGGCGGTTGCGCTCCAGCATGTTCATGAAGTCCATGTTGCCGCCGAAGTTGAGCTGGTACGTGCGCAGCAGCTCGACACCACGGTCCTCGAAGAGCTTCGCCAGGGCCCGGTGCACGATGGTCGCACCGACCTGGCTCTTGATGTCGTCGCCGACGATCGGCAGACCGGCGTCGGTGAACTTCTGCGCCCACTCCGGGTCGGAGGCGATGAAGACCGGCAGGGCGTTGACGAACGCGCAGCCGGCGTCGATGGCGGCCTGGGCGTAGAACTTGTCGGCCTGCTCCGAGCCCACCGGCAGGTAGGAGACGACGACGTCGACCTGGGCGTCGCGCAGCGCCTGGGCCACGTCGACCGCCTCGGCGTCCGATTCCTCGACGATCTCCCGGTAGTACTGGCCGAGACCGTCGAAGGTCGGGCCGCGCTGCACGGTGACGCCGGTCGGCGGCACGTCGCAGAGCTTGATGGTGTTGTTCTCGCTGGCGACGATCGCCTCCGCGAGGTCCATGCCCACCTTCTTGGCGTCGACATCGAACGCCGCGACGAACTGCACGTCCGAGACGTGGTAGTCGCCGAAGGTGACGTGCATGAGACCCGGGACGCGGTCGTTCGGGTCGGCGTTCCGGTAGTACTCGACGCCCTGCACGAGGGACGAGGCGCAGTTACCCACACCGACGATGGCGACGCGGACGGAGCCCATCGCGTGTGCCTCCTTCTTTTCTGTCACGGCCGCTCTTTCCTGGACTCTCCAGGCGGAGGCGGGCTGTTGTCTTCTCGTCGGCCGCCGGCCGTCCCGTCGTTCGGGACCGTCGGGGCACGGCCGGAGCGCTCGTTGGCGATGAGCTCCTCCAGCCAGCGGACCTCACGCTCACAGGCCTCCAGGCCGTGGCGCTGCAGCTCCAGCGTGTACGCGTCGAGGCGCTCGGCCGCTCGGCCCAGCATGTCGCGAAGTCCTTCACGACGCTCCTCGATCGTGCGACGGCGACCCTCCAGGATGCGGAGTCGGGTCGCCCGGTCGGTGCGGGAAAAGAACGCGAAGTGCACCCCGAAGCCGGTGTCGCCGTACGTTTCCGGCCCGGTCTGTGCGATGAGCTGGGCGAAGCGTTCCTTGCCCTCCGCGGTGATGGTGTAGACCACCCGACCTCGTCGGCTGGTCAGCGCGGGAACCTCCTCGGCGGTGGCGGGTGTCTCGGCGGCCTCGGTGATCCAGCCCGCCGCCTGCAGGCGGCGCAGGGTCGGGTAGAGCGAGCCGTAGCTGATGGCTGCCCGGATCGCCCCGAGCTTGGCGGTCAGCTCCTTGCGCAGCTCGTAGCCGTGCATAGGAGCCTCCTGCAACAGGCCGAGGATGGCCAGCTCAAGCATCGGGCCACCCTCCCCTTACCCTGTGCGTGGAACGCTAACCACCGCGATGTATCGGACCGATACATCGCACCGTAGCGGCTCAATTCGGCCGGGGCAAACCCCTGATCGGTAAACCCTCGGTCCGAGGTCCCCTGGTTACAGATCGTCACGGTGGTCGCCTCGTCAGACGAGACCGCGTACCCTTTGCCGCATGCGTACGCAGCGCCAGGTCGTCGACTACTCGCTTCGGAGGCGAGCGCTGCTGCGTGAACTCGTCGCCGGCCGGGTCGGCACCTATGACCTGTGCGACGCGTCTCCGTACCTGAAGAACGCGGCTCGGTTCCATGGCGAGCCCACCGACCAGCGGTGTCCGATCTGCCGAAGCGAGAACCTCACCCACGTCCACTACATTTACGGCGACGAACTCAAGCAGTCCGCCGGCCAGGCCCGTACGGTGGCCGAGTTGTCGGTGCTGGCGATGACGCTGCGTGAGTTTCAGGTCTTCGTGGTGGAGGTGTGCCTCGGCTGTGACTGGAACCATCTGGTGGAGCAGTACCTGCTCGGGCGGGACGGACTGACCGACGGCGAGGCCGAGCATGAAACGGCCGGCGGGGTTGCCGCCGCTGCTGGAGTGAATGCTCGGCGAAGGCGAGAGGCCCAACGGTGATTCGAGCGCGATCGGCCCGCCCCGGCCGTGACGTACCTGGCCGGGGCGACCGACAGCTCGTAAGTGCGAATAGTCCGAATGATTCGGATCTGATGCCGGCTCCACGGCACCGCTGTGCCGTGCGCGTGGGTGTCGCATCTCACGGCAAACCGGTGGCGGCGCGACTGCGCTCCACCGCGACGGCAGGGTGTGAGGAATGAACTCGTACGGTGATCCCAGCTCCTCGCGCGGCCGGGCCCGGATACCGGGCCAGGACGACTCGGGGCAGGCGGACGACGCGTACCGCGGCCCCAGCGGTGACCCGCGCGGAGTCAACTGGTCAACCGGACCTGAGGGC
Organism: Micromonospora sp. NPDC051196; assembly: GCF_040682415.1. Classification (NCBI taxonomy): domain Bacteria; kingdom Bacillati; phylum Actinomycetota; class Actinomycetes; order Micromonosporales; family Micromonosporaceae; genus Micromonospora; species Micromonospora sp. NPDC051196. The sequence continues at coordinate 395,142 of NZ_JBFBAY010000002.1, forward strand.
GCGGGCTCGTCGGCTCGCGCCTCGGTAGGCGGGCGAGCCTCCGTCGGCGGCTCGGCGAGCGTACCGCCGCAGGGTCGATCCGCCGCCGGATCGGCTCCGGTCGGTCGCGCCGGGCCGGGTCGTGCGTCGGTGCCGGTATCCCCGGCGCCGGGCGGTCGTGCGTCGGTGCCGGTTTCACCCGCCCCCGGCGGTCGGGCCTCGGTGCCGGTCTCACCCGCGCCGGGTCGCGCTGGTCGTGCGTCGGTGCCGGTGTCGCCGGCTCACGGCGGGCCGGCGGGGCGGGCCTCGGTCGGAGCCGTCGGCGCGGCGTCGGCCGGCCGGGCGAGCGTTGGTTCGGCGGCCGTGGGCGGCCCCGGTGGCCGGGCTGCGGTGGCGCGGGCCAGCGTCGGCATTCCGGGTGGGCCGGGTGGGCCCGGTGGTCCAGGTGGGCCTGGCGGCCCGGGTGGACCGGCTGGTCCCGGACGGGGCGGCCGCGACCCGAAGGCGGTCGCCCGGGCCCGTAGGCGTAAGCGGATGAACCTGCTGATCGCCAGCTTCGCCGTCTTCATCATGCTGGCAGGCATCGGCGTCGTCGGGTTCACCTACTACTCGACGAACGTGGTGCTGCCCAAGGAGATCCCTCTGCCGCTGTCCACCACCGTCTACGCCAAGGACGGCAAGACGCTGGTGGCCAAGCTCGGCAACGAGAACCGCACCTTCGTCACCATCGAAAACATCCCCCAGCACGTGCGCGACGCCGTCGCCGCCGCCGAGGACCGTAACTTCTACCGGCACTCGGGTGTGGACTACAAGGGCATCGCCCGCGCCGCCTGGAACAACCTTTCCGGCGGCGACAAGCAGGGTGCCTCGACCATCACCCAGCAGTACGCCCGCAACGCCTACGAGAACCTCCAGGACGTCAGCTACGCCCGGAAGGTGAAGGAGGCGATTCTCGCCTCCAAGCTGAACGACCAGTTCACCAAAGACGAGATCATGGAGAACTACCTCAACGTGATCTACTTCGGTCGCGGGGCGTACGGGATCGAGGCGGCGGCGCAGACGTTCTTCGGCGTCAGTGCCAAGAAGCTGAACGTGGCGCAGGGCGCGGTGCTCGCCGCGATGATCAAGCAGCCGGACGCCAGCGCGACCCACAAGGGCTTCGACCCGGAGACCAACCCGACCGACGCCAAGATCCGTTGGGAGTACGTGATCAACGGCATGGTCGAGGAGGGCTGGTTGGGGGTGGCGGGCAAGCCCGAGCGCCCGACCGAGTACCCGAAGATCCAGAAAGTCAAGAAGGACAACGGCTTCGGCGTGGCCTCTCCGCGCGGCAACGTGATCAACTACGTCCGCAAGGAGATGGAGGAGTGGGGGCTGTGCTCCAACTCCGGCGCCGCTGACAAACCCAGCTGCCGTGACGAGCTACGCGAGGGTGGCTACCGGATCACCACCACCCTCGACCCGAAGATGCAGAAGGCGCTGGAGGAGATCGCCCAGGTGGGCCGCAAGGGAGCGTTCCTGGCGGACCAGCCGAAGAACCTGATGCCGGCCGTGGTGTCCGTCGAGGCGAAGACCGGCCGCGTACTGGCCTACTACGGCGGCAACAGCGGCGCGGACTTCGACTACGCGGGCCTGAACACCGACGAGAACGGCAACCTCGTCGGCGGCCACCCGCCAGGCTCGACGTTCAAGGTCTACACCCTGGCCGCGGCCATCGACGCCGGCATCTCAGTCAAGTCGTACTGGGACGCCACGCCGTTCAAGCCGGAGGGCTTCAAGGACCAGATCGTGAACGCCGGCCGGGACGTGCGGAAGAGTTGCAACAAGTCCTGCACCCTGCAGGAGTCGACCGTGCTGTCGTACAACGTGCCGTTCTTCCACATCGCGGAGCAGATCGGCACGGACAAGGTGATCGACATGGCTCGCCGGGCCGGCGTCCGCACCATGTGGAACGACAAGCTCAAGGCGTTCGACCTGATGAAGAACAAGCCGGAGGATCTCGCGCCGGGGCAGTTCGACCGGGTGGCCGCCTACGGTCAGTACCCGATCACCGTGCTCGACCACGCCAACGGCATGGCCACGTTCGCCAACGGCGGCAAGTACAACAAGGCGCACTTCGTGCGGACGGTGGAGAAGCTGAACAAGGCGACCGGTAAGTGGGACAAGGTTCCGGGCACCGGCGAGAAGCTCAAGCCGCAGCAGGTGATCCGTCCGGAGGTCGCCGACGAGGTGACCGCCGTGCTCAAGGAGATCCCGGGCAAGAACAACGCCAGCGTGCCGAACCGTCCGGTGGCCGCCAAGACCGGTACCTGGCAGCTCGGCGACACCGGCAAGAACCAGGACGCCTGGATGGTCGGCTACGACAAGAACATCGCCACAGCGGTGTGGATCGGTAGCCGCGACGTCAAGAAGCGGGCCATCGTCGACCGAGGCGGCAGCAACATCGGCGGTGGCGGTCTGCCAGGCCAGCTGTGGAAGCGGTACATGGAGCAGGCGCTTAAGGGTTACGACCCCTCCGACCTGCCCAACATCGCCGGGATCGGGGACGCGGAGGCCGGCAACGGCGTACCGCCGGCGCCGCCGCCCCCGGAGCAGCCCGAGTGCGAGCCGACGGACTTCCTCTGCCGGCTGGGCGGCGGCAACAACGGTGGCGGCAACGGCGACAACCGTGGCGGTGGCCGGGGCAACAACGGTGGTGGGACCATCCCGACCAACCCACTGCCCGGCGGTGGCGACACTCCACCGGGTGGCGGTGGCGGCGGCGGACTGCTGCCACCGAGATCGACAGATCGGGATTAATCGCGTCGACCCGTGGGCGGCCGGACACCTGTCCGGCCGCCCACGGCGCGTTCCGGGCAAGGGGCTCTGCCAGCGGCCGTACGGCGATCTGTGGTGTCGCGGTGGTTTCGGCTTCTACCCGGGCAACTGATACGGCAGGATGCACGGTCATGAGCACGAAGTCGACGCCAGGCATCGATGAATCTGATGTCATCGACCACCCGTCCCGCTCCGACGGGTTCGTTCGTGGGCTGTCCGGGCTGATCGGCGGCCCGCTCGGCGATCACGCCGTTGCTCGCGACCGCCCGAGCGGCGGGCCGGGACGGTTCTGGACGGCCGTCCGGATCGTGCTGGCGCTGACCTGCCTCACCCTCGTCCTGCACTGGGTGCAGAAGTCGCCCTGCCAGGACGGCGCCTGGGCGAACAACCAGCAGTACACCCGGTTCTGTTACACCGACGTGCTGGCGCTCTACTACGCCGAGCGGCTCAACGAGGGTGCCGTGCCCTACCGGGACCACCCCGTGGAATACCCCGTGCTGACCGGGTACTTCATGGGTGCTCTCGGGCTGCCGGTGCACGCCGCCGGTGAGGGCAACCCGGAGATCAACCAGGGGCAGTGGTTCTACAACGTCAACGCGCTCGTGCTCGGTGCGCTGGCGTTGGCCACGGTGATGGTGCTGCTGTCGCTGCGTCGGCGACGACCCTGGGACGCGGCGATGTTCGCGCTCTCCCCCGCGCTGCTGCTCACCGCCACCGTCAACTGGGACTTCCTCGCCATCGGCCTGGCCGCCCTCGGTCTGCTGGTCTGGGCACGCACCCGGGACGACCGAACCGGGCTGATACTCGCGGCCCTGTCCGGAGTGCTGATCGGGCTCGGCGGCGCGGCCAAGATGTGGCCGCTGTTCATCCTCGGCCCGATTCTGGTGCTCGCGATCCGCGCCAACCGGGTGTTCGCCGCCGTGCTGTCCATCATCACCGCCGCGGTGACGGTGGTGCTGGTGAACCTTCCGGCGGCGATTCCGTACCGGGAGAACTGGAACCGGTTCTTCGAGTTGAACACCGAACGTCCGATCGACTGGGGAACGCTCTGGTACATCGGCCGCTACCTGGACGGCAAGTTCGGCGACCCGGCCGCCATCGGCCCGTTCCAGTGGCTCAACGCGAACATCCCCACCCTGAACTACCTGTCGTACGCGCTGTTCGGGCTGGCCTGCCTCGCCATCGGTGCGCTCGCACTGCTCGCCCCGCGCCGTCCCCGCCTCGGGCAACTCGCGTTCCTCGTGGTCGCCGCCTTCCTGATCTTCAGCAAGGTCTGGTCGCAGCAGTTCGTGCTCTGGCTGCTGCCGCTGCTGGTGCTCGCCCGCCCCAAGTGGGGAGCGTTCCTCGCCTGGCAGATCGCCGAGGTCGGCTACTTCGTCGCCTTCTACGGTCAACTGCTCGGCGCCTCGACCGGTACCCCGGTCATCCCGGAGGGCGTGTTCGTGCTGGCCGCGAGCCTGCGCCTGGCCACCGTGGTGACGCTGTGCGTACTGGTCGTCCGGGAGATCCTGCATCCCGAGCAGGACGCCGTACGCCGCAACTACGCCGACGATCCCGACGGCGGCCTACTCGACGGCACCCCGGACGCGCCCTGGCTCGACCGCCTTCGCAACCGTCGACCCGCCCCCACGCCGACGCCGACCCCCGTCCCGACCACCTGAACGCCGGGGCACCCCGCTGAGGTGCCCCGGACCGTCAGAGTCGGAAGAGGATGACCGAGCCCATCTCCTCGCGGGTGATGCCCAGCCCGTCCAGCGGTGCGTCGACGCTGACCTCCCACGGCGTGTCGGCGATCTTGTCGCGCAGCACCAGCACGTTACGCACCCCGAGGGTACGCAGATAGTCGACGCTGGTCTGGTCGGGGAAGGTCATGGTCACCTGGCGTACGTCGGCGAGCTGGCGCGGGGTGAACCCGCTGCCACCGTTGACGATGTCCTGGAACCGGGTGGTGGACCAGAGCATCACCGGCTGGTCGTGGTTCTGGTCGCTGGGCAGCACCAGCAACGGGCCGCCGACCGTCCGCATGGCGGCCGGCTGGGGCGGCACCACCGGATGCGGCGTGGTGTTCGTGCCCTCGGCGAGGACCAGCATCAGCGGCACCAGGGTGGCCAGCCGCAGCCACGGGCTGGGCCAGGACGGGATCCGCTCGGCGGAGACCTCCCGGACCCGCTCGGCGAACGCGCTGACCGCGCCCGCCGCGAGCAGCCCCAGCAGGAGGGTGGCCCAGAGCATGAGCCGGCCCGGCGTACGGATGCCGTTCCAGCCTGGCAGGTGGTCGAAGAGCGGCACGTAGGTGAAGTCACCGCCGAAGAACCGGGTGCCCATCGACAACGTCATCGCCACCAGCACCCCGGCGAGCAGGAACAGGCGTTGGCGGACCGTCCAGATCGAGAAGAACAGGCCGCCGAGAGCCAGCGCGTAGAGCGCGAAGCCGGGCAGCAGCGTCATCTCCGGGTGCCACGGCAGGATGTCCCGAGCGCCCTCGTGCAGCCCACCCCAGATGCGGGACTCGCCCGGCGCGGTGACGAAGCCGCTGGCGGGAGGCGAGAAGGCGGAGATGTCATCGATCGTCCGCTCGGCGTTCGGATGCAGTTGTGCCACGGTGAAGTAGGGGATCGCCAGCAGCACACCGACACCGGCGAAGATCAGCCCGCCGATCAGGTCGGCGACGAACAAACGCTGGCCGAAGGGCCGCTTCACCCGCCAGAAGATCCGCTTCGCGAACCAGATCACGGCGGCCACGACGACCGTGCCGGCGAGGACGTACGCGAACGGCAGGCCGATGCCGAAGCCCAGGCTCAGCTGCCAGGCGGCGACCAGCCAACCGGTGTAGACCCAGCCCTCGTGCCGGCGCTCGGGTCGATAGCCGTGCCGCAGTGACCAACCGTGGCCTCGGGCGAGCATGGCCAGGGCCAGCGGGATGCCCCCGTTGGAGATCACGTGCAGGTGCCCCGCCTGGGCCAGCAGCCAGGGCGCGTAGGTGTAGCTGACCCCGGCCACTGCGGAACCGATCCGGCTCGCGCCGAGCTGACGCGCCAGCACGTACGCCCCGAAGGTGGCCAGCGCGTGGGCCAGCACGAACATGATGTTGTAGCGGAGCAGGGCGTCCTCGGGGCCGCTACCGATCAGGCCGGCTGGTGCGTAGCCGAGCAGGGTGTCGGAGAAGGCGAAGGTCCACCGCTCCGGGAAGAAGGCGTTGGAGTGCCACAGTTGGGCCGGATCGGTTCGTAGGGCGTGCCCCGACCAGGCCATCTGCCAGGCTTGCAGGCCAGGGTCCCAGTAGTCCTGGGGCAGGGTGTGCCGTGGGTAGCGCAGGGTCGGCCAGGTCATCAGCACGGCCAACGCCAGGGAACCGAGAGCGGCCAGGGTCCACTCGTGGATCAGCAGCCGGCCGGACCGGCGGGCGAGTCGTCCGTACCATCTCGGCACCGGCTCGGGTGCGGGCCCGAATGCCGCCCACGGATCCTTGTCGTCGACCTGGCCCTTGTCCTTGCCCTCGCCGTCCCCCGGCTCCTTGCCCGCACCGGTCGCCGGGCCGTCGGCCTTACCGTCCTTGCCGGTCTGCTCGGCGGTCTTGCCCTCGTCTCCCGGGGCCGCGCTCTTGTCGGCCCGGTCCGTGGCCTTACCGTCGTCTCCCGGAAGCGCGCTCTTGCCGGCCTGGTCCTTCTCCTGACCGTCGGTGCCGTCCTTGGCGGACTGTTCCCGGCCTTCTCGGCCGCCGGGCTGCTGCTCCTTGCGGTCGACCTCCGTCTGGTTGGCGCCCGGCTCGCCCCCGTCGGCCTTGTCGATCGCGGCCGGATCCTCGTCGGCGGCGGTCGGCTCCTCGGCCTCCGGCTCGCTGTCGACCTGCCTGCCGGGCGCCGGATCACCGACGGCCTGGCTGTCGTCTGCGGTCGGCCGTGGGCCGCCCGAGGGGGACTGGTCGGTCGTCATCACACCGAGGTCTCCGCGCCGAGTTGCGCACGCAGGAAAGCGATGTCGTCGCTCTGCCCGGTGGTGCCGCCCGGCGTCTCGACGATGACCGGGGCCCCGGCTGCCCGGATCACCGTCACCAGAAGCTCCGGGTCGATCGTCCCGCCGTGCAGGTTGTCGTGCCGGTCGCGGCCGGACCCGAACGCGTCCTTGGAGTTGTTCGCGTGTACCAGGTCGATCCGCCCGGTGATGGCCTTGACCCGGTCCACCAGGCCGAGCAGTTCCTCGCCACCGGCATGGGCGTGGCAGGTGTCGAGGCAGAAACCCACCTCGTGATCACCGATGGCGTCCCAGAGTCGGGCGAGCGAGTCGAGTCGGCGCGCGCACGCGTTGTCGCCCCCGGCGGTGTTCTCGATCAGCACCGGCAGCCCGAACCCGCCCGCCTCCTGCGCGTAGGCCAGGGCCTTGCGCCAGTTGTCGAAGCCGGTCGCCGGATCGTCGCCGGCGTTGACATGCCCACCGTGGACGACCAGACCCTTCGCGCCGATCGCCGCCGCCGCCTTCGCGTGAGCGAGTAGCAGCTTGCGGCTGGGAATCCGGATGCGGTTGTTGCCGGTGGCGACGTTGACGACGTACGGCGCGTGCACATAGACGTCGACGCCTGCGGTGCGTAGCTGCTCCGCGTCGGCGCGGGGCTGCGGTGCCTTCCAGCCCTGGGGATCGGCGAGGAAGAACTGAACGGCGTCGGCCGCTCGGGCAGTCGCCTCCGCCACCGGGTCGGTCGGATCGACATGGGCTCCGATAAGCATGCAGGCGAGCCTACGTCGCGTCCCCGACAGACGTGGCGACCCACCGCCGGTCGCGTCACCGCGTCTGATCGGAGTCGTTGATTTCGGTGGATGCGACAACTGCAGAGGGGGCAGCTCGTCGTCGGCCAGGGTCCGACTCGGCGGCAGTGGTTCGCATCGGCCGAGAAAAATGTCGGCAATTTTAGGATTTGCCCTGTGAAGCGCCCACTTCCGCGCTAACGTCAGGTAACAACGTGATAAAGCTCCGCGGGGCGTCTCCGGTCCAACCTCATCGGTGTGGTCGTTCCTCCCCAGGTCCCACCCAAGGAATGCGGACGAGGCGCCCTGCGGTCACGTGACCGGGGGCCCGTGTCGACAGCGACGTCGGCGCGGGCCCCCGGTTCGCTGTGCCGGTCACCTCGATGCTGGTGATCGTCCGGGCCGGGTATCCTGGTCCGGTTGTCCGCTCCCGGGCCGGGTTCCCCCGGACGGGACGGGCCACGACGCACGACCTCCTGCCACGGAAGGACCGTGGCCGCTTAGCCCACAGGAGGTGAGTAAGTCTTGCGTCATTACGAGATCATGGTGATCCTCGACCCCAGCCTCGAGGAGCGCACCGTCGCCCCGTCGCTCGACACGTACCTGAACGTGATCAGGACCGCGGGTGGCTCGGTGGAGAAGACCGACGTGTGGGGCCGCCGGCGCCTCGCGTACGAGATCAACAAGAAGGCCGAGGGCATCTACGCCGTCGTCGACCTCCAGGCAACGCCGGAGGCCGTGGCCGAGCTGGATCGTCAGCTGCGGCTCAACGAGTCCGTGCTGCGCACCAAGGTCATCCGGCCGGAGATGCGCTAAGCATTCCACCCAGCCCCCACCCGGATCTGCCTCATTCGTGCTGTCGGAGGGTTCTGAGAACCTGTACGGCATACGCATGAGTGCGCGAGGAGATGGTCATGGCAGGAGACACCACCATCACGGTCATCGGCAACCTGACCGATGACCCCGAGTTGCGGTTCACCCCCTCCGGGGCCGCAGTCGCCAAGTTCCGGGTCGCTTCGACGCCCCGGTTCATGGACAAGGCCTCCGGCGAGTGGAAGGACGGCGAGCCGCTGTTCCTCTCGTGCACCGTCTGGCGTCAGGCCGCGGAGCACGTGGCGGAGTCGCTCCAGCGCGGCGCCCGCGTGATCGTGTCGGGCCGGCTGCGTCAGCGGTCCTACGAGACCCGCGAGGGCGAGAAGCGCACCGTCATCGAGCTGGAGGTCGACGAGATCGGCCCGTCGCTGCGCTACGCCACGGCGAAGGTGCAGAAGATGTCCCGCTCCGGTGGCAGCGGCGGCGGCTTCGGCGGCGGCGGTGGTGGTGGCCAGGGCGGCGGCGGAGGCAACTTCGACGACCCCTGGGCTTCGGCCGCACCGGCACCCTCACGTTCGGGTGGCGGCAACTTCGATGAGGAGCCCCCGTTCTAATGGCGCCGAGCGCCCGTGATCGTAAACCAGGAGCAAGAGCAATGGCGAAGGCTGCGGCACTGCGCAAGCCGAAGAAGAAGGTGAACCCGCTCGACAAGGACGGGATCACCTACATCGATTACAAGGACACCGCGCTGCTGCGTAAGTTCATCTCCGACCGCGGCAAGATCCGCGCTCGGCGGGTGACCGGCGTGACCTCGCAGCAGCAGCGGCAGATCGCCCGCGCGGTCAAGAACGCCCGTGAGATGGCGCTGTTGCCGTACACGGCGACGGCCCGCTGAGAGGAGGTGCCGACATGAAGATCATCCTGACTCAGGAGGTGTCCGGGCTCGGCGCCCCGGGCGACATCGTGGAGGTCAAGAACGGCTACGGCCGTAACTACCTCCTGCCGCAGGGCTTCGCGATCGCCTGGACCAAGGGCGCGGAGAAGCAGGTCACCCTGATCAAGCGGGCCCGCTCGGCCCGGGAGATCCGCGACCTCGGCCACGCCAACGAGGTGAAGGGTCAGCTCGAGGCCCTCAAGGTCAACCTCAAGGCCCGTGCCGGCGAGGGCGGCCGACTCTTCGGCTCGGTCACCCCGGCCGAGATCGTCGACGCCGTCAAGGCGGCCGGCGGCCCGTCGCTCGACCGTCGTCGGCTGGAGGTGTCCGGTCACATCAAGTCGATCGGATCGCACCCGGTGCGGATCAAGCTGCACCCCGAGGTGACCGCCACCTTCAACCTCAACGTCATGCAGGGCTGAGCCCTCACCGACGGCAACTGACGAGGCCTGCACCATCACCAGTGGTGCAGGCCTCGTCACGTCAGACGAACCCGCCACCCAGGTGGCGGCCGGACGACCACCGCCGTGGTGCGGACGACGAGCCCGCCCTTCAGCCGATGGGCTCCCCGGTCACCGCGCTGATCAACACCGTCGACAGGCCACCACCGACCACCGCCGCCGCGAGCGCCACCGTCGTCGGCTTCCACGTCGTACCCACCCGTCGCAACAGCGTGGCGACCACCAGACTGCTCACCAACGCCAGCCCGAAGCGCGGAGTCCCCGCCACCATTGCCCCGAAGGCTCGGGCCCGCGCCGACTCGCAACCCCCGCCGCTGATGTCGGTCACGCAGCCGGTGGGCGGTGCACCGTCCAAGGTCAGCAGCCACACGAAGATCACCATTGCGGGCAGGAGATAGCAGGCCGCCGTGTAGAGCAGCGGCAACCACGGTGCCCCAGGATCCGGATCCAGCAGGTCGTCTTCCAGCCGCCGACTCCACCCGCTGGCGCCGACCGCCTCGATCCGACGGCGCACCGACGCCATACCGGTCTGCCGAGGCGGAGGCACCGCCGCCGGGCGTCGCCGGGCAGCCGAACGCGGACGAGGCGCGGTGTAACCGACCACCGGCGATCTCGGTGCCGAAGCGCTGGCGTCAACCCATCGCGGATCGTCCCCGGCCAACCGGGTGCCCGGCCAGAAACCCTCCTGCGCCGGCTCCGGTTCAACCGCCTCGGACCAGGACCACTGCCCCGCACCCGACGTGGCACCAGAGCCCGGAGGCTGCGTACGGTCCCCGTCCCACCGATTCTGGCCGCGTCGCCGGTCCCACCGGTCGGCCTCGGCGGGACGCTCCCACTGGCCCGTGGTGTCAGGCTGGAGCCACTGACCTGTCTGGTCCGGCTCGGGCCACTGATCCGATGCGGACGTCCGGAGCCACTGACTGGTGCTGTCGGCGTCCCAAGGATCGGCGGAACCAGCCTCGACCCGGTTGCCGGGCTCGACCGGCTGCTGCCAAGCGTGCAGGCCGGAGGCGTCCCACGGATCCACCGCAGGCCGAACAGCCTCCGGTTCCGCCCTGCGATCCCACGGCTCGGCCGCCCGCTCCCACGGATCCACGGCCGGGCCGGCAGCGGACTCCACCGAGCGACGCCGTCGCCGCGCGGGCGGCTCCACAGCCGGCTCCGAGCCGGTTGACTGCTCTCCCTCCTCCGCCAGGCCCGACCAGGTCACCTGACGTCGACGAGACTGCGCCCGGCGGGGCCGGCTCTGCGGCGTGAACCCGGACACCGGATCATCGTCGTCAGCTCGCCGGCTGCCGACGTAACCCCCGTCCTGCGGACGCTCGAACCGCCACTCCCGAATATGGTCCGACGAGACCTCGGCAGCCGCCGACGAGGACTCGCGCCAGGTCGAATCGCTGGCCCGCCGGCCACCTCTTAGCTCCGAGGCGCGGCGACCTCCCGCATAGCGGGGGCCGTCGTCATCGTCATCGTCGTCCGGGGCCGCATGCCGGCCGCCGCCGTCGACACTGCGTACGCCCGACTCCAGCGCCCAGCGGGGCAGGTACGGCTCGGCCGGTTCGTCCTGCCCACGCTCGATCGCCCGGCGTCGGCTCGGGGTGCGGTAACGCTCCACGGCGGAGTCGTAGCGGTCGTCCGGACCGCCCTCGACGGGATCGGCCCACGAGGCGGCCGGCCGTCGCTCACGCGGGCCATCCTCCCCGCGTGCCCAGTCCCGGTAACTCACGGCCGGAGCGTGACCCTTCTCAACCGAAAGCGCAATCCGCTGTCCAGGTGTAGCCGTAGGCCACCGATCCTACGGGAGTATCGGGACAAAGCCCTACCCGGAAATTCTTGTCCACAGGCTGTGGATCGTATCCGTGCAGCTGAACAGGGCATTGCCGGGATGTCCTCAACAGTTATCCACACCTTGTGCACACCCTGCGCACATCTCACCCCCCGGGTGTCCACAGGTTGTCCCGAGGCTCGTCCACCGCTGTGGTTGAGGCCCTGAGCTCGCGTTCCGTATGGTTGCCCAAGCCGACCGCCCGATGGCCCCCGATCGACGCGGCCGGTCAACCTGGTGGTACCCGGGCGGATCGTGCCCGGAACCGCACCGACGCAGTGGAGGGGGGCCCGGTGTCGGTCACCGACGACATACGGACGGAGTCGTATCCGAGCGGTCCATCATCCGGCCCGCCGCAACGCGACGGCCAGTTCGACAAGACCCCGCCGCAGGACATCGCCGCCGAGCAGTGCGTCCTGGGCGGCATGTTGCTGTCCAAGGACGCCATCGCGGACGTTGTCGAGATCCTCAAGACCAACGACTTCTACCGGCCGGTGCACGCCACCATCTTCGACACCATCCTGGAGATCTACGGCCGTGGCGAGCCGGCCGACGCGATCACGGTGGCGGCGGCGCTGGCGGACTCCGGTGACCTGGCCCGCGTCGGTGGCGCCCCCTACCTGCACACGCTGATCGCGAGCGTGCCCACGGCCGCGAACGCGGCCTACTACGCGCGGATCGTCAGCGAGCGCGCAGTGCTGCGGCGACTTGTCGAGGCCGGCACCAGGATCGTCCAGCTCGGCTACGGCACCGCGAGCGGTGGTAGCCGGGACGTGGACGACATCGTCGATCTGGCCCAACAGGCCGTCTACGACGTCACCGAGCGCCGGGTGAGCGAGGACTTCGCCGTCCTGGCCGACATGCTGCAACCGACCCTGGACGAGATCGAGGCGGTCGGCGCCCAGGGCGGGGTGATGACCGGCGTACCCACCGGCTTCACCGACCTGGACCGGCTGCTCAACGGCCTGCACGCCGGACAGTTGATCATCGTGGCCGGCCGGCCGGGTCTGGGTAAGGCGCTCGCGCTCGACACACCCCTGCCGACTCCGACCGGCTGGACGACGATGGGCGAGGTGAAGGTAGGCGATCAGCTGATCGGTGCGGACGGCCGACCTACCACTGTCACGCACGCCTACGAGGTCCGCCACGATCGCCCCTGCTACGAGGTCGAGTTCTCCGACGGTTCGGTCATCGTCGCCGATGCCGAGCACCTGTGGACGACGACCACCAGGGCCGCACGCCGCCAACAGAACGAGCTCCGCCCGCGCTACCAGTGGGACGCTCCGTTACGCGCCAAGGCGGCAGCCGTACACCGGGCCGGCACCGCCGCCCCCGACCGGCTCGTCACGTACCGGGAAGCCGTGGCGATCGCCGGCTCCGAGTTCCGGAATGTCCTGCCTCGGGGCATGAACAGCGAGACGACCGTGGCACATTCTCGGGCCGTCACCACCGAGCACATCGCCGCGACACTGCGGCATCCGGCTGACGGGCGCGCGAACCACGCGGTGGACAATGCTCGGCCGCTGTCCCTTCCGACCCGCGAGGACCTGCCGATCCCCCCGTACACGCTTGGGGTGTGGCTGGGCGAAGCCGACGGCTTCCTGGTCACCCCGGGAAGCGGTGTCCTGAACGACAAGCACATTCCGCAGCCTTACCTCCGAGCATCGGAGGAGCAGCGACGGGAGTTGCTGGCCGGACTGCTCGACACCGACGGTACCGTCGCGCCAGCCGGACACGTCCAATACACCACCACCTCGGAGCGGATGGCCGAGGACGTGTACGAGCTCGTCGTCAGCCTGGGCTACCGATGCTCGATCAACCGTAAGCCGGTCGACGGTCGCGCTCCCGAGAGCTCGACGGCTTTCACGCTGAACTTCTCGACCTCCGACGAGGTTTTCCGGTTGACCCGGAAGCGGGAGTCGCACGCAACGCGCCGACACGCGGATACCCGGTCCCGCTACATCGTGGACGTGCGACCGGTGCCGAGCGTCCCCGTGCGGTGCGTGACGGTCGACAACGAGGACCATCTGTACCTGGCCGGTCGGTCGATGATTCCCACGCACAACAGCACCGCGAGCATGGACTTCGCCCGGAATGCTGCTATCAGAGCCAATCAGGCATCCGCCATCTTCTCGCTGGAAATGAGCAAGGTCGAGATCGTCATGCGACTGCTCTCGGCCGAGGCACGCGTACCCCTGCACGTGCTGCGCAGCGGGCAGCTCTCCGACGACGACTGGACCAAGCTGGCCCGCTGCATGGGCGAGATCAGCGAGGCGCCGCTGTTCGTGGACGACACGCCCAGCATGAACCTGATGGAGATCCGGGCCAAGGCTCGCCGGCTCAAGCAGCGACACGACCTCAAGTTGATCGTGGTCGACTACCTCCAGCTGATGACCTCGCCGAAGCGCACCGAGAGCCGACAGCAGGAGGTCGCGGACCTGTCCCGAGGCCTCAAGCTGTTGGCCAAGGAGGTCGAGTGCCCGGTCATCGCGGTGAGTCAGCTGAACCGAGGTCCGGAGCAACGTACCGACAAGCGGCCGCAATTGTCTGATTTGCGGGAATCTGGCTGCCTGGCGGCCGAAACCCGACTCATCCGCGCCGACGACAACTCCGAAGTCACTCTCGGTCAGCTTCTCGCGCAGGGGGCCAGAGATGTGCCCGTCTGGGCTCTGGACGAAAGCCTGCGATACACCCCACGCACGATGACGCACGTTTTCCCGAGTGGACGCCGACCGGTGTTCCGGATGACGCTGGCGTCGGGCAAACAGATCGACGCGACGGCCAACCACCCGTTTCTTACCTTCACCGGCTGGATGCCGCTCGCTGAGTTGACTGCGGGTACGCGGCTCGCCACGCCTCGGCACCTACCGCCACCGTTGAGTGTCCGACCTATGGCTGAGCCGGAGGTGATCCTGCTTGCTCACCTGCTCGGTGACGGGTCGTTCGTCCGGCGTCAGCCGGTGCGATATGCCAGCGTCGACGAAGCCAATCTGACGGCGGTCGCCGAGGCCGCCAAGCACTTCGGCATCACGGCTGTCCGGGATGACTATCCGGCGGCTCGGGTCACCACACTGCGGCTACCTGCTCCCTATCGACTTGCCCGTGGCCGACGCAACCCGATCGCCGAATGGCTTGACGGTTTTGGTCTCTTCGGGCTCAGGCCGCACGAGAAGTTCGTGCCGCAGCAGATCTTCAGCCTGCCCAAGGAGCAGGTGACGCTGTTCGTCCGGCACCTGTGGGCCACCGACGGGTGCGTTCACGTCAACAAGTCCGGGCGTGGCGGGCGGATCTACTACTCCTCGACGAGTCGACGACTGCTTGAGGATGTCTCTCGACTGTTGCTCAGGTATGGCATCACCGCGCGTTTGAAGGCCGTACCGGTGGCGCGACACCGCACGCAGTACACGCTCGACGTCTCTGGACGAGACGACCAACTGCGGTTCCTTCGTGAGATCGGTGTGTATGGCAACAGATCGACCGACTGTGGGCGCCTGCTTGCTGCCTTGGAGTTGACGAAGAGCAACACGAACGTCGACACCGTGCCGCGTGAGGTCTGGGATCAGGTCCGCGGGATTCTCGTTGACAGGGGCATGACCCATCGCGAATTCGCCAGGGCAGTTGGCACACAGTTTTCCGGTAGCGCCATGTGGAAGCACTCACCGAGCCGCTCAAGGCTGGCCAGCATCGCCCAGGTGCTCGATGCTGTCGACCTCGACCTACACGCCACCAACGACATCTTCTGGGACGAGATCGTATCCATCGAGCCGGTCGGCGAGCAGGACGTCTTTGACGCGACCGTGCTGGGTACGCACAACTTCATCGCCAACGGCATCGCCGCTCACAATTCGATCGAGCAAGATGCCGACGTTGTCATCCTGCTGCATCGTGACGACTACTACGACAAGGAGTCGCCGCGAGCGGGGGAGGCGGATTTCATCGTCGCCAAGCACAGAAATGGTCCGACCGACACGGTGACCGTGGCGGCTCAGCTGCACCTGTCGCGGTTTGTGGACATGGCCATCGTCTGACGCGAGGGCCGTCGACTGTGACCAGGACTTCATGCCGACGGCGTCCCAACTCCGGCGCCGTCTGACCCGGCGCCGGAGCGGAGGACGTGCGGGCTCAGCCGAACATGTCGTCGAGGAAGCTCTTGCGCTTCTTGCGCCGGTAGTGGCCGTGGTAGCCGTAGTGCTGCTGCTGCCCGTGGCCGTACACCGGTGCCGGCGCGGGGTAGCCGGGCGGCGGAGGCGGAGGCACCGTGCCGTAGCCCGGCTGGTGCGGGGCGGGGGCGGGCGGCGGGTAACCACCACTCGGCGGGGTGACGCGCTGGGTCGGCTGTGGAGCGGGCGGGGTCTGCTGGGCGCTCCAGTTGGCCTCGGCTTCGAACAGCTTCTCCAGCTCACCGCGATCGAGGAAGATGCCCCGGCACTCGCCGCACTGGTCGATGACGACGCCACTGCGCTCGTACTGGCGCATCTCTCCGTGACACTTGGGACAGGTCAGGCTCATTACCCGAAGGTACCTGGTCGGCTCACGCGGTGGCGGTCAGCGCGTCGGTGACTTCTTCGTCGGAGATTTCGTGGAAGTCGTCGTAGTAGGCCCCGACCGCCCCGAAGTTGACCGGTCGCTGGGCGCAGATCGCCTCGTCGGCCTCGGCGGCCAGCATCTCGCAGGCTTCCTGTGAGCCGACCGGTACGGCGAGCACGACCCGCCGGGCGCCCAGGTGCCGGGCGACCTGGACGGCGGCTCGGGCGGTCGCGCCGGTGGCCAGGCCGTCGTCGACGATGACGGCCGTACGACCGGTCAGCTGAAGCGGGGGGCGGCCGGCCCGGTAGAGCTGTTCCCGTCGGTCGAGTTCTGCCTGTTCCCGACGCTGGACCTCGGCGATGTCGTCGGCATCGAGTTGACCGGCCACCAGGTCGTTGAGCACGCGTACCCCGCCCGGGCCGAGGGCGCCGAAGGCGACCTCGGGTGCCCACGGCATGCCGAGCTTGCGGACCACGAGCACGTCCAGCGGCGCGCCGAGGCGTGCGGCGATGACCTGCGCGACGGGTACCCCGCCGCGTACCAGGCCGAGCACGGTGACGTCCGGTTGGCCGGTCAGGGCGGTGAGTCGGTCGGCGAGTGCCCGGCCGGCCTCGCTGCGGTCGCGGTAGGTGGTCATGACCTCAGGTGTACGCCTTGCGGGGCCGCTTCGCCTGCCGGTTGCCGGATCCGGGGGAGGTCGAGCGCGGGCGCCCAGGCGAGAAACGCGATCGGGTACAGCAGGTAGCCGAACCGGGTGGTGGGCATCAGCAGGATGGCGGCGAGTAGCCCGTACCCGCAGATCAGGCTGATGGTCCGGGCGGTGCGGGGCGGGCGGCGGGCGAGTCGGATGGCGATCGCCAGGCCCGCCGCGACCAGCAGCGCGGCGGCGACGGCGCGACCGGCCGGCAGGTTGGCCGCGATCAGCTGTCCGGGGAACGGTGACTGTGCGGGGCTGGCGACCAGGCCGTGCCCGAGCGGGAAGCGCAGCACGTTCTCCACGAGGGCTTCGTGGTCGACCAGCAGGACGGGCAGCAGCGCGGCGGCGGGTAGCCCGAACGCTCCGGCGGCGACTCGCAGGCCGGCGCGTCGGGTGAGGCCCCAGATGACCAGCACCACGGCGACCGGCCAGGCGAACAGCTTGAGCGCACCGGCCAGTCCGACCGCGACGCCGGCCCAGCCGGGACGTGCGGTGCCGGCGAACGCGAGCGCCAGCAGGCAGAGGGCGAGTACAGGCAGGTCGTCCCCGCCGGTGGCGAGGGTCAGCGCACAGACCGGGAGTACGGTGGCGGCCTGTGTGCCACGTAGCAGGACGGCCGGGTTACGGGCTGGCCGTCCGGGGGTCGGCCGCAGCAGGCGCAGGGCGAGGAGGAGGGCCAGGGCGGTGCCGACGGCGAACCAGACCCGGGCGTCGGTCCACCAGGTGTCGTGCAGCGCGCGGGGCAGCCCGAACAGGGCCATGCCCGGCTGGTACGGGGTGTAGCCGAGCAGTTGTTCGCCCGGTGGCAGGGCGGCGATCGCGTCGGGTCCGAGGTACGGGGTGCCGGTTTCCAGCAGGCGACGGCCGGATTCCTCGACGACCAGCACCTCCTCCTGTGCCCGGTCGGTCCGCCCGGCTGACCGCTGGACGCTCTGCCAGGTCAGCGGCAGCAGTGCGGCTGTGGCCCAGGCGAGGCCGGTGACCAGCCAGCGGGCCGGTACGCCGGCAAGGGCGGAGTCGGGACGCTGGCGGCGGACGAGGAGTTGGCCGGCGACCAGGAGTGCGGCGGCGAGGTAGCCGAGGGCGGCGAGACCACCCCAGTGGCGGTGCGAGGTGAGGGTGGAGGTTGCGGCGGTGATCGCCGCGAAGGCGGTTGAGCTGGCGTAAAGGCCGAGATCGAGGCTGAGGCCGCCGCCGGCTGAGTCGATCCGGTGCCACCATCCGGGGCGGGGGACGGTCGCGGTGGCGTTGCTCACCCGGGTCAGTGTGTCAGGCCGGCTGGTGGCGGCCTCGGCCCCCCTGACGCCGTCCCGGTGGTAGCCGGACCACCGCGCCGGTGTCGTGCAGGGCGGTGGCGAGGTGGCCGGGTCGACCAGCGGTGCCGCGTTGCAGCGCCGCGAGCAGCGCTCCGGCGGCCAGTGGGCGGGCGAAGAGGTGGCCCTGGCCGGCGACGCAGCCGAGTTCCCAGAGGGCGAGGCGCTGCGGTTCCCGTTCCACGCCTTCAGCCACCACTGCCAGATTGAGGCTTCGGCCGAGGTCGAGAGTGGAGCGGACGATGGCGGCGGCTTCGGTGGAGGACTCCATCGCGGTCACGAAGCTGCGGTCGATCTTCAGCTCGTGCACGGGGATCCGGGAGAGTAGGGACAGTGAGGAGTAGCCGGTCCCGAAGTCGTCCAGCGCGAGCCGGACACCGGAGTCGCGGAGCCGGGTGAGTACCTGGTCGACCACGTCGAGTTGGCTGAGGGTGAGGGTTTCGGTGAGTTCCAGCATCAGCCGGTCGGGCGGTAGGTCGTGGGCGCGCAGTCGGGCCAGCACGGCGCCGGGGAATCGGGCGTCGAGCAGGCTGCGTGGGGAGACGTTCACCGCCACCGGTACGTCGAAGCCGGCGTCGCGCCAACTGCCGGCGGCGATCAGTGCCTGGTCGAGGATCGCCTCGGCGAACGCGGGGAGCAGCCCGGACCGTTCGACGGTTTCCAGGAACCGTAGTGGGTCGATCATGCCGTGGGTGGGGTGCCGCCAGCGGGCCAGTGCCTCGGCGGCGATCACCTCACCGGTGCCGAGGTCGACGATGGGCTGGAAGTTGACGGTGAACTCCTGATCGGCGACCGCGCGGGGCAGTTCGCCGCTGAGGGTCAACCGGCCGAGGTCGGCGGTGTCCCTGGCCGGTGCGTAGGTGGCGACGCGTTGCCCGGCCCGTTTGGCCTGGTACATCGCCACATCGGCTCGGCGTAGCAACTCGACCATCCCGCCGGCGGCCGGTGCGATCGCGATGCCGCCGCTGGCCTCGACGCTGATCTGCATGCCTTCGATGTCGTACGGTTCGTGCAGTACGGCCAGCAGTGTCTCGGCCCGGTGTGCGGCTACCGCGGGGGCGGGCAGGACGCGCAGCAGTACGGCGAACTCGTCGCCGCCGAGCCGGGCGACCAGGTCGTCGGTGCGGGCCGCGGCGCGTAACCGCTCGGCCACCTGGATCAGCATCTGGTCGCCGGCGGCGTGCCCGAGGGTGTCGTTGACCTCCTTGAAATGGTTGAGGTCGATCAGTACCAGGGCGGTGATCCCGTCGGCGTGCCGCTGGTGCAACTGTTCGTTGCCTTCGTCGAGCAGGTGGCGCCGGTTGGCCAGCCCGGTCAGCGCGTCGTGGGCGGCGGCGTGTGCGTGGGCCTGCGCGACCCGGGCGAGTTCGGCGTACGCCTGGGCGTTGCGTACCGCCGTGCACAGTGCCGAGGCGAAGGTGTGCAGGGTGTATCGCTCGCGTTCGTTGAGCTGCACGGATCCACGGAACCGCAGCCGCAGCACGCCCACGTCGATGGACCGGTCGTGCCCCTCCAGGGGCGCGGGCACGACCGCACCCGGCACGGCGGGGGCCTCGGCGGTGGGGCCGTCGTAGCTGACGCCGTCGGAGTTGCCCCGGACGAGACGGGCGGCGTCGCGTAGTTCCACCTCCACGTCGTCGGCGGAGAACAGTTCGGCGGCTCGGGTTACCGCGGTGGTGAGGACCTCGTCCAACTCGACGACGTTGAGTGCGTCGGTGGTCTGGGCGAGTCGCTGCCACGCCTGCTGCTCGGTGCGCCCGCGGACCCGGGTCAGGTAGAACAGGTGAAGGCTGAGTACCAGTGGTGGTACGGCCAGGAGCATTCGGATGTCGGTTCTGATCGTCAGGACCGTGCCGACGACGACGATGAGGCGGGTGACAGTTGCGGTCAGTCGCAGACCCCAGTCCTCGCGAAACAACTTCCCTAGCGAGGTGCCGGTGGCCATGGCGATGACCGGCAACGTGACGAGTTCGTCCAGCAGAACGGCGGCCAGGTAGGCGGCAGCCAGCGGGACGATGGTGCCGGTGATGTCGGAGTTCGTCGGCGGCCATTCGAACAGTTGCAGGACGAGGCTGGCGGCGGTGGCGACCAGCATGTTCTTGCCGATGCCGAAGAACCGCTTGATCGGTGGCAAGCGGATCAGGGTGGTGGCGATCGCCACGCCGAAGCCGGTGGCGAGGATCACCACGGGCGGGGGTGCCACGGCGAGGCCGACTACGATCGCCGTCTCGGTCCAGGCGATGTGGTGGTTGGTGGAACGAATCCGGACCCGGACCTTGACGATGAAGCCCAGCGTCACCAGGGAGATCAGTACAGGCCAGAGAAGGGTGGCCGTGATGACCCCGTAGTTCGGCAGGTTGGCGACGGAGACGGCGCCGGCGATGCCGGCCAGAACGACGACGAGACCGACTAGCGGCCGTAGCCGCCGATCGGTCCCGGTCTGTCGGTCTTGCGTAGCCAACCGTCATCCCCATTCGTCACCGAGGGGCTGCGCTCCGCAAGCGTACTTCGGCTGCTTCTCGTCGAGAAGCAAGGATCAGGCCCATTCGTGCGAGTTCATCTTCGACCCCCAACTGGATTCGGCTGGTGCTGTCGCAGAATCTAGAGGGGCTTGCGGCCGGTTGGTACCAATAAGTGTCGTATTGCGCAGAATGGGCTAATACGGCAATTATCTGTCACGTTCCGTCTCATGCCCCTGACGGAGGGTCCAATTCCGTGGGCAGATCCAGTTTTATCTTTCGGCCCGTTCGGTCGGCCGGAGCATTTTGGTCGAACAAGTGTCCCCACGAAGTTTGCTTGTTTCATCATCGCTTCGGTCGGGATTGCCGGATCCTGGGACATGCTAGCCAGTTCTGAGCTGGCTAAGCTGCACACGGTGATCCTATGAGTGCGGCTGAGGGGCTCGTGCAGATTCAAGTCCTCGGCGGTCTCGCGGTGCGTCACGGGTCAGCGGTGCTGCCCCTCGGGACTCCGAAACAGCGGACAGTTCTGGCGATGCTCGTATGCAATCCTGGGCGGCTGGTGTCGGTCGGTCAGCTCGTCGATGAGCTGTGGCCGGACGGGCCACCGCAGTCAGCCATACCCAATGTCCGTACTTATGCCGCTAATCTGCGCCGGAGCTTTGCGGCGCTGGTGCCGGAGCGTGAGGTGTTGACCCGCGTCCAGGACGGCTATCGCCTGCACGTCGAGTGTTCGGACGTGGACGTGTTCGTCTTCCAGGCGGAGGTTGCCGAGGCGCGTCGGCTGGTTCGTTCCGATGAGGTGGCGGCAGCGGCTCGGTTGTCCCGTGCGTTGGCGCGCTGGCGGGGTCCCGCACTCCCGGGAATCCCGCTCGGGCCGCTACTTTCCGCCCAGGTCGCAGCCGCGGCCGAGGATCGAATGCTCGCGGCCGAGTTGTACGCCAGGTTGCAGATCCAGCTCGGCCACTACGACGAGGCCCTGCCGGTGCTACGCAACCTGCTGATCACGCAGCCGCTCCGCGAGCCGGCTCACCTGCTCCTCATGCAGGCGCTGCACCTGCGCGGTGACCATGCCGGGGCGGTGGCCGCCTATGCCACGGCTCGAAAGACCCTGCGTGAGCAGCTCGACATCGAACCCGGTGGTGACCTTCGGCAGTTCTACCTGCGGATAGCCGCACACGACGGACGCGCTGCACACGACGGACGCGCCACAGATCGTGCGGCACAGGAGGGATCGCCGGCCACGGCCGTTCCCGCGCCCACCGAACAGGTGAACCGATCCTTCCCGTTCCTGCCCAGGGCATTACCGGACTTCGTCGGCCGAGCTGACGCGGTCGAGCGTCTGCTGTCCGAGACCCGGCGAGCGTCGGGTTTCGCCTCGGCGGTGCACTTCATCGACGGCATGGCTGGTAGCGGCAAGACATCCCTGGCCATGCACGTCGCTGCCGAGCTAGCGGACTCCTTCCCGGACGTGCAGCTGTTCATCGACCTGAAGGGGCACGACCTGGCCGAGGCGGTGGAACCGGCGGCCGCCCTCGCGGCATTGCTGCGGCAACTCGGTGTGCCGGGCAGCCGGCTACCGACCGATTTCGACGAGCAGGTTTCCCTCTGGCGTCGGGAACTGGCCGGCCGACGGGGAATCGTCGTGTTGGACAACGCGGCCGGCGCCGAGCAGGTTCTCCCGCTGCTGCCCAGCGGGCCGGGCAGCGTGGTGATCGTGACGTCCCGGCGGAGGATCACCTGGCTGGACGGAGGACCGCCGGTCTCCCTGTCCGTGATGACGCTGGACGAGGGTGTCGCCCTGCTCGCGTCCGCCGCCGGCGCGCAACGGGTGGCGGCGGAGCCCGAGGCGTCGGCGACCGTGGTGCAGCAGTGCGGTTACCTGCCGCTGGCGATCCGGCTCGCTGGCTCCCGGCTCGCGCACCGTCCCACCTGGCGGGTGGCCGACCTCGCGGCGCTGCTGGTGGGCAACACGCATCGGCTGGTCCATCTCGCCTCAGGTGACCGGAGTGTGGCGGGAGCATTCGCGGCGTCGTACGAGTCGCTGAGCACGCCGGCGGGGCGCTTGTTCCGGTTGCTGAGCGTACATCCGGGTGGTTGGTTCGACACGTTGGTCGCCGCCGCTGTTTCCGGCCTTTCAGCAGACGAAACCCTCGCCGCGCTGAACGAACTCCTCGACTGTCATCTGATTGACGAGGTGAAGGCGGGGCGTTATCGCATGCATGATCTGATCCGACAGTACGCCCACGAGTTGTCCGTCGAGCAGGACTGCATGCAGACACGTGGCCGGGCGTTCCTGGATCTGATCGACGTCATGCTGCACCTGTCCTTTCCGATCGCCGAAGAGCTTGAGTCGGGGGGCGTGCGTAAGTATGTGACGCTCGATCCGCCACGACTGCCGGATCTCTTGGGCCGCACAGCGCCGCGTACGAAAGAATGGATGGAGGACGAGCGGTCGACTCTGGCTGCGCTCGTCGTGCGGGCCGGCGAATGGGGGCACCATGGCCATGCATGGCGCCTGGCGCGAGTGCTCTGGCGATTCCTGTATGTCCGCGGCCACTACGACGACATCATCCGGACGCAACTCGCTGGGCTGGACGCCGCGAGGGCTGCGGATGATGAATCCGCCACCGCCATGATGCACAATTACGTCGGCTCCGCCTATCTACGCAAAGGCAACTATGCCGAGGCGTTGAAGCACGTCCGTGCTGCGGTGAGTCTCGCCGAGCAAAACGGCGATTTTGTGAACGGTGACCGCTATCGGGCTAATTCTGTCGCCATTCACTGGATCCGTGGCGAACTCGACGAGGCGGTGCGGGTAGGGCTCAACGGACTGCGGTGGCGCGACGGCCACGATGACGACGGGCTTAACGGCTCCCTGCCGAACGTGGGGCTCGCCCTGGCGTTGCTCGGCCGCTACGACGAGGCGCTGCGTCTGCACCGCCTGCATCTCTACCTGGCCCGCCAATACGGTAACCAGTTCCACCTGCTCAACGCACTGAGCCACATCGGTGCGGTGAAGTGTCGGATCGGGCGCCATGAGGCGGCGATACGCGCGTTGCGAGCCGCCCTGGTGCTGCGGGAGCGTACCGGGCACCGATTCGCGGAGGCGGAGGTACGCAACGACCTCGGCATCGCGCTGCGCGGCCTGGGGCGGGCTGTCGAAGCGGTCGGGCACCACGAGGCGGCCCGGCAGTTGGCAGTCGAGGCGGGTGAACCGCACGTACGGGCGGCGGCGCTCAACGACCTGGCGGTGACCCTGGTCGTCCTGGGAGACGGCAGCCGCGCGTTCGATCTGCACCATGAGGCGTTGCGGGTGGCAACCCGGATCGCCCATCCGTACGAGCAGGGACGGGCGTTGACCGGGCTGGCCGAGCATCTGCTCGCCACCGATCCGGCGGAGGCCCGCCGGCACTGGGAGCGCGCACTGGCGATCTTCCGGCGGATGGGGGTGCCGGAGCAGTTCGAGGTCGAACGCCGCCTGGCCCAGACGGTTCGGCCGGACCCGGTTTCCTGATCAGGGCCTTCGACCGGTCGGCACGCTGAGCTGTGCGGCCGCCCGGGCGCGAGCCGTTCGGGAAAGGTTCTTATCGAGTTCTTACCGCCGAGGTCGGTAGCGTTCGACCGTTCGCCGACGGGGGAGATTCCGCTACCGCAGGATCTCGTTGCGACCCCCGCCGTCAGATGCCCCAGCCATCTGCGGCGGGCCGGTGAGGAGGGGGCGGCACAGTGCTGTCGTACCTTCCAACACTCCGGAGGGCAAAAGATAGGCTCGCCAACGTGACCCAACCCGCCGAACTAACCCACGTCGACCAGACCGGCGCGGCCCGCATGGTCGATGTCTCCGCCAAAGAGGTCACCGGCCGTTGCGCGACTGCCGCCGGCCGGTTGCGTACCACCGTCGAGGTGATCGAGCTGCTGCGCCGCGACGGGCTGCCCAAGGGCGACGCGCTGGCGGTCGGGCGACTGGCCGGGATCATGGGCGCGAAACGTACGCCCGACCTGATTCCGCTGTGTCACCCGATCGCGCTGCACGGCGTCACGGTCGACCTGTCTCTGACCACGGACACGGTCGAGATCACCGCGACCGCCCGCACGGCCGACCGTACGGGCGTGGAGATGGAGGCGCTGACCGCGGTCGCGGTCGCCGGGTTGGCGCTGGTCGACATGGTGAAGGCGGTGGATCCGGCGGCCAGTGTCGAGGGGGTACGGGTACTGCGCAAGGGGGGCGGCAAGACCGGTCTCTGGCAGCGTCCGTCGGACCGGCCGTGATCCGCGCCCGGGTGGTGGTGGCCTCCAACCGGGCAGCCGCCGGCGTTTACGCCGACACCAGCGGCCCGCTGCTCGTCGCGGGCCTGCGCGCGTTGGGCGCCACGGTGGACGAACCGGTGGTGGTGCCTGACGGTGAGCCGGTCGGTCTGGCGATACGGGCGGCCGTGGCGGATGCCGTTGACGTGGTGCTGACCAGCGGTGGGACGGGAATCACCCCGACCGACCGCACCCCGGACGTGACCCGGGAACTGCTGGACTACGAGATTCCCGGCATCGCCGAGGCGATCCGCGCCTACAGCCGCGACAAGGTGCCCACTGCGGCGCTGTCCCGAGGATTGGCCGGGGTGGCCGGTCGAACGCTGGTGGTCAACCTGCCCGGCTCGACGGGTGGAGCACGGGACGGGCTCGCCGTGCTGGGGCCGATCCTCACGCACACGATTGAGCAGTTGCGAGGTAGCGACCACTAGCGAAACCGATAGGCTCTCGCTGGTGAGCACGGAAACCGCAGCCGCCGCTGACCTGGCCACCGCGGCACAGCCGATGGGCTGGGAACAGGCGCGGTCGCGGGTGTACGCGGCCGGCCTGGCCGCCGTGCTTCCCGGCATCGATGTGCCGCTCGCCGAGGCCGACGGACACACCCTCGCCGAACCACTGGCTCCCCGGACCGATCTGCCGGCCTTCATCACGTCCAGTGTGGATGGTTGGGCGGTGCGTGGTCCCGGACCGTGGCGGATCGTCGGCCGGGTGCTGGCCGGCACGACCCCGGCCCCGTTGACCGAGGACGGGACGACCGTCGAGATCGCGACCGGTGCGATGGTGCCCTCCGGGGCGTCGGCGGTGCTGCGGGTGGAGGAGTCGACGCGTACGCCCGAGGGGTTTGTCGACGGTGTGCCGCGACCGGCGCCGGAGTGGCGGCTGCCCGGCGAGGAGGCCACCGCCGGTGAGGAACTGCTGCCGGCCGGGACCCCGGTCGACCCGTCGGTGATCGGTCTTGCCGCCTCCTGCGGGCACGACACGCTGCGGGTCCGGGCGCAGCCCCGGGCCGCGCTGCTGGTCTTCGGCGACGAGTTGCTGACCAATGGCCCGCCCGCCGTCGGCCGGGTCCGCGACGCGCTCGGGCCGGCGGTGCCGGCCTGGCTGCGGCGGTACGGCTGCCAGGTGCGTACGGCCGATGTGGTCGGACCGGTTGCCGACACGCTGCCCGCTCATGAGGCGGCGCTGCGCGGCGCACTGGCCGAGGTCGACCTCGTCTGCACCACTGGCGGCACCATGCACGGCCCGGTCGACCACCTGCATCCCGCACTGGCGGCACTGGGCGCGGACTACGTGGTCAACACCGTCGCGGTGCGACCCGGCTTTCCCATGTTGCTGGCCCGGGTGGTCGGTCCTGACGGGCGGGCCCGATTCGTCGCCGGCCTGCCGGGCAACCCGCAGTCCGCCGTCATCGCCCTGGTCTCGCTCGTCGTTCCGCTGCTGGCCGGTCTCGCCGGTCGGCCGATGCCGGTCCTGCCGCACGCCACGCTCGCCGGCCCCGTTGCGGGCCGAGGGAAACACACCCACCTGGCCCTGGTCCGGCTCGACCGGGTGGCCGGGACCGCGCACCCGGTGCGGCACGTCGGCTCGGCGATGTTGCGTGGCCTGTCCGGCGCCGACGGGTTCGCGGTGATCGCGCCCGGCACCGCCGGTGCGGCCGGTGACCGGGTGCCCGTCGTACCGTTGCCGTTGTCACCCGGGGAGCGGACATGGTGATCCTGATCGGGGCGGTTACCGACCAGCCGTTGGATCTCGCCGCGCACGAGGCCGCGGTGGCCGACCACCGGGCCGGCGCGGTGGTCTCGTTCGCCGGGGTGGTCCGCGATCACGACCACGGACGTGCCGTGGCCAGCCTGGAGTACGAGGGCCATCCGAGCGCCGAGCGGGTGCTGCGGGAGGTGGCTGCGGAGATAGCCGCAGACCCTGCGGTGTACGCGGTGGCGGTGTCGCACCGGATCGGGCCACTTGCCATCGGCGACGCGGCCCTGGTGGCGGCGGTGAGTACCGCGCACCGGGCCGCCGCGTTCGCCGCCTGCGCACGCCTGGTCGACGAGGTGAAGGCCCGGCTGCCGATCTGGAAGCGGCAGGTTTTCCACGACGGCACCGAGGAGTGGGTGAACTGCCCCTGACGCCCTACCGCCGGCCGTACTGGAGGGCGTTGCGGGCCATCCGGTCGGTCAGGAAGGCGGGCTCGGCGCCCGGCCGCCACGGCAGCGCGGCGACCAGCACGATCAGGGCCAGGATCAGGGAGTTCTCCATCAGGGCGCCGAACAGCCCGTCGTCGTAGTGCGAGACTTCCGGCAGTTGGTGTTCGTACGGCCAGATCGGCGAGATCAAGAAGAGCAGGTAGAGCCCGACGGCGGCGATACCGTGCCGCATTCCGGTCAACGTCGGGTACCAGATCGGCGGACGTAGCGCGGACACTCCCGGAGGCCCACCGTAGGGTCCCGCGGTGGCGCGGGCGACCAGACCCCGGCTCGCGTCGCGGCGGCGGATCGCCGCGTCGGCCAGCACGATGATCGCCGGAATCACCCAGACGAGGTGATGCGTCCAGGAGATCGGGCTGATCACGTTGGCGGTCAGGCCGACCAGGGTGAAGGCGGTCAGCTCGTCGCCCTCGGAGTGCGCGTTGGCGGCCCGGGACAGGCCGAGTGTCAGCACCAGCACGGAGAACGCGAGCCAGAGCAGGCCGGGAGTCTCGATCGAGTCGTAGAGCCGGGCCAGCAGCCCGGCCAGGGACTGGTTGGGCGTCATGTCCGCCGCGCCCACCCGCTCGGTCTGCCACAGCACGCTGCCGAAGTAGGCCCGGGACTCGGCCCCGACGATGCCGAAGCTGCCGATCGTGACGCAGATGGTGGTGCCGATGGCAGTCCACGCCACCCGCCACTGCCGGGTGATCATCAGGTAGAAGATGAACAGGGCCGGGGTCAGTTTGACCGCCGTGGCCAGGCCGATGCCCATGCCCGCCCAGGCGCCGCTGTAGACGAACCGCAGTAGCGGACCGTCGGTGTCGGCCTGGTGCGTGCCACGACGGGACCGCCAGCGCAGGGCCACCATGTCCGCCATGATCAGAGCGAACAGCAGCAGGTTGACCTGTCCGTATCCGAGAGTTTCCCGGGCCGGCTCGATGGCGACGGCGAGCGGCGTGGCGATGGCCACCGTGTACCACAGCGGCCAGCCCATCCGGTCGACGATCGGACGCATCAGCGCGGCCAGCACCACGGCCAGGGCGGCGATGCTCATCAGGGCGTTCACCAGACCGGCCATCGTCACCGGCAGATGCGCCATGGGCAGCATGGCCAGGCCCGCGAACGGCGGGTAGGTGAAGCCCAGGGTGGTGTCGGGTGCGACGAACTCGTACAGCTCGTGACCGCTCGCCCACCAGACCACCGCACCGTGGTAGATCTTCATGTCGAAGAAGTTGTACGGCCGCCCGAATGCGCCGATGGCAAGCCATGCGGCGTAGGCGACGGCGGCCACGATGCCGGTCCGTACGACTGTCCTTCGATCGATCCCACGCGTTACGCGACGGACTGCGGCGAGGCGGTCCAGCCTTCTACCGACGTTCGTCGGCATGGCGTGGCCACCCCCGTACCAAGATCGTCCTACCCGTCCAGGTCCGCTACGGAGCCTAGAACGGCGCCTCACGTCAGTGCCTCCCGCGTTATGCGACCGTGTCCGATCCCACACCATCTTTTGACATTTCCACCGCGTTAACGCCTAGCGGGCGGTTCAGGTGATTCGCGGCCTTAGCGGGGGGTGGGGGCCGATAATCGCAGCTCAGCCGGGAAGTCGACGGGCGGTGGTTGCGGCCAGGGCAGCGATGCGGGCCTCGCGGCGGGCGGTGCGCACGGCGCGGCTCACGGACCGTCGCGAGTGGCCGATGCGATGTCCGGCCCGCCAGTGTAGTCCCGGCTTGCCTTGCGTGTCGGCGGCGGCGAGCAGTAACCCACCGATGAGGCCGATGTTCTTCATGAAGTGGATCTGGTTGCCCTTGCGCTGTGCGGGATCGTCGTATTGCCAGAAGGCATGCCCGGCGAGGGTAACCGGCACCATCGTGCCGGCCAGGACCAGGGCCGCCGGTCGGGTGAACCGCCCGGTGGCGAGCATCAGCCCGGCACCGACCTGGATGGCGGCGTTGGCCCGGACCAGCGTCGCGGTGTCGGTGGGCACGCGTGGATCGACCCGCTCCAACAGGGGCGTCACTCGATCGGTGACGGGTTTCGCGACGGGTACCAGGCGCTCGGGGTTGGCGAAGCTGCGGGCGCCGCTGATCACGAAGACGCTGCTGAGCATGGCGCGGGCGAGGAACCGGACGGGCGTCATGGGTCAGTCATACCCCGTCCAGACCGACGCCACGCCCCACAACGGCCGATCTCGATCGACCGGGTGGTTCCGGACGGCGCGCCGATTCGAGCGACCGTCTCGGATGGACGGGCCACAGGCGGTAACCTCGCCGCGTGACAACGCTGCGGCTACGACCCGAGGACCCGGCCGACACCGGCGCGGTCCGCCGGGTGCTGGCCGCGGCCTTCGCCCGACCCGACGTGGCAAACCCCCCGGAGGTACGGCTCGTAGACGAGCTGCGTGGTGGCGATGCCTGGCTCCCGGAGTTGGCGATGGTCGCCGAGTACGGCGGTGAGATCGTGGGCTACGCCTTGTTCACCCGGGTCATGGTGTGTTCGGAAGGGCGCAGTGCCCCGGCGCTGGCCCTCGGCCCGGTGGCGGTGGCACCCCACCGCCAGCGGATCGGGCTCGGCGCCTCCGTCGTGCAGGCCGGCCTGGAAGCGGCCACGGAACTCGGTGAACGGTTGGTCGTGGTGCTCGGTGACCCGGCGTACTACCGGCGCTTCGGGTTCAGCCGGGCCGACCGGCTGGGTCTGACGAGCCCCTGGTCCGGGTTGGGCGAGCCGTGGCAGGCTCTGGTGCTGCCGCCGTCGATCAGCGATGAGCCGGCTCCGCCGCAGGGCGAGGTGGTCTTCCCGCCGCCCTGGTCCAAGGTCTGACCGCGCGGTAAGTGCCGCGAACGAGCTGGTTCAGAAATGAAAACCCGCCCCGGACCCGTGACGGGGGGAATGCCACGGGCCCGGGACGGGAGCCTCACTTCGAGCGGTGGACCGGTACCCAGTCTGTGAACCGCCGGTGCAGGTTCTTCGGCGGCGTAGCCGAGGCCAGTTCGGCGAGGTGTTCGGCGGCTTCCTCCCGAAGCGCCACGAGGTAGACCATCAGAGACGGCATGTTGCCCGCGTACTCGGCGAGCAGGCGTAGCTTCGCCGGTTGACACGGCCACGGTGCGCCGCAGGCCCGGCAGCGCCACGCCGGGCGGGACGGGACGTGCTCCCCGTGCGGACAGCTCACCGGCTTGTCCTCCTCGTTCGATCTGGGAGGGGCCGCCCCGGAGGTGACGCCCAGTCGGGGCGGCCCCGACAGCACGACCAGCGGGTTCGGGTCCTCCACTGGCGCGTGCCGTCCTGGTTTCCATCTTTCCGGCGATTGCGTTCCCCATACACCCCGTATCGGAATGGATACTGAGTGTCCCGGGACGTCCAGGAAGGATCGCGGAGTGAACCGTGCCGTTGTCGCAGCCATGACCGAAGCGGGCGAAACCGCCGACACCCTCGCGGCTCAGGTCGGTGTCGACCCGAAGACCGCCGCGCGGTGGGCAAGCCATGGACGCATCCCCCGCCCGCAGACTCGCAGGAGGGTCGCTGCGGTCCTTGGCCGCGAGGTGACCGAGCTTTGGCCGGACGTCCTCAAGCGGCGCGAGCCGGCGTGGTTCCGGCGGTGGGTGGACATCGAGCGCGAGGCGGTGGCGCTGCGCTGGTTCGAGCTGACCTGGGTGCCGGGTCTGCTCCAGACCGAGGCGTACGCGCGGGCGACGCTGGCCGGGGAAAAGCTGACCACCGACGATGTCGGACGATTAGTGGAGGCCCGCCTTCAGCGGCAGGCGATCCTGCGGCGGGACAACCCGCCGATGCTGGTCGTGGTGCTCGACGAGATGGTGCTGCGCCGGTCCGCCTACGGCGACCGGGCCCTGATGCGTGAACAGTGTGAGCACCTGGTGGCGTGCGGCACCCACCCCACCACGACGATCCACGTCGTGCCCGCGTCGGTCGGAATGTACCCAGGGCTGGGCGGCCCCTTCATCCTTGCCGAACTGGACGACGGCAGCGTGCTTGGCCACGCCGACAGCCAGACGGAGGCGAAGATCATCGATCAACCCACGGAAGTTGCTACCCTGGGCCGCAGGTGGGAACGCATTCGTGGCGAGGCGTTGTCGCGGACGCAGTCCCTAGAACTCATCAGGGAAGCGGCAGCATCATGGACATGACCGGCGCGCAGTGGCGTAAGAGCAGCAAGAGCGGCAACAACGGCGGTGCGTGTGTCGAGGTCGCCGACAACCTTCCCGGCGTTGTCCTCGTCCGGGACACCAAGGACCGCGACGGCGGGACGCTCGCCTTCGAGCCAACGGCCTGGCACTCCTTCGTCGAGCTGGCCAAGGCCGGCAGCCCGACCGCCTGACACCCTTCAACCGAAGCCCTCAACCGAAGCCCTCGCCCCGGATGGTCGAGGGCTTCGCTGTGCCTGCCGCCCCGCTCACCGTGCCACCTGCCCGAGGCCGGCGGCATCGAGACTGGCGGCATCGGGGCTGGCAGTAGGGCTGTGCGACACGCCGGGTGATGAGCTGCTGGAGTGCCACAGCTCGGGTGGTGGCAGCGGGCCAGCCGACAGTCAGGCGGGTTGCAGCGGGCCGGCCGACAGTCAGGCGGGTTGGGTGCGTAGGTAGCGGCCGAAGTGCGGGACGGTGAAGGCGACCGTGCCGCGTTCTCCGGAGTAGATCAGGCCCTTCTTGATCAGGGCGTCGCGGGCCGGGGAGAGGCTCGCGGGCTTACGCCCGAGCGCGCGGGCGATCTCGGCCGTCGGCACCGCCGCGTCCATGTCGTCCCGTCCGCCGCCGTCCGCCGCCCCCTCGACCAGGGAGAGCGCGGCCATCGCCCGCATGTACTCGCGTTCGGCCGGGGTGGCCCGTTCGAAGCGGGAGCCGAAGAAGCCCACCGCCAACTCCGCCTCGGCCTCCGGGGCGGCAACCCGTACGTCGGCGGCGGTGATCGGCGATCGGGGCGCGTGATCCCAGGTCGCCTTGCCGTACGCCTGGACGAAGTACGGGTACCCGCCGGACTTCTCGTAGAGCAGGTCGAGCGCCTTCGCCTCGTACTCCACGTCCTCGCGCTCGGCCGGCGCGCAGAGTGCCTGGTCGGCGGCGATCCGGTCGAGCCGGTCGATGCGCTGGTAACGGAACAGCCGTTCGGAGTAGGACTTGGCCGCGCTCAGCACCGCCGGCAGGTGCGGCAGGCCCGCGCCGACGACGATGAGCGGCGCGCCGAGTTGGGACAGCTCATGGCAGGCGGCGCAGAGCGCGGAAACCTCCTCCGGGCCGAGATCCTGCATCTCGTCGATGAAGACGGCCACGCCGGTGCCGACGTCGCTGGCGACGGAGGCGGCGTCGGTGAGCAACTCCACCAGGTCGATCTCGATGTCGCCGGAGTCGGCGCGCCCGCTGGCCGCCGGTACGTCGATGCCGGGCTGCCACCGGTCCCGCAGCTTCGGCGCGGTGCCGCCACGGCCGGTCGGGGCGCCCCGTTGGGCGAAGGCCTTGAGCACCCCGAGGAACGCGTCGATGCGGTCCGGTGCGCGATGTCGGGGAGCGAGTTCCCGGACAGCCATGTGCAGGGCGGCGGCGATGGGTCGACGCAGTGACTGATCCGGCCGAGCCTCGATCTTGCCGCTGCCCCAGAGCCGGTTGATGGCCTGCGAGCGGAGGGTGTTCAGCAGCACCGTCTTGCCGACGCCCCGCAGGCCGGTGAGCATCAGGCTGCGTTCCGGGCGACCCCGGGCGACACGCTCCAGCACGATGTCGAAGACGTCCAGCTCCCGCCCCCGCCCGGCGAGCTCGGGCGGGCGCTGACCGGCACCCGGGGCGTACGGGTTGCGGACCGGATCCACGAATCGCAGAGTATCGGGCCGTCTAGCCGAGAGGCTAGACATCGATAGACGAGGCTACGGCGTGTCGACCGTCGACATAAAACTAGTGCTGTCTAGCATCCACGCTAGACAGCACTAGTTTTGCCGATCGTTGGCTCAGCCGCGCCGCTTCAGACAGAGCACGAAGTCGAGCGAGTCCAACTCGCTGTCGTAGAAGTACCAGTTCGTGTAGCCGTCGACCCGGGCGCACTTCGCCTCGGCGTCCTTTTCGCCGCTGGTCGTGCCGTCGAACCGCTGCAACACCTCGTACGCCGAGGGCGTGCAGTCGCTGATCAACAACTTCGGCTTGCCGCCGGACGGCGCGTCGTTGCGTACGCACTGTCCCTGGCGGACGAACCGGGGATCGGTGGCCGAGCCGGCGGCCGGTGCATCGCCTCCGGCGTCGTCCTCCTCGTCCTGCGGATCGGTGGTCTGCACCGGCGGGTCCTGGGTCGGCGCGGCAGCCGCCGCGGGGGTCGACTCGTCGTCCTGCCCGATCAGGTAGAACGCCGTTCCGCCACCGACAGCCAACACCAACACCGCCACCAGCGCGGCGATCAGCGGGGCACGGCCACGCCGGCGCTCCGGCGGTGGCGTCGGCTGACCGGCGTACGCGGCCACCGTCGAGTCGTGCTGGTAGTCCCGGCCATCCTGCGGATACCCGCCGTAACCCTGCCCGGAGCCGTACGGCGGCCAGGAGCCGTAGGGCTGCCCGGAGTCGTAGTGCTGCCCGGAGTCGTAGGGCTGTCCGGACCCGTATACCTGACCACGGCCGTGCACCTCACCGGATCGCGGCTCATGCCACGGCTGCGGGCCGCCGCCCGGTGGTCCGTAGTTCGCCATGCACGCCCTCCTGAATGGGGTACACCCGGCGAGCCATCGTCGATGACCCAGCCGTCACCCACGTCACGGTAGCGCGTACGCCACGGCGCCTCGGCCCGTACGGCAGCCGGGTCAACTATCCGGCAGGTACGTCAGATGAGTCGCAGCTGGCGGTCCTTCGGACGACGGGGCCCGGCGCTGTCGCCGAGGCGCTCGAACAGGCCAGGGTCGATCACATCGAGGAACGGTGACGGCCGGCAGTCGTGCTCCGAGCCGTGCCGGACGCGACGGGCGGCGTGGCTGACATAGAGCCGGTCCTGCGCCCGGGTCAGCCCGACGAAGAACAGCCGGCGTTCCTCGGCGACCGCGTCGTCGTCGGGCACCGTGCCCGGCCAGCGCAGCGGCAGCAGCCCGTCCTCCGCGCCGACCAGGAAGACCACCGGGAACTCCAGCCCCTTGGCGGCATGCAGGGTCAGCAGGGTGACCGCCTCGGCGCGGGGGTCGAGCGCGTCCACCTCCGCGCCGGTGGCGAGCTGGGACAGGAACATCTCCAGGTCGTCGCCGCAGCGACGGGCCAGCGGCGTGAGCAGGTCGACGGCGGTCCGGACGTCCTCCGGGCGCGCCCCGCTGGAACCGTCCAGGGTGGGGATGGCGAACCGCTCGGCGAGCACCTGCCCGGCGAGGCGTACCCGGGCGGGCAGGGCGCCGTCCACACCTGCGGCGTGCCGCAGTTCGCGGGCGATGGCCAGCACACCGGGTCGATCCCGCAACCGGTCGTGCGAGCGTTTCTGTACCGGAATGTTCGCCCGGGACAGGGCGTCCACGATCGGCGCCGCCTGCGAGTCGGTCCGGTAGAGCACGGCGATGTCGGAGAAGGACAGCGTGGTCGACCGGCCGTCGATCCGACCGGAGTCCAGCGACCGGTGCGAGAGGCCGCCGACCAGTTCGTCGACGGTGCGTACCACGAAATCGGCCTCGTCGGCGACGGAGGCCGCAGCGTACCGACCCACCAGCGGGGCCTCGGGGTCGAGCCGGGCCGGATCCAGTCGGCGGCCCCGGACCAGCGACGACGGCGCGATGGCCTGGACCGCGGCGGCCAGGATCGGCGCCGAGGACCGGTAGTTGCGGTTGAGCCGGACCAGCCGGGCGTCGGTGAAGTCCTGGGAGAAGCGCAGGAAGTAACCGACGTCGGCACCCCGGAACGAGTAGATGGCCTGATCCGGGTCGCCGATCGCGCAGAGGTTGCCGTCGGCGGGGCTGAGCAGCCGCAACAGCTCGTACTGCACCGCGTCGACGTCCTGGTACTCGTCGACGAAGATCCACCGCCAGCGGTTCCGGTACCGCTCGACCAACTGCCGGTCCTCGCGCAGCAGCGCGACCGGCAGGGTGAGCAGCTCGTCCAGGTCGACCATGCCCTGCTTACGCAGCAGCCCGGCGTATCGGGCCGGGTCGTCGCCGGCCTCCGTGCGAGCCGCCGTCCGCTCGGCGTCGTCGGCGATCCGGAAGTCGTTCGGCAGGCCCGCCGCCTCGGCGTTCTCCCGCAGGATGGTCAACCCGAGCGAGTGGAAGGTGCCCACCGTGACGTCCTCGGCTACCGGACCGAGCAGACCGTCGAGGCGGTGTCGCAGCTCCTCGGCCGCCCGCCGGGTGAAGGTGATCGCCAGGCACTGCTCGGGGAAGACGTTCAGCTCGGCGCAGAGGTACGCGATCCGGTGGGTCAGCGTACGGGTCTTGCCGGTACCCGGCCCGGCGACGATCAGCAGCGGACCACCGGGCGCGGAGGCGGCGACCCGTTGCATCGCGTCGAGCCGGTCGAGCAGGCCGGTGCCGACCTCCTCCATCCCGGCGAGCATCGGCTCGAACGGCTCGTGCGGGGAGGGCTGCGGCGCGATCGGCGGGGCCGGCGTAGCCGGTTTGCGCTTCGGTTCGGCCTTGGTCGTCGGCCGCTTGACCTTGGCGGCCGGCTTCACGGGGTCAGCGGGCCGACGCTGCGCCGGAACCGGCACGTCGAACAGCGTCTCCTGCCCGCCCGAGGACCCGGCGCCGCCCAGCTCGGTCGGATCGAACAGGGTGATCACCCCGTACTCACCGTCGTAGCCGGGCACCCGGCGCACCTCGCCCCGACGCAGCCGACCGATGCCCTCGGCGAGCAACTCCCCGCCGACCCGGCCGATCTCGTCCACCGGGGTACGGGTCAGGATCTCCAACTCGGGACCGAGCGCGGCGACCAGCTCGGTCAGCTTCCCCTCGACCTTCTTCGACCGCGGCCCGACCTTGTTGATCTCACCGAGGATCTCGGCGAGCTGGATCAGGTGGGTCACCTCACGGGCGTGCTCCGGCCGGTACCCCTCGGGTCGGTCGGCCAGCTCCTCGACCCGGCTGAGTACGCCCACCGTCAACGGCTTGCCACACTCCGGGCATCGTCCCCCGGCCTCCCGGGTGCGCTCGGGTGCCCAGTTCACCCCGCACAGCCGGTGGCCGTCGGCGTGGTACTTGCCCTCCTCGGGGAAGAACTCGATCGTGCCGGCCAACCCGTCGCCGGTGCGCAGCGCTGCCCGGATGCCGAAGTAGTCCCGTGGTGCGGCGAAGACGGTGGCCTCGCGGGCCAGCGCCGGCGGCGAGTGCGCGTCGGAGTTGGAGACCAGCCGGTAGCCGTCCAGGCTGCCGACCCGCCAGTTCATCTCCGGATCGGAGGAGAGCCCGGTCTCCACCGCGAAGATGTGCTCGGCCAGGTCGGCGTAGCAGTCGGCGATCGCGTCGAAGCCGGACTTCGAACCCAGGGCGGAGAACCACGGGGTCCAGATGTGCGCGGGGACCAGGTAACCGTCCGCGCTCGCTTCCAGGGTGATCTCCAGCAGGTCGCGGGAGTCCAGGCCGAGGATCGGTCGGCCGTCCGAGCCGAGGTTGCCGATCCGGCCCAGCGCGGCGTTGAACCGGCCCACCGCGTCCAGATCCGGCAGATAGATCAGGTGGTGCACCTTGCGGGTCCGGTCGTCCCGCTTGTAGATCGTGGAGATCTCCACGCTGAGCATGAACCGGACCGGGTCGGCATCAGCCTCGCTGGCCAGCCTCGGCGGCAGACGGCGGGCGATGTCCCGCTCCATCTCCGCAGACAGCCGATACAGGCCGGGCTCGGCCGGATGCAGCGTCTCGCGCAGGTGGTCGTACCAGGCGGGGTGGGTGAAGTCGCCGGTGCCGAGCACCGCGATGCCCTTGCGTCGCGCCCACCAGCCGAGGTTCGGCAGGGTCAGGTCACGGCTGCACGCTCGCGAGTACTTCGAGTGGATGTGCAGGTCCGCGACGAATGGCGGGAGGCCACCGGGGGGTACGGCGCTGAACGGGGGCACGCCGCAT
Source organism: Micromonospora sp. NPDC051196 (assembly GCF_040682415.1). Lineage (NCBI taxonomy): Bacteria > Bacillati > Actinomycetota > Actinomycetes > Micromonosporales > Micromonosporaceae > Micromonospora > Micromonospora sp. NPDC051196. The sequence continues at coordinate 432,209 of NZ_JBFBAY010000002.1, forward strand.
CCTGCCACGACCGGCGGTGCTCCCGCGCGGCGCCACGCTCGGAAGGTGAGCTGCGCTATGCCGAGCGCAGCTCGACGAGGGTGATCTGCGGCTCCGCGCCGACCCGTACCGGCGGACCCCAGAAGCCGGCGCCGTTGGTGACGTACACCTTCGTACCGTCCACCTCACCGAGGCCGGACACCACCGGCTGTTCGAGCCTGACCAGCAGGTTGAACGGGACGATCTGACCGCCGTGGGTGTGGCCGGACAGTTGCAGGTCGACGTCGTACTTCGCGGCCTCGAACGCGGCCACCGGCTGGTGCGCCAGCAGCACCACCGGCCGGGACGGGTCGCGGTCGGCGAGCGCGGCGGCGTAGTCGGCCGGTGCGGCCACCCCGGTACCCGCCGCACTCACGTCGTTGACCCCGGCCAGGTCCAGTACGCCGCCCCGGGCGGCGATCTCCAGCCGCTGGTTCTGCAGCACCCGCAGCCCCAGCCGGTCGACCTCGGCCACCCACTCCTCGACACCGGAGTAGTACTCGTGGTTGCCGGTGACGAAGTAGCTGCCGTGCCGGGCACGCAGGTCACGCAGCGGTGCCGCGGCCTCGCCCAGCTCCGCCACCGTGCCGTCGACCAGGTCGCCGACAACGGCGACGATGTCGGCGTCCAGGCGGTTGATCGCGGCGACGATCCGTTCGGTGTGCACCCGACCGCGCAGCGGCCCGATGTGAATGTCGGAGACGGTGGCGATCCGCAGGCCGTCCATGCTGCGCGGCAGCTTGGCCAGCGGAATCTGCACCCGGTCCAGCTGTGGCGGACCCATTGCGGTGCGTACGCCGCTGCCCACCAGGCCGGCGGCGGTGAGCCCGGCGAAGATCGCGGCACCTCGGGCCAGCAGCAGTCGGCGACCCGGATCGTGGTCCGGCCCGATCGCCCCGGCGGCCGGCGGCTCGCTCGCCTCGTCGGCGGTCGGCGGGGTGCCGGGCGTCGCCGGCTCGTCGGTCACCGTGCCCGGCGTGCTGGCCGGACCGACCAGCACCGGCTCCGGCGCGGCCACCGTCGCCCGGCGACGCAGCACCAGGCGGGTCACCAGCATCGGCACTTCCAGCACGACGAGCAGCACCAGCAGATAGAACATCAGCGCGAGCCAGACATAGCCCGGCCAGGCCAGCCAGTACATGCCGGCGCGGGTGCCGACCATGGTCGCTGGTACCAGCAGCGCCAGCACCACCGCGGTGACCGTGCCGATCCGCCGCCAGCGGCCCGCCCTGGTGGTGTCCCTGACCAGCCGCTTCCAGAGGTAGAGGTGGATCAACCCGGTGACCAGGGCAAGGGTGGCCACGAAACCGAGTACCGCGAGCACGTGTGATGTCCCCTCAGCCGCCGGCGAAGGGAGGCAGGACGTCGATCGTCACTCCGGCCGGCAGCAGCTTGTCACGATCATGGCAGGTCACGCCATCGACCAGAAAGTTTGCCACGGCCAGCACGGGGACCAGCCGCTCACCGTGCCGCTCAGCCAGTTCCGTCAACAACTCGTCGAGCGTACGGCCCGCAGGAAGGATCTCCTCGCTGCGCCCGGCGGCAGCTCGTGCCCCGGCGAAGTAGCGGACGGTGAGAGTCGCCATGATCAGCCTCCGATGGCCGACATCGGCCGGGCGGGTTGCAGGAAGCTCGGGTCGTCGATGCCGTGACCGGCCCGTTTGCCCCAGGTCGCGGCCGACCAACGCCGAGCCAGCTCCTCGTCGTCCGCCCCGCGGCGCAGCGCACTGCGCAGGTCCGTCTCCTCGGTCGCGAACAGGCAGTTGCGGACCTGACCGTCGGCGGTGATCCGGGTCCGGTCACAGTCACCGCAGAAGGGGCGGGTCACCGTGCCGATCACGCCGACCCGGGCCGGGCCGCCGTCGACCAGCCAGGTCTCCGCCGGTGCCGCGCCCCGTTCGACCGGATCCGGGCGCAGATCGTACGCCGTGCCCAGCGTGGCCAGGATCTCCTCTGCGGTGACCATGCTCGCGCGATCCCAGCCGTGCTGTGCGTCCAGCGGCATCTGTTCGATGAAGCGCAGCTCGTAGCCGTGGTCGAGGGCGAAGCGGAGCAACGCCGGCGCCTCGTCGTCGTTGACCCCACGCATCAGCACACTGTTGACCTTGACCGGGGTGAGCCCGGCGGCGGCCGCGCCGGCCAGACCGGCCAGCACGTCGTCCAGCCGGTCCCGCCGGGTGAGCCGGAGAAAGCGCTCATGGTCCAGAGTGTCCAGTGACACGTTCACCCGATCCAGCCCGGCGTCGCGCAACGCCGGAGCCAACCGAGCCAGCCCGATGCCGTTGGTGGTCAACGAGATCCGGGGACGCGGATCGAGCGCGGCCACAGCCGTCACGATGGCGGTCAGGCCCGGACGGATCAGCGGCTCACCACCGGTGAACCGGACCTCGTCGACGCCGAGCCGCTGCACCGCGACCCGGATCAGCCGGATCACTTCGTCGTCGGTGAGCAGTTGCGACCCGGCCAACCAGGGCAATCCCTCGGCGGGCATGCAGTACGTACAGCGCAGGTTGCACTTGTCGGTCAGGGAGACCCGCAGGTCCCGAGCGGTCCGGCCGTACCGGTCGACGAGGAGGCCGCCGGGCGGCGCGACGCTCATCCGTTGACGGTAGCGCGCCCCGACCCCCTCAGGGTGGCTCGGGCGAGCCCGATGACCGAATCTCGGTGAGCACTTCCGAATAAGGCGGCGTGCACGAGCATCAGGTGCAACTGGTGCAGCGGCACCCGCTGCCGCCAACCGTCGGCCAGCGGCCAGGATTCGTCGTACGCGGCCAGGATCCGGGCGGCGTGCGGTGGGCCGCCGAACAGCGCCAGTTGTGCGAGGTCGGTCTCGCGGTGCCCGCCATGGGCGGCCGGGTCGACCAACCAGACCCGGTCGTCGGCTCCCCAGAGCAGGTTGCCCGGCCACAGATCGCCATGGATGCGGGCCGGCGGCTCCTCCCCGCCGAACTCGTCGATCCGGGCGGCGACCTGTTCGACCAGGGCGGCGGCGGTGCCGTCGAGAGCGCCGGCATCGACCGAGCGGCGCAGGTAGGGCAGCAGTCTCGCCTGGGCGAACCAGTCCGTCCAGGGACCGTCGTGCGGGGTGTTGTCCGCCGGCAGTGCCCCGATGAACCCGGGCCAGGACGCCCCGAAGGCGGGCGCTCCCGCCCGGTGCAGGTCGGCGAGTTCCCGGCCGAAGCGCTCGGCCGCCTCGGGGCTCGGCTCACCCGGCTCGATCCATTCCAGCGCGAGCAACTCGGGCAGCGCCACCAGCACCTCCGGAACCGCGACCGCGCCGGCCTCCCGCAGCCAGTGCAGCCCGGCCGCCTCGGTGGCGAAGAACGCCTCCGGCACCGGCCGTCCCGCCTGCTCCGGCCAGCTCTTGGCGAAGACCGAGTGACCGTCGTCCAGGGTCAGTCGGGACGCGGCACAGATGCTCCCGCCGCCGACTGGTGTCTCCCGGATCCGTTGGTGGGTCAGGAAGGTCGGCAGCTGCTCGGGGTGCGCCCGCAGATACGCCAGATCCATGCCCGCAAGGTATCGCCTCCGGCGGGAAGGAAGGGCCCTTGTTAACGCCTCCGGTAGAGGAAGGGCCCCTGTTGACGCCTGCGCAGTGGACGCGGCGAGCGCTGGCGTTGCCGCGGACGGGTAGCGAACTTCGATGAGCAGGGAGAATACGGTGAGTAGCTGTGGATAACCGGCGTGTCATCCACAGGGGCGGCGGCGCGTACCGCTCGGCTCGCAGGCTGGCTCCATGAACTCGACGGAGATCCCCCGGCTGACCGTCCGCTCGCCTGCCGACCTCATCGCCGCAGTGCCGTACCTGCTTGGTTTCCATCCGACCGACAGCGTCGTGGTGGTGGCGTTGGCCGCCTCCCGGGTCGTCTTCGTCGCCCGTGGAGACCTGCCCGGCGACGCCGATCACGGCGAGGCGGCCGGGCACCTCGCCGCAGTGACCGCCCAGCAGGGCGCCGACTCGGCCACGGTGATCGGGTACGGCCCGGCCGCACGGGTGACACCGGCGCTCGACGCGGTCCGGGGTGCGCTGACCGACGCCGGGTTGGCCGTGCTCGACGCGCTGCGGGTCACCGACGGGCGCTGGTGGTCGTACCTCTGCACGGAATCGCAGTGCTGTCCGCCGGAGGGAAACGTGTACGACCCGCAGGGCAGCGTGGTGCCGGCGGCAGCCGTCTTCGCCGGTCAGGTCGCGCTGCCCGACCGGGCGACACTCGCCGCCCAGCTCGCGCCGATCGGCGGGGCAGGCGCCCGCCACGCCGTCGAGCGAGCCGAACAGCGGTTGACCGAGTTGCTGGCGACGGCACCCCCGGCGGATCTGCTCGGCGCGCGGGCACTGCGGGCGGCCGGGGTGGCGGCCTACCGCCTCACCCGGCGCCGGCACGGTCGGGGTGCGCGCCTCACCGACGACGAGGTGGCCTGGCTTTGCCTTCTGCTCACCCATCTCCCGGTACGCGACCACGCCTGGGAACGCACCGACGGTCGGGACGAGGACGTCGCGTTCTGGACCGAGCTGCTGCGTCGGGTCGAGCCGGATCTGATCGCGGCGCCCGGCGCGCTGCTGGCCTTCGCCGCCTGGCGGGCCGGGCAGGGCGCCCTGGCGGCGGTGGCGTTGGAGCGGGTACTGGCCGAGCATCCTGACTACTCGCTCGCCCTGCTGATCGACGACCTGCTCCGTCGCGGAGTGCCCCCGTCGCGGCTCGATGGTTGGCCGGCCGACGGGCCGACGGCGACACCGCGCCGGGCGAGGCGCCGGTCACGCCGTCGCCCACGATGAGCACATTTGTCAGGGCAGCAAAGCTCATCGTCAAGGGCAGCGGAGCATTGTCAGGGGCGCCGGAGCGCGTTGTCAGGGGCAGCGGGACAGCCGGTAACGATGGACAATCGGCAGATGTTCCAGCCAGCGTCGGGGGGCGCATGACTGCCGCACTACTGCTGTCCCTCGCCGGGCTCGCCCTGATCGACAGCACCAGCATCGGCACGTTGTTCATCCCGGTCTGGCTGCTGTTGGCACCCGGACCGGTCAGCGCCCGGCGGATATTGACCTACCTGGGCACCATTGCCGGGTTCTATCTCCTGGTGGGGCTGGCGCTCTACTTCGGTGGCAGTGGCCTGGCCGGGGTGCTGGGCGGCGCGCTGGACAACCGGCCGGTGATCTGGGCGCAGTTGGTGTTCGGGGTCGGCCTGCTGCTGTTGAGCTTCCGGTACGACGGTAAGCGCGGCACCGGGACCGGCCGGGTGCTGCGCTGGCGGGATCGGGTGACTGCCGGCGACTCCTCGGGGCGCTGGCTGGTCGGGTTGGCATTGTTCGCCGCGCTCGCCGAGGTGGCGACGATGCTGCCGTACCTCGGTGCCCTCGGTCTGCTGGGCACAGCAGGCCTGGACGTGCCGGCAGTGGTGGCCCTGCTGGGCGGATACTGCCTGGTGATGGTGCTGCCGGCGGCGGTGTTGCTGGGCGCGCGGGTGGCCTGGCCGAGGCTGGTCGAGCCGGTGCTCGCTCGGCTCAACGCGTGGATCCTCAAGTCGTCGGGGAGCATGCTCGGCTGGGTGCTGGGCATCGCCGGCTTCCTGATCGCCCGGGACGCCGCGGTCCGGCTGGGACTGTTCGAGATGCTCGCGAACCGCTGAGTCGCACCCGGCGTCAGGCGGTCACCCGGTGCGGGCCGGTGTAGACGTTCATGGTCCGGCCGCGCAGGAAGCCGACCAGCGTCAGTCCGGCCTCGGTGGCGAGGTCGACCGCGAGCGTGCTCGGCGCCGAGACCGCCGCGAGCAGGGGCACGCCGGCCATCCACGCCTTCTGGGTCAGCTCGAAACTGGCCCGCCCGGAGACGAGCAGGACGTGCCCGACCAGCGGCAGTCGGCGCTCGCGTACCGCCCAGCCGATCACCTTGTCCACCGCGTTGTGCCGGCCCACGTCCTCGCGCAACACCACCAGGTCGCCGTCGGCGGTGAACAGACCCGCGGCGTGCAGCCCGCCGGTACGGTCGAAGTCCCGCTGCCCGGCGCGCAGCCGCTGCGGCAACTCGGCCAGCAACTCCGCCGGCACGGTCAGCGGGTCGCCGGCCACGTCGAACATCGACCGGGTACGCACCGCCTCGATGCTCTCCTTGCCACAGACCCCGCAGGCGCTAGTGGTCAGGAACTGCCGGCTCGCCTCGACGGCCGGCTCCGGCACGCCGGGCGTCAGCGCCACGTCCACCACGTTGTAGGTGTTCGGGGTTTCCGCGCCGGCACACAGTTGTGCGGTCGACACGTCGTCCGCCGACCGGATCAGCCCTTCGGTGAGCAGGAAACCGAGTGCCAGATCCAGGTCGGCGCCGGGAGTCCGCATGGTGACCGACAGTGGACGGCGGCGACCCGGCCCGGCCGCACCGACCCGGATCTCCAGCGGCTCCTCGGCGGCGAGGGTGTCCGGCCGACGGGTCAGCGTGCGCCCGTCGGCGGCGGCGTCGAGATCCACGCGGAGCACCACGCGGCGGTCAGTAGCCCGTCCCACCCCACCATCCTGCCCCGACCTGAGTACTGCCGGGCAGCCGGGCGGCGAGCTACGGTGACCCGGTGAGTGCTTACGCGGCGGTGGTGCTCGCCGGAGGTGCGGCCCGCCGGATGGGCGGACTGGACAAACCGGCGCTGCCTGTCGGTGGTGTGCCGATGCGGGAGCGGGTGCTCGCGGCGGTCGCCGACGCATCGCCCCGGATCCTGGTCGGGCCCGGGCCGGCTCCCGAGGGCGTACGGCTGACCCGCGAATCGCCGCCCGGCGGCGGGCCGGTGGCCGCTACCGCAGCAGGGCTGGCCCTGATCGACGCCGACGTGGCGGCGGTCGCCCTGTTCGCGGCCGATCTGCCGCTGATGACCCGGTCCGCCGTCGGCGAGTTGCTGCGCCACCTCGACAGCGTGGCAGGCGACATCGACGGGGTCTGCTATGTGGACGATTCCGGGCGGCGGCAGCCACTCTGCGGGGTGTGGCGTCCGGCAGCGCTGCGTGGGGCCCTCGACCAATTGACCGTACGACGCGGCGAGTTGGCCGGAGCATCCCTGCGGGATCTGCTCGCCGGGCTGGCCGTACGCGAAACGACGTGGTCCGGCGACGGCCCGCCACCCTGGTTCGACTGCGACACTGAACGGGACCTGCGGAGGGCGGAGGAGTGGTCGCGATGACGGTGATGGACGACTGGCTCACGGCGGCCTGTGCCGAGTTGGGTGTCGACCCGGCCGACGTGCCGGTACAACCCGTGCTCGACCTGGCCCGGGACGTGGCCCATCAGGTGTTACGGCCGGGTGCCCCGGTCACCGCCTACCTGCTCGGTCTGGCTGTGGGCCGGGGTGCGGATCCTGCTGTGGCAGCCGCCCGGCTGACCGAGCTGGCGAACAACTGGCCGGTCGAGTTGGGTGGTGACCGCAGCACCGGCTGACCGGTGCGAGGGGTGATGTCCGATCACGGTCCGGGCTGATCCGTCTCGGCGATCGGCTCGGTAGGGTGGCCGGAACGGACGGAGGCGATCATGACGGCAGACCACCCCTCGGCACCGCCAGGTACGCCGGCACACCACGAGTCGATCCTGTTGGACGAGCCGAGTACGGCCGACCTGCGGGCGAAGGTGACCCACGCGTGGCGGGAGTTCGCCCGGGCGCTGGCCGACCGGCTGGTCGCCCTGCCGCTGGGCGCGCACGTGGAGTTGACCCTCGACCCGACGGCCTCCGGCATCGACGATGCCGTCTACTCCGTCAGTATCGACGTCGCCGAGGACGGTGGGCTGACGGCTCGGGCGGTGGGCAACGCGACCCTGCCGCAGGGCTACCGGCTGGACCGGGCGGCCGTCGCCGACATGGTCGCGCTGGGCTGGTCTCCGCCCGGGGTGCTCGAAGGCTCCGGTGACCAGTTCGGCGTGCACTGTGCAGTGGCGGAGAGCCCTCGGCTGGCCGCCCTGCTCTCGCGTACGCTGCGCGACATCTACGGCGCACCGCACCCGGCGTTCCTGGTCTACCTGATCATCGACGCCGAGGGTGAGCCGCTGCCCGGTGAGCCACTGGGCACCGCGCGAAGCGAGTTCGGCACGGGCCAGGAGATCGAGACCGACCTGGCGGAGGCGTTGGCCGCCACGGATGATGCCGGCGCGGACAGCGAGGTGCTGGAGTTGGCCGAGCGGGTCCGGACGGTGGTGTCGACCATGCTCAAGTCCGATCCCGACCGGGTCCAGGTCGACTCCGACGGTGACATCAACATCCGGGCCGGTTCGGCGATGGTCTTCGTCCGGGTGCGGGACAACCCGCCGCTGGTCGACGTCTTCTCCCCGGTGCTCACCGAGGTCGAGCCCACCGAGCGGCTGTACGTCAAACTCTCCGAGCTGACCAACCGGATGCCGATCGGGCGGCTCTACTGTGCCGACGACACCGTCTGGGCGTCGATCCCGGTCTTCGGTCGCAACTTCCAGCCCACCCACCTGATGCTCGCCGTGCAGGTGATGACCGGCCTTGCCGACGAGTTGGACGATCGGCTGCACGGCGAGTTCGGCGGCAAGCGCTTCTTCGGCGAGGGGGACAAGCCGGGGCGGGGTGAGCATCGCACCGGCATGTATCTGTGAGGCCGTGCCGGGTGACCCGAGCCGATCACCGCGCGCAGCCCGGCCGGCAGCTTGAAGCGAGGCTTGAGGGCGAGGGGTGGGGCCCGGAAACCCCGAGAAACCGGGCCCCACCCCTCGGGGGAGGGGGATTCAGGTCGTCGGGATCCAGCCGAGGCTTCGGGCCGTGGCCGGGTCGGAGGCCCGCAGGCCCGCTTCGGAGACGGTCCAGAGGACGTCACCGACCATCAGTGAACGGTGGACGGAGGGCCGCATCCAGGCGCGTGCCGCGTCCTTTGCCGCGCTCGGGTGGGTGACCTGGCCGATCTCGCTGATCTGGTTGCCGTCGACCCGAAGCAGGCGTAGGCCGGTGTTCACCGGCAGCACCACCAGGCCGGTGGTCGGCCAGTACAGGAAGGCGTGCGGGTCGTGCTCGGCGGCGGACCAGCCGGACGATAGGTGCCACTGGTCCAGTCGGGTCGGCCGGGCCGGGTCCTGCACGTCGAAGAGGGACACCTGTACGCCCTGCGTACGGCCCTGCCCGTCGGCCTCCTGACCCACGCCGAGCAGCCGCCCGTCGGGCAGCGGATGCAGGTACGCGGAGTAGCCCGTGATCTTCAACTCGCCGGTCACCACCGGGGCGGCCGGGTCGGTCAGGTCGAGCGAGTAGAGCGGGTCGGTCTGCCGGAAGGTCACCACGTACGCGACCGGCCCGAGGTACCGCACCGAGTAGATGCGTTCGCCCCGCCCGAGCCCGCCGACCGCCCCGACCGGCAGCAGCGATCCGCTCTCGCGGCGCAGCACCCGTACGGTCGACTCGGATCGGCGCCCCTCGCCCCAGACGTCGCCGATGGTGGTGGCAACCCGCAGGTGCCCGTCCCATTCGGACAGCGCGTACTGGTTGATCAGCCAGCCGGGCACCGCGCCGGTGGCGAGGTAGCGGGGGCGGCCCGGCTCGCTGGTGTCGAACTGGTGGATCTCGGTGACCTGGTCGCGGGCGGTGGGTCGCCCGCGGAGCAGATCCGCCTCCCGTCGCGGTTGCTGACCGGCGAGGTAGAGGCTGCTCGCCGTGCCGTAGACCGTGGTCGCGTCGGCGGCGACGCTGACCGGATCGCCGTCGCCCAGCCGGTCGGCACCGAGGTCGAAACTGAGCACGGTGAGCATCGAGGTGCCGGTCATCCGCTTCGGACGGCTCAGCCGGTCGCAGTCGACCCGCCCGGTGTGCCGCTCGTCGCCGGCCGTCCATTCGTACTCCGGTAGCCAGGACTCGACCCCGGCGCGGTCGATGACCGCGCGGTTCTGTCTGGTCCGCACCCGGTCGCTGCTCTCGTCGGCATCGAACGGGAATTCAAGTCGCGGCACCGAGCGGACCACCACCCGGGCGCTGCCGCCGGTGAGCCGGCCGTCGAGCACGCTGCCCTCGATCCGGTACGTGCCGATCAGCGCGGGTGGACCGGCCAGGTCGACCAGGAACAGGCGTGCCGCGTCGGCCAGCGGCCCGGGCCAGGCCCGATCCACCGCGACGAACGGTGACCCGTCGGCGAGCACCAGCGCCCGGTCACCGAGCAGCAGCAGACGGTACGAGCCCCAGTACGCCGCCGTCTCCTCGCCGGGCAGGTCGAGCTGGCCGATGATCCGGCGGCTGGCCGGGTCGATCACCCGCAGGGCTCCCCCGGTGACCGTGACGATCCGCCGCCCGTCGGTCTTCACCACGTCCGGCTCGTCCGCGCCGGCCTCGTGGTTGTTGGTCGTCGAGTGGTTGGGCGTGGCGCTGCGGTCGAGTTGGCCCTTCGCCTCTGCCCCGGCCGCGAGGGCCGCTCGGTCGCCGAACAGTACGGAGCCCTCGAAGCCGTACGGGCCGACCGAGGCGCGGGCTGCGGCGCGCAGTTCGGTGAGGGCGTCCGCGCAGGAGTCGAAGGAGATCAGGCCGGCGGCGGGCACCATCACCGGCCCGGTCGGCGGGCCCGGTGCCGGGGCGGCCGTACTGCTGGCGAGCAGGGCCAGCGCGATCAGGGTGCTGCCGGCCGCGACCACTTTGCTTGCCCGCGTCATGGTTTCTTCGACGCTGCCGGTCGCCGTCCGGTTCCGCACCGGATGCGGGGCTCTGATCAGCTGATGGACGGCCCGACGCCGGGGGACTCGACCAGTCGGGAGAGCACGATGGTGCTGCGGCTGGAGGTCACGAAGCTTTCCGCCCGGAGCCGCTCCAACGCCTCCTCAAGGTGGGCGATGTCGGCGGCCCGCAGGTGCACGAGCGCGTCGGCCTCCCCGGAGACGGTGTACGCCCCGACCACCTCGGGGTGGCGGCGCACCGCGGCGCCGATCTGTGCCGGGGTGGTGCGACCGGCGCAGAACAACTCCACGAACGCCTCCGTGGTCCAGCCGACCGACGCCGGGTCGACGATGGTGGTGAATCCCCGAATGACCCCGGCGGCACGCAGTCGGTCCACCCGTCGTTTGACGGCCGGAGCGGAGAGTGAAACTCGGGTTCCGATGTCCGCATACGAGGCGCGAGCATCGGCGACCAGCAACGCAATGATTCGCTTGTCAACCGCGTCGATCTGCAACGTTCCGCCCCTGAGAAGCAATGGTCGTGGCTGTTACTGAAGTCTGAGCGTACCTACTCTTGGTGACCGTGAACCAGCAGCGAGTGCCGCGAAAGCGGACATATCTCATGTGCTCACCGGAGCATTTCGCGGTCGAGTACGCGATCAACCCGTGGATGGACGTGGCCATGCCGGTCGACCCGGAGTTGGCGGTCAAGCAGTGGGATCGCCTGCGGGAGACCCTGGTCGGCCTGGGGCACGAGGTACACCTGCTGGCACCCGAGCCCGGACTGCCCGACATGGTCTACGCCGCCAACGGCGCGTTCATGGTCGACGGAACGGTCTACGGCGCCCGGTTCAAACACCACCAGCGCACGGCTGAGGCGGTGGCACACCGGGCCTTCTACGAGTCGCAGGGCTGGCGGTTCATCGCGCCGAACGAGACGAACGAGGGCGAGGGTGACTTCGCGTACCTCCCGGAGGCGCACGGCGGGCTGATCCTCGCCGGGTACGGGTTCCGTACCGAGTTGCCGGCGCACGCGGAGGCGCAGGAGGCGCTGGGCCGGCCGGTGATCTCGCTGCGGCTGGTCGACCCGCGCTTCTACCACCTGGACGTGGCACTCGCCTCGATCGGCGACGGCAACATCGTCTACTACCCGGGAGCCTTCTCGGTGGCCGGTCAGAAGGTGCTCGCCCAGCTCTTTCCGGACGCAGTGCTGGCGGACGACTCCGACGCCCTCGCCTTCGGGCTGAACCTCGTCAGCGACGGCGCCAACGTGGTGCTCAACAGCGAGGCGACCCGGCTCGCCGGTCGGCTCAAGGCGGCCGGCTACACGCCGGTGCCGGTGGAGCTGGCCGAGCTGAAGAAGGGCGGTGGCAGCGTGAAGTGCTGCATCGCCGAACTGCGGCCCTGAAGCTGTCGCACCGCGACACCGGTACGCGAACGAGCGGGGCCGGCCACCAGGTCGACCCCGCTCGTTCGCGTCGTGGATCCGGGCGTCAGCCCAGCGTGGCCAGCTCGTTGACCAGGACGTTCGACAACACCTGGCCGTCGTGCTGCACCTCGCGCAGGTACCACTTCTGCTGCGGGGTGCGCGGCTGGTTGAACTGCCAGGCGCCGCGCGGGCTGTCGATCTGACCGATCCGGCCCAGCGCGAGGTTGACCTGCTGCGGGGTGGGTTCCGAGCCGGCCAGCCGGATCGCCTGGTCGAGCACCTTCGCCGCGTCGTACGAGGCCATCGCGTAGGTGGTCGGCGAGGCGTTGTGCTTCTTGCGGTACGCCGAGGCGAACCGGCGGTTGGCGGCATTGTTGAGGTCGGCGGAGTAGTTCAACGCGGTACGGATGCCCAGGGCGTCGTTGGCCGGCCTGATGCTCTCCAGCACCGTGCCCTCGGTGAGGAAACCGGGCGCGTAGATGCTGCCCCGGAAGCCGGCGTCGCGTAGCTGCATGATGAACTCCGCCGCCGCCGGGCCGGAGTAGAAGCAGAAGACCACCGACGGGTTACGGCTCAACGCGCGGTCGATGTCCCCGGCGAAGGCGCCCTTGCCCGGGTTCGCGCTGTTGGACGTGAAGATGACCGGATCCGCGATTCGCGGATCGGATTCGCCGAACTCCTGGCGGAAGCCGCGCAGCACGTCTTCACCGCCGACGGCCGATTCCGGCAGGATCGTCGCCACCCGGTCGTCGGGGCCCAACGCGTCGCGCAGATAGCGGCCGAGCGCACGGCCTGCCTCGTCGAGCACGTACGAGGTACGCCAGATGTAGACGACGCTCTGCAGGCTGGTGGGTGAGGCGTTGGAACCGATCAACGGCACTCGGGCCTGCTCGATGACGTCCCGGATGCCGAACATCACCGCCGAGGAGGCGACCCCGGTCAGCGCGAGTACGCCCTGCTTGAGCAGCCCGTCCACAGCGGCCTGACCGGACTTGACGCTGTCTCCCTCGTCGGCGACGAGCAGGTTGACCGGGTGGCCGCCGAGGACTCCGTCGTTGAGGTCCAGGTAGAGCTGGAAGCCGTTGCGCAACTCGTCGCCGACGGCCTTGCCGGGGCCGGACTGCGGTGCGATGAGCCCGACCTTGACCGGGCTCTTCGGCTTCGCCGGCTCCTCGGTGTCCGAGGCGCACCCGGCCACGAGTCCGCCCGTACCGAGCGCGGCCAGCAGTTGAAGTGCCCGCCTACGGTTCATCTGCGACACGGGGTTCCCTTCGGTGTGCTGCCGGGGCCTCCCGCCCCTCCGGCGTTCTACCTGCTTAGCGACGCTGGGTCAATGGTTAATGATCTTCGTGTAGAGAACGGAACGCGGCGGTAACCTGCGGCCAGGCCGGAGACTCCGGATCGATGAGCCCGAAATGTTCGCAGTCGGGCAGCTCGACAAGGTGTATATCGCCACCTAATGCCTGCGCGGCGGCCACGTAGGCCCTGCTCATGCCGACCGGCACCTGCTGATCCAGGGTGCCGTGAATCACTACGGTCCGTGTTGGGGGAGGTGCCGTGACTCGGAGGTCCGCGACCTCGTACCGATCGGGGACATCGGCTGGCCCACCGCCCAGCAGCGCCGCCACCGCGCCCGAGTCCAGGTCCAGCCGGTACGCCTCGGCGAGGTCGGATACCGGGGCGAGCGCGAGCACCCCGCCGACGTCCTGCGGTGACCGTGTCGCCGTGTGCAGCGCGAGATGACCACCAGCCGAGTGCCCGACCAGGATCGGCGGCATCGGCGCCACGCGACCGGGCAACGCCGCGGCGGCCAGCCGGGGCAGAGCGGACACCCCGGACCGTACGTCGGTCAGCGTGCCGGGCCAGCCACCACCGGGCTGCCCGGTCCGGCGGTACTCCAGTTGGGCCACCGGATAGCCGAACCGGGCCATCGCGTCGGCCAGCGAATCGGTGTGCCGCCGGTCGTACTCCACACGCCAGAAACCGCCGTGCACCACGATCACCAGAGGTCGGGGTGGGCCGTCGCCGACCGGGCGACGCAGATCGGCGATCTGGTCGGGATGCTCGCCGTAGGCGACGGTGAGGTCCGGCGCCGGCGCGGGTCGACTGAGCACAGCGCGGGGATCGGGTGACATCGGCCGACGGTAGCGCGATTCGTCGCCGGCCGAGGGGCCGGGTCTGCTGCCATGTTCCTGGCCGGGCCGGCGGGCGCCGACGGGAGTGACTGAGTAAAGATGGATGCCATGACCGAAGCGCGTACCGCTGGACAGAACGACGAGCCTGGCCGGGACGGCACCGGGCACTCGGGCACCGTGGTGGTGGTCGGGCCGGATGGCCGACCGGTCGGCACCGTGCAGACCGACGACGGGCCGGGTGAGGATCCGACCCGCCTGGTCGAACAGCCGGCAAAGGTGATGCGGATCGGCAGCATGATCAAACAGCTGCTGGAGGAGGTCAAGGCCGCGCCGCTGGACGATGCCAGCCGGCACCGGATGCGGGAGATCCACGAGCGGTCGATCGTCGAGCTGAAGGAAGGCCTGGCTCCGGAGCTGCGCGAGGAACTGGAGCGGCTCTCCCTGCCGTTCACCGAGGACCAGGCACCGACGGAGGGCGAGCTGCGGATCGCCCACGCACAGCTGGTCGGCTGGTTGGAGGGGCTGTTCCACGGCATCCAGGCTGCCCTGGTCGCCCAGCAGATGGCGGCCCGGGTGCAACTGGAGCAGATGCGCTCCGGTCGCCAGGCGCTGCCGAGCGGGCCGGGCGGCGCGGCCCTGCCGGGAATACCCGGCCTGGGGCAGGTGCCGGGCGGCGAGGGACACAGCACCGGTCAGTACCTCTGACGATGCCGGGGGTGCGGCGGGTGCCGCACCCCCCGAAGCCCGTCTAGTCCACCCCGAAGACCTTCTCCAGGTACGCCGCCACCCCGTCGACCGAGTTCGCCGAGGTGACCTCGTCGGCGATCGCGAGTACGGCGGGGTGCGCGTTGGCCACCGCCACCGCCCTGCCGGCCCAGGTCAGCAGGGGTACGTCGTTGGGCATGTCGCCGAAGGCCAGCACGTCGTCGGCCTCGATGCCGAGCCGGTGGCAGTACCAGGCCAGCCCGGCCGCCTTGGTCACCCCGGCCGCCGAGATCTCCACCAGCCCGGAGCGCGAGGAGTGGGTGGCCTCCGCCAAGCCGGCGAGGGCAGCGGCGACCAACTCGGTGAACCGGTCCGGATCCTGCTGTTCCTCGGCTCGGGCCAGCAGCTTCACCGCCGGCAGCGAATGCAGCTCCTCCGGAGTCGTCACCACCCGGATCGCCGTGTCGTCGGCATCCCAGCGCATCGGGTAGTGCGACTCGTGCCGCATCTGCCGACTGTCGACGATCTCCACCGCGAAGCTCACCCCGGGCACCTCGGCCCGCAATCGACGGGCCACCTCGGCGAGCAGTTCGGGGGCCAGCGGGTCGGCTCGCAACACCTCGTCGTTGACCGGGTCGTAGACCACCGCACCGTTGGCGCAGACCGCGGGCACCGGCTCGGTCAGCTGGTCGTACACCAGTTTCAGCCAGCGGATCGGCCGACCGGTGACCAGCACGACGGGGATGCCCCGGGCGGAGATCCGGGCCAGTACGTCGGCGGTGTGTGCGCTGAGCGTACGGTCGTCGCGTAGCAGGGTGCCGTCGATGTCGCTGGCGACCAGGCGGGGGATTGCCTCCATCACCTGGACAGTAGCCGGTCGAGGTAGATCGCCACCCCGTCGTCGTCGTTGCGCAGGGTCAGCTCGTCGGCGACGGCGCGCAGTTCCGGGTGGGCGTTCGCGACCGCCACCCGCGCCCAGCCGGCCCACTCGAACATCGGCAGGTCGTTGGGCATGTCACCGAAGACCAGCACCTCGGCCGGGTCGACGCCGAGGCTCTGCGCCACCACGCTGAGCCCGGTCGCCTTGTCCACCCCGGAAGGGCTGATCTCGATGAAGCCGAGCCCGGCCTGGGTGAGCGCGGCCAGGTGTGGCGGAACGATCTCCCTGGCGGCCGCCAGCAACTCGTCGACATGATGGTCGGCGGTACGCGCGAACGCCTTGATCACATCGCCCGCGAGGCACTCGTCACGGGTGCGTACCTCGAATCGGTCCTGATACGGCCAGGCCGGGTGGTAGTCACCCCACAGCGGCGCGTCGTGCTCGTCGGACGCCTCGACCATCACGGTCAGCGGGCCGACAGCGGCTTCCAGGTCGGCCAACAGGGTGGCCAGTACCTCGCTGGAGAGCCGCTCGTCGCGCAGCACCACCGGCCCGGACGGGTCACTCTGGTCGACCACCCGGCCGCCGCCGGCCATCACCAGGAAATCCGCGGCGCGGATGTCGTTGCGGGTCAACTCGGTCAACCGTGGGCCCCGGCCGGTGGCGCCGACCACCGGAATCCCGGCCGCGCGCACCCGGTCCAAGATCTCATGGGTGTACGCCGAGACGGTGTCGTCGCTGCGGACGAGCGTCCCGTCCAGATCGGTGGCGATCAGCTTGGGCAGGCCCGGGCGGGTCATCTTTCCTCCTTCGCCCGCCGCCGTCGCAGCCAGCCGTTCCGGTCGTCAGTTGGCGACCCGGCGTGACGGCGGGCAGCAACCTTACCTCGCGGAAGGGGTCGCAACCATGGCTTCCAGGTGAACAGGGTGCGGCGCAAGGAAGGGCCTTGCTTGACGTCCGGCCTGCCGCGCGCGAGCCTCGGCCTGCTTGCCGGCGCCCTCGGTGTACCGCAGGGCGGCGCAGGAACCGATCAGTCGGACCGGGCCTCGCGGGCGAACGGCACGGTGGGAGTGACGGTGATGTCGGTCGGCTGCCGGCCCTCGTCCTCGTCCTCGTCCACGACATCGGTCCGGCGGCGGGGACGAGGTGGACGTCGACCCGGCTCGCCGGCCGATCCGTCCGGTCCGGAACTGGTTCGGGCGAGGGCGGCGGCGAACAGCAGGACAGCGGCGAAGGCCATGGCCAGGCCCCGCCCGTACTCGATGCGGAAGCCGTCCTCGGCCGAGTAGCCCATCGCCCGCCGGCCGCCCTCGTCGAGCGATACGGCGGTGGCCACCAGCACGGCGACCAGACCCAGGACCAGGGCGAGGCCGGCGACCCGGGCATTGGCGCGTACGGCGACGGTGCCGCGCAGCGCGAGTGCGGCCGTGACGCCCAGGAGGAGCATCCCGACCAGATAGCCGACCCCCAGATTGCCGACCTCGGACACGTTGCTCAGCAACTCGACCGGCTCGTCCCCCTCGCCGCCGCCGCTGGGAAAGGTGACGGTTGCCCACTCGCCGAGCAGAGAGGCGAGGGCGGCGGCAGCCCCGAGCCCGGCGAGCAGCAGCGGTAGCCGGTGATCGCGGCCGAGGCCGCCGAGGGCCGTACGCCACCGGCCCGTGCCGGCGGTTGCCTCCTCGTCCTCGGTTCCCCACTCAAGGACGCTGGTGCCGTCGGTGCGGTCATCCTGCCGGGGGACGGGGAGGTCGTGGGTCACCGCTGCGCCTCCTTGTGGCCTGACCGCCAGGGCGAGGTCTGCCACGAATCATGGCACAGCAGGCCACTTCCGTGATGGAACGTGGACGCAGCTGCGGGGACGGTCGCCTGGCGGGTACGGATTCGACTAGCGTCAGCTGCATGCCTATTCGTACCGCTTCCGCACGTTGGCAGGGCAACCTCCCCGAAGGGTCCGGCACCATTCGCACGGGCAAGGGTGGGCTGGAGGGCAACTACTCCTTCAAGTCCCGCTTCGAGGAGGGTGAGGGCACCAATCCCGAGGAGTTGATCGGTGCGGCGCACGCCGGCTGCTTCTCGATGGCCTTCTCCAAGGCCCTCGCCGACGCCGGCACGACGCCGACCTCGGTGGAGACCACCGCGAAGGTGCACCTGGACAAGACCGAGGCGGGCTTCACCGTGACCCGCATCGAGCTGGAGACCGTTGGTGTCGTACCCGGCATCGACGAGGCACGCTTCGCCGAACTGGCCGAAACCGCCAAGCAGAACTGCCCGATCTCCCGCCTACTCTCCCCCGCCGCCCAAATAACCCTAACCACCCACCTAACCCCCTAAACCCCACCCTCCCACCCCACCCTCCCCTCCCACCCCGCGAGCGTCGATCTTGCACTTCTTGTCGGCCAAATGCGGTATTCATTCCGGTTTGTGGCGACTGAAAGTGCAAGATCGCGCTGCAAGGTGGGGCTGGGGGTGGGGGAGAATGGGTGGGTGGCGGTGGAGATGGAGCGGGAGCGGTTC
The DNA here is from genome assembly GCF_040682415.1 of Micromonospora sp. NPDC051196. NCBI lineage: Bacteria > Bacillati > Actinomycetota > Actinomycetes > Micromonosporales > Micromonosporaceae > Micromonospora > Micromonospora sp. NPDC051196. The sequence continues at coordinate 450,497 of NZ_JBFBAY010000002.1, forward strand.
GAGGAGCTCGTGGGGGAGGCGCTGGACGAGGTTCCCGAGGAACTGCTGGCGCTGATGAGCAACGTGGTCATTCTCGTGGAGGACGATCCCCCGCCGGGGGAGGATCTGCTCGGCCTCTACGAGGGGCATGCGCTGACCGACCGGGGCTGGGACTACGCGGGCGTCCTGCCGGACCGCATCCTGATCTATCGCAACCCGATCCTGCGGATCTGTGACACCGAGGACGACGTCGTCGACGAGGTGGCGGTGACCGTGGTGCACGAGATCGCCCACCACTTCGGCATCGACGACGCCCGTCTGCACGACCTCGGTTGGGGTTGACAGTTGCGCTGCTGACCTACCGTCTCGACCAGTCACGGCGAGTACGGAGGGGAATCATGCGCAGCGAACTGTTCTCAGCGGCGAATCTTGAGCGGGAGTCCGCGCAGCCCGGCATGCGGCTACAGAACTCCAAGATGCTGAAGGTCGAGCTCAACGGTGAGATGTTGGCCCGCGTCGGCTCGATGGTCGCGTACCAGGGACAGGTGCAGTTCCAGGCGCTCGGCTCCGGCGGGCTGGGCAACTTCCTCAAGCAGAAGCTGACCGGGGAAGGCGTGCCGCTGATGAAGCTCACCGGCCAAGGTGACGTCTTCCTCGCCGACTTCGCCAAGGACGTCCACATCATCGACCTTGAGCCGGGTGACGCGCTGTCCATCAACGGCTCCAGCGTGCTGGCCTTCGACTCCACTCTCCACTACGACATCAAGATGGTCGGCGGGGCGGGCATGGCCACGACCGGCCTGTTCAACTGCGTCTTCACCGGGCACGGCCGCATCGCCGTGACCACGAGGGGCACCCCCGTGGTGCTCGCCGTCGACGCGCCCACCTACGTAGATCCGCAGGCGGCGGTCTGCTGGTCGGCCGGGTTGCAGACCGGCTACCACCGGGCCGACCAACTCGGTCTGGGCACGCTGCTGGGCCGCACCACCGGCGAGGCGTACACGATGAGTTTCGCCGGGCAGGGCTTCGTCGTCGTCCAGCCGTCCGAGGAGCCGCCGATCATGGGCAGCGGCCAGCAGGACCAGGGTGGGGTGCTCGGCGGTCTGTTCCGCTGAGCCGGTCGCCCACGAATGCGGCGGGCACCAAGGCCCATGCTGCCGGCACCACGGCCGCCGGCGGCATGGCCGACAACATTACGGCCGCCGATATCACGACCACCAAGGCCACGGCCGCCGACATCACGACCACCTACGCGGCGGCGTGGATCCTCAGCTCAGTCCGCCGGTCCTGATGCGGGCGAGCCAGGCGGCAGCATTGGCGTAATCGGTGTCGGAGAGACCGCTCGGGGCGGGAACCGGGTGTGGGCCCGCGATCCCGCTCCACCGGTGACGCGGATAGGAGCCGAGGAAACGTACGTCGGCGCAGACCCGCCGTAGCCCTCGCAGCGCCTCGCCGAGTCGGGCATCGGCGACGTGACCGGTGCAGTCGAGAAAGAAGACGTACTCGCCGAGCGCCTTGCCGGTCGGCCGTGACTCGATCCGGGTCAGGTTGACACCACGGACCGCGAGTTCCATCAGTACGGACAGCAGCGCACCGACCCGGTCGTGCGCGATGTACACCGCCAGCGACGTCACGTCGTCGCCGGTGGGCGGCGGCGGCGGACCCGGCCGGGCGACCAGGACGAACCGGGTCACCGCGTCGGGATGATCGGCGAGCTTGTCAGCGAGCACGGCCAGCCGGTGTCGCGTCGCGCCGACCGGCGCACAGATCGCCGCGTCGTACTCGCCCGTGGCCGCGCCGGCCGCCGCCGCGCCGTTGGAGAGTACGTCGATCACGGTCGCGTCCGGCAGGTGTGCCCGCAGCCAGCCACGGCACTGGGTGGACGCCTGCGGATGGGCGGCCACGGTGCGAACCGTCGACAAGTCGGTGCCCGCACGCGCACCGAGGACGAACTCCACCGGCAGGATCACCTCGCGGGTGATCATCAACGGCTCGTCCTCGGCCAACTCGTCCAGGGTCACGCCGACGGCGCCGCCGATCGAGTTCTCCAGCGGCACCAGGGCGGCGTCGGCATCGCCGGCGCGTACCGCGTCCAACGCCTCGCCGACGCTGCGGGCCGGCGTACGGGTGCCCTGCTCGGCTGCGGGCAGGGTGCGCAGCGCCTGCTCCGCGAAGGTGCCCTCGGGACCGAGGAAGGCGAAGCGTGTCGGCGGTGTACCCGGCATGGCGTACAGCCTACGCACCCGGGGTGGTCGAAGAGGCCGAAGGCGTCGCAGTGGGGGTGGTCGGCAGCGGCGTCGGCGTGGTCGGCGGTCCAGTCGGCAGCGGAACGGTGCCCGGAGCGTCGTCGCCGCAGGCCAGCGTACGGATGCCAGGCGGCGCGGTGACCCGTACCTCGACCGAGCACACGTCGGTGCCGGCGGTGACCAGCCGCAGCGTCCCCGCCTGCTTCCGGGTGACCACGTGCAGCGGCTCGTACCCGGTCACGTCGAGGGCGGTGAAATGCCAGTCCGCGGCGCACAGCGGACCATTGCTGGCCTGGACCTTCGCGTTGCGGGGCAGCAGGCCGGCGCGACCGCGGATCAGACTGATGATCTGCTGCGCGGACGGTTCGCCCTGGCAGGCCACCGCGACCAGGCCGGCATTCGCCGACGGGACGGGCGTGCTGGCGACGGGCGGTACGGCGACGGGCGGCGGCGGCGTTTCCGGCCCGCTCGCGCTCGGGGTTGTTGCGACAGTGGGCAGTCCGGATGCGCCTTCGCGCAGCTCCGGAGGCTCGCCACAGCCGGACAGCAGTAGCCCGGCCAGCGCCAGGGCACCGCAGGCCCACCGGGCATGCCGGAACAGGCCGAGACCCGCCGGTGAGTGGCCGGCAGCGGCGCGACGGAGAGGGCTGGGCGGCACGGAGGTCCTCGAATGCAGGGGCGTGATGGGGTGGCCGGCGGCCGAGCCCATGGTAGGAGGATCCGTTGCCGTGGTGGAAGGGCAGCGCTCGGCCGCCGACGAGCCTCGTCCCGCGCGGCGGGCTCAGACCTCGGAGAAGAAGGGGCTCAGACCTCTGAGAAGAACGTCAGCGAGCCGGCGACGGCGCCTTCGGCGAGCACCGGTGTGGAGACCGCGTCCACGGTCGCGTCGGATCCGCCGTCGGCTGCCTCGATGCGCAGCAGACCTCGGGCCAGGCGGCCCGAGGTGAGCGCGAGCAGTGGTGGAATCTTGTCGATCTCCGGCTCGGTCAGCTCGCCCCTGGCTGCGGTGAAGTCGAGCAGCCGCAACCCGCCGTCGAGCAGGGGTAGACCGATCAGCTCCTCCGGCGTGCCCAGGCAGAGCAGTTCGCAGCCGGCGGCGGAGACAGCCACCACCCGCGTCTCGGCGTCGATCAGCAGGCAGGGCTCGTCGGCGCTGGACACCGTTGCCGACCAGCGGCCGATGTTGTCGTACCCCGGCTCTGTCGATGTCCCCGTCGTGGGCGCGAACACTTCCGAGAGCGAGAGTTCGACGTGGGCCACCGCGCCTCCTATGTACACCGACGGTACGTCCACGCTAGCCGGTCGTTGCGGCGACCGCCGACCGTGCGTCGTGTGTCGGGTCGTCGGTGGGATCGGTGCCCCGGTCGGCAACGGCGCGGGCCGGCGGAGTACCGAGCCGGGACCGCCCGGCCGCGTGGCGTCGCCGCAGACGTTACCGGTGGGTGGCCGCCTTGTCAGCGGCCGTTCGGCCGTCCTCGTACCACCGGTAGTCCGCCGCTGGCTGATGCCCCCCGGGTGTCCAGGTGCTGGGATGCTGGGCCACTCGGGAAAGCTTCTCCGCGGTGGCCGGGCTGATCCGGTTGCCGCCCGCGACGAGCAACCGGTCGAGCTCCCGATGAGTCGCCATCAGGCAGTCCTTCGGCAAGCCGTAGACGCTGATGACGCCGGAGCCGACGAAGGTGAGCACCGGCGTGACCGGAATCGGATGGCCGACCGCCGCGGTGAGCGCCTTGCTGGCCCGCCTGGCGTCCCGCCGGGCCTCCGTCACGTACGGCGGACGCTTGCCGTTGATCTGCACCACGTCGCCGGCGACGAGCACGCGGGCCCGACCGTGGTCGGCGATGGTGACGGCGAAGAGCCCGCTCGGTCCGATGGCGAGGAACCCGGCCCGGTTGTCGTCACTCTCGTCGAGCAGCATGTCGGTGTGATCCACCCGTGGCCAGTCGACGACGTGCCACGCCGGCCCGAGGTGACCGAGTTGCCCCAAGGCGCGGGCCCCGGCCGCCTCCAGTCGCCGGGCACCCCGCTCGGCGCGGCGACGCCGGGCCCACTCCAACGGGGATGGACGAGCGGCCGCGGTCACCCCTGACGCCTCCGTCCGGGGGTGCGGTACCGCCACGGGCGGCAGTGCCCGGGTGGGGGGTACGGCTCGACGAGCGGGGAAGACAGTCATCGCGACCTCCGGCAAAAGGTCCCTCGAAGTTACTTTCTCACTACCCTACGTTGCCGGTCCGGGTAGTCGGCAAGCCGGAACGCCGGAATGACTGTGGATGAATGCCGTATTCATCCACAGTCGTTTTCCCAGATACCGCCAAACCCTGACCTACGCTGCGAGAGTGACCCACTACGTGGACAGTGAGGTTGGTCGACTCGGCACCGTCCTGTTGCATCGACCGGGGCCGGAACTCGCCCGGCTCACCCCGCGAAACAACGACTCCCTGTTGTTCGACGCGATCCCCTGGGTGGGGCGGGCACAGGAGGAGCACGACGCCTTCGCCGGCGCACTGCGCGAACGCGGCGTCGAGGTGCTCTACCTGACCGATCTGCTCACCGAGGCACTGGCCGTGGCGGATGCCCGCGCCGAGTTGACCGAGCAGGTGCTCGGCTCACCCCGGCTCGGCGACACCCTGCGGGCCCGGGTCGCCGCGCACCTGTCGTACCTCGATCCGGCCGCTCTCGCCGGCGTTCTCGTGGCCGGTCTGGCACACGAGGAGCTGAGAGTCGGCCGGGACCGCCGGGGTGGACTGGTCTACACCCTGATGGACCGGCACGACTTCGTCATCGATCCGCTGCCGAATCTGCTGTTCACCCGGGACTCGTCGTTGTGGATCCGTGACCGGGTGGGCGTGACCAGCCTGGCCATGCCGGCCCGTCGGCGGGAGACCACGCTGACCGACGCGATCTACCGGTACCACCCGCGATTCGCCAACACCGAGTTCGTCTATCGGCCCGAGCTGGAGCACCTGGAGGGCGGTGACGTCCTGCTGCTGGCACCCGGGGTGCTCGCCGTCGGAGTGGGCGAGCGGACCACCCCGGCCGGCGCCGAGCGGCTGGCTCGTCGGGTCTTCTCCGCCGAACTGGCACACACCATCCTCGTCGTCCCGATCGCTCAGGAACGGGCGACCATGCACCTCGACACCATCTGCACGATGGTCGACGTCGACGCGGTACTGATGTACCCGAACGTGGCCAGCTCGCTGTCGGCGTACACCGTGATCGCCGGCACCGACGGCGACGACCCGCGGGTCGACGGCCCGGCACCGTTCCTGCGGGCAGCGGCCGACGCGATGGACCTGGATCAGCTCCGGGTGATCGACACCGGGCTCGATCCGGTCACCGCCGAGCGGGAACAGTGGGACGACGGCAACAACACGCTGGCGCTGGCCCCCCGCCTGTGCATCGGCTACGAACGCAACATCGAGACCAACGCACAACTGGAGCGGGCCGGCATCGAGATCATCCCGATCGCCGGCTCCGAGCTGGGCTCCGGCCGTGGCGGCCCGCGCTGCATGTCGTGCCCGCTGCTGCGGGGGTGAAGGAGGGGCCCCTTCTTAACGCCTCAGGTAGAGAAAGGGCCCCCTGTTAACGCCAGGGTGGCGAACGCGGCGACTCAGCGCAGGGTGAGCTGGCGTCCGAGCAGACCCTGCCGGGACCGGCGGGCGGCCGCGTCGAGCGGCCCGGTCTCGGCGAGCGCCTCGGCGTACCGCTTTGCGAACTCGGCCACCGGGTCCTCCCAGTCGCCGGCCGGCGCAGCCTCGGGCAGGTCCCAGACCGGCACCAGCCGCCCGTGCGCGCGGAACATGCCGGCGAACTTGGTCGACTCACCGAGGGTCAGTGAGCCGGCCGCGCTCAGCCGCGCCAGGGCGTTCAGGGCGGCCTCCTCGTCCTCCGGCAACACCCAGCGCACGTGCGCCTTCTCCGGCACCCGGCACCAGTACGCGGCAGGTGCGGCGGCCAATCGTACGGTCGGGTAGATCGCCGCGTTGGCCCGCTCCAGCGACGCCTGCACGGTCGGGTCGTCGACGGCCTCCGGAACCAGCCAGAACTCGAACCCCTCGTGCAGGGTGATCTCCAGCGGCCCGTCGACCAGGATGTCCTGGAGTCGAGGTCCGGGGCCCGGCAGCGGTGGCACGGCGACCGGGGCACCCGGTTCGGTCCGCAGCGCGCAGAGCAACGACTCGGCCAGGTCGCGGGAAACGTCACCGGACTGCTGGTGCCGCTGGAGCCCGATGAATACGCGCCCGTCCTGCCGGCTCATCGCCGGTGCGGCCATCGGCAGCACCGTGGCCAGCGTGACCGGACGATCGCCGTACTCCTCGGCCAGCGCCGGCGTGAGACGCAGCGGTGCGGAGGCGGCGGGCACCAGTTCGCGCAGGGCGATCCACTCCGGCTCGTCGGCCAGCCCTTCGAAGGGACGGGGGACGAAGACGTCCCGTACCCGCTCCCGCTTTGCGCTCGGCGTGGCTGCCCGCTGGTTCTTTCGACGCTTGCTCACGGCCAGACAGCCTAGAGGCCCCGGCGGCACGGCGTGGGCCGGACCCACCCCCGTCACCCCGGCGGGCCGTTCAGCCGGCCGCCACCAGGCCTGGACGCTGCTGCGGTACGGGGTCGAAGTCGGCCCAGACGCTCTGGCCGAGGCCGTCGCGTTCCACGCCCCACCGGCTGGCCAGACCGGAGACGATGTGCAGGCCACGGCCGTCGGCCGCGCCCGAGTCGGCGGGACGGATCTGCGGACCGCAGGTGGCACCGCCGTCGGTGACCTGGAGCCGGACCTGCGCCCCCTCGGTGGTGACGCGCAGCCGCCAGGACACCCGGACCACCCCGCCGGGCAGCGGGTCGGCGTGCCGGACGGCGTTGCCCACCAACTCGGCCAGGACCGCCACCAGATCGGCGAGCACGGCCGGGGTCACCACCTCGGCCAGCTCGGTGGCGAGCCGGTGCCGGGCGACCCGTGCCCCGGTGGCGTGGTGCGGCACCACCACACACCACGCTCGTTCGACCGCTGCCGTCGACACCTCTGCCCCTCTTCCGCCCCAGTGATCACACCGTTCACCTGCGGGGCAGTCGCACCTCTGCGACCGTACCCCCACCTGTTCTCGGTCGAAGGAATACCCAGCCATTCTGCTGTTCAACGATCCGGCGGACGAGATAGAGGCCCAGACCGGTGCCGGGATAGCGACGCCGGTCGCCGGAGTCGCCCTGCCAGAACCGGTCGAAGGCCCGTTCGACGTGTTCAGGGCGTACGCCGATGCCGCGATCACTGACCTGGAGGCTGACGGTCCGGCCGTCGGCCGACGCGCTGATTTCGATGGGTGAGCCGGGCGGTGAGTACTTTCCGGCGTTGGTGACCAGTTCGGTGAGCACGGTGGCCAGGCTCTGCCGGTGCCCGACCGCCCGGGGCAGTTCGGCCGGTATCTGGGTCGTGGTCCGGCGGCGCAGGTCGGTGGGCAGGTCGGCGACTGCGGCCCGGAGCGTCTCGCCGAAGTCGAACGGCGCTGGCGGGCCGTCACCCGGCCACACCTCGGCGGCGGAGGAGAGCAGCCGGTCGAGCAACCGGGCCAGTTCGTTCGCCCGCTGCCCGATGACCCGGGCCGCCTGCCGCCGGTCGGCCTCGCTCAGCGACTCCCAGTGGTCGTTGAGGGTGTCGGCGTACCCCTTGATGACGGTCACCGGGGTACGCAGCTCGTGACTGGTGACCGCGACGAAAAGGTCCCGTTCGTGGTCGTGACGTTCCTGGTCGGTGGTGTCACGGACGGCCAGTCCGTCGGCCGGTGCCACCACCGGGCCGTCGCTGTGCACCGGCAGGCCGTTCTGGTCGCCGTACATGTGCGCGATGCAGGTGCCGAGGTAGGCGACCACCCCCCGTTGTTCGGTGCCGGGCTCCTCGGTGCCGGCGGGATAGAGGGCGTGCAGGCTGCCGACGGTGTGCCCGCCGATCTCCGCACGGGACACGACCATCTGCCGCAGGCCACGTTCAGCCAGTTCGAGGGCGAGTTGGTTGGTCAGCTGGTCGATGCGTACGCATTGCACGCGGGGCCCGGAGAGCAGGCAGGCGGTGGCCGGGTCGTTGGCCGGCAGCGGTCGGCCGATGGCCCACTCGGCTGCGCCGGTCGCGGCGATCACCCGCCCGCCGCTCGCCGCGAACTCCACGAACGCCATGCCCGCGGCACCGAGTGCCGGCTGGGCCATCCGGAGCAGTCGGGTCAGGACCGGCAGGCCCGCAGCACCTGAGTTCATCATCTCGATGACGACGGTGTGCCCAGCGATTAGGGCCGAGTAGTCGGTGCGGTCCGGCATGACCCCGAGTGTGCACGCGCTTCGCGTTCCTGGGCACCCCCGAGTGGGTTACCGGGTCAACCGGGCGAGGGTGTGCGCCGGACGGTCGGTGATCACGCCGTCCACTCCGGCGGCCAGCACCAGGTCGAGGTCGGCCGGCTCGTTGACGGTCCAGACGTAGACCTGGTTGCCGGCCGCTCGCAGGGCTGGTACCAGCATCGGGCGGGCCCGCACCAGCCCGATGCCCGGCCCGGCGATGCCGGCGCCGAACGGCAGGCGGCCGAGGCGTAGCCAGCGGGGCAGCACCTCCAGCAGCAGCACGGTCGGCAGCGCGGGGGCCAGGGCCCGGATCCGGCGTACGGCCAGCGGCGAGAACGACATCACGGTGACCTGTACCGGGGCCCCCGGGTGCGGTTCGGCCAGGCCGTAGCGGCGCAGCAGAGCGACCAGTCGGCGTTCGACGTCCCCGCCGTGGCGGGCCGGGTGCTTGGTCTCCACCAGCAGTCGTACCGGTCGGCCCGCGGCGAGGACCGCCTCCAGCAGCCGTTCGAGGGTGAGCAGCCGGGTGTGCGAGTCGTCGAGCACCTCGTCACCGTCGGGCGGTACGCAGCCCGGGTGCCAGGAGCCGAAGTCCAACTGCTGCAACTCGGCGAGGGTACGGGTGCTGACCGGCCCTCGGCCGTTGCTGGTCCGGTTCAACCGGCGGTCGTGTACGCAGACGAGGTGCCCGTCGCGGGTCAGCCGCACGTCGCACTCCAGCCCGTCGGCACCCTCGTCGAGGGCCCGTAGATAGGCCGCGAGGGTGTGCTCCGGCAGGTCGTACGACGCGCCTCGGTGCGCGAATACGAGGGGGGCGCCCATCCGGCCCGCCCTACAGGACCCGGCCCGGCTGTCCGTCGCTGGCGACCACCGGCCGCCCGGCGGTCGCCCAGTCGCCCATCCCGCCCTCGACGTTGCGCACCTGGTCCCATCCGTTGCGCATCAGGTACGCCACGACCTGTGCGGAGCGGCCGCCTGAGCGGCAGATGACCGCCACATCGCGGTCGGTCGGTACCTCGGCGATCCGGGCCGGCAACTCCATCATCGGCAGATGGTGGGCGTCCGGTGCGTGACCGGCGGCCCACTCGTCGTCCTCCCGCACGTCGAGCAGGTACGTGTCATCGGTGATCTCGGAAACGGTCACGGTGGGAATCTGGGATCCGAACACGGGTACCAAGGGTAGATCCTCGGCCGACCCGACGAGCCCGGCGGCGCCGATCGGGTCGTCAGAGTCGGGTCACCCAGCGCGGATGCGCGCCGGCCCACTGCGGCATCCGGGTGCCGCGTACCGCCTCGAACAATTCCTCGCCGCCGTTGTCGAGCATCACGTAGGAGACCTGGTCGATGGTCTGTGGGTACGACGGCACCTGCACGCCGCGCAGCCCGTCGGTGGACAGCCCGCGCAGCGCGAGCAGCAGGTCCTCCACCGGCACCCCGTTGGTGTCCACGGTCAACGACTCGCCGACGGCCTGGATGAGTTGGTGCAACTGGACCGGGTTGGTGCGTACCCGGGTCTCGCCCGCACGTTCGAGCATCGCCCCCAGCAGTTGCTGCTGGTGGGTCTGCCGGTCGTAGTCGCCGCCGGGCAGGTCGTAGCGCTGGCGTACGTAGTCGAGCGCCTGCGCGCCGTCCATCCGTTGACAGCCGGGCTGGAAGACCCGGTTGGTGTGGATCGAGCGCACCTCGGTCCGTACGCACATCTCGACGCCGTCGAGCAGGTCGATGACGCTGCGTAGCCCGGCGAAGTCGACCAGGGCGGCACCGTCGAAGCGGATTCCGGTGAGCCGGGTAAGGGTGTGGGAGAGCAACTGGGCGCCGGGCTGGCCGCCTCCGCCGTACTCGTAAGCGCTGTTGATCTTGTCTTCGCCGCCCGGCCAGCCGGCGCCGGGCGGGATGGTGACCAGCAGGTCGCGTGGTACGGAGACGAGATAGCCCTCGCGCAGCCCGGCGGGGATGTGCACGATGAGGATGGTGTCGGTGCGTTGCTCCGGGCCGGTGTCGCCAGGACGTCGGTCCGATCCGACGAGCAGGTAGTTCAGCGGCCCATCCAGGTCGGTGCGTTTGGTGCGGGCGGACGGGTCCAGCAGTTGCTCGTGGGTGATCGTGCGTTCGTACCGGTCGGCGAGCACCCGGAGGCCGACCACGGCGACCGCCGCGAGCAGCACCACCACCAGCCCGGTCCGGAGCAGTACGCGGGCCCACCGCGGGTGCCGGGAACCATTCCCCGGTGACCGCGTCCCGCCGTCGCCCGCCCGCCTGGCCGTGGCGCCCCTCCCGTCAGCCCGAATCCTGCTCACTTCAGGCTAGGGAAGGTTCACGAAGGGTGATGGGAGTTCCCGGAGATTCGCGTCCTGCCGGTCACTTCCGGCTGGAGATCACCTCGGGGTTGTAGAACACGAACTCGGCGAGCTTGTCCTGCCGGACCGCACGGAACATGTCCAGGGTCTGCTCGTCGAGCGCCTCGTTGCCGTTGCCCTTGGCGTTGTAGGTGCCGCCGTTGGTCTTGAGCATGATCAGCTCGTTGCCGGTGACGCCGCGCATGGTGAAGACGAAGTCCTCCACCGAGACGCCGCCGGTGTCGAGGATGAACGCCTTGCCCGCCGCCTTGATCAACTCGTTCAGCTTGACCGGGTTGGTCAGCGTGCCGTTCTGGCTGGCCTTCTTCGCCATCGCCTTGATCAGCTGCTGCTGGTTCTGCTGGCGGTCGTAGTCGCTGTTGGCCAGGCCGTAGCGCTGCCGGGAGAAGTCCAGCGCGGCCCAGCCCTCCATCTCCTGGCAGCCCTTCTTGTGCACCACCGGAGTACGCGGCTTGCCGGTCTTCTTGGCGTCCGCGTTCCACATCGGCTTGCCGTCGACGTACGACATGTGCGTGGACTTGACGTCCTGCTTCGGGCAGATCCGCACCGAGCCAAGTGCGTCGATGACGTTCTTGAAGCCACCGAAGTTGATGATCGCCGCCCCGTCGAAGCTGACGCCGGTCATGTTCTTGATCGTCTGCGCCATCACCTGGGCGCCACCTTCCCAGCCGCCGCCGTTGCGGGCACCGACCTGGAACGCAGCGTTGATCTTGTCGACCCCGCCGGCGAAGTTGCCCTTGGGCCAGGCCGGGATCTGTGCCTCGGTGTCCCGGGGAATCGAGATCAGGTACGCCTGGTCGTGGGTGGCCGGGATGTGCAGCACGATGATGCTGTCCGCCCGGACGTCGTCGGCGGCCCAGCGTTCCCGGGCGTCCACGCCCAGCAGCAGCATGTCGATCGGGCCCTTCAGATCGGACCCACCCTCGGCCAGCGTCTTACCCGCGTCGCCGAGCAGGTTGCGCTGGGTGATGCTGCCGGTGGCCTGACTGATCACCGCCTTGCTGCCGACGATGGCGACCCCGCTGGTCATCATCAGCACGGCTCCGGCCACCACGGTGAGTCGGGCCCAGAGCGGATCCTTGCGTCGCGGACGCCCCTTCCTGGCCTTACCGGATCGGTTCTTACCGCCGGACACCGGCGGCGGGGTGGCGGTCGCATGAGGTGGTTCGAGCAAGGCGGGGCTGTGAACCGGCATGCGCGCTCCAGTTCTTGTGTAGCAAAAGGGGGCGGAGACACTTTACGTATACATACCTGCCGAAGCGAGTTCTCATGACGGCCAGTTACTGTTCTCCGCCGCGTCATCCTGCCGAAATGTCCGAACGGGCAGATTCAATTAGACAATTGGCGGTTGGCTCACAGGGAGTACTCAGGATGCCCCGTCACCCGTTGCCGGTCGCCGACGGCTTGTTGGCCTGCATCCACTCGGCCATCGTGTCGGCGGTCATCGCGCGGTACATGGCCAGCGCCTTCTCCCGGTCGGAGACCACCACCGACTCACCGTCGATGGTCTGGCTGCCCAGGTGCGGGCTGGTGACGAAGGTGAGGCTCTCGCCCCGCAGGTTGCGGAACTGCACCGCCATGTCGGTGAGCGAGAAGCCGTGATCGACCGTGACCGCGTCGGTCACCGACCGGAGGAAGGCGTTGAGCTTCTTCGGGTTGGTCAACGTGCCCGTGCTCGCCGCCTTGTCCATCAGGGCACGCAGGAACTCCTGCTGGTGGCGCATCCGGGCGAAGTCGCCGTCGGGGAACTGCTTGCGCTGACGGATCCAGTCCAACGCCTCGGTCCCGTTCATGTGGTTGGTGCCCTTGGTGAACTTCCGGTACGGCTTGTGGATCGAGGCGATCGTCCGCTCGACCTCCAGATCCACACCGCCGAGGGCATCGGTGACCTGCTTGAAGCCCGCGAAGTCGATCGCCATCACGTGATCGATGTGCACGTCGGTGAAGCACTCGACCGTGCGTACCGCCAGCGGCAGCCCACCGAAGGCGAAGGCTGCGTTGATCTTGCGGCGCTGGCCGGAGCCGCAGTCCGCCCCCGCGCTCTGCGGGATCGGCACGTACAGGTCCCGTGGAATGGAGACCAGGTATGCCTTCTGGTGGTCGGCCGGGATGTGCATGACGATGATCGTGTCGGCCCGCCACTCACCCGCCCGGTCCATCGGGGCGTCCGGATCCCGCGAGTCGGTGCCCACCATGAGGATGTTCAGCGCGCCGTTCACGGACTTCGCCGGTCGACCGCCGGTGATCTCCGAGAAGGGGTCGGTCCGGGCGAGGTTCTTGTCGAGGCTGCGGGCGTAGAACCAGGCCCCGCCGCCACCGATCAACGCCAGCGCCAACACGATGACACCGGCCACCAGGGCGATGCGCCGCCAGTGCGGTCGCCGCCCGCGCGGCCGACCACTGCCCGGCCCGCCCGGCCCCAGCGGCCCACGCGGGCCGCCCGGCCCGCCGGCCCGTACCGGCTCCTCGTCGTAGCCGGGCTGCCACTGGGCGGTGTCGGCCGGTCGGGCGGCACGCCCGCCGCGACCGGGGCCCGGCACCGCCGCGCGCCCGGCGCTGCGGTGCAGGTGAGGGAGCCGGTGGGCATCGGGGCTGGTCGCTGACATGTAACTCAGGGTACGCAGCCCCGGCCACTGTCGCCCTGCGTCGAACCCCCGCGCCGTGTCGGACCGGCTAGGCCAGCCGCTCCCGGAAATGGTCGATCGTGCGTCGCAGGCCGATCTCCGGCGTCACCGTCGGCTCGTAGCCGAGCACCTCGCGGGCGAGGCTGAGGTCGGGCCGGCGCATCTCCGGGTCGTCCGCGCTGCGGGTGACGTACGTCACCTCAGAGCTGCTGCCGCAGAGGGACACAATCGTCTCGGCCAGTTCCCGCATGCTCATCTCGTGCTCGGTGCCGCAGTTCACCGGCCCGCTCTCGGTCGAGTCGAGCAACAGCAGGATGCCCCGGACCAGATCCGCCACGTAGCAGATCGAGCGGGTCTGGTCGCCGGTGCCGTGCACGGTGATCGGCTCATCGCGCAGCGCCTGCGAGATGAAGGTCGGGATGGCTCGCCCGTCGTCCGGCCGCATCCGTGGACCGTAGGTGTTGAAAATCCGCACGATGGCGGTGTCCAGCCCCCGGCTGCGGCGGTACGCCATCGTCGCGGCCTCGGAGAAGCGCTTGGCCTCGTCGTACACGCTGCGGATGCCGATGGGGTTGACGTTGCCCCAGTACGTCTCCCGCTGCGGGTGTTCCTTCGGGTCGCCGTACGCCTCGGAGGTGGAGGCCAACAGGAACCGGGCGCCGTCGGCGACCGCGCGGTCCAGCAGGTGCAGGGTGGCCACCGAACCCACCCGCAGGATCTCCACCGGCAGCTTCTCGAAGTCGGTCGGGCTGGCCGGTGAGGCCATGTGCAGGATCGCGTCGAACCGCTCCGCCAGCGCGGGATGATCCGGCAGCCCGTCGGAGACGTCCGCCTCGACCAGGGTGAAGGTCGGCGTGTCGAGCAGGTGGGCGACGTTCTCCTTCGACCCGGTGACGAAGTTGTCCAACGCGACCACCGTGCAGCCACGAGCGATCAACGCGTCCACCAGGTGCGAGGGAACGAAGCCGGCGCCGCCGGTGACCAGAACCCGGTGACCGGGGCCGAAACGCTGCTCAACCTTCATGCCGATCAGCCTAAAGGAGGGGCCCCCTGTTAACGCCTGGCGTGGTACAGGGGGCCCCTATTAACAAACGGACGGGTCAGTGCGCGCCGGCACCGGTGAGCGCACGCACCTCCAGTTCGGCGTACTTCTCCTCGTCGCTCTCCTTGGAGATCACCGTGCCGATCCAGCCGCAGAGGAAGCCGAACGGGATGGACAGGATGCCCGGGTTGGACAGCGGGAACCACTGCCAGTCGTGGTCCGGGAACATCGCCGTCGGCGCACCGGAGACCACCGGAGAGAAGAACACCAGCACCACGGCCGCGAGCAGACCGCCGTAGATCGCCCAGACCGCGCCGGAGGTGTTGAACCGCCTCCAGAACAGGCTGTAGAGGATCGCCGGCAGGTTGCCGGAAGCGGCGACCGCGAAGGCCAGCGCCACCAGGAACGCCACGTTCAGGTTCTGCGCGTAGATCGACAGGGCGATGGACACCGCACCGATCACCAGCGCGGAGATCCGGGCGACGTTCACCTCCTGGCGTTCCGAAGCCGCCCCCCGTTTGACGACGTTGGCGTAGAAGTCGTGCGCCAGGCTGGACGAGGAGGCCAGGGTCAATCCTGCGACCACCGCCAGGATGGTGGCGAAGGCGACCGCCGCGATGATCGCCAGCAGTGCCGCACCGCCCAGTTCGCCGCCGAAGAAGTCGATGCCCAGGGCCTCGGCCAACTGTGGTGCGGCGGTGTTGCCGGCCCGGTCCTGCTCCCGGATGGCGTCGCCGCCGACCAGTGCCGCCGCGCCGAAGCCGAGCGCCAGGGTGAGCAGGTAGAACGAGCCGATGATGCCGATCGCCCAGAGCACGCTCTTACGGGCCGCCTTCGCCGTCGGGACGGTGTAGAAGCGGATCAGGATGTGCGGCAGGCCGGCGGTGCCGAGCACCAACGCGATGCCGAGGGAGAGCAGGTCGACCTTGTTGTAGAAGGTCTGTGTCGCGTTGCCGGCGACCTCGACGCCGTACCTCAGACCGGGTTCCAGGAATGCGGTGCCCTGGCCGGAGCTGGCGGCCGCGTCACCCAGCAGCGAGGAGAGGTTGAACTTGTACTTCGCGAGCACCAGCAGGGTCATCAACAGCGCGCCACCCATGAGCAGGAACGCCTTGACGATCTGTACGTAGGTGGTGCCCTTCATGCCACCCACGGTCACGTAGATGATCATCAGGGCGCCGACCATGATGATGGTCGCCACCTTTGCGGTGTCCGCGTCCATGCCCAGGAAGGTGGTGCCCGGCCGGATGCCGAGCAGCAGTGCCACCAGGGCGCCCGCGCCGACCATCTGGGCCAGCAGGTAGAAGATCGACACGGTGATGGTGGAAACCGCCGCCGCCGTACGCACCGGGCGCTGACGCATCCGGAACGCCAGCACGTCGGCCATCGTGTACCGGCCGGAGTTCCGCAGCAGCTCCGCGACCAGCAGCAGCGCCACCAGCCACGCCACCAGGAAGCCGATCGAGTAGAGGAAACCGTCGTAGCCGTAGAGCGCGATGATGCCGGCGATGCCGAGGAACGACGCGGCGGACATGTAGTCGCCGCCGATCGCCATGCCGTTCTGGAAGCCGGAGAAGGACCGACCGCCCGCGTAGAAGTCGGTGGCGGTCTTGGTCTGCCGGCTGGCCCAGATCGTGATTGCCAGGGTGGCGGCCACGAAGGCCAGGAACAGCACGATGGTCAAGTTGCGGGCGGTGGTGTTGCCCGCCTCGACCGCGAGAACGATTGAGTTCACGACTCACCTCCGGTGAGCTCGCCGCGGATCTTGTCGGCTACCGGGTCGATCTTCCGATCGGCGTACCGGGAGTAGAGCCAGGCGATCAGGAAGGTGGAGACGAACTGGAGCAGGCCGAAGACCAGCGCCACGTTGATGTTGCTGCCGAACAGTCGCGTGCCCATGAAGCCTCGCGCGTACGCGGAGAGGATCACGTAGAGCGCGTACCACAGGAAGAACGCGATGGTCATCGGGAAGACGAAGCCACGCAGGGCGCGACGCAGCCCGGCGAACTCGTCCGACCGTTGGACGGCGAGGTACCGCTCCGGTTCCGACTCGGTCGGCGTGGTTGCGGGTGTGTCCGTGGACATTTGTGGGATCACCACCTTCACAGGCGTCAGGAGTTTCGCGCACGTTAGAAAGCGCGCTCCCCGCCGGAAAGGGGCGATATGGGGGCCGGTCGACGAGTGCGCCGAATGGCCACACTGCTGCGCCCAGTGACCAGGCTCACTCCGTTGACCGGTAGCGGTGGTCAGTTGTCTGGCTCGATGGTCGGGTGGTGCGGCCGGACTCGGTATCGGTGGGATCAGCCCAGCTCGTGGTACCGGCCGCGGTGGTGCAGCAGCGGCCCACCCGCGTCTGCCAGCTCCACCCGCTCGATGGTCGCCTCGACCAGCAGGCTCCAGCCGTACTCCCGGGCGCTGTCGAGCCGGCAGCCGGCCCAACCGCCGCCGTCGGCGGGCACCGGCCCGTAGGGCGTCTCGGCCCAGGTGTCGATGGCGAACAGGCCGCCGGGCGACGGGAACAGGCCGGCGAACCGGTCGGCGAGCTGCCGGTGCGCCGGGCTGAGCGGCGCCACCGCGAACCGTTCGGCCTCCTCGACCGCCGCCCAGAGATCCGACTCCGCGTCGATCAGGCCGAGCAGCCGGCCCGGATCACCGTCGGCCACCAGCGTCGAGGAAACCGTCAGCCCCGCCGGCCCGGGCGCCGTCCACAACGTCACCGGCGCGGCGAGCCGACCCCGAAACTGGCGTACGGGCGATCGCTGGTCGGCCGGCACCGCGAACGGATCGGTGTGGTGGATCTGGGCGCCCGGCTCTGGATTCACGTGAAACATTGTGACCTGCTCTGCTGCTCCGCGAGCCCGTGCCCAGCCCACGAACCGCTCGTACAACTCGGTTCGGCTGCCCTGCCCGCCCAGCTGGGCGAGCTGGTCACCGGCCTCCAGCATGAGCGTGCCGAGGTACACCAGCAGCGCCGTCCGGTCCTCGCGATACTCGATCAACATCCGCAGTCGGGCCGGCTGGCAGGGCCAAGGCGCCCCGCAGCCCCGACAACGCCAGAGCGGCCGCATCGGCAGATGCGCCACCAGCCGGGTCGCGCCGCCACCAGTAGGGGTCACGGCGCCATTAGCCGAGGTCACGCCGCCACCAGCCGGGTCACGTTGCGGCTGCCCGGTCACGTCGCGGCTGCCGGGGAGCAGCTGAGTCGTGGAAACAGCACTGGTGCCTCCTTCGCTTCGGGGGCCGCCCCGGCCGGGGGAATGACCGAGGCGGCCCGTCGCAGGACCGACCGCCGGGATCGTCGCCTCCACCGGCCGGGCCGCGTGTTTCCACCCTGGACTCCGAGCCGAGCCCAGGGGAGGATGCCAGCGGTTACTACCCAGCGCGTTCGCGTACTTACCGAATGGGTGAGCATGAACTTCGAAATGTGGATCAGGGCGTTGAAGGCTGCTCGCGCCGCCGCCGGGGTATCCCAGGAAGGACTCGCGGCCCTGATCAAATGGAGCCCGTCGCTCATCGCCGCCATCGAGACCGGCCGCCGCCGACCGACAATGGAGTTCGCGATCGCCTCCGACGAGGCCCTGCACACCGGCGGCCTCCTTGCCGAGCTGCTCAAGGAGGCCGATCGGGAGCGCGGCCCCTCCTGGTTCGCCGCTTGGCGCGGCTATGAGCAGGAAGCCACCCGGTTGCGCGCCTTCGAACCCTGCCTGGTGCCCGGACTGCTGCAAACCGAGGAGTACGCCCGAGCCGTGATCTCTGCCGGCGGACTCCACCAGCCACCCATGGTCGACGAGCTGGTAGCCGTCCGAATGGAACGCCAACAACTCCTGCAACGGGATGACCCACCCCAGTGCGTGTTCCTGATGGACGAGACTGCGTTGCGCCGGCCGGTGGGCAGTCCAGCAGTACTCGACGCGCAACTCGGTCAACTGTTGGCCGAAGCGGAGCGGCCGCACGTCCGCATACACGTGGTGCCGCTCAGCGTCGGCGAGCATGTCGGGCTCACCGGCGGGTTTGTGCTAGCCGATCTACCTGATGGTGAGCAGGCGATCTACCTGGAGAACGCCGCTCGGGGGCACGTGGTGAACGACCCGGAGATGATCCGTTTGATCGACCGCAAGTGGGATAGCCTGCTTGGCGAAGCGCTGTCCACAAACGCCTCGCTTGACCTGCTCCGAAAGCTGAAGGTGACGTCATGACTGCTGCTGAACCCCGCTGGCGCACGGCAATCCGTTCCGGCGACACCGGTGGCAACTGCGTTGAGGTGGCGGACAACCTGCCCGGGATGGTGCTGGTGCGCGACAGCAAGGATCGCCCCGGCCCAGCGCTGACCTTCACGCCCGCCGCCTGGCGATCGTTTCTCGCTCTGGCCCGCGAAGCATCGCCTTTCGCCCCTCGCTGACCCGCCGTGATCTGCCCGGCCATCCGCCGAGCGATGCGAGCACAGGCGTGGGCGTGGGGTGACACGCGTTGCAGCGAGGCGCAACCCGACAAGATCACGCTCGATCTGGGATCGAGTGGTCTGGTTGCCAGCATTTAACCACTCGATCCCACATCAAGCGTGATCTTGTGCGAGGGCCGACCCGCTGGGGCGAGTCAGGGCGTCCGATCCGAGCGTGACTTTGTGTGCGAGGGTCGCCTCGCTGGGGCGCGGGAGGACGCTCGATGCCGAGCGTGATCATGCTGGGGAAGGCGGCAGTCGGGGGGTTATCCACAGGGGCAGCGCGCGGGGTGTCTGAGCTGTCACCGTCTGGGTATGTCCCGATTGCCTCGTCGGCCGCCGCAGTTGCGGGGGCGCATCTTCCGTGGTTCGCGGGCGATATCGCATGGCCTGCTCACCCGGAACGAGCTTCGTAGTTCCGCCTGGCGGCCTCTCTTCCGCGACGTGTACGCCGATGCCCAGTTGCCGGTCACCCACCGCACCCGGTGCGCCGCCGCAGGCAGATGGCTCATTCCGGCTGGTGCCGCGATCGCCGGTCGATCCGCTGCCGTGCTCTACGGGTGCGCCCACACGACGTTCGATGACACGGTCGACGTCCTCGTCCCGCGTGGCACACCCGCTGGTCCTACCGCTGGGCTGCGCGTCCATCGCGGACCGGTCGATGCGGGCGATGTCGTCGATCGGGCGGGCATCCCGGTCACCTCGCCCGTGCGCACCTGCTGGGATGTGTCTAGCTGGCTCGACCTGCTGGAGGCGGTGGTGGTCATCGACGCCCTGCTGGCACGACGGCTCACCGACGTGTCGACACTGCGTGGGTACGCCCTGGCTCGGGCGGGCCGTCGTGGCTGGCGGGCGATGCTGCGCGCGGTCGACCTAGCGGATGCCGGTGCCGAGTCGCCGCAGGAGTCCCGCGCTCGGGTCCGGCTCGTGCTGGCCGGGCTGCCGCGTCCGTGTACCCAATGGGTGGTGTCGGCTCAGGGTCGGTTCCTCGCCCGTCTCGATCTTGCCTGGCCCGACTATCGGGTGGCGATCGAGTACGACGGCCTCTGGCACGACGACCCGGCGCAGTTCGACGCGGATCGCCGAAGGCTCAACCGGCTGGTCGGCGGTGACTGGATCGTCCTGCACCTGACTGCGAAGCGCCTCCGCGAGGACTTCGACGGCTTCGTCGCCGAGGTGCGGGCCGCCCTGCGCTCCCGTGGCCACCGCACGATTGCGTCCCGCATCCCCGAACAGCCTGCCCCGTGACCCGCGACCGCCAACCGCCAAGCCGCGAGCGCCGGCCCGCGACCGTCGACCCGCGAGCGTCGACCGCCAAGCCGCGAGCGTCGACCCGCGAGCGTCGACCCGCGACCGTCGGCCCGCGACCGTCGGCCCGCGACCGCCGGCCCGCGACCGTCGACCGAGACCAGCGATCGCTGAGCCGCGACCGGCCGGGGACTGTCAGCGGCGCGGGGTGACGGCGGTGAGCAGTTCGGGCTGGCGGCGATCGAGGGCGTCACCGGCCAGGTAGGAGCCGAGCAGCGCCACGCCGACGCCGTAGAGCACGCCCAGCGGCAGGCCCAGCCAGAGCCAGGCGTCGCCGAGCAGCGCGGCGGCGATCACCGTCGGTACGCCGGTCGCGGCGGTGGCCACCATGGCCACCAGAGCCAGCAGGCTCTTGGTCACTCCGGCACCGCTGTTCATCGCGAACGGGTTGCTCGTCTCGGGCAGCGAGTAGGCGGCGAGTACGGAGACGAACGAGTTGACCGCCAGCCCGGCACCGTAGGTGGCGAACAGGGTGCCGGCCATGAATCCGATCCAGGTCGGTTCGCCGAGGATCAACGCCATCACCACGGCCACGAACGCCAGCATGGGCAGCACGTAGAGCGAGAAGGCGGCCATCCGGGCGCGTAGCTCCAGCCGGCCGGGCACACCGGCGATCACGTTGGCCGCGTACGCGCTGCCGTCGAAACCGAACTGGTTGGCCAGGGTCATGGCGGCGAGCAGCCCGACGAAGAGCATGGAGAGGCTGACCAGCAGCGGCGAGGTGTCGGCGGCGATGCTGAAGCCCTGCTCGCTGTCGATGCTGAAGCCCTGACCACCCACGTTGACCATCACCGGCACGAAGAGACCGACCACCGCGATGGTGATCAGGTTGGCCCGTCGCCGGGCGTCGCGCCACCAGTAGCGGGCCTCCCGGGCGACCAGCGCGCCGAAGCGGTCCCGGCGCAGCCAGCCGGCGGCCCGGGGGAACAGATGGCCCACGGCACCGCCGCTGACCTGCGGTTTGCCTCGGGTCGGGCCGGTGCTCGCGGCACCGACCATCGCCGACTCCAGCGAGCGTGACCACCAGGCCAGCAGCGCGACGATCGTCACGGCGGTGATCAGGAGCTTCAGCGGCGCCGCCCAGACCCGGCCCTGCGCCACGTCGATGCCGGCCGTCCAGGGTGCGCCGAACGGGGTCCAGCCGATCACGGTCGCCACACCGGTGAGTCGGTCCCAGTCGGTGTCCCGGATCGCGGCGAGACCGGCGAGCTGCAATGGCCCGAGCAGCGCGGCGGCCACCGCGAGCAGGACCGCCGCCAGGTCGCGTACCCGGCGGGAGCGGAGCATGGTGGCGAAGGCGCTGGTCACTGCCCGCGCCGCGGCGACGCAGAGGAGCAGCCCGGAGATCACCCCGAGGACGGCCACCGTGGCGGCGGACCAGCCACCGAACACCCCGGCGGTGACCACCAGGCCGGAGAGCGCCACCAGTACGGCGACGGTGGGCACGCTCACCAACGCCGCCGCGAACAGTCCGGTGACCAGGGTCCGCCGGGACAGCGGCAGCAGCGCGAAGCGGGCCGGGTCGAGTGTCTCGTCGACACCGAAGAAGACCAGGGGCAGCAGCAGCCAGCCGAGCACCGTCAATCCGCCGGCGAACGCCGCGACCAGCAGCGCGTACTGGTCGTCACCGACGAGTCCGGGTGCCGCCAGGCCGAAGAAGGCGCCGACCGCGAACCAGAGCCCGATCAACGATCCGACCACGAACAACGCGGCCCGCCAGGCTTGGCCCCGGAAGTTGTTGCCCATCACCCGCAGCTTGAGCCGGACGAAGTGCCGCGCCGCGACCGGACGTGCGCGGCTGGCCGGTTCGGTCACCGGGACAGCCACGACAACTCCTCACCGGTTGCCGTACGCCCACCGACCACCTCGACGAAGACCTCCTCCAGCGAGCGCCCCCCGCGTACGTCCTCCAGGGTGCCGACCCGCTTGATGGTGCCCTCGGCGAGGATCGCCACGTGCGTGCAGAGGCGCTGCACGACCTCCATGACGTGACTGGAGAAGATCACCGTCCCGCCGCCGGTGACGTACCGCTGGAGGATGTCCCGGATCAGTGCCCCCGAGACCGGATCGACCGCCTCGAAGGGTTCGTCCAGTACCAGCAGCCGAGGCCCGTGCAACAGGGCGCAGGCGAGGCCGATCTTCTTCTTCATTCCGGCCGAGTAGTCCACCACCAAGGTGCGGCCGGCGTCGGCGAGGGCGAGCACGTCGAGCAACTCGGCCGCACGCTGGTCGACCACCGCCGGGTCCATGCCCCGCAGCAGCCCGTGGTACGCCAGCAGTTCGGCGCCGCTGAGCCGGTCGAACAGCCGCACGCCGTCGGGCATCACACCGAACAGTCGTTTCGCCTCGACCGGATCGGCCCACACGTCGCGTCCGAGCACCCAGGCGCCGCCGGCGTCCGGCCGCAGCAGCCCGACCGCCATCGACAGGGTGGTGGTCTTGCCCGCACCGTTGGGGCCGAGCAGCCCGTAGAACGAACCGGCCGGTACGTCCAGATCCACCCCGGCCACGGCGATCTTGCCGTCGAACCGTTTGGCCAGGCCACGCAGCGCCAGCGCAGGGTACTCACCAGTCATGTGCCTGACCGTATCCGGTTGCGGCCAGCGCTCCGCCAGCCCGTAGGACGAGCCGAGTTCATCCCGCAGTCGTAGGCGCATCCGCCGCAAGTGTTAAAAAGGGGCCCTTTCCATACACGAGGCGTTAATAAGGTGCCCTTCCTTACAGACGGAGGCTGTCCGGGGCGTGTAGGCGGAGCATGGTGCGACCGGTGTCGGCGGGGGTGCGCCCGCGGGTGGCCAGGGAGACCGCGACCATGACCGTGAAGGCCAACGGCACCGTCCAGGCGGCCGGCTGTGCGGTGAGCGTGGCTGGCCAGCCGGTCAGCGGCGGCCCGAGCACGGTGATCAGCACCGCCGACACCGCCGCGCCGCCGCCGACCAGGATTCCGGCGGCGGCGCCCGCGTCGGTGAGCCCACGCCACCAGATGCCGAGCACCAGCAGCGGGCAGAAGCTGGACGCGGCGACGGCGAAGGCCAGCCCGACCACCTGTGAGACGTCCAGCCCGGAGACGTTCAGGGCGAGGATCAGCGGCACCCCGCCGGCGATCACCGTGGCGATCCGGAAGCCGCGTACCGAGCCACGACCGAGCACGTCTGTGGAGATCACTCCGGCGACGCTGGTGAGTAGCCCGGACGAGGTGGACAGGAAGGCCGCGAACGCCCCGGCGGCGACCAGTGCGGCCAGTAGCCGGCCGGTGGTCCCGGCGCCGAGCGCCGCTTCGGGCAGCAGCACCACCACCGCGTCGGTCTGGCCGCTGACCAGCAGTTGTGGAGTGTAGATCCGGCCCAGTACGCCGTAGATCGTGGGCAGCAGGTAGAACACCCCGACCAGGGCCAGCACCACCAGCGTGGTCCGGCGGGCCGCAGTGCCGTCCGGGTTGGTGTAGAAGCGGACCAGTACGTGCGGCAGTCCCATGGTGCCCAGGAAGGTTGCCAGGATCAGCGAGTACGTGGCGAACAGCCCCCGGTCGTCGTCACCGGCGGTGCTCGGCAGCAACCAGTCGGAGGCGTTGGTGGCCACCCCGGACACCTCCGGCACTGGGTCGCCCGCCGCGAAGGTCAACTCGTCGCCGGGGTGCACCTGACGGGTCTGCCCGTCGGGCAGGGTGAGCACGGCGCGGTGCTCGACCACGACGGTCGTCGCGGTCCGGAAGGTCGGTCCGTCGGGCGGAGTCACCGCCGGCCGCCCGTCGGACTGCCACTGAAGAGCCAGGAAGATCGCAGGTACGGCGAGCGCGGTCAGTTTCAGCCAGTACTGGAATGCCTGCACGAAGGTGACCGCCCGCATCCCGCCGAGCGCCACGTTGGCGGTCACCACCACGGCGACCACCAGGGCCCCCACCGGGTACGGGGAACCGGCCAGGGTGGCCAGCGTCAGCCCGGCGCCCTGCAACTGGGGCACCAGGTAGAGCCAGCCGATGAAGATCACGAAGACGGTGGCCAGTGTGCGCAGCCGGCGGGAGCCCAGCCGCAGTTCGCAGAAGTCGGGCAGGGTGAAGGCGCCGGAGCGGCGCAGCGGCGCGGCGACGAACAGCAGCAGGGCCAGGTAGCCGGCCGCGAAGCCGACCGGATACCAGAGCACGTCCACGCCGTACTTGAGGATCAGCCCGGCGACGCCGAGAAAGCTGGCCGCCGAGAGGTACTCGCCGCCGATCGCGGCGGCATTCCAGGTCGGGCTGACCACCCGCGAGGCGACCAGGAAGTCGGAGGTGGTGCGGGCCAACCGCAGCCCGTAGAAGCCGATCCCGAGGGTGACCAGGGTGACCGCCACGATCGCCGGTACGACGAGGTCGTTGCTCACCTCAGCGCTCCGGCCGCTGGACCAGGTCGGTGAAGTCCTGCTCGTTGCGTTCGGCCAGCCGCACGTACGTCCAGCCGACCGCGACCAGGAACGGGAAGGAGAGCACGCCGAGCAGCAGCCAGGGCAGGTTGACGCCGAGCACGGTCATCCGGCCCACCGAGGGCGCGATGGCGAACAGCCAGGGCAACCCGCCCAGCCCGACCAGGACCACCGCCGCCAGTTGCAGGGCCAGCGCGAGTTGGGCGCGTACCAGGCCGCGGATCAACGTCTCGCCGACCCGGGTCTGCTGGGTCAGCTCGGTACGGGTGCCGCCGGCCCGGTGCCGCCGACCGGAAACCTCGGCCAGCACCACCCGGGTACGCGCAGGCGGCCCCGATCCGCGCAACTGCGCGTCAGCCGGCTCCGCAGCCTGAAGCGGCTCCGCAGCCCGGGGCGGCGGTGCGGCCTGGGGCGGCGGCGCGGCGGTTCCGGCTGGCTCGGATCGGCGGGGTGCCGGTGGTGAATCCTCGGCGGCCACCCCGGCAGTCTCGTCCGCCTAACGGGAATGTCAAGCGGCTGTGGACAACTTGTGGATAACCCGCGAACCCTGTGGACGAAGCGGTGGACAGGGGTGGCGACCATGGATGGCCACCACCCCCTTCCCGCCCGACTCAGCTGGTCGGGATGGCCATGTCGATGCTCAGCGACCCAGTCGCAGGCACGGTGAACCGGGCCAGCCGACGGACCCCTTCGGGGTCGGTCACCAGGTAGCGGCCCGAGTGCATCTCGCCGTCGGCGACGAGGTGCACGTCGTAGCTCAGGAAGATCCGCTGGCGGCCGGTCAGACGCATGGTGAACTGCCCGTCGGAGACCCAACCGCTGCCCGTGATGTCACCGGTGTCGACGCTGTGGGCGAGCACGAAGCCGCTCCGGAACGGAGTGCCCTCGGTGTTCGTGATGGTGCCGGTGACCTCGACGCCGGGGCTGATCGCCGCGTCGAGGGTGGCCGCCGAGTTGGCGGTGACCGTCACCGGTGCGGCGGTGAACCGGCTCGGCGCGTCGCCCGACCAGACGGTCGCGTACTCGTGCCGGCTGAAAACCACCGGCCACGCGTACGGGCCCAGCCGGGTCAGGGTGTAGTGACCCTGATCGTCGGTGCGGGCGTCCTCCGCGCCGACGCCCGGGTGGCCGGTGAGCACCGACACGCTGACGTTCCGCAGCGGGGCACCGGTCCGGGCGTCGGTGACCTGGCCGCTGATCTGCCCCGCCCGGTCGAGCTGCACCGTCGGAGCAGTGGCCACGGCACCGACCGTGGTGGTGACCACGGCGGCCTCCCGCTCGTCACCGGTGCCGCCGTTCGGGCCGACCCACTGCCGGCCGTACGTCAGGTTCTGCGGCACGACGAACAGCTTGTGGTCGCCGCCCCGCAGCGGCCCGACCTTGACCTGGCCGCTGTGGTCGCTGCACTCGAAGTTGGTGTCGGGCAGGGTGACCTGCTTGGCCAGGAAGGCCGTGAGGCACACGCCCTGCAGGGGCGCCCCGCTCTGCCGGTCGACCACGGTGGTGGTGATGACCGCTCCCGGGCGCAGCTTGATGGTCAGCTCGGCGGTCCGGTCGGCCCGTACCCGTACGCCGGTGCGTTCCCGGGGGAAGTACCGGCGGTCCGGCGTGTACAGGTAGATGTCGTGCCGGCCCTCCGGCAGATCCGGGATGAGTACCGTGCCGGTGCCGTTGCTGCACTGCTCGTGGGCGCAGAAGTTGGCCACCGGAGCACCGGTGACCGAGTCGACTGCCCGGATCCGCAGCGCGCCGGTGCCGAGCAGGGCGTCGGTGATGCTGGTCTGCTGACCGCCGTGCACGGTCACCAGATCGGCGAGTTCCGGCACCAGCTGTCCCCGGTAGTACTGCTGCCGGTCGCCCGCATACAGGCCCACCCGGTACGCCCCGGCGAGCAGTTGGACGTCGAATCTCCCATCGGCGTCGGTCTGCGTCCAGGTGCCGGTGTGCATGTTCGGCGTGTACACGGAGATGTCCGCGTCTCGCAGCGGCTGGCCGTCGGCGGTGGTGAACCGGCCCGACAGGTTGCCCACCGGCAGCACCGTGTCGTCGGCCACGATCTGCGCGTCGGCGGTCACCTCGAAGACGGTGGCCTCGTCCTCGTCGATCTTCCCCGGCACGTACTGGGCCTGGTACGAATCGGCCACCGGCTCGAAGCTGACCCGGTACCGGCCGGCGATGACGGCCATCTCGTACCGTCCGTCGTCGTCGGTGCGCGCGCTGCCCCAGGTGGGGGCGCCGATGGCCTGGCCTTCGACGCGCAGGTCGGGCACCGGTTCGCCGACGCTGTCGATGATCCGACCGGTGATCGTGCCGGTGGCGAACAGTTGCTCGTCGACGGTGCTGGTGTTGCCCGCCGTCACGATGACGGGGTCGGCGTCCCAGGAATAGAGCTGCTGCCGGTGGTACTGCTCCGGCCGACCAGCGGGTTGGTAGCCCACGCTGTACGAGCCCGCTGCCAACCCGTTGAGGGTGTAGTTGCCCTGGGAGTCGGTGGACGTCTGCGCAATGACGTTGTAGCTCCCGGTTCGGTATACCAGGACCGGAACGTCGGGGGCGGCGGTGCCGGCGCTGGTGGTCAGCCGACCAGTGATCGTTCCGGTGGTGGCGGCGAGGGCCGGGGTGGCGCCGGGCAGCACGACGGCTACCGCGGCGATGCCGGCCAGTACGGCCCGGCGGATGGGGGGTAATTGCATGGGCGTCCAAACGTGAGGCTGCGGGGCGACCCGTGCAGGCACCTGCCCGGCCGACCCGCGCCCCGTATCGAATCGGCACCACGAGGATAGGCCAGCGCCGATCTGTCTGGTCTGCTGTGGACGCTCAGCGGCCCCATTCCTGCTTGGCGGCCCGGACCAGCTTGTCCTTCAGCTCCCGGGTGTGTCGTCGGCTCACCGGCAGCTCCGCGTCGTCGACCACGACCACGTACCCGGAGTTGACCAGTCGAAGCTCGGCGATCAGCCGCAACTGCACCAGGTAGGACCGGTGGATCCGGACGAACCCCGCGTCGGCCCACCGGTCGGCGAGCGTCGCCAGGGACACCCGGACCAGATGCGAGCCTTCCGCGGTGTGCAGCCGGGCGTAGTCGCCCTGCGCCTCCACCCAGCGCACGGCGGAGCGGGGCAGCATCCGGGTGGAGCCGGCCAGCTCCACGGGGATCGTCGGGTCCTCCTCGGCGCGGGCCAGGGCAGCCGGATGCGACGGCAGGACCCGAGACCCGACGACCCGGCGCAGCGCCTCCGCCAGCCGTTCGGCACGTACCGGCTTGCGGACGTAGTCGGTGGCGCCCAGGTCGAAGGCGTCTGCGGCACCGTCGTCGTACGCGGTGACGAAGACGATCGCCGGTGGCCGGGCGAACTGGCGCAGCACCCGGGCCAGCTCCATCCCGTCCAGGCCAGGCATCCGGATGTCCAGGAAGATCACGTCCACCTCGTCGTCGCGGAGCACCCGCAGCGCCTCGGTGGCGTCGCCGGCCGTGTGCAGCCGGGCCACCCGGGCATCGGCCCGCAGGTGGTACGCCAACTCGTCCAGGGCGGGTGGTTCGTCGTCCACCGCCAGCACCCGCAGGAAGCCCGGCGCACCGCCGTTGCCGGTCACGAACGCGCCCGTACGCCGGGGTGGAACTTCGGCACCCGCATGCTCACCTTCGTGCCCGACCCCACGCCCGTCTCCACCACCAGGCCGAAGTCGCTGCCGAACACCGAGCGGAGTCGTTCGTCGACGTTCGAGAGGCCGACGTGCTGGCCCGGATCGTCCCCCGGATCACCGGTGGCCCCGGCCAGCTCGGCGATCCCGGCGGTCAGTGTGCCCGGATCCATCCCCACTCCGTCGTCCTCCACCGTGATGTGACATTCGGCGCCCGCGTCCCGCGCCTCGATGCTCACCATGCCCGTGCCGGGCTTGCGCGACAACCCGTGCCGGACGGCGTTCTCGACCAACGGCTGGAGGCACAGGAAGGGCAGGGTCACCGGCAGCACCTCCGGGGCGATCTGAAGCCGCACCTGAAGCCGATCACCGAACCTGGCCCGCTCGATGGTCAGGTACCGGTCGATCGACCGAAGCTCCTCGGCCAACGTGGTGAACTCACCATGGGCCCGGAACGAGTAGCGGGTGAACTCGGCGAACTCCAGGATCAGCTCCCGCGCCCGCTCCGGGTCGGTGCGGACGAACGAGCCGATCGCGGTCAGCGCGTTGTAGATGAAGTGCGGGCTGATCTGCGCCCGGAGCGCGCGGACCTCGGCCCGGGCCAGCCGCTGGCGGGAAGAGTCCAACTCGGCCAGGGCGAGCTGGCTGCCCGCCCAGCGTGCGGTCTCCAGGGTGGCCTGCACCAGACCTGGTCCGGGCACGCCGTCGGTGACCGCGATCAGGGCACCGGCCACCCGGCCCTCCGTGCCGGCCATCGGCGCCACCACCGCCCCGCGTACCGGGCAGTCGATGCGGTCGCAGAACAACTCCGCCTCGCCGAGGACGGTGGACCGCTCGGTGGCCACCACCCGCCGGGCCGCCGCGAGCAGTTGCTCACCGTGGTGCGCGCCGCGCCCGTCGAGGGCGAGCACCTCCTCGGTATCGGTCAACGCCAACCCCGCCGCGCCGACCAGGGTGCGCAGGTGCCGGGCCGCCTTCGCGGCGCCCGCCGGACTCAGTCCGGCGCGCAGCGGCTCGGCAGCCAGCCCGGTGGTGTGCAGCACCTCGTAGGTGGCCCGCTGGCTGGCTGTGGCGATGCCCCGCCGGCCACGCAGCCGAGCGACCGCGACCAGCGCCCCGGTCAGCGCGATGACCAGCGCCAGGACTCCGATGACGGCCGAGAGGTTGCCACCCACGTCGATGATCCTGCTGGTTGCGGCGGCATGGGGAAAGAGGTGATTCAGTACGCGCCCTTGCGCGCCAGCACCACGCCCACCGTGCGCCACAGGATGCTCAGGTCGTACGCCAGCGACCAGTTGTCGACGTAGTAGAGGTCCAGCCGGACCGCCTCGTCCCAGGACAGGTCGGAGCGGCCGGACACCTGCCACAACCCGGTCATCCCGGGGCGGACCAGCAGCCGGCGCCGTACGTCGCCGAGGAAGTCGCCGTCGTCGGCGGGTAGGGGCCGCGGCCCTACCAGGGACATCTCGCCCATCAGCACGTTGATCAGCTGCGGCAGCTCGTCCAGCGACGAGCCGCGCAGGAAGCGGCCCACCGGGAAGACCCGGGGATCCTGCTTCATCTTGAACAGCATGCCGTCGGTCTCGTTCTGGTCGACCAGGCTGGCCAGCCGGTCCTCCGCGTCGACGTACATGGTGCGGAACTTCCACACCCGGAACGTGCGTCCCTCGTGCCCCACCCGGGGCTGGCGGAAGAAGACCGGGCCGGGGTCGGAGATCCGGATGGCGATGGCGATGGCGATGAAGACCGGGATCAGCACCAGCAGACCCAGGCCGGCGGCGATCCGGTCCATCATGTTCTTGGCCAGCAGCGCCGGCCCGGACAGGGTGGGCTCCTCGACGTGCAGCAGCGGCAGACCCTCGATCGGGCGGATGTGCACCCGAGGACCGGCGATGTCGGTCAGCTGCGGCGCCACCACCAGGTCGACGCCGGAGCCCTCCAACTGCCAGGCCAGCCGGCGCAGCTCGCCCGGCTCGGCGCTGGCCGAGCCGCAGACCGCGATCGTGTCCCCGCCCACCTCCCGGACCAGCGCCAGCACGTCACGGCCGGCGTAGACCGGCACCGGGGTCTGCACCCCCTTGGCCGCCGCGTAACCGTCGGTGATGTGGATGGCGACGGGCACCAGCCCGGCAGCGGGGTTGCGGGTGACCGCCGTGTAGACCTCAAGGCATTCCGGCAGGGTGCCGACCAGCACCATCCGGTGTGCCGCCTGCTGGGTGTTGCGGCGCGTCACGTGCAGCACGAAACGGGTCAGGATCCGGCCCAGCAGGATCAACAGCAGGGCCAGCAGCAGGGCGGTGCCGACGGTGAACCGGGACAGGTCGGTCTTGGTGGCGAAGGCGAGGAACGACACCGCCGCGCAGACCGCCACGCCGGCCCGGATCACCCGTTTGAACTCGTCCGGCCCCAGACCGAGACAACGCCGGTCATAGGCGCCGTTGAACCACAGGATGACCAGCCAGCCCAGCGGCAGCAGCAGGAAGGCGACCGTGTAGAACCAGGTCGGGTCGTCCTGAGCCGTGTGGAAACCGGCGGTGGCCTGGTCGAAGGTGCGGATCGCGGTGAAGCTGGCGAAGGCCGCCGCCGCGAAGTCGAGCAGCAGCAGGATCGCAGTGTAGGGCCGGTGCCAACGGGAGACGCGTCGCCGGGCTCGTGCCCACGCCGAGCGGGGTACGCCGTTGTGTGACGGCGGGTCCGGCGGCTGGATCTCGAAGCTGTCGACGTGCCGCACGAGTCTGCTCCGGCCTTCGTTGGTTACCGGGCGCTGGAGGCTTGTCGTCACCTCACCCATGTCCTCCCGCATGACCCGCACCGCTTACTCGCCGTAAGGGCCCGAGTCGCCCACCGTTCCAGTTTCCCACGCGGATTCCGTCTCGACGCCGACCCGAGGGACATTGCGTGACGGACTCGTGTTCGCCTGGGATCTGGCCGGCTCCACACCATCCGGAAGCCGGGGACCGAGCCACTATACCGATGGATGGCGGCCCGGGAAGAGTGCCGGACCGTGGTTGCGCACCCCGCGTCCGATTCCGCTCCGTAGTCAAGCGTGTCGTTACTCACCGTACAAGTTTGGACAGCCTTCGGTCAGCAAGGGGTTTGCCGCCGGTCTGACAGGTCGGGCAGTACTGGAGGCTGGAATCGGCGAAGGAGACCTCACGTACGGTGTCGCCGCACACCGGGCAGGGCAGTCCGGTACGGGCGTGCACCTTCAGCCCGGACCGCTTCTCGCCCTTCAACTCTGCGGCCCGCTGCCCCAGCGAGCGGGTGACCGCGTCGCCGAGCACCCGCCGGGTGGCCGCGTGCAGGGCCGCCATCTGATCGTCGGTGAGCCGGTCGGTCAGGGCGAACGGGGACAGCCTCGCCGCGTGCAGGATCTCGTCCGAGTACGCGTTGCCCACCCCGGCCAGCACCGCCTGATCGGTGAGCACCCCCTTCACCTGCCCCCGGCGACTGCGCAACGCCCCGGCGAACGCGGCGAGGTCGGCCGCGAGCGCGTCCGGCCCGAGCTTGGCGACCCCGGGCACCGCCTGCGGATCGGTCACCAGGTAGACGGCGAGTTTCTTCTGCGTACCGGCCTCGGTCAGGTCGAATCCGGAACCGTCGTCGAGGCGTACCCGCAGCGCGACCGGGCCCTTACCCGGACGAAGCGGGACGGTCGAGGCGAACGCCTCCCGGTAGTGCAGCCAGCCGGCCCGGGCCAGGTGCACCACCAGATGCAGATCACCGTCGAAGACGATGTCGAGGAACTTGCCGTGCCGGCGGGCGTCGGTCACCGGTCGACCGGTGACGGCGGTGAGCGCCGGATCGTACGTCTTCAGGGCGCTGATCGCGGCGGCCTCCATCCGGTCGACGCGGCGGCCCACCGCGCGCTGCCGCAGGTAACCCGCGAGCGCCTCCACCTCCGGTAGTTCGGGCATCGTCCAACGGTAGCCTTCTTTCCCGTGAAGATTGTGGTGGCGCACAACCGGTACCGGGAAGCTCAGCCCTCCGGTGAGAACACCATCGTCGACGCGGAGATCGCCCAGCTCACCGCCGCCGGTGTGCAGGTGCTGCCCTTCCTGCGCAGCTCGGACGAGATCCCGTCGATGTCGAAGGCGGCTAAGGCCCTGCTGCCGATCTCCCCGATGTACGCCCCGAAGGCGCAGGCCGACCTGTCCCGGCTGCTCACCGAGCACCGGCCGGATGTGCTGCACCTGCACAACCCGTACCCCTTGCTCTCCCCTTGGGTGGTGCGGACCGCGCACAAGCACGGGGTGCCGGTGGTGCAGACGGTGCACAACTACCGCCAGGTCTGCTCCTCCGGGCTGTACTTCCGTGACGGGGTGATCTGTCAGGACTGCCGGGGCCGGACCCTGGGGGTGCCGGCCGTGGTGCACCGCTGCTACCGGGGGTCCCGGGCGCAGAGCGCCCTGATGGCCACCACCCTGGCCGTGCACCGGGGCACCTGGAAGTCGGTGGACCGGTTCATCGCCCTGACCAGCGCGGTCGCCGACCATCTGCGCGACTACGGCATCCCGGATTCTCGGATCGTGGTGAAGCCGAACGGCATTCCCGATCCGGGCACCCCCGCCCCCCTCGGCCAGGGCTTCCTCTTCCTCGGCCGACTCTCCCCGGAGAAGGGCCTCGGTCTGCTGCTGGAGGCGTGGCGTCGGCATCCGGACGGGGCCCTGGGGCCGCTGCGGGTGGCCGGTGACGGTGAGCTGCGTCCGATGGTCGAGGCGGCGGCCGCCGAACGCGCCGACGTGACCTTCCTGGGCCCGCTGAACCGGGCCGGGGTCCGCTCGGCACTGGCCGCGAGCGCCGTGGTGCTGGCCACCTCCACCTGGCACGACGTACTGCCGACCGTGATCATCGAGGCGTTGGCCAGCGGTCGCCCGGTCCTGGGCACGGCGTTGGGCGGCATCCCGTACCTGATCGGCGCGGACACCCCCCGGGAACCCGCCGGCACCGGCCCGGCCGTGATCGCCTCGGCCTCCGCACCACCCAGCCCCGGCGGGCCGGGCGGTGCGTCCGGGGTGGCGTCCGCTCTGCCGGCCGGGGTCCTTGCCGGTGGGGCCGGTTGGGTGGTTCCGCCGGAGCCGGCGGCGCTCGCCGCCGCGCTGCCGCTGGCCGCAGCCGGTGCCGCCGCGCTCGCCGGTGCTGCCCGGTCCCGCTACGAGCGGGTCTTCCACCCCGACGTGGTCACCAAGCAGCTCCTCGCCGTGTACGCCGACCTAGCCCAGCCCTGAACCACCCCACCCACCCCAACGGCCGACCCCGGCCGGCCACCTCTCATCGTTGATTATGAGGTTGACGGCGAAGTTGATCTCCTCGGGGACGCTAACCTCATGATCAACGAGGGTGAGCGGAGGCCCACAACCTGCGCGAGAGGCCTGGTGTGCCTACTTGGGGCAGGTTCCGAGCAGCCACGTCTCCAGTTGGTGGGTCGGGTGAGCGGTCCGTTCGCTTGACTGAGCAGCCGCCGAAGTGGGCAGCGCGAGGGCGGCCCCCGTCATGGCCACCGAGACGATGAGCTGCCGCCTGGTGATCGCGTTCGCCATTCTTAACCTCTCTTCGTGCTGGAGAGCGTGTCAGGGCAGAGCGTTGAGGACCTCCTGTGGGAGATCTCCACTGATGTCGTCGAGCACCAGCTTGTAGTAGTGCCCCCCGGGGTCGGCGAGTCGTCGTCGATCGGCGCCATCGATCGTGTAGACGTCGGTCTGGGTGATCCGCAGGGTTGGCAGTGCGTCGTCGGCGGGTGTCACGAGGAATCCCCGGAATCCGAGCGTCGGCTCCGGTTCGTCAGTTTCAACGAA
Source organism: Micromonospora sp. NPDC051196 (assembly GCF_040682415.1). Classification (NCBI taxonomy): domain Bacteria; kingdom Bacillati; phylum Actinomycetota; class Actinomycetes; order Micromonosporales; family Micromonosporaceae; genus Micromonospora; species Micromonospora sp. NPDC051196. The sequence goes on from NZ_JBFBAY010000002.1 coordinate 484,638, forward strand.
CTCGCCGGTCCGGCCATTCACCTGGCTGTAAAGATCGTCGGCTACCTGCGTATTCAGACTGACCTCGGGGCTCTCTTTGCCCGAGTAGAGATCAACCAGAACTTTGTATGGATCTGCCGAGCCCGCCTTGTCGGACGGGCCGCATGCGGATAGCCCGATCATTGTCAGCGCGAGTATGGCTGAGATGGCCTTCTTCGATCGGATCATGGTGTCATCTTACTGATACCATGTCGCCGGCACCCCATACGAGACGTCCGCCCGTGTTGTAGTTTCCCCGATTCGCGGTCACGGGCGCCACGATGATGTTCCCTGAGTTGTCGCGGTTGGTGGTTGCCGGCACGCCGAGTAGGCGCAGTTCCTCCGGATCGAATCGCAGGACGAAACCCCGGTAGCCGAGGCGCGACTCGCCCGCCGCCGCCGACAGCAGGGGCACCGAGCCAGCTCGAAGTTGGTCGATCAGGTGAGCACGTTGGGTGGCGGAGAGGGTCCAACGGGGATTCGGCCTTCCGGAGAAGACGTCGAGTTCGACGTCCGTCAAAGTATACCTCTTTCAGGTACGCCAGTGATGCTCGTCAATGGACCATATCCCGTGAATAATGCGGCGGCGGCTGTCGGGTATGCGACAATCAAGAATTGGGAGCAGGGTTCAGGCAAGGTAGCCGTACGGCGATGCGGTCGGACCTTTCGCCGCACGGCGGTCGCCGTCTCAGGTCAGCTGAGAACCATCACAGGACACCGCTCGTACCCTTGCCGGGTTGCAGAACCGCAGGGCGCACGCATGATCCGCCGTTGGCCACGGAGTTTGTACCCGACAAGAGTTGACCGACGCGGCTGCCTCCAGAGTGGTCAGGCAGGGCCCCGGCAAAGTCGTCAGGTGATGCCGAGTAGTGCCAGTGGGCGGGTGCTGTCGCGGGCGTGATGTCGGTTGGCGGCGGCGATGTTGGTGACGCCGGCGGTGCGGAGTGCGCTGATGGCGGCGTTGCGGAGGGCGGCCATGACCTGCTGCCGACCGTGATCATCGAGGCGTTGGCCAGCGGTCGCCCGGTCCTGGGCACGGCGTTGGGCGGCATCCCGTACCTGATCGGCGCGGACACCCCCCGGGAACCCGCCGGCACCGGCCCGGCCGTGATCGCCTCGGCCTCCGCACCACCCAGCCCCGGCGGGCCGGGCGGTGCGTCCGGGGTGGCGTCCGCTCTGCCGGCCGGGGTCCTTGCCGGTGGGGCCGGTTGGGTGGTTCCGCCGGAGCCGGCGGCGCTCGCCGCCGCGCTGGCCGCCCCCGCCCGAGCCCGCTACGAACGGGTCTTCCACCCCGACGTGGTCACCAAGCAACTCCTAGCCGTGTACGCCGACCTCGCCCACCGTTGATCGACTCCGTTACGCCGAAACGGCGGGATCCGGACGGGTGGGATACCGCCACTACGGCGTAACGGAGTCGATCACCCGCTAGGCCACCTCACGCACCGCAGCGGCCATCATCCTGCGGTTCGGGGAGGAAGTCGCCTCGGACGTCATCTACCTGGAGACGTTCACGGACGCGGATTACCTCGACAGCCCCGAGGCTGTCCGCGCCTACACTCGGCTGTGGGGTCGCCTTCAAGCTGCGGCGCTGGGGCCGGCAGAGTCCCGCAGGCTCATCCTGCGAATCGCTGACGAGATCAAGTAGGGGCTGACATGTCGAACCCGGACCTCACCGGCGCGGTGTGGCGCAAGTCCACCCGCAGCGACGCTAACGGTGGTGCCTGCGTTGAGGTTGCGGACAACCTGCCCGGCGTTGTCGCCGTCCGGGACAGCAAGGACAAGTTCGGCCCCACGCTGGCCTTCACCGACCACGACTGGCGCAGGTTCGTCGACTCCCTCAAGATTAGCTAGCGCGCCCTCTCCAAGTGCCCCGACTCCCACCCGCGAGTCGGGGCACTCTGCATTCCCCATGCCCACCCCACCGGTCGGCGCGCGAAGTGGTTGACCATGAGGTTGACGGCGAAGTTGATCTCCTTGACTGCCGACAACCTCATGATCAACGGGGCGAGGTGGGCGGGGCGAGGTGGGCGGGGGCGGGTGGGGTGGGCTAGTACGAGGTGAGCTTGTAGGAGAGGAATACGCCGGGGCTCCAGCCCTGCCAGGCGCTGAGGCCCAATCCGTAGCCGGTGCAGTCGTCACTCGCGTAGGCGACGGCGTACACGGGGGACCAGGCGATCAAGGTGACCGCGTCCTGCATCGGGTGGCAGAGGTCATCGACTGCGGTGTGTCGGGCGACCACATAGGCGCTGTTCGCGGTGTACATGACCAAGCCCTGGTCGGGCACCTTGAACGGCTCCCGCTCCGGTGTGGTGGCGGCTGCGGGCGCGGCGGCCAGAGTGGTGGTCAGGGCTGCGGCGGCGAGAACCGAGGCAATCCGCTTGGCGGTTTTGCGCATGAGGTCTCCCAAGGGTGGGGTGGTGTGGGAAGAGATGACATCCGCTTCGACAGGAAGCGATCTCCATCTATGGGATCTTCCCAGGCGTTGATTGAGGTGTCAACAATTGTCGATCACCTCAAAGTTGGCGCAGCGAAAGCATCCTGGACCGGATCGGGCTGCCCTGAAACCTCACACCCGCGCGGTGATTAGCCGGTGGACCAGCCCGCTACCCGACGCGTCTCATAGCGAAGCGCGGGCGGAGAAGGCGATGCTGGCCAGCAGGAACCCGCCGTTGACCACGGTGAACGCCACGAGAACCCAGAACACCAGCGCCGGAGCGACGGCCAGCACCAGGGCGGCGGCGAAGATCACCGCGCCGTAGTCGCGGACCAGCTTGACCAGGCGTACGGGCAGCGAGGTGGAGGTGACCATGCTGGCCGCGTTCGGGCCGGACTGCATCACCGAGGTGACCAGGTTGACCATCCAGGTGCCGGCGAAGGCGGCGACCAACCAGACCGGGGTCGAGGGGCGCTGCGCCACCGCAGTCGCCGCCAATGCAGCCACCAGGGCGATCTGGGCCGCCACGTCACAGAGCACGTCGACCCGGGCGCCCGCCGCACTGCCCTGACCGGTCACCCGGGCCAACTGGCCGTCGGCGCAGTCCAGGGCGTACGCCACCTGCCAGCCGACCAGCGCGAGCAGTCCGACCACCCAGGCCGGTACGTCCCCGGCGGCGACAGGGCCGGCGAGGGCGACCACGGTGACCGAGGTGGCCAGCCCGAGCACCAGGTTGGTGATGGTCAGCGCGGTCGGCCGGAGCCCGAGTCGCTGGGCGACCAGCGCGAAGACCGCACCGATCCACTGACTGATCGACTCGCTGAACAGGCCGCCGCCCCGGTTGACCCGGTGGAAGTCGGCGACGGTGGGGTGGGATGGCTCAGCCAAGGTGCTCACGGAGGGCGTCAACGTAGTCTCCCAGCCGGGTATGTAGGTCTTCAGCGGGCAGCGCGAGATGTTCGAGGATCGTGTAGCGGTCCGGCCGGGTACGCGGGGCATAGGCGACCGCCTCGACGAACTGCTCGTCGGTGAGGCCCAGGTCGCCCGGCCGGGTGGAGAGGCCGTGCCGGTGCAGGCAGCGGGCGAGCTGGCCGAAGCGTTCCAGGTCGCCGCGGAGGAAGGTGCAGAACAGCGCGCCCAGGCCGACCTGCTCACCGTGCGAGCCGGTGCCCGGGTAGAGGTGGTCGATGGCGTGCGAGATCTCGTGGTCGCCGCCGCTGGCCGGCCGGCTGGAACCGCAGATCGACATCGAGATGCCGCCCAGGATCAGCGCCTCGGCCAGCGTGGTCAGGAAGCCGTCATCGGTGATTTTGCCGGGGTGGTTGACCAGGGCCTCAGCCCCGGTCCGGGCCAGCGTGAGGGCCAACCCGTCGATCGGCTCGTCGCGTACCTGATGGGCCAGCTCCCAGTCGGCGCAGGCGCTCAGGTTGCTCACCGCGTCGCCGATGCCGGCCTGGGTCTGCCGATCCGGCCCGTTCTCCACGAAGTCGAGGTCGACCAGGACGGCGATCGGGATGTGCACGCCGTACGAGCCCTTGCCGCCCTCGTGGGTCAGCGAAGCCACCGGGGAGGCGATGCCGTCGTTGGCGAGGCTGGTCGCCACGGTGACCATCGGGAGGGCGTATCGGGTGGCGGCGTACTTGGCCGTGTCGATGGTCTTACCGCCACCGATGCCGACGACCGCGTCGTAGTGCCGTCGCCGGAGCTGGTCACCCAGCTCGTTCGCCGAGTCGACGCTGCCGCCGCTGACGGTGAAGATGTCGGCCGAGCCGAGCGAGGGCCGGCACAGCTCGACGATCTTCTCGCCCTGCCCGGGGCCGACCACCACCGCGACGTCGCCGCCGCCGGAGATCCGCCGATCGGCCAGCAGCGCGCCGAGGTCCGCCACCGCGCCGCGGCGGACCTCGATCGACAGCGGCGTCGCGACCGTACGGGCTAGTAGTGGCACGCGATCTCCCGAGCCCGGGCCAGGTCGTCGTGGTTGTCGACCTCGACCCAGGACACGTCGCCGATCGGGGCGGCCCGGACCTCGCCGCCACGATCGGCGAACTCCTGGTACCCGTCCTCGTAGTACAGGTTCGGGTCGCGCCGCCAGGTCGCCTCCAGCGCGTCGGCGAGCGCCTCGGCCACCTGCGGCTCGATCAACGTGGCCCCGATGTACTCGCCGTACGCCTCGGCCGGCTCCATCAGCTTGGTGATCCGGGTGAGCTGGCCGGCGGCGTCGAAGGTGGTCTTCATCTCCTCCTCGGCCAGCGGCTTGATGTTGTCGATCGCCAGCAGGACACCGGGACCGCGCTCGGCCAGCAGCGTCTTCTCCACGCTCACCGGATGCACCGTGTCACCGTTGACCAGCAGGACCCCCCGGGCGAACCAGTCCCGGGCCAGCCAGAGGGAGTACGCGTTGTTCCACTCCTCGGCCTTGTCGTTGTGCACGAGGGTGATCGTGACGCCGTACCTGCGCTCCAGCTCGGCCTGACGTTCCCGGACGGCGTCCGCGGCGTAGCCGACCACCACCACGACGTCCGTGAGTCCCACCTCGGCCAGGTTGCGCAGCGCGATGTCGAGGATGGTGATCTCGCCGTCCACCGGCACCAGCGCCTTCGGCAGGGTGTCGGTGTACGGGCGGAGCCGGCGACCGGCACCAGCTGCCAGCACCATCCCGACCATGCCGGTATCAGTCTCTGTCTTCACGGCGTTCACCGAAGGAGGATAGCGCCGCCCGTCGGGATGCTGTCGGCTCAGCCGGGCAGTGCCGCCAGGTCGGCGAGCGTGTCCAGCCGTTGCGCCGCGGTCAGTGTGGCGTACGGCCCGGCAGCGCGGCGGTCGGTCTCCAGCTCGATGGCCCGCCGTTGTGGCCCGTCGGGCAGTTCGACGATGCTCGCGGCGGTGTGCCCGGCGGCGCCCCACGCGTGGGCGTGCGCGTCGGCGCGGTGGTGCCGGAGCGCGCTGAGCCGGTTGAGCAGCAGTACGCCGGCCGGGGTGCCGTCGGGCTCGTACGGGGGAGCGAGCGCGGTGAACGCCGAGCCGCAGCCGGGCCCGCCGTCGGATACCGGGTCGCCTCCCGACGCCAATGCGGCGGCCACCAGGTGACCGGCCGTGGCGGCGAGCCGGAGCACCCGCTCCTCGTGCCCGGCCCAGAGTTCCTCGGCCACCTCGGCGTGCACCTGGTACAGCTCGGCGAGGAAGGCGGCGCCGCGCTCGGTGGCGGCCAGCGTGCCGTCCGGCCGGCGGTGGACCATCCCGTACGCGACGTGCCGGTCCACCGCCCGACGGCAGGCGGCCGGGTCCCGGTACCGGGTGACGGCGGCGAAACCGGGGCCGTCGACCGTGCCGCCGGGTTCGGTCAGTCGGGTACGCAACTCCACCAGGAAACCAGTGGCCGCCTGACCGCCGTACCGCTGGCTCAGTTCGGCCCCACCGCCGTCCTGGCCGGCCTGTACGGCGGCGACGCAGACCCGGTCGACGGCGGGCGCGATCAGCGCGGCGAACCGGTGCGGGGCCAGCCCGACGCTGTCGCTCACGGAGACGTCGACCGCAGCACGGCGAAAGCCCGCTCCGCGATCCGACGGATCAGGCCGTCGTTGACGTGGCGGTGCTCGTCCAGCAGGTCGACGTCGTCGGGCCCGAGCCAGCGGTACTCGGTGTGCTTGCCGGCCTCCAGCACCGGTCTGGCCAGGTCACCGTCGACCCGGACCAACCAGTCGGACTCGATCCGGGCCAGGCCGTCGTCGCCGACGTAGCGGTACTCACCGACCGGGCCGAGGATCTCCGCCACCTGCCAGCCGGTCTCCTCGGTGACCTCCCGACGCAGGGCCTCCTCGACGGTCTCGCCCGGTTCGAGGTGGCCGCCGACGATGTCCCAGCAGTTGGGGAAGAGGCGGCGGTGCGGCGAGCGGCGCTGGAAGAAGAGGCGTCCCTCGGGGTCGACGATCAGCGCTCCGGCGCAGCGCAGCGGCTCGGTGGGCACTCGGAAACAGTAACCGCCCCACCCCACCCGCCCCCACCCCCGCCATGCTCCCCTCCCGCCCTCGGCGATCTTGCACTTTGTGTCTCCCTACAGCGGGCATATGCCCTGAATCGGCGACCGAAACTGCAAGATCGCGGGGGGCGGTGTGGCGGGGGCGGGTAGGGGGTAAGGAATTCCTGCCGGGGTGGTTGAGTACGCCGGCAGGGAGGCCAGGATGCGCGGCGCGGACCGGTTGATCGAGCAGCAGTACGCGATGCTCCTGCGGCGGGACGTGGCCCGCCTGCCCGAGCTGTACGCGTTGGACGGCAGCTACACCATGCCCGGCGTGACGGTACGCCCGACCGAGTTGCCGGCCCTGTTGCGTACCTGGACGGGTGCCTTCCCCGACCTGCGGGTCGACCCACTCGGCGCGGTACGCACGGCCGGCGGTGCGGCGGTCGAGCAGCGTCTCACCGGCACCCACACCGGGGTGCTGCACACCCCGTTCGGCACCGTCGCGCCGACCGGGCGCACCGTCTCCTGGGAGGTGGTGGACATGGTCCGGGTGCGGCGGGGCCGGATCGTCACCTGGCGGTCCTACTTCGACTGGGGGCAGCTGATCACCTCGCTCGGGCTGGAGGTGGCGGGCCTGTCCCGGCACGCACAGTTGGCATCCGTGGCCCCGGCACCGGCCGGCGATCCGGTGCTCGTCGACCGGGAACCGACGTGGCGTGGGGCTGAGGCGGCCTGACCTGCTCCGCCGTCCGGTCAGGTGTCCCGCGCGGTCCGGAGCGACCGAGCTGACCTCACGGTCGAACCGGCTCACCGTCCCCGGTCGGCCGGTTCATCCGACCCGGTGGCTCAAGATGCGGACATTGCCGTGCCGTCCGCGTACGCCCCACCACCGCACGTACGCTGAACAGCCATGACCGCCGAGCAGCTGATCTCCTTCGCCCGTGGCGCGCCTTCGCTGGACATCGTCGATGTCGAAGGGCTCAAGGCCGCCGCCGTCCGCGCGTTCGACGCCGATCCCACCGGGGTGACCGCGTACGGCACCTCCGTCGGCTACCTTCCGTTGCGGAAGTGGATCGCCGAGAAGCACGGGGTCGAGGCCGACCAGGTGTTGATCACCAACGGCTCCCTGCAGGCCGACGCCTTCCTCTTCGACCACCTGGTGCGTCCCGGTGACGCCGTGGTGGTGGAGCGGCCGACCTACGACCGCACCCTGCTCAACCTTCAGCGGATGGGCAGCGAGTTGCACGGGGTCACCATCCAGCCGGACGGTCTGGACACCGCCGAGCTGCGCAAGTTGCTGGAGTCCGGGGTGCGGCCACGGCTGGCGCACGTCATCCCGAACTACCAGAACCCCGCCGGTGTGACCCTCTCCCTGGACAAGCGCCGGGAGCTGCTGGAGCTGGCCGCGGAGTACGGCTTCACGATCTTCGAGGACGACCCGTACGCCGACATCCGGTTCCGTGGCGAGCCACTGCCGTCGATGCTGTCGATGGACACCCGTGGCGTTGTGGTGCACGCCTCCAGCTTCACCAAGACGGTCTGCCCCGGCGTACGGGTGGGCTACCTGGTCGGCCCGGCGGATTTGATCGGTGCCATCGCGAGCAAGGCGACCAGCCTCTACATCTCGCCCGGCATGGTGGCCCAGGCGATCGTGCACCAGTTCTGCGTCTCCGGCGATATCGAGCGGTCGATCGAGACGGTCCGGGCGGCGCTCGGCGAGCGGGCGCGGGTGCTGGCCGAGTCGCTGCGCCGGCACATTCCCGAGGCCCGGTTCGTGGAGCCGGACGGCGGCTACTTCCTCTGGGTCGAGCTGCCGGAGGACGTCGACGTCGAGAAGTTGGCTCCGGCGGCCGCCGAGCGTGGCGTCGCGGTGGTCAAGGGCAGCGACTTCGTCATCGACGGTGGGCGGCATGCGCTCCGCCTGGCGTACTCGGCCGTGACGGCGGATCGCATCGACGAGGGTGTACGGCGGCTGGCCGAGGCCATGGAAGCGGTTCGCGGCTGAAATATCTGTCGGATTCACGACAGTACGGCTAACCCGACCGCTCCAGGACTCCCGCTGGAGCGGTCGGCGGCCCACAATGCTGCGAGCGTCACTCACCTGCGTACTGCGGCCTTTCGGGCTTCGGCCATCGTGAACCGTGCCCGGCGCGAGTCGGCCGTCCGCACGCCCTTGGGTGACGTGGCAGCACAACCCCCGCCCCCACGGCGCCGGGCGGGCCGGATCGCCGCCTCACCCCCCCCGTAGCGGTCCGGTCCGCCCGGCGCCACCCTCGTCGGGCCATCGGAAGCCGCCATGATCGTCATGGCGGCGTACCCTGCAAGCCGCAACCAGGCGTGCGGAGGGGGCGTGATGACCGATCGGATCAGACGAGACCGGAACACTTCCACCGCCGACCACCGGACGACCCCCCTAGACCAGGACCGGGCGCGACTCGCGGACGCCGGCCGGGCGCTACGGCCCCGCAACTGGTCGCCGGTACGGGCCATGACACGTCGACTCAGTCCGGACGGAACGCGGCCCGTGGCGGCCCCGGCCGGTTCGCCGCGCAGCGCGGTGGTGGACTGCGCTCTCTATGTCGACGGTAGGCGCCGGCCCGGCAACTGGAACTTCGCGGAGGCGCTGGCTGCGGCGCGCAGCGAGGAGACCGGCTTCGTGTGGCTGGGGCTGCACGAGCCGGAACTGGCCGAGATGACCGAGATCGCCGCCAGCTACGGGCTGCACGAGTTGGCCGTGGAAGACGCGGTCAAGGCTCAGCAGCGACCGAAGCTGGAGCGCTTCGGTGAGGTCAGCTTCCTGGTGTTGCGTACCGCACGTTACTGCGAGCACACCGAGCTGACCGAGACCTCCGAGGTCGTGGAGACCGGGCAGGTGATGCTCTTCATCGGCCCGCACTTCCTGATCAGTGTCCGGCACGGAGACGCCTGCCGGCTCGCCCCGGTACGCGAGGAACTGGAGAACCGGCAGGAACTGCTCCTGCACGGCCCGTGGGCGGTCGCGTACGCGATCACCGACCGGGTCGTCGACCTCTACCTGGAGGTCGCCGACCAGCTTGAGGACGACATGGACGTGCTGGAGATCGAGGTCTTCGACCGGCAGGCCACCGGCCGGATCCAGCGCATCTACCAGCTGAAACGGGAACTGGTGGAGTTCAAGCGGGCAGTGATGCCGTTGCAGCGTCCGCTGCTCGCGTTGACCACTCAGATGAACCGCGAGGTGCCCAAGGAGGTACGCCGTTACTTCCGTGACGTGCAGGACCACCTCAGTCGCACGGTCGAGCAGGTCAACTCGTACGACGACCTGCTGAACTCGATCCTCCAGGCGCGGCTGGCCCAGGTGACGGTCGACCAGAACAACGACATGCGCAAGATCGCCGCGTGGGCCGCCATCGCCGCCGTCTGGACCGCGATCGCCGGCATCTATGGCATGAACTTCGAGTTCATGCCCGAACTGCGAATGACCTACGGCTACCCCGTGGTCCTGGCCCTGATGCTCACCATCTCCCTGGCCCTCTACCGCTGGTTCCGCCGCAACGACTGGCTCTAACCCCCTCCCCGCCCTTCTCCCCGCCGATCTTGCAGTTCTGGTCGCGGATTCGTGGCTTACACCCGTTATGCACCGACACAAAGTGCAAGATCGACGGGGAGAAAGGGGGCGGGGTGGGCGGGTGGGTTAGGGGCGGCCGTTGGAGGTGGTGGGGGACTTGTTGACGGCCTTGGTGAGGTCGTCGGCGGGGCGGCCGGTGGTGGTGCGGGCGCCCTCGGCGACCGAGGGGACCTTGTCGGTCGGGGTGGGCTTGGGCGAGGTGGCGGTCTTGGTGGTGGAGGCGCTGTCGCCGCTGGCCACCGCGGAGCTGCCCGCGCCGGTCGAGGCCTTGCCGGCGCCGGCCGGTCCGGTCGTACGCACCTCGATGGTCTCCACCTCCTCGCGCATCGGCTCAAGTGCCGCGCCCGCGTCGTACTCGGCCCACACCTGCTGTTCCCGGTAGCGCCGCAGGGCCATCGCGCCGGCCAACCCGGCGACCGTGCCGGCGGCGAGCAGGCCGATCATGGTGCTCCGGCGGGACTTCTTCTTCGACTTCATGTTCTTCGCCTTGACCTTCCTGGTGGCCGCAGCCTGCTTGGTGGCGACGGCCTTCTTTCCGGCAGCAGCCTTGCCGGCTGCTTCGGCCTGCGCCTGCCGCATGGCCAGGGTCAGCGGTGCGAGTGCCGCAGCCGTCGTCGCCAGGCCGCTAGACGCGCGGTCCCGGATCATGACGGTGGCTGGCGTCACGGCACTGCGGGCCGCCTGGACCCGTGGACCGACCGTGGCGCCGGCGCCCCGCGCCGCGTGCGTGGCGGCCTGCCGCAGGTGACCAACGCCGCGGTTCAGTTCGGCCCTGGCCAGTTGCCCCTGGGTCTTGCGCCGCGCGAATCCAAACACGTTCCCACCTCCTGGGAGTTGTCCTCTCTCATCCTCCACCTTCGGATGCCTCCGCATGTCCAGATCGGGCACATGGGAGGATCCGCAAGGAACTGACCAACGAGTGAGGAGTACCCGTGGCCGAGGCTGTCTACGCCACCTTGCACACCAACGCCGGCCCGATCCGGCTGGAGCTTTTCCCCCACCACGCGCCGAAGACCGTCCGCAACTTCGTCGAGCTGGCCGAGGGCACGCGCGAATACACCGACCCGCGGACCGGCAAGCCGGGCAGCGGTCCGTACTACGACGGCACCATCTCGCACCGGGTGATCAGCGGGTTCATGGTCCAGATGGGTGACCCGACCGGCACCGGTCGCGGCGGCCCGGGCTACAACTTCGCCGACGAGTTCCACCCCGAGCTGCGCTTCGACCGGCCGTACCTGTTGGCGATGGCGAACGCCGGGCCCGGCACCAACGGCTCGCAGTTCTTCATCACCGTCTCGCCGACGCCGCACCTGAACAACCGGCACACCATCTTCGGTCAGGTGGCCGACGAGCAGTCCGCGAAGGTCGTCGACTCGATCGCCAACACCCCCACCGGCCCGAGCGACCGACCGCTTCAGGACGTCGTGATCGAGCGGGTGGAGATCGAGCGTCAGGGCGCCTGACCCGTACGTCGTCCGGCCGTGTCCGCCGCCCGGGCCTGGGTGTGGCGGCCACGGAGGATCCGGCCGGGGTGCGGCCCGACCCGTCGCTGCGGCGGATCAAGGTACCTTTGCTCGCATGACTGAGCGCTCGGGCACCTGGGGCCTGCGGTGAGTGAGTCCGCGCCGACCACCCCGGCCTGTTACCGCCATCCCGGGCGGGAGACGTACGTCCGATGCACCCGGTGCGACCGGTCGATCTGCCCGGACTGCATGCGCGAGGCGTCCGTCGGATTCCAGTGCCCGGAATGTGTGGCGCAGGGGCGTCGCAGCGTACGGCCGGCGCGTACCGCCTTCGGTGGCGGTGCCGCCGGCCGACACGGCTACGTGACCAAGGCACTGATCGCGATCAACGTGCTGGCCATGCTGGTGTCGATCGCCTCCGACCGGGGTGGGGACGCGGCGGCCGGTGGCACGGGCTTCGGCGGCCTGATGGGTGGCAGCACCCCGCTGACCGAGTGGGGTGCCGTGCTGGGCCGGGCGATGTTCCTGGACGGCAGCATCGGCGGGGTCGCCGAGGGCCAGTGGTATCGCCTGGTCACCGCGATGTTCCTGCACTACGGCGTACTGCACCTGCTGCTCAACATGTGGGCGCTCTGGGTGCTGGGCCGATCGCTGGAGGCGGTGCTCGGTCCGCTGCGTTTTGCCGCGCTCTACTTCATCGCCGGCTTCGGCGGCAACGTCGCGGTCTACCTGTTCAGCCCGCCGAACCAGATGTCGGCCGGCGCGTCCACCGCCATCTTCGGCCTCTTCGCGGCGATCTTCGTGATCATGCGGCGGCTCGGCCGGGACACCTCGGCGATCCTGCCGATCCTGGTGATCAACTTGATCTTCACGTTCACCGTGCCGCAGATCTCGATCGCCGGTCACCTGGGCGGCCTGGTGTTCGGCGCGCTCATGGCCCTGGTGCTGGCCTACGCCCCGAGATCACATCGGACGCTGGTGCAGGCAGCGGGCGGAACGGTGATCATGGTGTTGCTGCTCGGTGCGGCCCTGATCCGCACGGTCGCCCTGCTCGCCTGATCCGCCCTGCTCGCCTGACGCCCGGCCGGTCCGCCGAGCCGGTCATGCCCGGTCCGGGTCGGTGGGCTCCGGGCGGGCGGCGGCCAGGGCGTCGGCGACGTCCTCCGGGTCGGCGCCGAGATCCAGCCGGCTGAACAGGTGCAGCGAATCGCTGGTGTCGATCTCCAGCGCCGGGCCGGCGAAGCCGCGTCCGGGTCGGCGCTGGACCCGGATGGTTTCCACCGCGGACCAGGGCAGGTGCCGCCGACCCGTCCAGCCCGCCGGCACGGTGATCCCGTTCGGGTCCACCGCCAGCCGTACCGGCGCGATCACGTCTCGGATGCCCCAGCCGGCGAGGAGCGCGGCGCCCAGCGCGCCGAGCACCGGCCGGAGCAGGTCGCCCTCGGCGAGCAGGATTCCCAGGGCGAGAACGCCGGCCGCCGCGACGAGCTTGAGCACCGGTAGGGCCGGGGGTGTCCGCCACTGCCTCGTGGTCGTCTCGATTGGCACGCGACCAGCATGCCAGCGCGGGCGGACGTCCGGGGCGTGGGCGTAGGATCGAAGCAGCCCAAGTTACCGGGGAGTACATATGAGTGACGCGGTCATCGTCGGTGCGGTGCGTACCCCGGTCGGGCGGCGCAAGGGCAGCCTGGCCACGGTGCATCCGGTGGATCTGTCGGCGCACGTGCTGCGGGCCCTCGTCGGGCGGACCGGGATCGATCCGGCTCAGGTCGACGACGTGGTGTGGGGCTGTGTCTCCCAGGTCGGCGAGCAGTCCTGGAACGTCGCGCGCAATGCCGTGCTCGCCGCTGGCTGGCCCGAATCGGTGCCCGGCACCACGCTGGACCGGCAGTGCGGCTCCAGCCAGCAGGCCCTGCACTTCGCCGCCGCCACCGTGCTCTCCGGTCAGGCCGACCTGGTCGTCGCCGGCGGTGTGGAGTCGATGACCCGGGTGCCGATGGGCTCCAGCGTGGCCGGCGGGCAGCCGTTCAGCGAGCAGATCCTGGCCCGCTACCGGGGCGTGGAGGGCGTCGCCGAGGGTTCACCGCTGCCGTTCAACCAGGGCGTCGGCGCGGAGTTGATCGCCGAGCGCTGGCGGCTGTCCCGTACCCAGCTTGACGAGTTCGCCCTGGCCAGCCACGAGAAGGCCGCCGCCGCCCAGGACGCGGGAGCGTTCGAGGGTGAGCTTGCCCCGGTCGCGCTGGCCGACGGTGGCAAGTTCGCGGCGGACGAGGGCGTGCGCCGGGACACCTCCCTGGAGAAGTTGGGTGAGTTGCCCACCCCGTTCCGCCCGGACGGGGTGGTCACCGCCGGTTCGGCCTCGCAGATCTCCGACGGCGCCGCCGCGCTCGCCGTCACCACCAGCGAGTGGGCCAGCCGCCACGGCCTGCGACCGCTGGCCAGGATCCACACCGCCGTGGTCGCCGCCGACGACCCGGTCGCCATGCTCACCGCGCCCATTCCAGCCACCGCGAAGGCCCTGCGCCGCGCGGGGCTGGGCATCGAGGAGATCGGGGTGTACGAGGTGAACGAGGCGTTCGCCCCGGTGCCCCTGGCCTGGTTGGCGGAGACCGAGGCGGACCCGGAGCGGCTCAACCCGCGCGGCGGGGCCATCGCGCTCGGGCATCCGCTCGGCGGATCCGGCGCCCGGATCATGACCACCATGCTGGCGCACATGCGTGACAACGGCATCCGTTACGGCCTACAGACGATGTGCGAGGGCGGCGGAATGGCCAACGCGACCATCGTCGAACTGCTCTGACCTGCACTCTGCGAACTGGGGGAACTGTTGGTCAACGTGCCGGACTGACCGGCGCCGTTCACCCCGGCGTGAGCCGAGCGTTCGTAACGTGGAATTTGCAAAAAGCAGTTGCGTGAGCCACGTCACCCGCATGACCAGGGTCGTTGGAAGGTCATGGACGTCTTCTCCCGAACGTTCCTTCCTGCCGCCGCCGAAGCCGGGCTGGCGGTGCAGACCGCCACCCGGCACATGCCGGTGTTCCGTCGCTGCGTCGGCTCCAGCGACGCCACCGTCCTGGTCACCCGGTGCAGCCGGCCGGATCGGCCGATGTCCGGGGAGTATCTTCTCCTGCTCACCCACCGGCGGCTCGTGATCACTCGGCAGACCCGGGTGCTGCATCGGCTGCAACTGCATCTCAACACCGAGCTGCGCGAGCTGAGCCACGTCACCTGGAGCCCCGACCCTCGGCTGCACTCCGTCGAGCTGGCCGCCACTGCCATCGACGGCATCCGCGAACGCTTCCTGATCCGTACCCAGCGCCCGAAGCAGGTGTGGCAGTTCGACGCGCTGCTCAACCACGCCTTCCGCACCCGGGTACGCAGCACCCGGCCCCGGATCCTGGCGACCGTGGCGGAGGCGTCCGCCGTCCGTCCGACCGCGTTCCACACTGTCGTGGCCCACTGATCGTCGCTGAGCACCCGAACGGCGAGGCGGTGGGTGCTCACCCACCGCCTCGCCGTCGATGCAGGTCCCGCGCTAGTAGACGCGAGACCCGATGAAGTCGTCGTGCCCGTACCCCACGGGTTGAGCGAACGACCGCGACGCGAACGACCACTGCTGCCGGGAACTGCTGGAGCAGTTCGCCAGCCGCAGCCGGGGCGTACCCAGCAGCGGGTTGTCGAAGGCCAGGCAGAGGTTGCTGTTGCCGGCGGCCCGGATCTGGTTGCCGGAGAACACGAACTTCTGGTTGTTGCCGCCGTGGCAGTTGTAGATGTTGACAGGCGTGCCGGAGGTCAACGAGCCGCCGGAGACGTCCAGGCATCGGTCGTGGGAAAGTTCGGAGTGCAGTGACTGCCGGGTCGGGTCGTACCAGAAGCCCTGGTTACGGCCGCCGTGGCAGCGGTACGACTGCTGGACGGTGCTGTTGCGCGAGTCGTATCCCTTGCCGTCCACACAGGTGCCGGTGGCGGCGTTGCGCAGCTGCTTGAACTCCAGCAGGCCGGGGTAGACCACGCCGTTGCCGGTGCTGGCCGGGTCGACGCAGGTGCCCTGTCGCTGCCCGGAGGCGTAGAACTGGGTGATGCACTGGGCGAACATGCCGTGGCCCCGGTAGTTCGGGTGGAACGACTGGCGGGCCGCGTTCTCGTCCCAGACGCCCAGCTCGATGTAGAGGCCGCGCACGGAGGTGCTGTCGGTGCACACCTCGTGGCCGTGGAACAGTCGGCTGCCGTCGAGGTAGCGGGTGTCGGTGTTGGCCGCCGCCGCCCGTAGCGCCGACTCGAACAGCGGCACCGCCTTGTTGCGGGCGAACGCGGCGTCGGCCAGGTAGAGCAGGCAGCCGCCGGCGTACCAACCGGGGAAGTTGGGGTTGTCCTCCACGTCGGGGCTGGCCGGGCTGGAGTACGACATCAGCACCAACTCGTAGTCGGAGCTGAGGTAGCCGGCGCCGGTCATGGTCGCGCGGATGTCGGTCAGCGCGTCCTCGACGGCTCGCCGGCTGCCGTCGGTGCGTACCGCCCACTGGTCGGTGTAGGTGGGCCAGCAGGGGCCCTGGAACAGCACTCGGCGTAGCGCGCAGTCGGTGGCGACCGGGCCGAACTGGATCGTGCCGTCGCCGTTGGCGCCGACCACCACCCAGATCAGTTTGATGTTCGTGTTGCGCGCCTTGATGGCGAGGTGGTCGCCCTGGTTCAGCTCGTTGTGCTGGGTCGGGCCGCCCGCGATCAGGTTCCACGGGGTGGCTCCCGAGCAGGCGATGTTGTAACGCTCGTCGGCGGCGATGCCGGTACGGAACACGGCCTGGTCGTACGAGCGGTCACACCAGTTGCCCGGCTGGTGGGTGCCGGGCACGTAGTTGCCCACCCCCTCGCCGGAGATTTGGCTGTCGCCCATCGTGATCAGTGCGGTGCGGCGCTGGTCGAGCGGGCGGACGCCGGGCGCTCCGTAAAGCTTGGTGGCCTCGGCGGCGCGGATCGTTTCGAGGTGGGCGGGGAGTGGCTGGACGGCGGGGCGGTCGGCCGCGGCGGCTGGTGCGGCCGGCCCGGCCAACATCGGCAGGACGAGAGCGGTGGCGAGGACGGCGACCTGGGCGAGTCGCCGCCGAGGCGTCCGTTCACGCCTGGCAGGGGTACCAGACATCGACGCGCTCCTTTCGGTTCGATCGCGGGACGTCGATCGAATTACCGGACGGTAACGCGCGTGATGCAGCTATGTGAATACGTCTCGGGATACTTGCGCGCAGCGTCGAACCGGGCCAATGGGGCAGGTGCTCAGCGGCCGGGCAGCGCGTAGCCGACGTAACTGCGGAACTCGAACTGCCAGCCGTCCGGCACCAGATCCGCGCAGAGGGTCCGGCTGCCGACGCAGACGATCGCGTCCACCGACGTCGGATCGGCCGCCGGGCGGTCGTCCAACACCGACTGGAGCGCGACCAACTCGGGCGACCGACCGGCCTCGTCACGCAGCAACAACCACCACGGATACTCCCAGTCGTCGTTGCGCTGTGACAGGCCGATCCGGCGGGCCTCGGCGGCGCGTACCGCGTCGGCGGCCCACCGGTACTCCTCCGCCCACTGTGGCCGCCGCAGGAAACGCAGATCCCACTCGGCGGTGGTGAAGACCGAGCCCGAGCCGACCAGACGGCGGGGGAAGCCGTACGACACCGCCAGCATGCCGGCCAGCGCACAGGTCGCCAACACCGCCGCGACGAGGGTCGTGGCGATCGGCCGGCGTCCGTCCGCAGCGCGTCCAGTTGTGCCGGTGACCCGTCCGGCGCGACGCAGCAGTGCGTCCAACCAGAGCCCGGCCAGCGGCACCGCCACCGCCACCGCGTAGAGCAGCAGCCGGTTCCCCCAGGGCTGCCATTTGATCATCGTGGTGTGCAGCAGCACCGCGACGACGACCACCAGGCCGTACGCCCGCAACGCTCCGGCGGACCCGGGGCTGATCCGGGCCGGTCGGCGTACCGCCGCCGCGACAGCGAGCAGCGCCATTACCCCGGCCAGTGGGAAGGCCACCCGATCCTCGTCCGGATACCAGGACGGTTCCGGAAAACTCTCCCGCCCGAAGGTGATGTCCCGGTCCTGCGGATCGACACCGACCAGTCCGGCCACGCCGATGATCGCCTCGGCGGTGACCTGACGGAGCGGGGCCAGCGGGGTGTCCAACGCGGTGTGCCCGATGCGCAGCGCGTTGACCAGCACCGACGGTGGGTCGTGTCGCTCCATCGGCACGGACTTGCGCAGCCGGTCCGGGCCGAGCGGATGGCCGAACTCGGCGTACACCCGCCCCAGGAAGGGGCCGACCACCGTGGCCGCGACCACCAGGATCAGCATCGACGCACCGACGGTACGGGCGAGGCCACCGGCCGGGATCCGCCGTCGACCCGCCGACCGGGCCAGGTACGCCAGGCGCAACTGGCCGAGCCCCCAGAGCACCAGCAGCGGCCCCACCGCGAGCAGACCACTGGTCTTGGTCACCGCCACCAGGCCGGTGGCCGCCCCCAGGGCGAGCAGGTCACCGAGGCCGGCGCGGCGCCGCAGGCCGTCCAGGGCGAGAGTGGCGGCGCAGACCACCCAGGCGGCGCAGACCAGGTCGGTCTGGGTGCTGGTGGCCTGTAGCGCCACCATCGGCGTGGTGGCCAGCACGAACGCGGTCAACAGCTGGGCCCGTCGACCCCCGCCCAACTGGGCGGTCAGCCGGGTCACCACCAGCAGCGCGCCCAGCCCGGCGGCCCACTGGACGAGGTTGTGAAGCGCGTCCGAACCGGTGAACAACCGCAGATGCAGCAGCAGGTACTCGGCGCCCGGCGGGATGGTCACCTGACGATGGATCGCGGTGGCCCAGAAGGTCAGGTCACCCTGCGCCACCCAACGTTCCACCTTGGGCAGGTGATAGGTCTGCGAGTCGAAGTTGTTCGGTGCGGCCAGCAGCGCGATCAGCAGCTCGACCAGGACCAGGGCACCGACGGTGCCGGCGAGCAGTCGTTCGCCCCGACCCGCCGTACGCCAGAAACCGGTGACCACCGACCGGTAGCCGGCCGGACCGCCCGCGCCCGGCGTGGGCTTCGCCAGGGCCAGGGCCGGTACCGGCGCGGTGGGTCCGATGTCGGTGGCCGGTGCGGTGCCCAGCGGTGCCGGTGCGCCCGACATGGCGGCGACCAGGGCGGGCGGCGATGCGGCGGGTCGGCCGACGGAAACCGGAAGGGACACCCCCGTCGCGGAGTGCGTCGACACATCCCGCCGGTGTGCCCGATCGTGGCGCCGTCGCCACCCGGCCGCCGCCATGCAACTGGCCACGAAGATCAGCCAGGTCACGGCGAACGCCGGTAGTGTCAGCAGTCGTAGCGCGCCCAGCACCTCGACGGTCAACACGGCGAACGCGCCGGTGGCCAGGGCCGCCCGGATCACCGCGAGCCGGCGGGGCGCGACGCCGTCCACCGCCCGTGGCCGTAACGCCACGGTGAGCGCGACGATGGCGGCGACAGGGGCCAGGACGAGCGGAAAGCCGGCGGCCGACATGGCCGGAAGTAAACACCATCAGCCTGAATACCTGACGCCGGCTCGCCATCGGCAGTCGCCACCACAGTGCTGAGCTGCCAGGCTAGGCTATGGCCGACACACTGCCGCCCTCGTGGAGATTCCCGTGAAGCTGTCGATCCTCATGCCGGTCTACAACGAGGAAGAACGCATCGGGGACGCCCTTAAGCAGGCGTTGGCCGTGGAATATCCGTGCGAGATCGAACTCGTGGTGGTCGATGACGGCAGCCGCGACGGCACCGGAGAAATCCTCGGCCGTGCCGACGACGCCCGGCTGCGCGTGATCACGCACCAGCGCAACGCGGGCAAGGGCGCGGCGATCCGCACGGCGGTCGCCTCCGCCGAGGGTGAGTACATGGTCATCCTCGACGCCGACCTGGAGTACGACCCGCAGGACATCCCCAAACTGCTCGCCCCGGTGCTCGACGGTCGGGCCACCGTCGTCTACGGCAACCGCACCTTCGGCAGCCACAGCGCCTACAGCTTCTGGTATGTGATGGGCAACAAAGGCGTCACCATGGCGGCCAATGTGCTGTTCAACTCCTACATCGGCGACCTGGAAACCTGTTTCAAGCTGATGCCGATCGCGCTCTACCGTTCGCTGGACGTCCGCTCCCGAGGCTTCGGCATGGAGGCCGAGGTGACCGGCAAGCTGCTGCGTCGCCGCATCCGGCCGTACGAGGTGCCGATCAGCTACCGGGCCCGGGGCCGGGAGGAAGGCAAGAAGATCACCTGGCGGGACGGGGTCGAGGCGCTCTGGATTCTCGGTCGCGAGCGCACTCGCCGCCGTCCCACCGCCGTCAAGTCCTAGATCGAAGCCATGGCCGGCGTGAGGAAGCCGGTCAGCGAGCGACGCAACCCGGCCGGATCCAGCCCGTGCCAGCGCAGATGATCCTCCGCCGAACCGTAGCGGCGCAGCTCATCCCGTCCGACTCCGAGCGCGAGCAGCCGGTGCGGCCGATCCGCCAACGCCGCCGAGACCACGCGGGCCGAAGTCCCCGCCAGGTAGGGCTCGACCAGAATCACCTCCGTGCCGGCGAGCGCCCGCAGGCCGGCGACGTCGAACGGTCGCGGCCGGTGGGTGTACGCGACCGTGACCGGCAGGTCCGCAGCAGCGGCCAGCGCCGCGTCCAACATCGGACCGACGGCGACCAGCAGGGCGGCGCCGGGGCCCGCATCCCGCACCACCACCAACTCCCCGGCATCGGCGTACGGCCGGGCGTTGCCCAGCGTCGACAGCCGCAGGTACGCCGACGTGTCGGCGGCCACCGTCGCGCGCAGCAGCCCGGACACCTCGGCCGGGTGCCCCGGCACGTGCACGGTCCAGTCGGAGAGGGTGTCGAACAGCGCGACGTCGGCCGGACTGAAGTGGGTTCGACCGGACTCCGCCCGGTCGAACGAGGCGCCGACACTGACCAGCACCGCGCTCGCCGCCTGGTGGTCGAGGTCGAGCTTGATCTGCTCGTACGCCCGCTCCACCAGGAACGGCGCGTAGCTGTGCACGATCGGGCGCAACCCGGTCAGCGCCAGTCCGCCGGCCACCCCCAGCATCAACTGCTCCCGGATGCCGACGTTGATCAGCCGGTCGGGATGACGCACGGCGGCCGAGGCGAACGAGGCGGCGGAGATGTCGGCGAGCACCAGCGCGGTACGCGGACTCTCCGCCAGCAGGGCGGTGGTGGTGTCGACGAAACAGTCCCGCATGCTCAGTTCCGCTACCGTGCTCAACTCGTTCATGCCTGCTCTCCGTTGTTGACGACCGCGACGACGACGTGCGGTCGGTGACCGTGGTGGCCGGTCAGGGCCGTGTGCAGGGCGTCCTGGTCGTGCCCGTCGACGGTGGCGGCGGTCCACCCGTTGACGGTGAAGCGGGTGGCCACCCCGCCCGGCCAGCCGTACGTGGCGGAGGAGTTGTCGACCACGATCGCGGTCAGGTTGGCCAGGCCGACGGCACCGGCGTACGCGATCGCCTCATGGTTCGAGCCCTCGTCCAGTTCGGCGTCGCCGAGCAGCACGTACACCCGGGGGTCGAGCAGGCCCTGGGCGCGCAGGCCGAGCGCGCTGCCGACGGCCAGGCCGAGACCGTGCCCGAGCGAACCAGAACCGATCTCCACCCCCGGCACCAGCGTCCGATCCGGGTGGTCACCGAGCCGGCTGTCCGGCCCACCCTGGTCATCCAGCCAGTCGGGCGGGATGAAGCCCTTCGCGGCCAGCACCGCGTAGTAGCCGGCCACCGCATGCCCCTTGGAGAGCAGGAAACGGTCCCGGTCGGGGTCGTCGACGGTCGCCGGAGCGATCCGCAGGACGCGGTCGTAGAGCACCCACAGCACGTCGAGGGTCGAGTAGACGTTCGGGCCGAATTCGCGGCCGGCACGGACCCGTTCCAACAGCCCGGCTACCGGATGCCGACCGTCGAGAGGTGCGGCCGCCTCGGCGACCTGGGTGGTGATGGTGGCTAGTGAGGACATGCGACTAGCCTGCAAGTTGAAGCGAGGTTCAACTCAAGGCGAAAGTGATGCACGAAGCACTCACCATCGGTCAACTCGCCGCCCGCAGTGGGGTGGCCCAGTCCGCGCTGCGCTACTACGAGCGGCTCGGGCTGATCCGGGCCGACCGCACCGGCGGCAACCAGCGCCGGTACCACCGTGGCGAACTGCGCCGGGTCGCCTTCATCCGGATCGCCCAGCAGGTCGGCATCTCGCTGGAGGAGATCAGATCCGCACTGGACTCACTGCCCGCCTCGCGTACGCCCACCGCCGATGACTGGGCGCAACTGTCGGCCGCCTGGCGGGACCGCTTGGACGAGAAGATCAGGCTGTTGAACCGGCTCCGCGACGACCTCGACGGCTGCATCGGCTGCGGTTGCCTGTCCCTGAGTCGCTGCGCCCTCTACAACCCGGGCGACGAACTGGCCGGTGAAGGGCCGGGAGCGCGGCTGACCCTGCCCCGCTGAAGCTCAACCGACGGTCAGCAGCACCTTGCCGACGTGGTCGCTCGACTCGACCAGACGGTGCGCCTCGGCCGCCGCGCTGATCGGCAACCGCCGGTCGACCACCGGCCGTACCCGACCCGCCTCGACCAACGGCCAGACCTGCTCGCGTACCCCGCGGACGATGGCGCTCTTCTGCGCCGACGGACGGGACCGCAGCGCCGTCGCGGCGACGGTGCCACGCTTGGCCAGCAGCGCGGCAAGATCCAGCTCACCCTTGCGCCCGCCCTGCATGCCGATCGTCACGAGCCGCCCGTCGAACGCCAGGGCGGCGACATTACGGCCCAGGTACGACGCGCCCATGATGTCGAGGATGACGTCCGCGCCCCCGCCGGAGGTGATCTTGCGGACCTCCTCCACGAAGTCCTGCTCCCGATAGTCGATCAGATGGGCGGCGCCCAACGCCCGCAGTCGATCGTGTTTCGCAGCCCGGGCGGTCGCGACCACCGTCGCACCCAATGCCGTACCCAACTGGATCGCGAACGTGCCGATCCCGCTGCCGCCGCCGTGCACCAGCAGCGTCTCGCTCGGCGCCAGCCGAGCCAGCTGGACCACGTTGGACCAGACCGTCGACGCCACCTCCGGCAACGCCGCAGCGTCCACCAGATCAACCCCATCCGGTACGGGCAGCAACTGCCCCGCCGGTACGGCCACCCGCTCGGCGTACCCGCCACCGGCCAGCAGCGCGCAGACCTCCTGCCCCACCACCCAGCCGCTCACCTCGGAGCCGACGGCGCTGATCACGCCCGAGCACTCCAGCCCGAGATACTCCGAGGCACCCGGTGGCGGCGGGTAGTGCCCCTGCCGCTGCAACAGGTCGGCCCGGTTGACGGCGGTCGCCCGCACGTCGACCAGCACCTCACCCGGCCCCGGCTGCGGGTCGGGCACCTCGTTCCAGCTCAGCACCTCCGGCCCACCAGGCTCGGACACAATGATCGCGCGCATGCCCCCAGTCTTACCCGATGCGCCCGTACTCCACCTCACGGTCCTCACCTGGTACCACGTACGAAGGGTGAGTGATCATGACGAAACGGGTAGCTCCCCCCGCTCGGCGCTGTGCCGGGCGTGGCAGACTAAGCACGGCCGCGCGGCGCGCGGTCCGGGAGGGTTCGCCTAGTGGCCGATGGCGCTGGTCTTGAAAACCGGTAAGGCAGCGATGTCTTCGTGGGTTCGAATCCCACACCCTCCGCTCACCTGGACAGCAAAAACGCCCCCTGACCAGCGCGAACGCTGATCAGGGGGCGCATTTATAGATGGTGAATCAGTCTCACTTTGTCTCGCCCGATGCCGCCGTGTCTCACTGGTCGTGTCGTTTACGTGTCGGCGGGCCGTCGGCTGGTCGTTGGCGGCTCGCGGTCGACAACCGCACCCACAACGCCGTCCTTCGATCCATGCGATGCCTCGGAGAACGCGGCTTCGCGATCCTCGTCGGCCGCTGGCGAACCCTGCGTCACAGCACAGCCAGCCCACGACAGGTCGGCGACATCGTCCGCGCCGCTCTCCACCTCACCCATTTCGAATACCGCTACCTACCGGATTCTTGTTGAGATCACGTCACTGAGGTCGTCTCTCTGCTATGCCCGAAGGGCGGCCTGAGGGGGCGGGACCATCTTCTCGTAGCCAGGACCGCGCCGACGGCACACCTCGCCTGGGACACTGTGGAATCAGGCAAGGCGACGGGGATCTGACTTCGGTACGCGCGAGACGGGCGGTTGGCCATTCACCGGGTAGCTCGGTACCAAACGACCGTGAGGTGTCGCACCGAATCCTCATCTGGTAGTAACGGTTCAGCACCAAGCAGTAACGGTCCGCGATGGAAGGTGCCGTGATGCCCTCGAAGCGACACCGCCTCGCCCAGCGGCGGAAAACGGTCGGCCACACCCAGGAGAGCCTGGCGGAAAAACTCGGCGTCGACCGGACGACGGTCGTCCGTTGGGAGCGTGGCGAGTCGGAGCCTCAGCCGTGGGTACGACCGAGGCTCGCCGACGCACTCGGGGTACTGCCGGATGAGCTAAGCGGGTTGCTCGCCGATGTTGGAGTTGCCGAGACCTCGGGCGCGGGCGTGCAGCCAAGGCGAGGGCTGCCTGTCGCCGATGCCTACGTAGGTTCCTCCGCTAGCAGACATGGTCCGGCACAGCAGGCGCCACAGGAGGCTCACCTGCACTTCGTGCAGTCGCTGCGCATGGCTGACCGAAGAGTCGGTGGTGGTCACCTGTATGCCGCCGTCAGCGCCTACCTCGCTGGTGGAATCGACCACGAACGAGCCGTCGACGCCGAGCAGGAACTGAGACCGCTACTCGCGGCTGCCGCCTCACTCAACGAGATGGCGGGCTGGATGGCGCATGACGCCGCTGCCACCGCTCAAGCTCGCCGGCATCTCAGCGAAGCACTTCTCCTGGCCACACAGAGCAGCGATCGACAACTCCTCGCACAGGTATGCGCCAGCCTGAGCCATCTCGCCAGCCATCACGGCGATGCAAGCCATGCACTATCCCACGCCCGGAACGGCTTGGAACATCTTCGATACGCGCCCTCGCACGGTCGGCTCCAGGCCCGACTCCTGGCGATGCAGGCGCGCGGCTTCGCCGTCGCTGGCCAACCACTCGAAGCCACGCGGGCACTCGCCGACGCGGAGGCAGCGCTTCACGGACCGATCACCGTGGCATCCGAGTGGCTGAGCCCATTCGACTCCACCTCCTTCGCCATTGAGGCTGCCCGCTGCTTCCTTCGCATTGGTGACCTGTCGGAGGCACACCGCCGGCTACAGGATGCCCTGGCATCTCGCTCAGCCGACAGGATCAGGAGCACGGCGTTCGCGCAGCTCATGCTGGTCACCGTGCTCATCGGCAAGGAGCGGATAGACGAGGCGTGCGCGCTGACCAGCCAGACTCTCGACGAGATCACGAGCCTCGGATCAAGCATGATTCTTGATCATCTTGTACACACATCCATACTGCTGCGGTCACAGGCCAAGACGTACGTCGAGATTCCGGCGCTCGTTGAGCGACTCCAGCAGGCGATTCTAGAGCGATCATGGATCGGTACGATGGGCGCGCTACGGGTAGGAGCAGCCGGTGCCGGAAGACTCGACGGCGGATGACCGTCCACTCTACGAACGAGACCCCGGCGCATGGCACGCCCACCTAGCCGAGGGCAACGCCAAGCAGCCCCGCAAGCGGGTCGGCGCAGACGTCCTGATCAGAAACGAGCAAGGCCACGTACTGCTCGTCAATCCCCGTTACAAGCCGGACTGGGACCTTCCCGGCGGCATGGCCGAGGCCAACGAACCGCCGCACCTCGCCGCCCAACGCGAACTGCGCGAGGAACTTGGTATCGAGCTGAGCGTCGGGCGGCTGCTGGTCGTGGACTGGGTAGCCCCACACGGCCCGTGGGACGACAGCCTGATGTTCGTTTTCGACGGCGGGTCACTTCGCAGTGGCGAAGTCGCGAACCTACGGTTGGCCGACGGGGAGTTGCTTGCCTTCACGTTCAGCCCGTTAGACGAGGCCAAGGAACTGTTACGGCCATACGTCTGGCATCGCCTTGCGAGCGCAATCAGCACTCCTGCCACCGAATGCCGATACCTTCTGGGAGGCCTCACCTCACGGCAGTAGCAGACCTACAAGCAGCTCCTACCAACTGACCATCAAGAGGCCAACGTGAATACGTCGAGGTCCTCTCTGCCGCGCACAGCGAGGGCGGACGTTACCTAATCTGTCCAAGATCTTGCACTCAGGGCGGGGCGTGATAGCTCTAACGCCAGGGTCGCAGTCAACCTGTGCGTCAAGATCAGGGAGTCCGAGAACGTCGACCGGCACGGCGGGCAAGATTCGGACGGAGTGCGGTGTGCTGTCTCCGTGTCGTGCGATGGGCAAAATTCCGTACCGCCGCAGGTCAGCGGCTTGGTCGGCGTGGTCTTGAGAACCGGTAAGGCGGCGATGTCTTCGTGGGTTCGAATCCCACACC
The DNA here is from genome assembly GCF_040682415.1 of Micromonospora sp. NPDC051196. Taxonomy (NCBI): domain Bacteria; kingdom Bacillati; phylum Actinomycetota; class Actinomycetes; order Micromonosporales; family Micromonosporaceae; genus Micromonospora; species Micromonospora sp. NPDC051196. The sequence goes on from NZ_JBFBAY010000002.1 coordinate 510,612, forward strand.
CTCCGCTCGCTGGGCTGACACAGCGTGGGTTTGACGAATGGCGTCGGGTCACAGGGTATGAAGGGGGCGGCAGAACGCCACCTGCATCGGAAGGACCTGACTCGATGACCCTGGAACGTCCCATCGCCCCGGACCCGTACGAGCTGCTGCCGACGGTCGCCTCGTTCACGCTGACCAGTCAGGACGTCCAGAACGGTGAGCCGATGGACGCGGCTCATGCGCACGGCAGCACCGGCGGCGGAAACGTGTCGCCGCAGCTGGCCTGGTCGGGCTTCCCGGCCGAGACCAAGGGTTTCGTGGTGACCTGCTTCGACCCGGACGCGCCGACCGGTAGCGGATTCTGGCACTGGGTGCTGGTGAACCTGCCGGCCGACGTCACCGAGTTGCCACGGGGAGCCTCCGGAGACGACCTGCGCGGCGGGTTCACCGTCCGCAACGACTACGGCGAGCAGGGCTTCGGCGGTGCGGCTCCGCCGCCCGGCGACCGTCCGCACCGGTACGTCTTCGCGGTGCACGCGCTCGATGTGGAGCGGCTCGACGTGACTCCGGACGCCACCCCGGCGTACGTCGGCTTCAATCTGACCTTCCACACCCTCGCTCGCGCCACCCTCCGTCCTACCTACCAGATCAACCCGTAACCTCACCGCGAACACCAACAAAGTTGATCAAGAGGTTTGCGTCAACATCCAGCCGGATATTGACGCAAACCTCTTGATCAACATGGGGTAGGGAAGGTCAGGCGGGGGTGCGGGCCACGGCGAAGACGGACTGGCCGAAGGGCGGGCGGACGACCTGCTCGGCGGCCTTGGTCGCCGGGAGCACCAGGGTGTCGTAGACCTTCACCATCGGCCCCTCCTTCGGCATCAGGCGGAACACCTTGGTGGCCATGAAGTAGCCGATCAGGCCGAGCGCGTTCGCGTAGTGGATCGTCTCGACGCGCAGACCCGCCTCGGTCATCGCCGCCGACAGGGTCTTCTTCGTGTAGCGGCGGACGTGGCCGGTGGCGATGTCGGCGGGGCTCATCGCGAACTGGAAGGCCGGCACGATGATGACCACGGCTCCACCCGGCCGGACCAGCTCGCCCATGCTGCGTAGCGCGCCGACATGGTCCTCGATGTGCTCCAGCACGTTGTACGACACAGCCGCGCTGTAGTCGCCCTGCTCGGAGTGCGGCAGGAGCATCTGGCGTACCTCGATGTTGGGCCGATCGGAGAGGCGTTCCTTGAGCGCGACCAGGCGGTCCGGATCGGCTTCGGTGGCGGTGAACCGGGGGAAGTGCTCAGCCCACTCCAGCGCGTAGTCGCCGAGACCGCTACCGATCTCGATCGGGTTCTCGCCGAGGTAGGGCACAGCCAACTCGACGAACCAGCGTCGGTGGTTGACCGCGGTAGCGAGGCCCTCCAGGACCTCGGACTGCACGCGCTGATCCCCAGTGATTTCTGCCATGCGTCGATTCCTCACGATACGACTCGACCGCGCCAGGACCGACTGAGTGAACCATCCGCCCGGTTGGCGGAATTATCGGGGCCCGGGACAGCCGAATTGGTCGGGGGTAGGTGCACGATCGGTGGTGGTCAGCAAACTTGGCAGATGTTACGCCAGTGTCCCGAAGCCCGCACGACGGCCTGATTGACCGACTACGCTGCGAATTGTTATGACTACTCCTGAATCGGGCCGCCCTGTCGAGGAGTCCGGGGCGGGAGAGTCGCCGGCCGGACTGGTGGAAGCCGGTCGTACCAGCAGGTCAGGGCGGTGGAAGGACGCCGCCGCCGTGGCGAGCTTCGGGTTGCTGGCCTTCTGGGTGACGGCTCGAATGTGGTGGAATCCGACACACGGCATTCGGGATAACAAGACAGATATGGCGCAATTCGAGTGGATGATGGCGCACGGTGCCCGAGTGGTGACGGAGTTCGCCTATCCCTTCTCGTCGGATCGCATGAATGTCCCCGAATCCGTCAATCTCGTCGCAAATACCTCGGTCTTGTCTGTTTCGGTGCCAATGACGCCGATCACCCTGCTGTTCGGCACCCGCAGCGCGTTCCTCGTCTTCCTCGCGCTGGGCATGGTCGCCACGGCGACCGCGTGGTACTTCCTGCTGTCCCGAGTGCTCGTCGGCGTACGCGGCCCGGCCTGGCTGGGCGCGACCTTCTGCGCGTACGCCCCGGCGATGATCTCGCACGCCAACGCGCACCCGAACATCGTGTCGCAGTACGTGGTACCCCTGATCATCTGGCGTACGGTGCGGCTGGCCGACGCGGGGCGCTGGCTGCGCAACGGTCTCCTGCTCGCGGCGGTGATCGTCTGGCAGGCCTTCCTGAACCTGGAGATCCTGCTGATGACCGCGATCGGTCTCGGCGTGGTGATCGTGGCACTGGCCCTCGGCCGGCCCGAACTACGCGGCCGGACCCGCACGTTGCTGGCCGGGCTCGGTGTCGCCGCGGCGGCTTCCGCTGTACTGTTGGCGTACCCGCTCTACGTCCAGTTCTTCGGTCCGGGCGCCTACAAAGGGCTGTCCTGGCTGATCCGGGGCTACTCCACCGACCTGGCCTCGTTCGTCGCGTACGCCCGGGAATCGCTGGCCGGCGACGCGCGTAGCGCGAACGGCCTGGCCAAGAACCCCACCGAGGAGAACTCGTTCTTCGGCTGGCCGCTGGTAATCCTGGTGGCGGCGCTGGTCTGGTGGCTGCGGCGCAACGTGGTGGTGATCGCGTTGGCCGCGCTGGGCCTGCTCTTCGCGGTGCTCTCACTCGGCCGGGAGATCCGCTTCGAGAGAGAGGGGACCGGCATTCCGGCGCCGTGGGCGGTGCTGGAGGACCTTCCGGTGCTGCACTCGGTGGTGCCGACCCGCTGGGCGTTGGCGATCACTCCGATCATCGGGCTGCTGCTCGCCTACGGCGCCGCGCGGGCTCATGAGCTGGCGGCGCGGTATCCGGCCCGGCGCTCGCAGATTCGCTTCGGCACGGTGACCGTACTGGCGATGGCGCTGGTTCCGGTACTGCCCACCCCGCTGCCGACCAAGCGCCTCGAGCCGACTCCGGAGTTCGTCACCTCCGGTGCCTGGCGTCCCTACCTGGCGGGCGGGCGCAGCCTGGTCACCCTGCCGCTGCCGGACACCGAGTACGCGGACCCGCTGCGCTGGTCCGCCCAGACCCGGCTGGCGATGCCGATCGCCCGCGGCTACTTCCTCGGCCCGGACACCCGCCCCGGCAAGGACCGGATCGCGTTGTTCGGCGCACCGCCGCGCCCGACCAGTAGCTTCTTCGCCACCGTTCGGCGCAGCGGTGAGGTGCCGCCGGTCACCGCTCAGGATCGCCGGGAGGCGGTCGAGGATCTGCGCTACTGGCGGGCCGGCGCGGTGGTCCTCGCCCCACAGGAGAGCGCGGACGCGCTGCGTCAGGCGATGACCGCGTTGACCGGCATCGAGCCGGTGCACACCGGGGGTGTGTGGCTGTGGGACGTCCGGCCGCTGACCGGCTGAGAGCGCGAGTGGGCCGGTGGGCCGGTGGGCCGTCAGGCGGTGCGCAGGCAGCAGCCCTGGCACACCTTCGGCTGGGGCAGGGTGAAGGCGAGGCAGCAGGTGCGCCGCTGCACGGTCGGCTTGCCGTCCGCGTCGGGCACCAACTCCACCAGATCGGCCAGGCCGAGCGTGTCGAGCAGGGTGTCGATCGAATCGACCGTGGAACCGGGCACGCTGTCGGAGGCCGTCAGCAACCCGTGCGCGATGCCGGAGGCCACCGAGCCGAGCAGGGTACGGGTGCCGATGCGGACCTCACCCTGGATCGCGGTAATCAGCGGCGACAGGTGCGCCGCCAGCAGGGTGGTCCGCAGCGTCGCCAGCAACTCCTGCTCGTCGGTCACCACCTGGACCCGGTGCGGCTCGGTGACGACCAGCGGGTCGGCTGGCAGCACCGCGACCCGGGTCGACTGGCGCAGGCCGAGGGTGATCAAGGTGTGTGGGTCGGCGAAGTGGATGAGCGTGCTGTCGGCGTCCAGCAGCGGTACGCGTCGGGCGACTGCCCAGCCGAGCACCACCGGCAACGCCGCCCAGTAGCTGTACGCCTTCCAGGCCAGTGCGGCGGAGGCGTGCGGGCTGCCACCCCAGAGCCGGGCGGCGGAATTGAGCAGCTCCGGCAGCCGATCGCCGGCGGCGAGGGTCGCGGCCGGAGCCCAGTCGGTCTCGTCGACGACCAGCAGCCCCGGTGCCAACCCGGGGAGGACGTCGGTGCCGAACATGGCCCGCAGGGTCGCTGTCACCGGACCGAAAGCCGTCGAGGAGGCGGTGTGCGCCGGTAGCACGGCTGTCACGTGCTCCACCCCCGTCCGAGATCCTCAATTAAGGCTAGCCTAACCACACTTTGCCCGTGGTGGTAACCCTCGACGGAGGCAGTTACAGAGGCAGCAATCGGGAAGCACGACGCGCGGTTACCCATAGTGTTCATCGGGAAACGCGCCGCAGTATCGGGGTGAATCGCCCAGCCGTCAAGCCTCTTGTCGAGAAGGTGCCAGTCCAGTACACGTCCGGCCACTGAACGTGAAACTTTTGGTACTCCCCGCCACGAGGAAGCTGATGACGACCTCACCGCTCGATCGGGCTGCCGACTCCTTCGCCGCCGAACTCGCCCGCCACCGCACCGAGCGAGGGCTGTCCAAGAAACAGCTCGCCACGCTCATGGGCTTCGACCCGTCCTACGTCAGCCACGTCGAAGGGCGGCGGCACCGACCCACCGAGGACTTCGCCCGGCGTGCGGAGGCCGTTCTGGAGGCCAGCGGCGCGATCTGGCAACGTTTTCGCGAGTACGACCACCTGCGGCACACCCGCGCGGAGCGCGACCAGCGGGAGTCCGATCCGACCGGCCGGTGGATACCACCGGGTACGGGGCTGATCGTCGAGAACGAGCAGAGCATCCTCACCTACACCGAGGACGGCTACCGCTGTCTGATCCGCCGGGAGCTGTACAACGCCGGCACCGAACCGGTCACCCGCTACCTGGTCCGGGTCGCCGTGGACCGATACCCCAACGATCCTGGGCGGTCCAACCGGCACCACCGGGAACGCCCGCTCACCTTCGCCGAGCTGGGCCTGCGCGCCTACCGTGAGGAGTCCGGCGAACGCGACGCCATGCACTGGCGGGCCAAGTACGACCGGGACGCCTTCAAAGAGATCTGGTTGCTCTTCGAGAACGGCGAACGGCGGTTCCCGCTCTACCCCGGTCACCGCGCGACCATCGAGTACACGTACACCGTCGGGCGGGACAAGTGGGGGCCGTGGTTCCAACGCGCGGTCCGCGTACCGACCCGGCACCTTGCCGTACGCCTCGACCTGCCCGCCGGGCTGGACCCGCAGGTCTGGGGCGCGGAAACCTCGCTCTCGGCGGAGGAGGGCCCGCTGCGCCGGGCCGTCGCCCGGCGCGACGAGGCCGACCGGGCGATCTTCGAGTGGGCGACCGACGACCCGCCGTTGAACGCTCGGTACCGGATGCAGTGGCGTTTCCGCGCCCAACCCGACGCCGAGCCGGAGGGTGAGCGGATCCGGCCCTCCGAGCGGATGCGCGGGCTCGGGATCCTCCAACGCGGCGCCGACCTGCTGCGGCAACCTGCCCGTCCGTTCGATCTGCCACGTGAGGAACGAGCCGCCCGGGAGGTGGTCGACCGACTGATCGACGCGCTGGCCCGCCTCGACGAACTGCACCCGTTCGCCAAGGGGGTGGGGATCGCCGCCCCACAACTGGAGATCGGCCGGGCCGCAGCGGTGATCCGCCCGCCCGACCGGACCGCCGAGCCTCTGGTGCTGCTCAACCCCCGGGTGGTCGACGCGGCACCCGACATCGACGAGCAGTACGAGGGCTGCCTCTCCTTCTTCGACCACCGAGGGTTGGTGCCGCGCCCGCTCCGGCTCGACGTGGAACATGCCCAGCTCGACGGCAGTCGGGTGATCACCTCGTTCGAGTTCGGCATGGCCCGCCTGGTGGCTCACGAGATCGACCACCTGGAGGGCCGGCTGTACATCGACCGGATGGCCCCCGGGGTGCCGCTGGTGCCGATCGAGGAATACCGCGAATCCGGCCACCCCTGGCGCTACTGAAGTTGTTGCTGCACGACCACGCCTGGTCCGGGTGGGAACGACGGCCGGCCAGGGTGGCGTTTGTTGCTGCACGACCACGCCTGGTCCGGGTGGGAACGACGGCCGGCCAGGCGTGGTCGTGCGGGCGGTGCCGGTCCGCCCGATCGGGGGACCGGGGCGCGTGCCCCAGGGGGCAGGGGCACGCGCCCCGGTGCGGGGGGAGAAAAGCTCTACAGGTTGCCGAAGGTGTCGTAGCGGGTGTGCTGTGGCGGGACGTCGTCGGCGGCGAGGACCCGCAGTGTGGACCGCACCATCGCCGCCGAGCCGGAGACGTAGCAGTCGTGCGTCGTCCATGGGCCGTAGCGGGCCACCACGTCGGAGATGTCGCCCTGCTCGCCCTCGAAGTCCGGGTCGTTGCTGCAGGCGGAGGTGACCGACAACCACGGGTGGGCCGCCACCAGTTCGCGCAACCCGTCCAGCCCGTAGAGGTCAGCCTCGGTACGCGCACCGTAGAAGACATGCACCCAACGGGTCCGGTTGAATCCGGTCAACTCCTCCACCAGGGCTTTGATCGGAGCCAGCCCGACACCGCCGGCGACGCAGAGGACATCGCGCTCCGACGAGCGGTCCAGGGTCATCGAACCCATCGGGGCGGCCACCCGCAGCAGGTCGCCCGGCTTCACCCGGCGGACCAGGGCGCCGGAGACCCAGCCGGCACCCTCGGGCGTACGGACGTGGAACTCCAGCACGCTGTCGTTGTTCGGGGCGTTGGCCACCGAGTACGTACGCCACACCCGGGGGTGGTAGCGGGGCGCCTCGATGCTGACGTACTGACCCGCCTTCCAGGTCAACGGGTGTTGCAGCGTCCGGCAGGTGAATACGGCGGTGTCCGGCCCGTACCGCTGATGGGTGAGCACCTCGGCGTGCCAGAACGGCGGGTTGGCGTCCGACGCCGCGCCGGCCAGCATCTTCTCGCTGATCGCCGCGTACGCGTCCCGCCAGGCCTGGTCGTACTCCAGGTTCCAGCCGTCCCCGGCGGTGCTGCGCAGCGCGTCCAGTAGTGCCACGCCCATGGTCGCGTAGTGGGCCGCCTCGACGTGGTACTTGCGGTGGTCCCGACCCAGCGCGCGGAGGAACTCGTCGAAGCCCTCCGGGTCGTCCACCGTGTGGATCGCCGCGATGATCGCTTCCAACAGCCGGTCGCCCTGCCCGGCCATCTGCACCGGAAAGAGCTTGCGCAACTCCGGGTCGAGCAGGAAGAGCCGGGCGTAGAAGTGTTCGCTCAGCCGGACCCGGTCGGTCTCGACCAGAGTCCAGCTCTCCTTCAGCAGCCGCGCGAAGTTGTCCACCGGGGGCGCTCCTTCTCTGACGGCGGTGCGGGCCCTCATAGAATGTCCACGGAGCGTGTATGAAGGTCGCACAGAATGTGCGACCGCATCATGAGGCCTGCTCAATGGCACTTCGGACGGGTGCCAGCAGTGGGCTCGTGGCACCCGGGTGCCATCGGCAGGGCCGGTCGGGCAGAGTGGTGCGGTGACCGTTGAGCTCAACCGTCCGGTGTCCCGCCGGACGCTCGGCACCGAGACGCTCCTGGTGCTCGGCCTCTCCCTCGGCCAGTCGGCCGTCTACGCCACGGTGTCGATCATCGCGAAGCTCACCGCCGAGGGTGGGCTGTCGAGGCAGACCGCCGCGCTGAACACCTCCGCGTCCGCCCGGCCGTACCTCGACCTCACGTACCAGTTGCTCGGCATCGTGTTCGCGTTGCTGCCGGTGCTGCTCGCCGTACACCTGCTGGCGCGTGACCCCGGCGACCCGGTGCGGACCCTCGGCGTCGACTTCCGGCGGCCCGGATCCGACCTCACCCAGGGGACCGGGCTGGCGGCGCTGATCGGGCTGCCCGGCCTCGCCCTGTTCTGGGCGGCGGCGCAGTTCGGCCTCAACGCCACCCTGGTTCCGGCCGCGCTGCCCGACCTCTGGTGGACCGTGCCGGTGCTGATCCTCGCCGCCTTCCAGAACTCGATCCTGGAGGAGGTGATCGTGGTCGGCTACCTGATGACCCGGCTGCGGCAACTCCAGTGGCGGGTCGGCGCGATCATCGCGACCAGCGCCCTGCTTCGCGCTTCCTACCACCTCTATCAGGGCTTCGGCGCGTTCGTCGGCAACGCCGTGATGGGCGTCGTGTTCAGCCTCTTCTACCTACGCACCCGCCGCGTCATGCCCCTGATCGTGGCCCACGCCCTGCTCGACATAGTCGCCTTCGTCGGCTACAGCCTGCTCCCCAAATCCTGGTTCACCTGGCTCTGACCAACTACCGCCGGGGTGGGCGGTAGCTGGCCGTGGTGCGGGCGGCCAGGCGTTGGGTCGCGGCGGAATTGCCGGCCGCCGCGGCCAGTGCCGCCGCCCCGGGCAGCAGGCGGGCGGCCAGGCGCAGAGCCAGCCAGCCACCGGCCTGGGCGGCCAGCGGGGCAGCCAGCCGCCAGGCCGCCTCCGCCGCCCGAGGGGCGGGCCCACTCGGGCCGTCCCCCGCAGCCCGGGCCGCCGCGAGTGCCGACCGGGCGGCCTCCAGGTCCGAATGCACCCGGGTCAGTACCAGCAGCTCCGCCGCCCGGTCCGGATGCGCCGGATCCCGGTTGTACGCCGCCGCCAGGTGCAGCACCAGGTTCGCCTGCGACCAGAGCACCACGGCCAACTCGACCACCGGCGCAAAGGCGCCCGTCAGCGCGGAGCCCGCCCCACCGACTGTCGCCTGCCGGACGAACCGCTGACTGGCCAGCCGAGCCAGACCGTCCGAGTCCGCCCCCGGGTACGTCCCCCGCAGTCGCCGAGCCCACTCGGCGGCGCCAGGCCCGAGCGCCTCGACAGCCGCCAGCGCCAGCAGCTCCGGAGCGAAACCCGGGTGGTCGAGCATCCGCGCGACCAGCGTCCGCAGCTCCGAATTCGGCGTACGCTCCGCAGCGGTCCCGTCGTCGATCAGGCCCGGCCCGGCCGCGGTGCTGGCCGACTCTCCGGCGTACGCCTTGCTGGTGCTGGTGCTGGTGCTGGTGCTGGTGCTGTTGCTGTTGCTGTTGCTGTTCACAGCGGGATCGACTGCCTCAGCCGAGGCCGGCGGGGACGCGACCTTGCGCGTCGGCGCCCTCTTGGCACCGGTCGATCCGCCGTCGGCCCCGATCTTGAGGGACGCCGCCCTGCGTGCGGGTGCCTTCTTGGCCACCTGCGCTCCCGGCTCGGGCACCGCCTTCGAAGCCGCTGCCCTGCGTGCTGGTGCCTTCGTCCCGCTCGGCTCCGCGTCGGTCGGGGTCCGGTCCGCGTCGGTCGGGGTCCGGGAAGATGCGGCCTTGCGTACCGGCGCCTTCTTGGCCACAAGCGGGTCCGGATCGGCCGCCGCCTTCACGGACGTTGCCTTGCGGGCTGGTGTCTTCTTCGCATCGCTCGGCCCGGCAGCGTCAGCTGCCTCGGACGTGACTCTCGGCGGTGCAGCCTTCTTCGCGGGCGAGGCCTTCTTCGGTGTGGTCTTCTTTGCCGCGCCGGAAGCCGGCTGTGCTGCTGAGGGCTCCGGCCGGTCGTCGCCATGATCGGGTGGCCGTGTCTGCGCCCGCGTGATCCCGGTCTCGTCGACCTTGGCTGGCATGGCCACGAACGGCGGCGCGGGTGAGGACGATGCTGGCCGGGCCTGACGCGGCAGCGGCTGTTCCGCAGCGGGCGGTGGCTGGAACAGCACCCCCGGAGCGGCTTTCGCACGCCGAGGACGTGCTCTGCCGGGTTCGTCCTGCTCATCGGGGGGAGGGCTGGGTGGAGCCGGCGGTGGCGTGAAGGTCGCCTTCGGGGAGCGCCGACGTGCTCCCTCAGCAGATTCGGGGTGGTCCTGCTCGCTGGGCGGCTGCTCCTGCATGCCGATGGAGCGTAGTCCCGAACACGGCGGCGCACAGCGGTTAAGTTCGCTGGCCGCCCGGCACAGTCGGGCGGCACCCGATAGTCGCTTTGCTCCCGGCCGGTCCGGACCTGTATCCTCGGGCGCGGTGGTCTGCAGGCCACCTGGGAGACTTCGCCTAGTCTGGTCTATGGCGCCGCACTGCTAATGCGGTTGGGGTCTTAAAGCCCCTCCCGGGTTCGAATCCCGGAGTCTCCGCGCAAGGCCGGGTGTGTAGACTGGCCGAGCACCAGCGCCCGTAGCTCAACGGATAGAGCATCTGACTACGGATCAGAAGGTTAGGGGTTCGAGTCCCTTCGGGCGCGCAAGATCAAAGGCGTCTGACCTGAAAGGGTAGGTCAGGCGCCTTTGTGTTTCCGTCCCTTGTGGTCGGTTGGGTGCTCGGTGGGTGCTCGTGCGACGAGCATCCCCTCCGTCCCGGCGGGTCCGGGCCGGTGCCGGTCAGTCCCGCATGCGTTTGGCAGCGATTCGAGTCGTTGTCCTCCTGTTCCTGAATGCTGGGATGCCGTGTGGCGCGAGTGCGGCACAGCCGTTGCGATCCGCCTCGACCCCGACGACTGCATTGCGGTCTTCGCGGCCGCGCGGACAGATATCCCAGCAGCGGCTCGCTCGGCGCCACCCAGCCCGGCGGTGGCGCGGCGTCCGCGTCATCACCCGCACTCACCCGCCGGAGGGTGACCGGTGACAGGGTTTCCTCGTCGACGGGCACCAGCGGCTCTGCCAGGCATGGTTCGGGCTCCCCGTCCGGATCAGCAGCCTGAGCCGGTCTCGCGCCCTGACCGGCGTCTTCCCGTACCAGATGCCCGACCGGTGGCACCGACACCGCGACACGATCTGGCGCTCACCCGGCCATGCATCGCCGCAGGCCGTGCCGTGTCCTTCATGAGGGCTGTCCCCCTCCGTTATGGCACTGACTCGTGGCCGGATCTGAGCGTTGCGGTAGGTGTGTGCCCGCACGATGTGTGTCAACAGGCCGCTGCGGCGGCATCGGCCTGGTCGGATTCGCGGGCGCAGTGCCGGCAACGCCGTGGGCACGGCGTCTGCGGTGCCACGGCGGTGAGGCTACCTGGCCCGCCGGTAGCTTCCGGACCAAAAAACAACTCCAGCGCTGGTCAAAAACGGGATGACGATCCCGGGCCCCAGGCGTTCGCGCAGGGCCACTGACCAGGGCTGGAGTTGTTCTTTCGCTGGAAACTACGGCGAGGCCAGCAAGGGAGACAGACGGGGTCATGGTGCCCGGGGACGGCGCGTCAGCATGCCGGCGAGTGGGCCACACGGAACGCGCCGGTACCTAGTTCACTGGTCGTTAGCGAACCAGGGGGTCCATGCGCTACAGGTTGTGTAGCAGGCCTGGAATCTGAGTCGACTGCCGTACCCGCCGAGGGCGTTATGGCTGCTGTTCTCGTAGTAGTCCTTGTTGCAGAGTCCGAACGTCGAGTGGCCTAGACTGTTGATGCACTGCCCCTCCCGGTACGTCACCCAGCTACCGGAAGAGTTACGAAGCTGGTTGACCCACCGCACTGAGGTGGAACTGGTCTCCAGGGCCGATCTAGTGACCATCCAGACATCTCCGTACTTCTGGAAGCAGACGCTGCCCAGCCCTCCAGGGTAGGAAGTGTCGTACGTGCACTGGGCAGAGCTGCCCGAAACTGCGTAGTCGGTTTCATACGCGGCCGCATGTCCCATACCTGGCGTACCGAGCACCAAGGCCACCGCAGCACCGATAGCGAGCCACCATCCCCTCATCCCTGTTCCTTTCTCTCGTCTTGAGGCCTACAGGGCGGAGCTCGCCCTGCTCGGCACATCGATCTGGCGGTAAGCCTGACCCGGGGGCGGTGAGGCGGGGAAGGGCCTGACGTGTGCGGAACAGTTCCGCACACGTCGCCTTGACGGCTTTCTGCGGCCCGCCGGCCGAAGTGGCGGCGGCCACAGCCGGGTCGCGAAGTCATAGATCTGAAAGCATGAATGTTTAGCCGCCGGGATGATGGTGGTTCCAACTGAATCGAGACCCACCGTGGAGTGGAGGGAGTGGCCTGTGTTGCGACCACCGGAACCCGATCCATCCATGAACGCCCGAGAGTTCGTCGCGGCCCTGAGGGCTCTACGCCTGTGGTCAGGGCTGTCGTACCGGGAGTTGGCCGCGAAGGCCCGGGCGTCGGGAGGTTCGCTCCCACCCAGCACGATCACCTCGATGCTCGGCCGCAACACCCTGCCCCGCGCCCCGCTGATCACGACGTTCGTCCACGCCTGCGGTTTGGGCCAGGACACCGCTGAACGGTGGGTGGCGGTACGTAACGGCATCGCCATGGGATCCGAACACCCGGCATCGGGATCGTCCCCCGAGCCAGTGGATTCGCCGTCGGGCAGCGGCACTGAGCAGACGCCAGCGGATCTTCAGGTGACGCGACGCTCGCGGTCGTGGCCGGTGGTGACCGGCTTGGGTATCACCCTCGTGCTGGTGGTCAGCATCTCGGCATTCCTGCTGCTCGAACGCGACAGCAGCCAACACGGAGGCGTCGTTGCCGTACCCGAGTTGCCCGAGCGGCCGGCGCCCCGCCCGAACGCGTCTGACGGGGTAGCGGCCGCCCCATCCACTCCGCGTCAGCTCACGCTCGGCAAATCAGGCGGAGTCGCCCGAATCCATCCGGCTCGCACACCGGAACTGTGCCTGAGCGAGGGGCGCGAGCACACCCGCGCGGTGGCAGTCCAACGTCCCTGCACCGGATCCGTACCGCCCGAGACTGTCATCAAACCGGTGGGCGACGGCCTGTACCACATCAAGTGGATCCACCCACAGGAAGGTGTCGGCTGCCTCACGGTCATCAGCGATGGCCCGGCAGCCGGCATGTTGGAGCCCTGGCGCGACTGCCGCGACGACTGGTCAGCCCAGCTGTTCCGGATCGAGGCGGTCGACCTACCAGTTCCTGGCGGCTACCGACTGCGTCCGGCGGCCGGCGCCTTCTGCTTGGGTATCCGGGACGACGAGCTGGTACCGCAGGCCGAGGCGGTCCAAGAGCCCTGCAGCGGTGATCCTGATCAGGAGTTTCTGATCAGGATCAGTTCGTGATCCTTAGGCTCCAGACATTCGCGCAGAGCATCGCCCAGGCGATCGCCATGGCGTGCTACGGATCAGAAGGTTAGGGGTTCGAGTCCCTTCGGGCACGCAAGATCGACAAGGCCCTGAGCTGCGGGAACGCAGATCAGGGCCTTGTCTGTCTTCCTAGCGATGCCCGTGCTGGCCGGCGGTGTCTGCGTGTTCCGGGCGGGCCCGACGTGATGTCGAGCCCGCCCGTTTTCGGTCCGGCCTGTTCCAGGTGTTGGAGCTAGCCCCGCAGCATGGCGACGAACAGCTTGTTCGTCGCGTCAACCACGGTCATCGTGCGACGAGGTTGAATCGCTGGTTGGTGCCGCCGTGGCAGTCGTAGAGCTGGATCTGTGCGCCGTTGGCGGTGCTCCAGGCGTCCAGGCAGCGCCCGGACTGGACGCCACTGATGGTGCCGTTGGAGTTGACGTTCCACTGCTGGTTGGTGCCGCTGTGGCAGTTGTAGATCTGCACGGCTGCGCCGTTTCCGGAGCTGGCCGCGTCCAGGCACATGTTGCCGTACACCTGGAGTTGTTTGTTCGCGGTGTAGGTCCAGGACTGGTTGGTCTGTCCGTGGCAGTCGTAGAGCTGTACCCGGGTGCCGTTGTTCCGTGAGGCGTTGGGTACGTCGATACACCGGTTCGACTGGACGCCGACGATCTGGTTGGCCGAGCCGGGCGGCGGCGTGGTCGGCGGAGGACTGGTGGGCGGAGGACTGGTCGGCGGCGGGGAGGTCGGCGGAGGAGTGGTCGGCGTCGTCAGCAACGGGCAGGTGCTGCGGTAGGTGACCACGCCGCTGTTGTCCATCAGCGGGCAGAGGAACTGGCTGTACCGAGCGTCGTTGTCGACGAAGATCTTCAGGAAGGGCAGCATGGTCCGGATCATCACCGGGTTGGATCGTCCGACCATGAACCCGTGATCCCCACCGGCGACCTCGACGTACACGCTCTCCGTCGTGGACGGGAGGCTGTTGTACAGGTCGAGGGCGTAGGACGGGGTGACCACCGTGTCCGCCTGCCCGGAGATGACCATCGTGGGTACCCGGTCGTTGGCCAGGTTCGACGACGGCGAGAACGGCGTGATGCCGACCGCCGCCTTCAACGACGGACGCCGCATGGCGGCACTCAGCGCACCACCGCCGCCCATGGAGTGACCGGCAACGGCCAGCCGGCTTGAGTCGACCCGGTCGCGTACCGGGCTCTGCTGCGTCAGGTAGTCCAACGCGGCGAGCAACTGGGTGCCTCGGGCGGTGTCGAAGTCGTTACGGCTGTTGGTCTCGATGCCGATCACGACGAAGCCGTGCGATGCCAGCCACGGTCCCATCCAGGCCAGTTCGGCGGAGAACAACGCGGTGTAACCCGGCGAGATGGCGATGGCCCCGAAGGTGCCCTGGCTGGTGTCGGTCGGGTAGTAGATCCGGCCGCCGTTGAAGCCGTACCCGGTCGGAACGCTGACCGAGGTGTTGGCGAAGGGGCCGCGCTCGGTGGCGACGCTGGTCCGGGTGGGGTCCGGGCCCCGCTCGTACGGGTTATCGGCGGCCGACGCCGACCCGGCCGCCACCGTCACGGTGAGCAGCCCGACGGCGGCGGCGATCCCGGTCGCGGCGAGCTTGAACAGCCGGCCACGGAAGCTGGGCACTCGGTCGGCATCGGTAGTCCCTGCGGGTGGGGGATGGTGTGCCTGTCCTTGCACGGTCGGTACCTCCTGGTGGTGGGGTGAGTGAGGGATGGGCGGGCTCGGCTGATGCCGAACCCGCCCGCTCCGGCTGTGCCCGAGCCGGACCTGCACGCTGTCAGCGCTGCAGAGTCAGCAGTCCCGGGCGGTAGGGCAGGAGGCCGTAGTCGCCGCCCGAGTTGGGGGACCGCCCTTGGTAGAGCAGTTGGAGATTGCAGGGGTCAACGGTCATCGTCTGGTCGGCGTTGCTGCGGATGAGCTCGCCGTGGCTGATGTCGTTGGTCCAGGTGGCACCGCTGTTGGCCTTACCCGCGAACGGGTTGCTCTCGGAGGTGGCCTGCGGGGTCCAGGTGCCGCCGAGGCTGGTGGCCGTGAACGAGCGGAAGTAGCGGCCCTGCGAGCCGATCGCCTCGACGATCATGAGGTACCGGTTCTGGCCCTGGAGCTTGTAGACCTGAACGCCTTCGAACAGGTTGTTCGTGGTGTCGGTCATGATCGTGGTGTAGTTCGATCCGAAGCTGCCGGGGAAGTTGCCGATCGGCATGCTGGCCCGGTAGATGCGGCCGTTGTCGCCGGCGAAGAACAGGTACATGTCCTGGTCGTCACCGATGAGCGCCTGGTCGATCGGGCCGGTGCTGGAGTTCGAGATCGACCCGGTGAACAGCGTCTGTGCCGACGACCAGCTGTTGACGTTGGTGGGATCGGTCGAGGTCCGGTACGAGAACGCCGGCCCACCCCACTGGTAGGCCAGGACCCAGACGTTGCGCGGCGCGAAGTAGAACAACGACGGCGCCACGGCGGCGAACGGCATCTGGTTCTGGCTGGCCGAACCCATCTGGTTCCAGTTCGAGAACAGGCCGAAGTTCATCGAACCCCAGGTCGTGCCCGTGTCATGCGTGGTGCCGTAGACCAGGTGCTGACCGTTGTACGGCGCGTGGGTGAAGTCCTTCAACGACACCCAACCGGCCCTGGGCTGCGCCAAGGCGCCGGTCGACGACCACCGGTACGACGACGGCAGGTCACAGGTGGTGCCGGGCGGCGGAGTCGTCGGCGGCGGGGTGGTGGGCGGCGGGTTGGAACCGCCGAGGGAGACGAGCCGGAACTGCTGGTTGGCGCCGGTGTGGCAGTCGTAGAGCTGCACCTGGGCGCCGTTTGAGGTGCTCCAGACGTCCAGGCAGCGTCCGGACTGCACGCCACTGATGGTGCCGTTGGAGTTGACGTTCCACTGCTGGTTGGTGCCGCTGTGGCAGCTGTAGATCTGGACGGCTGCGCCGTTTCCGGAGCTGGCGGCGTCCAGGCACATGTTGCCGTACACCTGGAGTTGCCGGTTGGCCGTGTACGTCCAGGACTGGTTGGTCTGCTTGTTGCAGTCGTAGAGCTGGACGCGGGTGCCGTTGTTCTGTGATGCGTTGGGTACGTCGATGCACCGGCCCGACTGCGTGCCGACGATCTCGTTTGCCGAGCTGGGCGGGGGCGTGGTCGGGGTGGGCCCCGGCGTGGTGGGCGTCGGAGTCGGCCCCGGGGTGGCGCTGTTCAGCGCGTCCAGGGTGGCCGTGTAGGCGGCCTTCTTGTTGCCGTTGTTGTCGAAGAGCAGCGGGGTGCCGTAGGAACGCCAGGAGTCGCTGTCCCGGATGCCCCAGACGGTGATGCCGTTGCAGCGCGGCACCGCGAGGCAGTCGTTGACCACGGCGCGGAAGGTGTTGGCCTGCGTGGTGCCCGAACCTTCGATGTCCAGCTCGGTGATCTGCACGTCCACCCCGAGGGCGGCGAAGCTGGACAGCGTGGTGCGGTAGTTGCTGTTGTACGCCGACTGCGCGTTGAAGTGCGACTGGAACCCGACGCAGTCGATCGGCACGCCCCGCTGCTTGAAGTCGCGCACCATGTTGTAGACGGCCTGGGTCTTGGCCCAGGTCCAGTTGTCGGTGTTGTAGTCGTTGTAGCAGAGCTTGGCGCCCGGGTCGGCGGCGCGGGCGGCGCGGAACGCGGCCTCGATCCAGTCGCCGCCGGTGCGCTGCAGGTTCGAGTTACGGCGTGCGCCGCTGTTGCCGTCCTCGAACGCCTCGTTCACCACGTCCCACGAGTCGATCTTGCCCCGGTAGTAGGTTGCCACCCGGGTTACGTGGTTGAGCATGGCCGAGCGCAGCGCCTGCCCTTCCATCCGCTCCATCCAGGCGGGCTGCTGCGAGTGCCAGGCCAGGGTGTGACCCCGGACCTTCCAGCCCCGGGAGAGGGCGTGGTTGACGATCCGGTCGGCGTTGCCGAACGTGAAGTTGTTCTGCTGCGGTTCGGTCGCGTCGATCTTCATTTCGTTCTCGGGCGTGACGCTGTTGAACTCGCGGTTCAGGATCGTCGTGTAGGCGCCCTCGTTGAGCTTGTTCGCCGCCACCGCGGCGCCGAAGTACCGGCCGGACTGGGTCGCGGCCGCGCCGAGGGTGGACTCGGCGGCGTGAGCGAGAGTAGGCAACATCGACACGATGAGGACGGCAACTATCGCGGCTGTGCCGGGGGCAGCGAGCGTTCGAAGTCGACGCCCGGAGGGACGGATCCGGGAGATCATGCTGATCCTCCACTGGTGGGGTTAGGAAATATCTGTCGCCGTTCGGGAGCGCTCAGGTGGCAGCGCCCCACGATGCCGAGCCGCCGACCGGGCCAGGACTCACGTCAGGTGCCCGCCCGGAGGTCAGTCGGCGCTGGCCAACTGACCAGCAGGTGAAGGGTTGCGAGGTGGGCCCGGTTGCCCGCCGGGAAGTGGTTGCGGGCGTTGGACTGAAGGTGGTGGGTGTGTCACCGGGCAGCTGGGTGGGCTTCGTCGGTGTGAGGGCCTCCCGGGGCGTGGAGATCGTGTTAGCGATCACATTGATCGGTGGCTATCAGGCTGGCAGAAAGTTCCAGGGTTTTCAACCGGTAGTTTCGGGATTCAACCGGTAGCTTTTCGGGCCGACGCTCGGTGTCGACGCCCGACGACGCAACGGCGTCGGGCGGCCCGATCGTGGGACTGGGGACCACGATCGGGATCCTCGTACCCATCGAAGCAGGTCAGCCCCCATCGGGATGGCCTCGCGGACGTCGAATGCCGTTCTCCCGGACCGCGTTATGCTGGCGATCATGACTCTCGGCCGAAGACCCTGGCACCTGCCTCATCGCGAGTGGACGTGTGAAGGGTCGCGTACCCGATGATGGCGGTGCTCTCCCTGCTGCTTGGGCTTCTCGTCGTCTTGGCGATCACTGCCGTCACCGGCTACTTCGTGGCGCAGGAATTCGCCTACATGGCCGTCGATCGATCCGCGCTCTCGGCGCGGGCAGCAGCTGGTGACCCGGTCGCGAAGCGTGCGTTGAAGGTCACCCGACGAACGTCGTTCATGCTCTCGGGTGCTCAACTCGGCATCACCGTGACCGGTCTACTCGTCGGATACGTCGCCGAGCCGCTCATCGGCGAGTCGTTGGGAACGATGCTCGGGGGAGTCGGTGTCCCCACCGGCGTTGGCATTGCCGTCGGGACCATCCTGGCGTTGCTGCTCTCCACGCTGATCCAGATGCTGTTCGGAGAGTTGTTCCCGAAGAACCTCGCCATCGCGCGCCCCGAGCCCGTCGCGCGTTGGCTGTCGCGCTCGACCATCGCGTATCTCACGGTGTTCGGCTGGCTGATCTGGGTGTTCGACCAAGCGTCGAACCTTCTCCTTCGCCTGCTGGGTATCAAACCCGTGCACGACATCGAGCACTCCGCGACGGCCCGGGACCTCGAACACATCGTTGCGGAATCCCGCCAAAGCGGTGATCTGCCGGCCGAGCTGTCGTTGATGCTCGACCGCATCCTGGATTTCCCTCGCCGTGACGTGGAACACGCCATGATTCCGCGCGCCCGCGTCGATGTCGTCCAGGCCACCGACACCGTGGCGGAGGTACGCGAGCGGATGACGGCGGGGCACTCGCGCTATCCGGTTCTCAACGTCGAGGGTCACGTGCTCGGCGTGATCCACCTTGACGAGATTCTTGCCGACCCCGATCCGGCCTTGAGCGCCGCGGACGTCATGCGACCTGCCGTCATCGTTCCCACCCTCATGGCCCTACCCGCGGCCCTGCAGGAACTCGGCGAGGGCAACCAGATGGTGTGCGTCGTGGACGAGTACGGCGGCTTCGCAGGCGTGCTGACCCTCGAAGACCTCGCCGAGGAACTGGTGGGCGAGATCGCAGACGAGCACGACGACGAGAGCGCGACCACTACGACGACCGCCCACGACGGCAACTGGCTCATTGCCGGCGACGCACACATCGACGAGGTGGAGCGTATCCTCGGCCAGGATCTGCCGCGAGGTGACTACGAGACCCTGGCCGGGCTGGTGATCTCCGCGCACGGTGACCTCCCGGAACCCGGCACGGTGCTCGACGTGGAACTGCCCGTGGACCCGGCCGACCTTGCCCTGACCACCACGCCCGAACCACGATTGCTGCGGGTCGAGGTCGTCAAGGTAGAGCGCCACGTGCCGTCGTCCATCCGCCTGATCCTGGCTCCGCCGGCTTCGCAAGACGACGAGGAAGCACTCCGATGAGCAACTTCTGGATCGTGCTGGTGGCGACAGTGGCGATCATCGTGCTGAGCGCATTCTTCGTCGCCATCGAGTTCGCCCTCATCGCCGCCAAGCGACACCGCCTCGAAGACATGGCGGCATCCAGCCCTTCCGCCCGCGCGGCGCTGCGATCGTCCTCCGAACTGACCGTGCTCCTGGCCGGATCACAGCTCGGCATCACCGTCTGCACCCTTGCGCTCGGTGCCATCACCAAGCCGGCGGTGCATCATTGGCTGACCCCGCTGTTCGAATCATGGGGCGTGGCGCTGTGGCTCGCCGATGTCGCAGGCTTCGCGCTTGCCCTGATCATCGTGACCTTCCTGCACCTCGTCGTCGGCGAGATGGCGCCCAAGTCGTGGGCCATCGCCCACCCCGAACGGTCGGCGATCATGCTGGCCATACCTATGCGGGCGTTCATGTGGCTGACCAGGCCGCTGCTTCGCGGGCTCAACGATGCCGCCAACTGGTGCCTCCGCCGAATCGGTGTCGAACCGGCTGACCAGGTGGCCAACGGCTTGAGCCCGGACACCCTGCGCCATCTCGTCGAACACTCCGCCAACGTGGGGGCTCTCGACGCCAGGTACTCCACCCAGCTGACGGTGGCCTTGGAGTTGCAGAACCTGCTGGTGCGGGACCTCGTCAATCCGGGCACCCGGCCGACGTCCGTGTCACCCGGTGCGAGAGTCGCCGACGTCCAAGCCGCCGCCCGCAGCTCAAGCCACCTGCGGATTCTGGTCGGTGACGAGGTTGCGGTAACCGGAGTGGTCCACGTACGCGACACACTCAACGCGCCACCAGAGCAGTCGCTTGCGCCGTACACGCGCCCGGCCTTCCGAATCGAGGCGGACACGCCGGTGCACATGGCCCTGACGAGAATGCGCGAGACCCGCAACCACCTCGTCGTGGTCACCGACGGCGGACAATTCATCGGTGTCATCACCCTCGCGGACGTCCTCCGGAGGTTGTTCCCCACCTCCGGCTCCCCGGCGGCATCAGCGGCCACCGGACGCGCGGCGTAGACCCACCATCCTTCGACCCAGCGGATGGTTCCGGCGCCGTCGGCGGATCAGTTAACCTGCCTGGCCATGGGAGCATCCGACGACCGGCTGGAACTGGTCGTCGATCCGACCCGGCCCACCGGGCGTACGCTGCTGGCCGGCGGTGTCGAGCAGTCGTACGTGGATCTTGCAGATCCCACGTACCTGCACTTCGAGTACGTCCGCCGGATGGCCGCCGTAGCCGATCTCGCTGCGCCGGTCGGTGATCCGCTGGATGTGCTGCACCTCGGCGGCGGCGCACTGACGCTGCCGCGCTACGTCGCCGCCACCCGGCCCGGCTCGGCCCAGCTGGTCGTCGAGCGGGATCCGGCGGTGGTCGAACTGGTGGCGCGCGACCTGCCGCCCCGACCGGCCGGTGTCGAGGTCCACGTCGCAGACGCACGGGAGGCGGTCGCCGTGGCTCCCGCCGGGGCGTACGACCTGGTGCTCGCCGACATTTACCGGGCGGCCCGGATGCCGCCACACGTGGCCACCGTGGCGTTCGCTGCCGAGGTCGCCCGGGTGCTGCGGCCGGACGGCATCTACCTGGTCAACGTCACCGACCTGCCGCCCCTGGTCCTCACCCGGGTGCAGGCGGCCACCCTGCGGGCGGTCTTCGCCGACGTGTGCGTCGTCGCCGACCGGCGGATGCTGCGCGGCCGGCGGTACGGCAACGTGGTGCTCGCTGCGGCGCTGCGTCCGGACCGACTTCCTGTGGCGCGCCTGGTGGTACGGGCCCTGCGTGATCCGTTGCCCGGCGGCGTGCTGCACGGCCCGGCCCTCGACACGTTCATCGCCGGTGCCCGGCCGCGCACCGACGACACCGAGCGATGAGGACCGGATACCGGGCCTGAACGTTCAGTCGTCGAGCATTCCCGTGTGGCCCGCGAGCGCTGCGGCCTGGGCGCGGTTGGAGACGCGCAACTTGCGCAACAGCGCGGCGGACATCCGCTTCACGGTCCGGTCGGAGACGTGCATCTGATCGGCGATCTCCAGCGTGCTGCAGCCGGCGGCGATCGACCGGAGCAGGGCGCGTTCCGCCTCGTCGAGGCTGACGGGCGGGAAACGGGAGGGGCGAAGCAACACGCTCAACAGTTGCGTCGGCATCACCGCCCAGCCGTCGAGGACCGCTAGTAGCGGGGGCAGCAACTTCTCCGGCTCGGCACTCTTGGGCACGTACGCCTCGGCACCGGCCTCCAATGCTTGCAGGGGCGAATTCAGGTCGTCCGCGTCGGACATCGCCACCACGCGTACCTGTGGTGTGGTTCGGCGGATCGCCGCCACGGCACGGATTCCTCCCGGCGCCGGCATGTGCAGGTCGACCAGGGCCAGGTCGGGCACGCAGCGGCGGACCAGCGAGGCCGCCGCCGCAGCATCGGCGGTGGAGCCGACCACCTGCGCCCGCCCGTCGGTGGCGGCGGGAAGCAGCAGTTCGAGGCCCCGGGCGAAGATCGGGTGGTCGTCGACGACCGCGACCCGGATGGGGGAACAGTGTGACATGTTCGCTCCTTCCCGGTTACAGAGCCATCATGCCTATTCACACCGAAGGTGAGACGCCGTACCCGCGGACCGCGGCTGAGCCGGATGACCCGGCGGGGTCGCTGAATGGCCCATAAGGGCCAGCGTCCGGGGAAGTGCCCTGGCGTACCTGCTGTGGCCTGAAGCAGAACATCCCCCGCGGGCCGTCTTGCCTGGAGGTGTTTTGTGACCGAAATCGTCCTGCGTCCGCTCGCCGACGCGTTCATGCAGGTGGGTGTCTACGTCGCCGTGATGGTGGCGCTCTTCGGCTGGCTGCGCTGGCGGTACGGGGATCGCGTCACCGATGGGTTGACCCGGCATCGTCGGCTCGGGCCGTTGGTCGGAGCGCTGCTCGGCGTGAGTCCAGGCTGCGGCGGCGCGATCATCCTGATGCCGCTGTACGCCCGGGGCAAGGTGTCATTCGGCACCGTGATCGCCGCCCTGGTCGCCACCATGGGCGATTCCTCGTGGGTGGTGATGGCCTGGAATCCGATGTTCGCGCTCCAGATACACGCGTTGCTGTTCGCGGTCGGCCTGGTCACCGGTTACGTGGTGGACGCACTCGGCATCGACCCGGCGCGGGCGGTACGCCGTACGCCCGCCGCGACCACACCGGTCGGGCCTGCCGCGCTGACCACATCGTCCGGGCCTGCCACACCGGTCGGGCCTGCCACAGCGGCCACACCGGCCGGGCCGGCCACACGGGTCGGATCCGCCGTGGCTGCCCCACCCGCCGGGCTCGCCGCCGTCGGGGTCCCCGACCTGGCCGGCTCCCGGCGGTTGCTCGGTGGCGTGCTGCCGCAGGTGACGGCGTCCACGGCCTTCTGGGGACTGACCGCGCCGGCCTTCGTCGTATCGGTGCCGGTGCTCTTTCAGATGGTCGATCCGGCGGTGTTGACCCAGGCACTCGGTGGCGTCGACCCATACCTGGCGCTCGGTGTGCTCGGCACCATGGTCGCGACGCTGATCTTCGCCGCCGGCCGGGGGCGGTTGGCAGACGACAGCCTGACGACCGCGCATCCGCAATCGATCGGTGCGACTCTGCGGCACAGCGCCCACGAGGCGTCGTTCATCACCGTCTGGGTGGCTGTGGCGTACCTGGCGTGGCAGGTGGTCATCAGCACCACCGGGTTCGACGGTTCGCAGATCGCGCTCGGCGGGCTGTTGGGGGTGCTGGTCGGGGCCGGCATCGGCCTGATCCCCGGTTGCGCGGTGCAGATCGTCTTCACCGGCCTGTACGTCAGTGGGGGACTGCCGCTGCCGACCCTGGTTGCCAACGCGATCAGCCAGGACGGCGACGCGTTGATCCCGCTCGCCGCATTGCGGCGGAACTCGGCGTTGTTGGCCACGGTCATCACCACCATTCCGGCGGTGGCGGTCGGCTCTGCCCTGCTGCTCCTGCTCTGACCGGCGCGGCCGTGCCTCGGCCGGGGTCGGTGGGTGTCAGTCCTGCGGACCCAGGCCGAGGTACGGGCCGAGCAACCGACGTAGCCGGGCCACCGTGGCGACTCTGATCTCCGCTGGCTGCGTCCGGGTGGTGGAGCCGACCTCCTGGGACGCTCGCACGATGAGCGAGTCGATGAGCCCGGCCATCGTCTCCGGCTCGGGCTCACCGAAGTCGGCGAGCGCCTGCCGCAGTGGCCCCTGGAGTTGAGCGTGGAACTCCTCCATCGGGCCCTGCAACACGCGTGGCTCCACCACCTGGGTCAGCGCCCGCGCCACCGCCTGCTCGGAACTTGCGAACAGGTCGACGTTCGCCACCACGTACGCCCACACCCGGGTGGCCGGCGTGGGTGCCGCCAGCACCCGTGCCAGAACCTGGCCGGCCCAGGCGGGGAACACGTCGGCGACGACGGCAGCGAGGAGCTCCTCGGCGGAGGCGAAGTACTGGTAGACACTGGTGCGCGCCAGCCCGGCACGGCGACCGACCGCCGCCATGGAGGGCGCCTGCGCGGTCTCGGCCAGCAGGGCGCGTGCAGCGTCCAGCAGAGCACGCCGTTGCCGGGCGTGGTGCTCGGCGACGCTGGCCGCCTGGATCCGCGGCACGCGCTCCTCCTCGTGGGCAGCTGATCGGGTAAGTGATCAGACTGCTGCGTTGCTGTCGGCGGGCAGCAGTCTGCCGTCGATCATCTCAAGCACCCGGTCGCAGTGGTGCAGCACCTCATGGTCATGGGTGACCATGACGGTGGCGACCCCGTGGTCGTGGGCCTCGCGGGCCAGGAGCGCGACCACGTCCTGACTGCGCTGGCGGTCCAGCGCAGCGGTCGGCTCGTCCACCAGGAGTACCTGCGGGCGGGTGACGAGGGCCCGCGCGATGCCGACGCGTTGCCGTTCGCCGCCGGAGAGCTGGTGCGGGCGCCGGTCCGCCTTGTGTGACATGCCGACCTCGGCCAGCAACTCCCCGGGGTCGCGGGGGTTGGCGACCTTGCCGAAGGTCAGTGGCAGCCGGATCTGGTCGAGGCTGGTGAGAGACGGGATGAGGTTGCCGCTCTGGAACACGAAGCCGATCCGCTCGCGACGGATCGCGGTGAGCCGGCGCGGCGACTGCGTGTCGAGGTCGACGCCGCCGAGCCGGACCGTGCCCGAGGTGGGGTTGGTAAGCGCTCCACAGACCGCCAGCAGGCTGGACTTGCCGGCGCCGGAGGGGCCGACGATCGCGACCAGCTCCCCCGCCTCGACATCCAGGTTGACCTTGTCGAGGGCGGTGACGGTGTCTTCGCCGTCGCCGTGGACCAGGGTGACGTCGGACAGGGACAGGACGGCGGTCATCGGTTGCCTCCGAGCGCGGTGAGCGGGTCGACGCGAGTGATGCGCAGGACGGCCACGACGGCACCGACGACGCCCAGGATGAGCAGCAGAGCGGTGGCGACGGCGATGGGAGCGGCCTCCAGCGCGAACGGCATGGGAGTGGCCGAGATGGCGGCGCCGGCTGCCACGCCGATGCCGACGCCGACCCCGGCGGAGAGGACGAGGAGCACCACCGACTGCATCAGGCTGTCCCGCAGCAGGTAGCGCGTGCTGGCACCGAGCGCCCGGATCACCGCGATCTCCTGTTTGCGCTGCACGGTGAGCACCGTGAAGAACGCACCCACCACGAGCGCCGAGATGGCGTAGAGGAAGACCTGGATCAACTGGAGCGTCGAGGTCTCGGCGGTGTAGCCCGGCGAGGCGCCGAAGGACTCCTCCAGGGTCATCGACGTCGTACCGGCTGCCTTGTCGCCGGCCACCAGGTCGACGTCGGCGTTGTCAGCGGTACGGACGGCAACCGCGGTGATCTCGTTGTAGATGCGTTCGGGCGCGGCGTCGCCGGCCCGGACTCCGGCCTTCACCTCCTGCCACGAGCGCAGCGGGAGGTAGCCGATGTCGACGTGGCCGAAGGTGTGCTGGTCGGCGAGGATGCCCACCACCGTGAGCGGGGTACCGGCGGGCTCCAGGGTGATGGTGTCGCCCACCGAGATGCCCAGTTCGGCGGCGGTGGCGCTGATCACCACTTCGCCCTCGGAGGCGAGGCGCTTGCCCTCGGCGACGACGGCGGGGTCGAGGAACGAACCGACCTCGACGCCGAAGAGGGCGAGGTCGACCTCGATTCCCTGATTGGTCCGACCGTTGGCGAGGGTGTTGCCCAGCGGCGCCGCCTCGGCCACGCCGTCCTGGTCCGCCCAGGTGTCCACCGCCGTGGTCTCCACCACGCTGCGGGAGAAGGCCGAATCCTTGGCCACGTCGTCCTGGAAGGCCAGCGAGGTCACGGGGAGGCGTTTCAACCCGGAGACCCCGTCGTTGACCAGACCGACGGAAAGTCCGCTCAGCAATACGGTGAGGATCGCGATGAGCGCGACGACGACGCCCATGAGGGCGAACCGACCGCGGGCGAAGGTAAGTTCGCGTATGGCGAGGAACATGGGCTCACCGCATCCGATAGGTAGCCGACAGCATGTCGGCAAAGATACCGACTCCCTGTCGGGAACCCGCCGTCGACCCCGAACCTGTGCAGCAACTCACGCGGAGTGAAGCTCTGCCCCGCCCGAACTGCCGTTCGCCCGTACGCGGTCGCGGATCGCTCGGCGAACTGCGACCGAATCATGCGCAAACGCCGATGTTAGCGCCATCAGGGAGTCGTCCCTGGGTGGCCGGCCCCGGGCTGTGCCGGTGGGCAGGGGGATCCCTGCGGAGCGCCGGTCAGGAGTGGTCATGCCGCGGGTTGTGGCGCGGAACGCCTCGATGAGACTGGCGCGTTACGACTTGACGAACGGCATGTTATCGCCCACATTCGATGTTCAAGGGTGACGGCGTCGGAGGCTCACCGGGCAAGCCTGTTGCGTCGGATCTTGGTTCAGGCGTGCGCCAGGGCATGCGGACGTCGATGTTAGCGCTAACACATCCCGGGGCTGGCCGACTGGCTGTGCATCGCGGTGTGCCCGTCTTGGTGGGCCGTTCGGGTCCTGGTCAACTTCGAAGGAGGATCATGTCTGCCTTTGGTAGATCTTCATTGCTCGCGCCGCCGTCGCATCGGCGCGGGCGGTTGCTGCGCGTCGTCGCGGCCGGTGTGGCGGCGGTGGTGGGCGGAGTCGTAGCCACGGCGGTCGTGTCGACCCCGGCAGCTGCGGCGACGGTCGACACCAACGCGTGGTACGTGCTGCTGAACCGCAACAGTGGCAAGGCGTTGGACGTGTACAACCTG
Organism: Micromonospora sp. NPDC051196; assembly: GCF_040682415.1. Taxonomy (NCBI): domain Bacteria; kingdom Bacillati; phylum Actinomycetota; class Actinomycetes; order Micromonosporales; family Micromonosporaceae; genus Micromonospora; species Micromonospora sp. NPDC051196. The sequence goes on from NZ_JBFBAY010000002.1 coordinate 537,155, forward strand.
GCCACCAGCGATGGTGCGCGGATCACGCAGTGGGCGCGTAACAACGGTAACCAGCAGCAGTGGCAGTTCGTCGATTCGGGTGGTGGTTACTACCGGTTGAAGTCGCGGCTGTCCGGCAAGGTGCTCGACGTCTACAACTGGTCGAC